>NZ_JNKI01000002.1 GCF_000702005.1 Selenomonas sp. ND2010 | reverse complement strand
GTCGCTACCCAGAAACTCGGGGAGCAGAAAGCCGGAGCTGCCAGCTACAACATCAACGATAACAGCACCGTCCAGAGCATCCGTGCGCAGATTGTCGCGAAGGAAGTCGAACTCGTCGGTCTGCGGCAGAAATATACCGACAATCATCCGTCCGTTATCGCAGCGCAGCGTCAGCTGACTCAGCTGAGTCAGTCGTTATCCGATGAAGTCGGTGCCGTCGTGAACTCCAACGCCGCCAGCCTCAACAGCGCTCAGATGGAACTGTTAAAGAACCAGGCGGTAGCTCAGGCACAGGCTAGTGCTGCCAGCGCCAGCGAAGCGGCCATTAAGGCGAAAAAAGCCGAGAAAGAAACAGAAATCTCGCAGCTGCCAGAAGCCGTCATGGACTACATCAAACTCGAAAGCGACGCGAAAATCAAACAGCAAATCTACACCAGTCTCGTCCAGCAGTGCGAACAGGACAAAATCCAGGAAGCCATGGAAAGCATGGACATCCAAATCATCGATGCGGCAAATCTCCCCGATGAAGATAAGCCGGCGGCACCTAGAAAGAAACTAATCACAGCGATTGGCTTTGTCATTGGCTGCCTGATTAGCTTTGGTTATGGACTCATCTGCTATAAAAAAGAAGAAACTGTGTGACGGGGGATGACAAATTGAGACGACGCCACAATCGTAAAGTTATGATTATCGTTAATGCTGCCACGAATTTGGCAAATTTTCGTAATGAGATTATTGAAGGCTTGCTGGCAGAGAATTATGAAGTCATCATCGTATCACCCGCAGGGAAAAGATTGCTACCCTATAAGCAAAAAGCTGGTTGTCAAGTTATCGAAATCCCGGTTAATCGCCATGGCAAGAATCCTTTTCAGGAAATGGCGCTTTTTATGAAATATTTTCGTGTGATGAAGGCAAAACGTCCTATCTGTGTGCTTACCTATACCATTAAGCCCAATATTTATGGTGGGATGGCGGCAAGATTATTGCGTATACCATATTTGGTTAATATCACAGGCTTGGGTGTGGTTTTTGATAATAAAAATATGTTGCAGAAAACTATAGTAGTTCTGTATCGCCGAGTAATGAAGCATGCTACTTGTGTGTTCTTTCAAAACAAAACGAATCGAAGTACCTTTATTCGTTTAGGAATTGGCTTCCCTTGTTCGGAGATAATTCCAGGCTCGGGGGTGAATCTTGCAGCTAATACATTGGAACCATATCCGGCAGAGAATGAGCCTCCTAAATTCCTCTTTGTAGCCCGAATCATGAAGGATAAAGGCATCCATGAATATGTAGATGCGGCTCGGATTATTCGCAAACAATATCCGCAGGCGGAGTTTCATGTGATTGGCAATTGTGAATTTGGTTATGAAGAAAAGGTAGCGAAATGGGCCGAGCAGGGCGATATCATTTACCACGGTGCGCAGCCGGATGTACATAGCTTTATGAAAGAATCGCATGCGCTTATTCATCCGTCCTTTTACATGGAGGGAATGTCAAATGTCTGCCTGGAAGCAGCAGCCACGGGTAGACCGGTGCTGACTACCAACTGGTTAGGATGTAAGGAAACTGTAGACGATGGCAAAACCGGCTATATCTTCGAGCCTCGCAATGTTACTGCGCTGGTTAAAGTAATAAAGAAATTTATCGAATTACCATATTCGGACAAAGTAACGATGGGATTAAACGGGCGGAAGAAAATGGAAAGTCAATTTGATCGAAGCATAGTAGTTGATGCTTATATGAAAGAAATTAATAGGTTGGCTGAATACTAAGATGAATTATAAAAATATAATTAAAAGTAAAAATACGAGAATGAAAATTCTTCATTATTTGGAATGGATACCTGATAGTATCATGGTAAAATTGCAATATTTTTTACACACAGGAATAATTCTTAATCTTAATAATCCTAAAACATATACAGAAAAAATTCAGTGGTATAAATTGTATTATCGAAAAGATATTATGACAGACTGTGTAGATAAGTTTGCTGTAAAAAAATATATAATAAAAAAATTAAAGACTGACAAATATATAATTCCAACGATAGGACATTGGAATAGTGCCAGAGAAATTGACTTTGATAAACTGCCAGATAAATGCGTTTTGAAAACTACTAATGGAAGTGGTACAAATTTTTTCTTTGATAGAAAGGCTGGTGTGGATGTAGAGAAAATAAGGAAAAAATTAGAACACTGGTTGAAACACTTGAACAAAAGTGCGGGACGCGAATGGGCATATGATAATGTTAAAGGTAGTATAATTTGTGAGCCATTATTAGAATCTAGCGGACAAGCTGGTCGAGGATTAGATGATTATAAATTTTTTTGTTTTGATGGAAAAGTAGTAATGAAATGGGTTGATTATGACAGATTTTTTGAGCATAAAAGAGTCCTTTATGATAGAGATGGAAATAGACTCGATGTTGCTTGTACATATCCGAATCCTGATGATTTTAAATATCCTAAAGAAGCGTTTGAAATATTGCAGCCTATTGCTGAAAAAATAGCTGAGGACTTTCCTCATGCTAGAGTAGATTTATATTATACAAATAAAAAAGCGTACTTTGGTGAGATAACTTTTTATTCTGGATCTGGATATGAGATGTTTAGTGATAATGATTACGATTTGATTTTAGGGAATATGTTTTTATTACCCCGAGTGTAGGAGGTAAACGAAATGTTTAGAGTCGGTATACAATATGAAAAAAACACAACATCTTATCCTAATAGTGTTGATTTTTTTTCCCCTAGTGTGTTGTATCCAGAGTATTTATGGACTAATGAGATCGCTCGGGATGAAAATAAAGCATATAAATTAGTGCGAGATTGTTTTATAACTTTAGGATTAGATAAAGAGAATATTGGAAGAGAATCATGGAATCCATTAGGTGAATATATACAAAAAGATAATACTGTATTACTAAAACCGAATTGGGTGGAAAATAAAAATAAAAATAAAAAAGTTCATGATGACTTGGCTTGTTTGGTTACAAATCCTTCGATTGCACGAGCAGTTATTGATTATGTGTTGATTGCGTTGAAAGGTAGCGGTAGAATCATTATTGCAGATGCACCTATGCAAGGGTGCGACTTAGACACATTATTTAAAATAACTGGATATGACAGATTGTTTGAATTTTATGAAAAGAAAAAAGTTAAATTAGAAATATATGATCTTAGAAAATACTCTGTAGAAAGAAAGTATAAAGGAGTTTTTTTGCCGCCAAAATTGACAAATAATGGTCTTGAATCTTTACTTATTAATTTAAAAGATATGAGCATGCACGCAGAAAAAAATAATATAAATCCGAGATATAAGGTTGAAGACTATGAACAACATGTAACCGAAAGTTATCACGGTAAAGGTAATCATATTTATGAAGTGAATCAGTTGCCATTAGAAGCAGATGTTATTATAAATCTTCCAAAACCTAAAACACATCGATTGGCAGGGTTAACAGGAGGATGTAAAAACTTTGTTGGGATAACATTTGAAAAAGCTTCACTACCTCATCGTATAGATGGAGACTTCGAAAAAGAACAAGGTGATGCATATAAAAAACACAGCATATGGAATAATATGATGCGTTATTTTAATGAGAAGCGTACCCATTATTCACGTAAAGGTGAAATTAAAATGTCTAAGATTAATGATGTTTTGATGAAAATTTCATATGTCATGCGAGTTATTTTGTCAGGAGATAAATATCGTGTAGGAAGTTGGTATGGAAATGATACAATATGGCGCACTGTGGTAGATCTTAATAATATTATCCTACACGCAGATAAAAATGGTGTGATGCATGATGATATTCAACGAAAAATAATAACAATTGGAGATATGATAATAGGTGGAGAAAAGGAAGGACCAGTTGGGCCTTCACCGAAAGAATTAGGCATTATTTTGTTTTCTGATAATAATTTGCTTTTTGATCGAGTGGTTTGCGATATTATGGGATTCGATTCTAATAAATTTAAAATGTTTAACGATAAAAAAACGGCAGCTGTTTTCTCCTTAAAAAAAAGAATTTTAGAAGAAACAATAGTTAAATCAAATTTTTTAAAAATAAATGATAAAAAAATATGCGATATGATTATTCCTAATGAATGGCATTTTAAACCTCATTCGTGTTGGAAAGGTTATATAGAGAAATAAGATATATATGGTAAGTATATGGAAAAAGTTTGTGTCGTAATGTCGACTTATAATGGCTCTGAATATATAGGCGCTCAGATAGAAAGTATTATAAAACAAAAAAATATAGAAATAATGTTATATATTCGAGATGATGGATCAATTGATAAAACAGTTGACGTTATAAAAAAGTATATAAAAAAATATCCAAAACAAATAATTCTAGATGTAGGGGAAAATTTTGGCTATCAACGAAGCTTTATGAAAGCATTGATTGATTGCCCAATGGCAGATTATTATGCTTTTGCAGATCAAGACGATATTTGGGAAATGGATAAAATTGCAAATGCGGTCAATGTGATAAGGAAATTAGGAAAGGTAGCTTTGTATGCTTCGAGTTTAAAGTTAATTGATGAGACAGGTCGCAGAATAGGAGAAAATAATATAAAAAACATGAAAAATAATATTGAATGCTATTTTGCGAGGCCTAGATTGGCAGGATGTACATTCCTATTTACCCGCAAATTGAGAAATATAGGGATACAGATATCACAGATGCAATATGTCACTTATCCAGATCATGATTTTATTATAGCTTCTTGTGCATTTGCTTTTGGTAATGTTTATTTAGATGTCAAATCGGGAATATTACATAGAAGAATGGCGAAAAGTGTTACTGGTGGAAGTAACGGTTTTATAAAGAGAATTAGTGTAGAAAAACATGTGATTTTTGATAAATATAAGGTTTGCAAAGATATGGCTAATAACTTGATTAAGATGGATGGTCTAAAAGAGGAATCAAAAGATTTTCTATTGTGTATGAAAGAATATGATAGCTCGTTTTATAGTAAGATTAAACTTTTAAAACGTAAGAAATTTAGATGTGGTATCAAGATATGTGATGTCGAAATGTTTTTTAAAGTTATTTTTGGGAAAATGTAAATATTAAACGAGGGCATTATGGATGAAAATAAACTAATTGAGGAAATTGAGCGGTTAAATGCTGATTATATTGAAATTATGAATAGTCCAGAATATACCTGCGGATATAAATTAATTGAGTTAAAAAAACGCGGTGTATGGGAAGGTATTAAGTCGTTGCTAAGAAGAAATAAATTTTCAGCAATAAAGCAAAATTTTGTAAATAGAAATTTACCTGCAGACATAGAACTGAAATTAGCGAAATTCGGCAGTATAAAATCTAAAGTAGTAGTTTATACGTGTATTACAAATGGTTATGATAAATTAGTTAGTCCGTATATAAAACCGGATAATATAGATTATGTACAATATACGGATGTATATTGCGAAAATGATGTTTGGATGTGTAAATATATACCTCAAGAAGTAGTGAAGAAATATAATGGCGGAATGGTTAATCGTTATATTAAATTTCATCCATATGAGTTATTTGAAAATGATTACGATTATGCAATTTATGTAGATGGAAATATCACAATTATATCGGATTTGTCAGTTATGACGGAGTTAGTTAATAACAAAGTGGGACTAGCATTTCATAAACATTGTACAAGAAATTGTTTATTTGATGAGATTGAAGCTTGCAAGATATTAAATAAAGGGAATTATTCAAAATTAAAAAAACAAAGTGAAGAATATAAAAAAGAAGGATTTCCTTCATCCTATGGAATGATTGAAGGAAATTTGATTGTGTATGATTTGAAGAAAGACCTAGCAAAAAAATTGACTAATCAACTTTGGGAAGAGTTAGTAACTTCAGATAGCGGTAGAGATCAAATTGCCTGGCCATATGTTTTTTGGAAGAACTCGATTGCAGTTAATGATGTTGCTACACTGGGAGATAACATATATTTAAATCCAAAGCTAAGAGTTAAATCGCATGTTTAAAATATCGATTATATATCATCGGGAAAATATATGAGATGTAGACTCTTAACATCGAGTGTATATATATAATACTTTTTGTATACGATAATTACTTGATTACAATATATCTGAATAATATAAAATATTTAATTTTATATTATAAATAGTAAAAAACATAGCTTAGCTCGAATTGCTTTCCTTTAGATAGAGTTTATAGTAAAGCTTATGTGTAATGAATTTATATGAATAGTAATTGTCAAAAAATTAGTTTTGATGTCAAAAACACATGTTGTGTAATGTATATTTATATGAGGCGCTTATGAATGATGAAAAAATTATTGCTTGTGTAATTACATTTAACCCAGATTTAAAGATACTAAAAAAATGTTTATTTGCAGTGAAAGATCAGATTGATGAAATTATTATATGGGATAACAACTCGACTAATGCATGTGAGATTAAGAATTATATTAATGATAATGAACAAATTAATAAAAAATGTTTTTTTTGGGAACATGATAAAAATTACGGTGTGGCAAAAAGTTTGAATACAGTATTTAGTTATGCAGAAAAAAAGAATTATAGGTGGATTTTAACGTTAGATCAAGATTCGATTGTACCATATAATATGATTGTTGAATATAAAAAATATATCAATAAACCAAAGGTTGCGATAGTAGGTTGTCGTATCGTAGATAGAAATTTGGATGATGCTTTTATAGAAAAAGGCGATGTTGATCTGGTAGAAAGGCTAATCACATCTGGAAGTTTAAATAAAATTGCTGCTTGGAGAGAGATTCGAGGCTTTGATGAAAAGCTATTTATAGATTCGGTTGATACAGATTATAACATAAATTTAATTAATAGTGGATATGTTTTGTTGAAAGTGAATAATGTTTTATTGTCACATACTATTGGAAATATAAAAAAAATTACAGTGGCTGGATTAGATTTATTTATTTATAATCATTCTGCTAATAGAAAGTATTATCAAATTAGAAATATGTTTTATCTAGATAGAAAATATAAAAAGCTATATACTTTTTTTGCAATAAAACATTTTTTTATAGGAGTAATAAAAATAATTTTTTGGGAGGATAATAAAGTGGGTAAGTTAGTATCTATGATAAGAGGCGTTAGAGATGGAATTTTATTATAATATAGGCGAATAATTATGATAATGTTTATATTGTTTTTATGCGTCAGCCTTTGTGCTATCGCTGCCCAATTATCTAAAAGATCTCAAATATGGTTCATGTTAATCAGTATGATTATGTTAGCTGTCGTTATGGGGGGGAGTTATGATTGTGCAGATTATGCTAATTATATGAGGCAATACAATTATATTGAATTGAGTAATATTAATTTTTTTCCAGATGATGGAGGATATTCACTTATAAATTTAATTTTTAAAAATTGGGGATTTGAGTACGATGAATTCAGATTTGTATTAGACGTTTTATTGTTATCATTAATGTTTTATGTTATTTATAAAATCTTGGGCGAGGTTTATTCATTAACAACGTTATTTATTATTTTTCCTTTGGCATTTGATGCTGTTCAGGTTAGAAATTTTATACTTGAGGTTATTTTACTGGTAGGTATTTATTTATATGCAAAAGAAAAAAGTAAGTCGATGAAAAAACTTATGCTAAGTTTAATGATTGCTTTTTCCTTTCATAAAACTGCAGTGTTCTTCATGTTAATATATCCCCTTGTTAAATGTGCGAAATTTAAACTAGGACGAGTTCTTATATTTGTTTTGATAATGTTTGGCTTGTGTATGCCATTGTATGCTGATTATATATTAGCAAATAATATGGATGTTTACTATTATTTATCTAGTGTTGAAAATATTGATCATTATCAATATTATGCGTTAGACGAATTTGAAAAAAGACATATAACTTCTTGGGCTGTTACTATAATTTATATATTTGTTATTTATTGGATTCGTAGGAAACTAAAAAAGAATTCAGTAGATTCTTTTACAACTAGATATGCGGATATTACATATGAATTTGCAAAGCTTATGTGTTTATTATTACCTTTTTTCCCTATTTTGCAAGATTTAGATAGATTAGTAAGGGATTTGACAATTCCACTGTATATATTAGTTATTTTATATATTAAGCAAGTGAATATGTTGAGTAAATCTATCGTATATTATGCAAGCTTGTTTATGATTGCTTGCGCAGTTGGATATGTTAAATTGTATCATGGGCTGGGTGATATGGTGTGGCCATTGCTGGAAAATAACCACCTGTTTGATTTATTCAAATAATATTATTCTGTAAATTTTATGCTAAAGGAGATATATAATGAGAATACGAAAAATAGCCTATGAACAAGAGCGGGATAATGCCAGAGGAAGGTATATTTTTTATTTAGATGATGAGGGGGTTGCTGAACATTATTGTGCATCCTGTCTTATGAGTGTGAGAAATATTTGGCATCTATTGGAGTTGTATGTGAAAGATAGTTGTCTTGTTTTGGACGGCCCAATAATGGATAGCGCAGGCATGGTGGTTCCAGAGCAGGAAAATATGCTCAAAGCGGTGGCAGTGCGGTTGAAAAATACCATCGAAAACGATGTACCGGAATTTCGTAGGTATGTGCAAAGAATTATAAAATTCACAAAACATACGGCAGATTTGCCATTGGAAACGACAGATTTATTAGATTGTATGCTCATGTTGTCAACCAAGCAACGACTTATGCAGCCAAAAGATTTTCGTATATATGGTGATGTAATAAAAAAGGCTGTCGCAGATTTTCAAGAGCGACAGCTTGATATAGACAAAAGTATTAATAATATGCTTAATGATACTAATTTTATAACTGAGTTGATGAGAAAGTACGAGAAGTGATTTAGATTACGGATTGTGTGAACTTGAATTTATTCAAAATTTGAAGGGAAGTAGTGTGTGTTGAAAATCGCAATTGCAGGTACAGGCTATGTTGGTCTGTCCAATGGTATCTTACTGGCACAGCATAATGAAGTGATGGCGCTGGATATTGTGCCGGAGAAGGTGGATATGCTGAATCAGGGGCAGTCACCGATTGTGGATGGGGATATTTCAGAATTCCTTGCGCATAAGGAGTTGAACTTCCGAGCTACTTTGGATGCGCGGGAGGCGATTGAAGGGGCGGAGTTTGTGATTATTTCTACGCCGACCAACTATGACCCGGACAAGAATTTTTTTGATACTTCCTCGGTAGAAGCGGTGATTGAGGAAGTCTTGGAAATCAATCCACAGGCAGTGATGGTGATTAAGTCTACAGTTCCTGTGGGCTACACGGAGCAGATGAAGAAGCGGTATGAAACGGACAATATCATCTTTTCGCCGGAGTTCTTGCGGGAAGGAAAGGCGCTGCATGACAATCTCTATCCATCGCGGATTATCGTGGGAGAACGGTCGGAACGCGCAAAGGTATTTGCAGGATTGTTGGCAGAAGGTGCGGTGAAGGAGAAGATTCCCACGCTGTTCACGGGTTCTACCGAGGCAGAAGCGATTAAGCTTTTTGCGAATACTTGCTTGGCGTTACGAGTTGCGTACTTCAATGAACTCGATTCCTATGCAGAGGCCCGTGGTCTCGATACGGCAGAGATTATCCGTGGAGTCAGCCTTGATCCGCGTATTGGTGATTTTTACAATAATCCCTCATTTGGTTATGGAGGCTACTGCCTGCCGAAAGATACGAAACAGTTGTTGGCTAATTACCGTGATGTGCCACAGAATCTGATCGGTGCGGTAGTGGAGGCTAATCGAACTCGTAAGGATTTTATTGCTGATGCCATTATTGCGAAAAAGCCGAGGGTGGTAGGGATTTATCGTCTGACCATGAAAACGGCGTCGGATAATTTCCGAGCCAGTGCCATTCAGGGGATTATGAAGCGTATCAAAGCCAAGGGCATTCCCTGTATTGTCTACGAGCCTACCTTGAAGGATGATAACTTCTACCGGTCCGAGGTGATCAGCGACCTGACAGAGTTTAAGGAACGCAGTGATGTAATCGTGGCCAACCGCTGGAATGATGCGCTTACGGATGTGCAGGAGAAAGTTTTCACAAGAGATATATTTAGCAGAGACTGATTGTTTTGAGGAGACGATATGCGGCTGAATTTTATTACTAATATTAAAACATCCATGATGATAATGGTGGTATTTTACCACTGCTGTATGTTTTATACCGGTAATTGGGTCAAAGTTTTTGATGTGACAGGAGACGAACGGATTATTGCTTTTACTGCCTGGTTAAATTCGTTTCATGTGCCGGCATTTGTAATGGCCTCTGGCTATTTGCTGTATTATTTGGCTGTGGAAAAGAAACATTATTTTTCTACAAAAGATTTTTTAGGTCGAAAGGTACAGCGAATCTTAAAACCGTATGTATTAACATCACTTTTATGGGTGTGTCCTATTCATTATTTTTTATTTGGTGGTTCAGGTAGTGATTTTTTTTATAAGTATGTTCTAGGGATTTCACCATCACAATTGTGGTTTTTGCTGATGTTATGGTGGCTGTTGGTTGGTTTTTATTTGGCGTTGTCAAGGCGTATGCTTATGTTTGGCAAGCGAGATGTGATAATATGTGTACTTTTGTTTGCGGGAGGGGTACTCTTTGCTAGACTGGCACATAATATGTTGCAAATTGGCAGTGCCATGCAGATGAGTATTTACTTTTATTTTGGTTGCTACCTGCGTTACAAAAAGTTGCAGCCTGCACGGAACAAGGTATTTGTGGCTACGTTGTTGGCGCTGGTCAGTGGGTATACTGTCCTTTTTGCTGAGGTCAGGTATATCGCAGGAATGATAAAGCCTGTATTTACTTTAGCGGAGTTGTATCTAATTTACTGTTTAGGTCAGATTACAGTTGAGGCATATCTATTTAAAACGAATTTATGGAGGGAATTGAGCAGAACCTCGTATGAAATTTTTTTGATTCATCAGCAGATTATTTATTTTTGTATAAGAGTATTTCATCCTCGGTTATCCATGTGGGAAACCATTGCCTGTACTTTTATGACAACAATGGTTGTATCGTGGCTGATTTGCTGGGGGGTTGACGGAATAGCAAGGAAGGGACGTGGCGTTTTTGGCAAAGTATAGGAAATTTGATACCCATAAAAAAATATTGATAACTGGTAGCGCAGGTTTTATCGGCTTTCATCTGTCGAAGCGGTTGTTGGAGTTGGGGGCAGAGGTCGTTGGTTTTGACAATTGCAATGATTATTATGATGTGTCGCTGAAGGAGAGTCGGTTAGCGATTTTGCGGGAATATCCGCAGTATAAGTTTATCAAAGGGAATTTGGCGGATGAGGCAGTGGTCAATGCACTATTTGAGCAGACAAAGCCGGATATTGTGATAAATTTAGCTGCGCAGGCTGGTGTACGGTACAGTATCGACCATCCGCGCAGCTATATTGATTCCAACGTAATTGGTTTCTTCAATATATTAGAGGCTTGCCGTCATAATCCTGTAGAGCATCTGTTGTTTGCATCCAGTTCATCGGTGTACGGTAATCAGGAAAAAACACCTTTCAGAACAACGGATAATGTTGACCATCCTATCAGCCTCTATGCGGCAACGAAAAAATCCAATGAGCTGATGGCCTACACTTATAGTCATCTTTATAACATTCCGGCAACAGGGTTGCGGTTCTTTACGGTATACGGTCCGTATGGTCGCCCAGATATGGCGTATTTTAAATTTGCCAATCTGATTCGCGAAGGGAAGCCCATCAAGATTTACAATAACGGTGATATGCTGCGAGACTTTACATATGTAGATGATATTGTCTCAGGAATTGAACATATGCTTTGCAATCCGCCGATAGCTAATAAAGATGGCGATCAGTATAAAGTCTACAATATAGGCAACAACAGTCCAGTGAAGCTGATGGATTTTATTGAAACACTGGAAAAAACTTTGGGCAAAACGGCGGCAAAGGAGTATCTCCCTATGCAGCCTGGTGATGTGTATCAAACCTATGCGGATGTTAGCGAGTTGGAACGTAATTTTGATTTTCGGCCGAAGACGACGATTGCGGAAGGGTTGGAAAAGTTTGCCCAGTGGTATCGTAAATATTATGGCTTGTAAGGGGGAACAAAGCCTTTGAATATCAAGGAAGTCCTAAAAGAAAATTTACCATCGTTTATGTTGGAGCCTTTGAAGCGGATGTATAGTGATGTACATTATGTTGCTATGCATGTAGTATCAGAAGAGTGGTATTTAAAGCGTCGATTTAAGAAGTTAGTAGGATACCCATTGTGTTTGGATGATCCGCGTACGTTTAATGAGAAGCTACAATGGCTGAAAATACATGACCGTAATCCGTTGTATACGGAAATGGTGGATAAGTTTGAAATGAAAAAGTATGTGACAAATGTAATTGGCGATAAATATGTAGTCCCCGTAATAGGTGTTTGGGATGATTTTGAGGATATAGAATTTGAAAAATTGCCAAAGCAATTCGTATTAAAATGTAACAATGATAGTGGAAGTGTTGTCATATGTAGGGATAAATCTACATTTGATAAAAAGAACGCAAAAAAACTTTTAGAAAAATCTCTTCATTACAATTATTTTTATAATGGTAGCTTTGAATGGCCTTATAAGAACGTTAAAGCGAAAATATTTGCTGAAGAATTACTAAATGATGGAAGTGGTGATGCTTTGGTAGATTACAAATTTTTTTGTTTCAATGGTAAGGCAAAATTAATGTATATATCAAGGGATGAATCATCTAATCCAACAACTGATTTTTTTGATATGAATTTTAATCATTTGCCAATACGGATGAAAGATCCTAATTCAAAATGTTTACCCGCGAAACCAAAGTGCTTTTTTGAAATGAAAGAAATAGCAGAAAAGCTATCCCAAAACATACCTCATGTTCGAGTGGATTTCTTTTATGTTAATGATAAAATATATGTCGGTGAGTTGACATTTTATCATTCTGGGGGATTTTCGAGAGTTTATCCAGATGAATGGAATAATATAATGGGGGATTGGATTGATATAGATATAAAAGATAGGTAATTATATTCTAATGGAAATTAAAGAAAAAATTAAAACTGCAACAAAATGGACATTTATAACTGAATTTTCTGCTAAAATGATAACCCCAATTACCGGAATGATTTTAGCTAGATTATTGACTCCAGAAGCTTTCGGCATAATGGCTTCTATCATGGTTGTGACATCTTTTGCAGAAATGTTTGCAGATGCGGGCTTTCAAAAGTATTTTGTCCAGCATGAATTCCATAATGAAGATGAAAAACTTAAATGTTTTGGGACTGCTCTTACTACTTCTTGTTTGATTGCATTGATTATATGGCTACTAATAGTTTTGTTTGCTGATGATATTGCAGTTCTATTAGGAACATATGAAGTAGCAGATGGTATAAAAGTAGCAGGATTTGGGTTGGTAATTACTTCATTTAATGGCATGCAGACGGCACTTTTTAAACGTGAATTTCAATTTAAATTATTGTTCAAGCTACGTGTAATTACCTTAATCATTCCCTTATTTATTACAATTCCTTTAGCATATTATGGATTAGGATTTTGGGCATTGGTTTTTGGATGGCTATTTCAACAGATTGCAACTTGTTTAGTACAGGCACGTTATACTAATATGCCGTTGTTTCAGATGATAGATAAAACAAGTTTGTTCAGTATGTTATCTTTTTCACTGTGGACGCTTTTTGAATCTATCACGATATGGTTTAGTACGTATGGTGGTTTGTTTTTAGTAAGCGTATTACTAAGTAGTTATTATCTTGGTTTATATCGTGGGGTGTTGACTCTTTCTGGGGCTGCTTTTAGTTTAATAACAGGAGCTATTGTTCCTGTACTATTTACCGCGTTATCACGTTTGCAAAATAATATGGTGGAATTTAAAAATCTGTTTTATAGTGTTCAAAGTAAGTCAGCGTTATTGCTCATGCCACTGGGGGCTTTGCTTTTTGTATATGCGGATTTTGCGGTTAGTATATTGTTGGGAGATCAGTGGCATGAAGGTGATTTTTTCTTTGGAATTGAATGTTTGACTTCTACAATTTCGGTCTTGATTAATTCTTTAGGTAGTGAAGCGATTCGTGCGAAAGGGATGCCTCGTTTGTCTGCCTTTTCACAGATACTTCATTTTCCAGTGCTGTGGGGAGCATTGTGGTATGGAGCTAAATTTGGCTTTGACGCAGTAGCTTTAGGGATGTGTGCAAGTTCGTTGTGGCTGGATATGGTAAAGGCGTTTATGTTGCGGCAAATGTTGGGGATATCAGTACGGAAGATGGCTGGTAATATCCTCAATGCAGCGCTGCCGGCTGCTATGGCAGGGGGGGTGGCATGGGCGTTACGCCAAATGCTGACTTCTTACGAGGCAGTAGCGGTGATAATATCTGTGACAATTTTTAGTATATGTTATTTCTTGTTACTCTCGATAAGAAGAACCAATCGGCAAATGATACTGAGAGGAATAAGGTATTTGCAAGAACAGTTTTGTCAAATATGTGAGAAATACAAAACGTAATTTTCTTACGTGTGGATAGGGGGAGGGAGAAATACCTTGCTAAATTGACACATTTCTAGGACGGATTGTCAATTATCAAGAGGGAGGAGTATTTTTGCTTTTTAATTCTTACGCGTTTATTTTTGTTTACTTGCCTGTAACCTTTGCTGCTTTTTTCTTGACAGCGAAATATATATGCAATCGTGCGTCTACATTGGTATTGGTTTTAGCATCTTTTATTTTCTACGGTTATTGGGATGTTCATTATGTTCCATTGCTTTTTGCATCCATTACCTTCAATTACCTTGTTGGCAGACAGATTGGATTGACGAATAATCAAAGGTTATGGCTTATCTTTGGGGTGGTAGTAAATGTTGCATTGCTTGGTTACTTTAAGTATACTGATTTTTTCCTAATTACTGTAAATAATATAAGTGGTAGTGATTTTGATTTGCCACATATTATTTTGCCTTTGGGTATATCTTTTTTTACTTTTACGCAGTCGGCGTATTTAGTAGATGCATATCGTGGTGAAGCTGCCAAACATGATTTTTTGACCTATTGTGAATTTGTTACTATATTTCCGCATCTAATTGCTGGGCCGATTATTAATCATAAAAAAATGTTACCTCAATTCATAGCAGAGAAAACTTTTCATATAAATATCGAAAATATAGCAATAGGTTTAACACTATTTGCCATGGGATTAGTAAAAAAAGTGATGATTGCGGATAATTTAGCTCCCATTGCTAATAACGTTTTTTCTCGGGCAGACAGCCTAACTTTTCTAGAAAGTTGGGTGGGGGCACTAGCCTATACTTTCCAGCTTTATTTTGACTTTTCTGGCTACAGCGAAATGGCTATCGGATTAGGATTGATGTTTAATCTGAAATTGCCTGTTAATTTTAATTCTCCTTATCAATCGAAAAATATCATCGACTTTTGGCGTCGTTGGCACATGACTTTGGGAACATGGGTAAAAGATTATTTATACATCCCCATGGGAGGAAATCGACAAGGCGAACTTAAGAAAATGCGTAATCTCTTTGTCAGTATGTTGATCATTGGTTTGTGGCATGGTGCTGGATGGACATTTATCCTATGGGGGGAATTCATGGGCTGCTGTTAATGATTAACCATCAGTGGCGACGGCTAAAGATTACGTTGCCTGCATTTGTTAGTTGGCCATTGACTTTCTTGTGTGTCTTAATATGTTGGGTGTTTTTCCGGGCAGATAATTTCAGTAGTGCTATAGCTATCCTGGCAGCTATGACGGATATACATAATGTTGTTCTTCCCAGTGAATGGATTGCTATTGATCGTTTTGCGATTTTATCAGACTTAGGAATCTGTTTTGGGAAGCTTGCCTTGGCTGGTTCTTTGTCAAGTATTTGTGTGAAACTGTTAGTGATAGGATTTATTCTAGCAGTTTGCCCTAATCCGCCAATTATACTTAGTCGTTTACAAACGCATCCTCGTCGCCTGCAAGTATTGGCTGGAGTGTTGGGGCTAGTTTTTGCCTTTACCATACTATCTATCGGGCATGTAGAATCTGAATTTCTCTACTTTCAATTTTAAGGAGATAGATTGTGACGTTTTATCGTAAATATTTGCTCATTTTTACTGTGTCTGTTCTTGCAGGATTGTTATTTCATGGGCTGTTATTTTGGGTGAATTTTGGAGTTCCTATGGAACAAGAACGCTATATGCATGAGTGGCTGGCCAAAAAAGATGTATATGCAAGTTCTATACAAGGGAAAAAGATAGTATTTATTTCTGGTTCAAATACGTTGCTTGGTGTAGATACAGAGCGAATTGAACAAGAATTAGGAATTCCAACCGTGAATTATAGTGCTAATGCTACAATGCGTTTTTATACGTTGGAAAGAGCAAAAAAGCATTTAAAATCAAACGATATTGTTATTCTTCCACTTGAATTCCCTTACTATACTTGGCATCATGACGTTTTTGAACCGGAAGAGGCTTTTTATTATTTGGGGTATGATCCATCAATAATTCAAGCACTTTCGTTTTATGATAAATTAAAATTCATAAGCCAGCTTAATACCAAAGATTTATTGAAATTTACTTATCAGCGAATACGGCCACCCGCACGTGTTGAAGGGGCGTACTCTAGTCAGTATCTTAATAAAAATGGTGATATGACTAACAACTATAAGATGAATAGATTGTCTAATAGCGCACTGCGTAGCAAAATTAATAAAGTGGTTTTTGATGATACACCGTTATCAAATGATGCACAGCAGAAACTTAAACAATTTATAACATATTGTCACAATAACAACATAACGGTTTATGCTTCTTGGCCAAATTATTTATGGAATAAAAGCGAATTCTCAGAAACGGATTTGGCAGGTATACGTTCTATTGAAGAATTCTATTGTTCACAAGGCGTTGAAGTTCTTGGAAGCTATACTGACTGCCTCTATGATATTGATATGTTCTATGACACTAACTATCATCTTAATGATGAAGGGAAGAGAATTCACACGGATTATATTATTGATATGTTAAAAAGGAAACAGCTTTAGTAAGCGCGAAATGTTTTTGGTTATTGCGTTAAGGGGAGTATCTATTAATCGATTCTTTCAGATAAAAAACGAAAGAAAGCCTTGGCTTGGAGCTTCAGGTTTTCGTTTGCAGATGGTTTATCGTGGACGATGGCCTATTTTTAGTCGAATTGACTTGTCAAAAATGACATGTCAACTAGAGTTGATTCGTATCGTGAGGTGATTGGATGTTTGTGGTAAAGAAAAATTCTGAGATGATCAATAAGACGTTTCGTTTGCCAGTAGATTTGGTGGAGCGGCTCACGGAGGTTGCAAAATCTCAAGACGTGTCGGTTAATAATCTGGTGCAGCAGTGTTGTGAGTATGCGCTGGGCGATATGGAAAGCGGGACGCATTCGGATACGAAGCAGGGGAAATGAAGGTAGGACCGAGTTTCTTTTGCAGTTGGTGGATTTTAAACGGCAGGAATATTTAAAGACAGATAGCAAAAAGCCATCGTTCTCGAAAAATGAGAACGATGGCTTCTGTTTATCTAGTATCGAATCGTTATGATTGTCGAATCTGTTTCGCCAGTTCGGCAATTCGCTCGGGGCTAAGACGTGAGTATTTTATAATTTTATCGATGGGTTCCTGGTCACGTAGCATGCTTATCGCAAGCGAAGTTTGTTCTTCTAGCCGTCCTTCGGCACGTCCTTCGGCACGTCCCTCCGCACGTCCCTCCGCACGCCCTTCGGCACGACCTTCGTCCTGTAGTTTTTGCATTAATTCACACATGGCTTTTACCCCCTTGTTTTCATGTTTAAAAAAGTCGGCTCTTTGGGCCAGTTCTGGATAGTGCATCTGCTCAGGATCGGTGCAGAAGAAATCCTGCATAAGTAGTCCTAAGGCATCAGCCCCTCGATAGGAACCATTCACGTAGACCGTATGAGCAGCATCTTCAAATGGCTGGTTGAGTTCTTTGATAATAGGGTCAATGTGATACATGGGAATTCGGCCACCAAATAAATCCTTTTCCGTGATAAATATGACCCAGACTTCGGGAAAATCTTCGTATTTGGTTCCTTTGTTGATTTCCCGGGAATCGATAAGGCTGTGGTTGAAGCGGGCGCGTTTGGGATTGGCGCCTTCGCTGGCACGTTGGATTTCTACGTTGTATATTTTGCCATTGTTATCCACGGCAATGACATCGAAGCGTGCGCTGCGACCGTATAGGTTTTGTGCGGAGCGCTGGGTAACAACTTCTTTGATCATGATGTCATCGCGGTCAAAGAAAATGCGAAGTAGCAGTTGCATACATTCCCTGCTGCCATCGAAGCATACATCAAAGAATGTATCATCGATGAGACGAAACTGTTCAATGAGTTCCAAATACTTCTTGGGAGGCTCAAATTCCAATAGGCCCATAGCACATCGTCCTTTCTTTTATTATATCACGAGATTGCGATTAAAAAAATAATCCGAGCAAAAACATCTGTTCCTATTAATATTATACTATATAGCGAACGTAAATTCCATTGCTTTGTGATGTATACATAAGACACAGGATGTGTCGGTGAATAATCTGGTACAGCAGTGCTGTGAGTATGCGCTAGGCGATATGGAAAGCGGGTCGCATTCGGATACGAAGCAGGGGAAATGAAGGTAGGACGGAGTCTCTTTTGCGGTTGGTGGACTTTGAACGGCAGGACTATTCAAAAGAAGATAGCAGGAAGCCCTCGTTCTCGAAAAATGAGAACGAGGGCTTCCTGTTTACCTAGTATCGAATCGTTATGATTGTCGAATCTGTTTCGCCAGTTCGGCAATTCGCTCAGGGCTAAGACGTGAGTATTTTATAATTTTATCGATGGGTTCCTGGTCACGTAGCATGCTTATCGCAAGCGAAGTTTGTTCTTCTAGCCGTCCTTCGGCACGACCTTCGGCACGTCCCTCCGCACGTCCTTCTGCACGACCTTCATCCTGTAGTTTTTGCATTAATTCACACATGGCTTTTACCCCCTTGTTTTCATGTTTAAAAAAGTCGGCTCTTTGGGATAGTTCTTTATTTCCCATACATGCGATTGAGCGGATTTTCTTTGAAGATGTTGCCTTGTTCGATGTAACGATGGACCATTTTTTCAGATTTGTGACGGGTCTGGCGCATGATGGAGAGGGCGTCGACGTCGTGTTGGGCAGCACTGGTGGCAAATCCGCGGCGCAGGCTGTGCCCGGCGAATTGCTTCTCGTCGAGGCCGGCCAGTTTGGCGTATTTTTTGACGATTAGCGCGACGGATTTGTCGGAGAGCTGCGCATTCCTCAGGCTGTGGGCTTTCGTGAAGGGGCGGAAAATGGGGCCCGTATGAAGCTGTGCGGCATCGAGCCAGGCTTTTAATGCCCGGACGGCGCAGATTTCTTTATCCGGGGCATAGGGAATGGCGATGGTTGAGCCACGGCCAAACTGGTCACCTTTTGACTGTGGCACAAAAATCATGAGGCCCTGCGGGGTGAAGGTCAGTTCCTCGAACTGAATGCGCACGAGTTCTGAGCGGCGAAAGGCACCGGCAAAGCCGAGAAAAATCAAGGCTCTGTCCCGCAGCGAAACGAGATCGTTATCTTCGAAGCAATCTGCCAAGAGATAAAGCGTTTCCATGAGTATTGGGGATTTGCCTCGTTGGAAGGTACCTTTTTCACGGCGGATGGCGGCCATAGCCGCCCGGACGATGCCGTCTTTCGCCGGGTTGTTTTTGCCGCCGTAGCCGGCGGCGATGTGGTTTTCCGAGATGGCGGTGATGCGGCGTGATACGGTATTGGCTTTGGCATCATCAGCCAGGTCATTGATATAGTTGACGATGGTTTCTGGTGCGGTGGGCAAGTCCCGTTCCCCATGATGCCGGCACCAGTCGGAAAAGTCGCTCCAGTCGGAGGAGTAGGCTTTTAATGTATTGTCGGCCTTGGATTTTTCCAGGCGCCGTTTGGCTTTGGCAGAAAGGCGCCGATTGTTTTCAATCCGCTGGTTTTTTACCAGCATGAAGTTATCTTTTGGTTTCATCCCAATCATCTATCTTTCTTTATTATGGTTGTTTCTTCTCTGTAATTATATACGAAAATTTGTTTTGCGTCATCTGGGAATCTTTGTGGTAATTTTAATCTTATCGTATATAATAGAAGATAGTGTTCTTGGAAAAGAAAGTGAGGTATGCCTTGTCTATGTGCAGCCATTGGAAATATATCAAATATGGGGGAATGGTGGCGTTGGTGGTGATAGTCTGTGCCTGCCTGGGATTTTATATTAAGGCGCGGCAGGATTACTTTGCCTTGGCTCCGGCACCAGCAGGCCTTACGGAGACGACGCCTACGGAGCCGCTTTCCTATTCGCCGATTCTCGCATGGGATAAAGATAGTGAGTCGGTATATTACGAGATTGAGTTTTTTGCCGAAAAACCAATGTTTCTGTCGACGACGGCAGAATCCGATAAGGCGATTTTCCGCAGTTATGCAATCTTCCAGAATCACTACAATGCGCCGCTCCAGACGTTTGCCACGGATTTTCTGGGCAAGCAGCCGCTTTATTGGCGCGTTCGCGGCATGGATTTCGATGGAAAGCCGTATACGCCTTTTAGTGAACTGGCTACTCTTTGGACCAGCAGCGACAAAGAAGTGATGGGGGCACCGGAGCCGTTAACGGATTATAATAATGGCAATGGTTCGGTACTGCTCTATCCGGTCTATCATTGGATTCCGATGACGGGCATGGTCCGCTATGAACTGCAAATCTATAAAGGAAATCCTCTGTCGGATAAAGATGCCAAACTTGTCGATACGCTTCACACCGATGTGGCAGAACTCTATGATGCCAATCCCCGTTACAGCAATCGCGATTTTTATTGGCGGGTTAGGGCGACCGATGAAAAAGACGTACCGACCAGCCGCTGGTCACTTCCCAAACGATTCCGGACTGCTCCAGCTGATCATTGGGAAGTCGGGGTTCTCGGTGACAGCATTTCACATGGTGGCGGCCATTACTCCTATGGACCAGAGGACTTTGAGTTCAGTTGGCTGCGGTATCTGAATTTCCCCACGATCAATTTGTCGGAGAGTGGCGATACCATCCAGATGACGGTGAAACGTTTCAATCGGGATGTCCTGCCATTTCGCCCCAAGTATCTGTTGATTCTCACCGGTACCAACAGTTTGCGCGGTGGGGAAGACCCGCAGGTGGTTATCGAGGGGTTAAAAGAAATCCAGCAGCGCTGCCGGAAGAATCATATCCGCCCGATTCTTTTGACGCTTCCGGATGTGAATCCTGACAATATCGCCCATGTATTCCATGAGCCGACGGCCGACGATTGGACGGAGCGGTTCCATGAAGTGAATGCCTATATTCGTACCCAGGTTCATATCGACACGGCCGCTGCCTTTCCACGGCCGGATGGGGTGCTGCCGACACCGTTTGCTATGGATGGACTCCATCCTGATGTCGCAGGGAAAAAACTTATGGGAGCGAAGGTCAATAGCTCCTGGGAAGAAGTCAAAAAGCAGGCCGATGAGGAAATGGAAAAGTATATCGAGGAAAAAGAAGGTTTGAACTGACGCCCCTTTTTATGATAAGATAATATGGTGCTATATAATAGAGGGGGACTGTATTTTGCTGGTATTATCCAGGAAAGAACAACAGGAAATCATGATTGGCGAAAAAGTCGTCGTGACCGTCGTAAAAGTTGCAGCTGGCAAAATAAAGCTCGGAATAACAGCACCGAATAATGTAAAGGTGCGCCGGCTTGACGCGTTGCAGGCTGGAACTATGGAAAATGGAGAGGATTCTCATGAAATTTGATACGAAATCAGGCTATGTGTTCATGCATCTTTATTTGACCTTGCATCCGAAGAAATCTCCGGCTTACGATCCAACCGAGGAAGGATACATTTCCGATGAGGCGGAGTCTAGACTGCATCATTTCGCGGAATTTATCCGCTTCAACGAAAGATTAGCAGCGGAGGGAAAAGCCATCCGTTCCGAACTGTTTACCGAAAAGGCAGCGGAGGATGGAACGTTTGACGGCGAAGGCTGGCAGGATTTTACGAGCCATTTTACCGAGAATGTAAATGGTGAGATAGAGTTCGATGAAGCTGAGCTGCAAAAGACTTTTGCAAAGTTCATCAGCGATGTCCGTCGCATTTGCAGCCGCCCGCATTCTCAGCTGGAGATTGAGCTTGCCAAATCGTTGGGGAGATAAGTGAATCCCTGGCAATAAGAGACGCCCTTGCGTATCGTAGAAGATAGCAAGGGCGTCTCTTATTTTCGCAAACGTTCTTCATGGAGTTTCGCACATTTTTCGACGATAAGGCGTACTACCCAGGAAGCTGGGCGGGTGGATTTTGTATGAAACCATTGCTCGACGGTACGGCTTGGTGCCCCTAAGAGCTTTTCACAGTCACGTGGGGTAATGCCCCATAATTCCCGCATGAGCTTCATCGGTTCATCGGCACAGGCAATCCGGTCGAGTTCCACGGCTTTTTTCAGTTCTTCGACATCCACATCAAAGCCGGTTTTCCGTTGGAACCAGTTGGGGATATCATCGCGGGTAACCTTTGGCATGCTTGCACTTCCTTTCTGCCAATATCCTGTTCTTATAATTCGTTATGGATTCGCATAATCCTTTTTCGCTGATTTTCGAAGTTTTGCTTAGATGGAGCAGACAAACGCGGGCTTTTATGATACTATAGTAAGGACAAATTTCTGCAAGGAGATGCTCCATTACTATGAAAACTACCATTATTGGTATTGCTGGTGGTACGGGTTCGGGTAAATCGACCTTTACGAATCGGCTCAAAAAATATTTTGGCGATGATGTTACCGTAATTTATCATGACAATTACTATCGTCCCCATGATGACCTGTCGTTCCAGGAACGTCAGCACATTAATTACGATCATCCCAAATCCCTCGAGACCGATCTCTTGATTGAACAGCTTCAACAGCTCAAAGAAGGCAAGAGTGTAGAGTGCCCGGTCTATGATTTTGCCCATCACACGCGTTCTTCGGCCACTACTATCATTAAGCCGAGCCGCGTTATTATTGTAGAGGGTATTTTGATCCTTCAGGACGAGCGCCTGCGCGATTTATTCGATATCAAGATTTTCGTCGAAGCCGATGCGGATGAGCGTATTTTGCGCCGTGTGCTGCGCGACATCAACGAACGCGGCCGTGATCTGGAAAATATCATCGAGCAGTATCTTGAGACCGTTAAGCCGATGCATTATCTCTATGTCGCACCGACGAAGAACGTAGCGGATATCGTCATCAACAGTGGACTCAACAACATTGCCTTTGATGTCATTAAGGTGAAGATTCAGGAACTCCTGAAAGAAAATAATCAGGAAGATACTGAGGCTTAATTTCACAAATGTAGTATGAATACAGAATACTTCTCTTAAAACTATAAACATAATTAGTGTAATGTTGTATACTACTCATAGGTTAAGAGAAAGGACTGATTCGTATGAAAAAAATTTTGGGAATCACTCTGAGTCTTGCAGTTTGGGGTGCCTTGCTCATGATGCAGGGAACACCAGCAATTGATGCAACGATTGCAGAAGAGGCAGTTATTGCTGCGCATCCAGATGCAATCGTCTGTGAGGCAGAACAGGTAGGACATAAGTTTACCGTAGCTTATGTTGACAGCCATTTGAATCGCGGCGAAGTGACTATCGCGGACGATGGTCATATTGTTGCCGAGAACTGACGAAGAATCCTTGAGACCGCCGAAAGGCGGTCTTTTTTATGGAAAAAAGGAAAATCCAAAGTGTTGTCAAATAAATTAAAAAAAGAATTATCGGAGGTGATTGAATGGAATCGTTATCTTTTTGGCGGCGTAACGATTTATCCGCACTATTGCTGGCTTCGATATTTATGAACGGATTTGAAACGGGGGGATATCAGGCGGCACTGCTGTATGTGGGACAGGAGTATGATTTATCGATTGGGCAGCAGGGGATTTTGGCATCAGTCCAATTATTTGCAACGATGATTGCGCCGCTTCTTTTAGGGGCGTTGGCCGACCGCATTGGCAAGAAGATTATGTTGGTAGTATTTACCGCGATTCGCGTGCTGTCAGCTGCCATTATCCTTTTGGCTACGGATTCGCTGACATTTGCCGTGGGAATTTTTGTATTAGGATTTTCGTGTAGTATCGTGCAATATGTTGCGATCGCGGGAATGCAGGATGCCTATCCGCTAACTCGGAATCGCCGTATGGGATTTATTACCGCTATGTTTGCCTTAGGGGCAGTAATCGCACCACTTTTGGTTGGTTTTTCGTTGACCACCCGCTGGGGCTGGCAGGGATTCTTCCTGGTCAGTGGGATTGTGTTCTTAATCCTTACGGTACTGTTATGGCGGACTAGTTTTGAACCGAGAGAGGTGGCACAGCAGAAGGAAACGGATAGCGGAGGAACCGGTATTTATTTCAAAGGGGCTGCCTTATTGTGTTTTATCATGTTCATCTATGTCGGCGTCGAAAATGGCGTTTGTTTTTTCCTTAATAGTTTCTTGTTGGATACGATGAATTCTACGCATGGCTATTTGGCTCTGTCACTATTCTGGCTAGCCATGATTCCCTCACGATTCCTTTGTGGCTTCCTAGCGAAATATCGAAGCCGTCTTATCGTTCTGGCCCCCCTGGGGGCAACAATTATGCTGGCGATTTTAGCGCTTATTCGCAGCGAAGCCTTGGCATTTGTTATTGTTTTTGTCTTGGGATTCTTCTGTGGTGGGGTTTACCCCAACGTCTTGACCTATGTAGCGGATTTCGCCAGTGGAAGGACTGCGACGGTTACTGCCGCGATAACCGTTGCTACGGGCGTGGGGGCCACGATTATTTCTGCCTCGTTTGGTTTTTTGCATGACAGCTTGGGCTTTTCGGGGGCTTTCCTGGCTCTGGCCGCGTTATTAGGCGTGGATATTTTTGTGGCACTTCTGGTACCGCGAATGCATCGATAATCAGACAGAGGGAAAGATTTGTGGTAGAATAGGAGGGTAACTATCAAAAATTTGGAGATGACGACTTGAAGGTAATTAATTTCTATGGCGGTGCCGGTATTGGGAAGAGCACGATTGCTGCGGATGTTTTTTCAAAATTGAAGCGCAAGGGCTACAAAACGGAGCTGGTCGGCGAATATGCAAAATGGCTGTGGTATCAAAATGCCACCGATATCGTGGAGGATCAATTGTATCTATTTGCCGAGCAGGCGCATCGCACGCGAACCCTGGAGAAATATGGCGTGGAATTTGCCGTCTGTGATTCGCCATTGCCGCTCAATATCATTTATAATCGTGAGCCAAGTGATGCTTTTGACGCCTTGGTCATGCAGGAATTCAATCGCTATGAGAATTATAATTATCTGTTGCGCCGCAACGATGAGTTTATTACCATCGATGATCGTAAGGAAACCAATCTGGAGCAGGCTAAGGAAAAAGATGCTCAGGTCGTGGCAATGCTCGAGAAATGGAACATCCCTTACACGGTTATCTCGCCATGGGAAACCGATAAAGTTGGTCTGGATTTAAAAGTACGTTGAATTTTGATCCCCTAGGTATTTTTATGAATACCTAGGGGATTTTTTCATAATGCTATTGACAATGATAATCACTGCTGATATTATAAACATCGTGTAATTGATAATGATTATCGATTATGAATATTATTCAAATATGAAAAGCATTCATATTTATGGAGGATGATTCGTGAATGGAAGCAAAAGGGAATTTAGCCGGTTTGGTTGCGTTGGGGATTTTAGCCAGCAGCAATGTTTGGACCGTTGCTTGGGGGCCGCAGGTTGAGGCAGCCAAGGAAGTCACAGCGGAGAGCATTCGTTTGAAGGATAGCTACGTGCGGCCTGATTACATTGAGGTAGAAAAACTTCGCGATACCAAACAAATTCTGGTTATTACCAAGAAAGACATGGAGGAAAAGGGATATAAAAGCATCTCCGATGTCTTGAAAGATCAGACCAGCATCAGTGTCGGTGCTACTGGCTGGGGACAGGTGGATATCCGCGGACAGGGAAGCGAGCAGGCGACACGCAACATACAAGTCTTGGTTGATGGTGCACCGATTACCACGATGGTGAATCATCCGCTGCCCAACAATTACGATTATGTACCTGTGGAGCAGATAGAAAAAATCGAGATCATTCCTGGTGGTGGTTCGGTTATTTACGGCAGCGGTGCTGCCGGTGGCATTATCAACATTACTACGAACCTGCGGTCTTTGCAGAAGCCACAGAGCAGTCTTACGACGGAATGGAATTCTGATGGATATCGGTCCAGTGTCAATTATGGAACGAAAGCCACGGATAAGCTGGCCGTACAAACCGGCTATTCCCGGCTTGACCGAGATCTGTTCTTTGTCAACACCTATCGCAAAAGCAACTATGCTTATGGTGGGTTCCGCTATGATGCGGACAAAGCGCATAGCGTTACCTTCCGCTATAGCCATTTGGATGAAGATAGCAAATTTTTGCAGAATGTGAGCCGGAAGAAAATCGATGCTTATGGACATAACTATCGTCCCAGCAAAGATAGTGATTATTTAAATGGCGATCGTTTGTTGAATACCTATAATCTATCCTACAGTCAGGATATGGGGAAAAATTTAAAATACAGCGGGGATTTCTTCTTCACCGATGGGTTCTATACCAATACGAAATTCTTTGATGGGAAGATGAAAACGAAATCCTATGGTTCACGCATGCGGATGGATTGGTCGTATACCCCGAAGGATTCTTTGTTGATTGGGATGGATTTATTCGAACAGGAATCGCATCTTCGGTATAAGACATCGGCGAAAAGTAAGCTAATGGATTTTAATTATGACAAGACGACCGAGGCTTTGTATCTGCTCAATAAGATGAAACGTGGACGGTTTACTTATACGCAGGGCCTTCGTCGGGAAAAGCTCATCTGGGAATTCGATAAGGATGGCGGCAGTGTTGCACGTCCCATCGGTGGCAAAGATTCGTCGAATCGCTGGAATACTGCTGGCGAACTGTCCGTTGGCTACAATTACAGCAAGCTGGGTAAATTATTCTTGCGCTATGAACGAGGATATACGAGCCCTGATGGATTGCAGATATGTGATGAAGTTTATTCCGATGCAACGAAAAAGGTCTATGCCGCTACCAGCGCGCAAGAGGAAACCTACAATTTGTGGGAGCTAGGGATGCGTGATAAATGGGGAATTTCTACGGCGAGCTTGACGTTGTTCGCTTCGGAAACCAATAATGAGTTGGAGCGGCCATATTTCAAAGGAACTTATGGTTGGGAATATAAAACGTATAATATGTATAATACCAAACGGCAGGGAATTGAAACCAGCTTTTCCCAGCGACTCGGAAAACTGCAGCTAAAAGAAGGTTATACGTATCTTCATGGAAAACGCGACTATACAGCGGCAGGGCGTGCTCTGATGGCCTCCCATGGGGAAGACGAAATCGATTTTACCAACAGTGGATTAAAGGCTGTACCACAGCACAAGCTTTTGCTGGCGGCTGATTATAAATTCGATAAGCAATGGAGCTTTCATGCAAAATATACGTTATTTGGCAAATATAACAATTTCATTCGCGAAAGTGACCGCCATGAAGACAAAAATATTGTGCATTCGTATGGACTGCTCGACATTGGATTTAAGTTCAAGCAAAACAAGGATTTGGAATGGTATGGCGGCATAACCAATTTGTTGGGAAGAGATTACTATGAATATGATTCTGCTGGCGGAGCTACGGCAACTTTGATTCCGGGAGCAGAGCGAACTTATTTTGTCGGTGCTCATTATAAATTCTAAGGTTGTACTGGATTGCAAGGAGATTTAATATGGAAATTTTTACATTGTTTCACAAGGGCGGTTTGGTCATGTATCCCATTCTTTTGGCCTCAGTTATTGCGCTTACCATTGGGTTGGAACGTTTTGCCTTTTACCGCAAGGAACGATTGAAACTGGAGGACTTTTCCATAAAGTTCAATGGGTATCTTCAGACGGGGAAGCAAGAACAGGCAGAAAGTTTGTGCCGTAAGGCCGGTGCCCCTGGTGAGGTATTGTTAACGGCGTTAGCCGAAGAACAATATGGCAGCCGGGAAGAAGTAGTGATGGCTGCAGCAAAGCGCAAGGCGATCGAGCTGCGGCAGTATTTGGAATATTTGAGTGTCATTGTGACGATGGCACCGCTTTTGGGGCTTTTGGGAACAGTTACCGGTATGATTCAGTCCTTTTCGGTACTAAATGTTGCCGATGGCGAGCCTTTTGCCATCACGGGTGGTGTCGGTGAAGCATTAATTGCCACGGCCACGGGGCTTTTGGTGGCAATCCTGGCATTGTGCTTGTATTCGTATCTTTCGCATCGCGCCAATGCTATCATTGCCGATGTCGAATATGTATCTATTATGTATGTAGCAGCAGGGGGCAAAGAGGATGCGCATTGATTTAACTCCCCAGGAAGAAAGACCTCGGTTGATGATTATCCCGATGATCGATATCATTTTTTTCCTGTTGGTATTCTTTATGATGAGCATGCTTACTATGGTCGTGCAGAAAAGTATGCCGCTGACGCTTCCTCAAGCTGCTTCCTCCCAAATCAGTATGGTGGAAAATATTCCTGTAACCGTTACGGCCGATGGCAGTGTTTACTACGAGAAAGAAAAACTTTCGCTATCGGCTTTGGAAAATCGACTCTGGGAGAAAAAACAGCAGGGCGAAGTATCGGTAATCCTGCGTGGCGATGCATCCGTTGATTATGGCAAGGTAGTTCAAGTGATGGATATGATAAAAAATATGGGCATCCAAAAAGTTTATATTGCTACGGATACCAAAGGATAATGGGATGATAGGATGAGAAAACGAAGCTGGAATTATTATTTTGGACTGGCGGTTGGCTTTCATGTTTTGCTGTTATCGATTGTTATGCTCCTAGGTCTTAATTGGTTGCGGAAAGAGCCTGAACAACAGCCATCAATCGAGGTTGGCTTTGTGGCAGAATCAACAGCAGCCGGACTGGCGGGCGGAAGTGCCGCAAATGGTGGAGCGCAGTCCTCCTTAGGCCCTAGGATAAAAACGGTATCGGTGGCGGCTGTAGAAGAACTACAAAGTTTACGCGGACATGCTCCCGTAGATAGGAATGCATCGAAGGCTGTGCAACCAGCAACCGATGCGGCAGAAGCTATGGCGCAAGCTGTGGCTGCACTGGATGCTCCCGCGCAACCTGCAGGCAGTGATTCCGCTGCAGGAGCAGCGGATGGCAGCGGTGCGGGTACGAGCAATGGCACGAATGATGCGGGAGGAAGCGGAACCGGTGGGGAGGGTACAGGAACTTCCCAAGGCCTTGGCGCAGGTTTTTCTCCCAATGGCGATGGAACATATACGGCAGCTAGTTCCGCTGGAATCAGCTATCAGCTCTTGCACGATGCTGAGGCAATTTATCCCGATGAAGCAAGAAGTATTGGCTACAGTAATGTGGTAGAAGTCGTAGCGCAGATTATGGTGGGGTTGGATGGCAGCGTCGAAAGTGTAGCCATCTTGAATAATCCGCCCAATCTTGGATTCCGTGAAGCCGCTCAGGAAGCTTTGTGGGGGATGCGATTTGCGCCCATTTACTACCAAGGGGTAAATGTCCGGGTTCCCTTTGAAAAGCATTTGATTTTTCAGCCTTAATCGAAAGATAACAGTTATTTTCAAGAAAAGAGACTATCGCATTGATTTGCTAACGAATTATGCGATAGTCTTTTTTATGCGCATTGACGAGTTTTTTCGGTAGGAATTTGCCTGCGTAAAGTGCAAAAAATATAGGAAAAGCAGGATTTTTAGGAAAAGTTCACGAATAGATTTTATGAAACGATTTATGAAGGATTGGCCTGTATGAGGCGGGCAAAAGGAGACTATATGATATTACAAGTTCCCGTGGCGCGTTATATTCCAACCAACGCCTATTTTTATATTGATGAAGATACGAAGCACGGTTTCCTTATCGATCCTGGTGCAGAACCAGATAAGCTGCTGGAAATCGTCAAAGAACGAGGCTTTCAATTGGAGAAAATCCTGTTGACGCATGGTCATTTTGACCATATCGGTGCAGTAAATGACTTGCAGCGTATTTTGAAGATTCCGGTGCTCATGCAAAAGAACGGACGGGATTATGCCGAAAATCCGGTATGGAATCTATCCGCTCAAACCGGTGAACCGATAACGCTTGATGATGTTACGTATCTTGAGGATAATACCGATATTGTTTTGCAAGCGAATCCAGACTTTCGCCTTCATATGATCCCAGTCCCTGGACACACGACGGATGGCTGTATGTATTACAACCTGCGGGATCATGTAGCTTTTGTGGGAGATTCTATCTTTGCTGGAAGCTATGGCCGGACGGATATGCCCGGTGGGGACAGCGAAACCCTGATGAAAAGCATTGTAAGAGAAATACTTTCGCTGCCGGATTCGACAGCTCTTCTCAGCGGTCATTCCGGTGCAACAACCGTTGCCACGGAAAAAGTGCAGAGCTGGTACCAGGGGATATCGGCAGAGTAATCTGCAAAATGAATGACGGGATAAGGGGAAAAGGAGTAACGACATGGATACGATACGTGTTCTGGTGATTGAACCATCATCCTTTTATCGGGACACGCTATTTGGTGGATTGAGATCACGTATTGATGGGGTGCAGCTAGAAAGTGCTACGGAAGCCGAAGAGGCCGTACTGAAAATCCGTATATTTAATCCCAATGTTGTCGTATTAAATTTCTTTATGGGAATTCAGGAAATCGAAAGTCAGCATTTCCTGGAGGTACTTTCTCGGACTACTAAGGCACCGATCATCGCTTATGGAATGTTAGAACGCACCCGCAGCCGGGCACAGGCTATGGGTGTTTTTGAGTATCTCGTAAAACCAAAGCCAGGACTCGATAAAAAGATTTTCTATGCGGATTTGGCCAAAGCCGTCATAGATGGATTTCACGAGAGTAAGCAGACCAATACAACCGTTGGCCAAAGTACGATGATAACGCGGGATATTTGGCAGGAAACGCAAAAGGCAAAACCAGAACCGATAAAGGTGCCGTTCGATGAGCGGGCTGCTTCCAGGCCGTTTCGCGTGCAGGCGCCAGTCATTAAACCCGTGCCTGCACGCGAGGGTACCAATATCCAAATCATTGCCATTGGGTCTTCTACCGGAGGTACCAAAGCTTTATCGGATATTTTGCCGCTGTTAAAGCCGCCGCTTCCCGCGATTATGATTGCGCAGCATATCCCGCCGGTCTTTTCTACCAGGTTAGCCGAACGACTGGATCGGGAATGTTCGCTGACGGTCAAGGAGGCCGAAGATGGCGACATCGTTGCGCCCAATACCGTTTATATTGCGCCTGGGCACAAACACATGACGATACATCGGACCGAGGGAAGGTTCAAAATCGAATGCCGTGCGGGACGCCCCGTTCACGGGGTTTGTCCCTCCGCGGATGTGTTGTTTCATTCGGTTGCTCAAGCAGCGGGGGATATTGCGCTGGGGATTATCTTAACGGGCATGGGATGCGATGGAGCCGAGGGCCTACTAGATATGCTTCGCTGTGGGGCTCGAACGATCGGGCAGGATCAACAGTCCTCTGTGGTATACGGAATGCCACGGGCTGCCTATGAATTAGGAGCCGTCGAAGAACAGGTGCCGTTAGAGAAGATTGCCGCAACGATTGAAGCAATCTGCCGCAATGCCGGCTGATATTGTGCGGATGTCATAAGGAGCTAAAAAATGAACGATATCAATAAGGGGAATCAAATTGCCTCAGCAATGAAACGTGAATACCTGGATGCCCTGCTGGCATTAGCGGAAGAGTATGCAGCCACATATCGTATCAAATTGGCCAACGGAAGCATGGAATGTTTATCCGCTGCCAATGTTCTCGGCGACTGCATGGCTGATCAGGCACAAGGGGATGCGAATTATGAAGCGGCCATGAAGGAATATGTAGAGGCGAAAGTGCATCCCTTAGAACGGTTGCGTGTCCGGGCTATGGCCTCACTGAGCGTGGTTCGAAAAAAGCTGAAGACGGAGCATTCGTATAGTTTTCGTTTTTCTTTGCTGCTGGATGGACAAGTACGCTTTGGTGAGATGAAATTCGTAGGGGTGGACCCAGTCGAAGGAGAAGCTGGTGCCGTGGTTCTTGGGATACGACTGCGCGACCAGGATATTGCCACGACGATTGTCAATAAGCAATTGATTAAGGAATACGATGCGGTATATTTTTGCGATTTGAATGCGGGCAATATCCGTATCTTCCGAGCACCAGAAGGAGCCGAAGATAAAAATGGCACAACGGTTTCCTACCAGACGGTTATAAACAAGATCGTAACGCGTGTTAAACCCAAATATCAGGAAGTTTGGAAGAACCTGGCGAACCCGTTGTTTGTCAAAGACTTTATCGGTGGCAGTCAGCGTCGTGAGTATATTTACGAACTAACCGGCAAGGATAATACCTGGCGCCGGGCTTTATTCCAGGTCCATGACCGCGGCGAGGATGGAAAGGCTACCCGTATTATTCTGTCCTTTATCGGTATTGACTACAATCAGGCCAAAGAACTTGAGATGACCAAACTCATCAACGAGCAGAACCATGAACTTGCCCTGCAGCATGAACAATTGGAGCTGGCTTTGCAGCAGGCAAATGCTGCCAATCAGGCCAAAACGGATTTTTTGACCAATATGTCCCACGATATCCGGACGCCGATGAATGCGATTATGGGCTATACGGCTCTGGCGGCCGCTCATATCGAAGAGGTTAGCCGCGTGCGGGAATATCTGGATAAGATCGCTACGGCAAGCAATCATCTGCTATCGCTGATAAACGACGTACTCGATATGAGCCGTATCGAAAGCGGGCGCATGAATCTCGGCGAATCCGAGACTGATTTGGGCGATGTAGTAAAAGAGATCCACAATATCTTGCAGTTAGATGTGCAGGCCCATCAGCTGGAGTTTACCGTGGATATGGACGAGATAAAGAACACTCGCATTATGTGCGATTACTTGCGTCTTAAGCAGGTGCTGTTAAACTGTCTGTCAAACTCGGTGAAATTCACCAAACCCGGCGGCAAGGTTGCCTTGGAGATTTCGCAGCATGCTCAAGCACCGGCGGGGTATGCCAGCTTTACCTTTTCGATTCGCGATACGGGAATCGGCATGGATCCGAAGTTCCTTTCCCATCTTTTTGAGCCGTTTACCCGCGAGCGTACGAGTACCGTCAGCAAGACCGAAGGAACAGGGCTTGGCATGGCTATCGTCAAAAATATCGTCGATATGATGGGCGGCGATATTTCTGTTTGGAGTGAGCTGGGGACTGGTACGGAAATTACGATGAATTTTCTCTTCCGACTGGTGGATGAATCGCAACAATCGGCCAATACCACGGAAGAGAATGACGAGATCATTGTACCGGTAGGCAGTAAAATCAATGAAGCCTATATCGAAATGCCAACCATGGGAGGCAATAAGCTCGATAACAGTAGCGAGGTCTTGAATCGTGAAAAGATTCAAGGGCGTGTGCTGCTGGTGGAAGACAATGAAATCAATGCCGAGATTGTCTTTGCTCTGCTGGAAGGAACTGGTATCGAGCTGGAATTGGCCACCAATGGGGCAGAGGCAATTGATATGGTAACAAAAGCTGGGGATTATGGGTATGGACTGATATTGATGGATTTACAAATGCCAGTCATGAACGGTCTGGAGGCTACGAAAATGATTCGTTCTATGAAATCCGAATGGACGAAGACCGTACCAATCGTTGCGATGACTGCCAATGCCTTTGATGAAGACCGCAAGGCGGCCAAGGAGAGTGGCATGAACGATTATATCCTAAAGCCCATCGACCTTCCCAGCCTTTTCCAAAAGCTGCATGAATATCTGGATTAAAAAAAGAACTCACTTCCCAAAATGAGAAGTGAGTTCTTTTTATGTTAGGCCTGAGCCAATTCGTCGTTTTCATCGTAAATCGGCGGATGAGCGACAGCCAGCTTCGAGAAGTCAATCTTCGGAAGCTGCGTTTCAGACAGGTTGCGAACTTTGTTTTCTACTGCAGCGTCAAAGGCAAACGGACGGCAAAGCTCCAGGCTGTGTTCCATGCCCTGCAGCTCCGGAACATAAAAGCCGAGCTGATCAGCAACGCTTTTGAATGCATAAAATTTATTCGCGAGTTCGCACCATTCAAGATTCTTCATAATATCCTCCTTGGGGATTTTCCACAAATCCCAATTCAAAAATCCTTAACATCTTTTTATCCCAATATGTTTTGAAAATCGAAACTCCCTTATTTCGATTTTCAAAACATGCTACCAAGTATACGCAAGTTTTTGCACAGTGTCAATGATATTTGTGAACAAATTTCAATCAATTGCATTCAATAAGCAAAAAGTACTGGATTCTTTTTCGAATCCAGTACTTTTTTATCGAAGCAGCTTATCCTGATTCATATTGATGATTTCTCCCATTAGCATTTTGCCATAGACGTCAGGATGAAGACCATCCACGGAGAATTTATTGTCCATGATTTTGTGGGTCGGATCGTAGAAGTACGGTTCCAAATCGATATAGTAATCTTGCTGGCGAATCCAGCCGTTGATGATTTGGAGTTTCGTTTCCCATTTTGGGTCCGTCGGAGCTTGGAATGCGAAGAGGATATTTTTCGGATTGACCGGCATCAGCGTCATAAAGATCGGACGGATGTCGTTGGCTAGGCATTTATCCCGAATGACTTTCAAATCATTTACAACGCTTTCGGGAGTAGTGTTGGGGGCGCGTAAGCTGTTGGTTCCCGTGAGAATCAACAGATTTATCGGATGAACGGGCAATACATCTTGGTCAAAACGTTCCATCGAAGTCTTTGACGTATCGCCGCTTCGTCCAAGATTCAAGCAAGGGAAATCAAAATAGGTGGTATAGCTGTATTCTAGCGCTGCCGGTGAATTAGAAACTGCACCGCCACCATGGGTGATGCTGTCACCAAGAACGGCAACCGGCACTCGCTCAGGAAGCTCTGGCATTGTGAAATGGGCCGTATCGGACCAACTGCCAATGGTTTGCCCCCGCGGATCTACGGCGCGCACACGCCAATAATAATCGCCAGCATAAGGACGGGGATATTCATCGTAGCAGGCGGAAGCCACCTCGACGGTTTTGCGCCAGACGGCACTTTCTTCGGCGGTAGTGCCATTTTCTTCCGCTGGAGGATGTATCATAAGTTCCACCTCATAGCGGGTGGCATTATTTAGCGGTATCCACTGATAGACCGGATAGACTGGCATCTGGAAATTTGGCATCTGGTCAAAAGTGTTGAGCAGCGGATGATTGGGCTGAGGAAGGTCTGGATTGATGTGAAGTTCCTCGGCCTTGGAAAATTCGCCGATTGGATTGTGATGCAGGTCAAGCGCACGAACACGCCAATAGATGAATTTGCGTTGGGCATATTTTTGCAGATTGGCCTGCCAGCCATTGGTAAAAATCATGCGAGTGCTTTCCAAATGGTTGGCTTTATCGAGCGTAGTGCCGCCTTCCTGTGCCGGTTTACCTGCCAAAAGTTCCACCTCGTAGCAGACAGCGTTGGGCACAGCATGCCAAACCAGAAATGGCATTAAGCTGGCGGGATTGTCTTCCGTATAATGATAAATGGTCGATGGCGACGGCACGTTTTTGTTGTAAATGGGATTTTCAATTGGCTCAGATGGCGGAGTCAATGGGCCAAAAAGGCCGTAAGCCGTAACGCGATAACAAGTGGGAATGCCGCTGCGCGGCACTTCATAGGAAGCGTTATGGGTAAAGCCACTGGTAAAGAAATGATATTCCGGCTCGCCTTCGATAAGCCCCGTTGTATGGGAATAGGTATCGACTTTGTAGAAGCACGGATAAGGAAGCGGATCCCAGGACAGGATCATATGTCCATCGTGTTCATCAAAGGAGGTCTGAAGCGTCATGCCCTGAAGACCAAGAAGATCGGTTTTTTCTGCGACGTAGGCGAAAAATATCGTAAAACATGCGATTACAAAGGTAAAAAGTAAAAATTTCTTCATATATAACACCAAATTGCAGGAATTTTATTTAAAATATTGTATAACACTAAGTATAACATATTTTAGAGGTGATAGGTATTGGAAAAGTTTGGTTTGGTTATCGTTCATACGGGAAATGGTAAAGGCAAAACTACGGCTGCGTTAGGGTTGGCTATAAGAGCTTGGGGGGATGGTCTTCGCGTCTGTATCCTGCAATTTATCAAAGGCGGCTGGAAATATGGCGAACTCAAGACAATCGAGACATTAGCGGCTGTGGATGGCCGTATCACCATCAAGCAATGCGGGTTAGGCTTTACCAATACAGATGAGCATGAGGAAGATGAACACAAAGAAGCTGCTGACAAGGCCTTGGCAATGGCTCGAGAGGCTATTACGAGTGGCGACTGGGATTTGGTCATTCTCGATGAAATCAATTATGCGGTTAAGTTTGGGCTCATTACCGTAAGTGATGTACTCTCACTTTTGGATTGTCGTCCCAAAGATTTGCACCTGGTCTTGACTGGACGTGAGGCAAGGCCGGAACTCATCGAAAGAGCGGATTTGGTTACCGAAATGAAGCAAGTCAAACATCCCTATGAACAGGGCATCAAGGCACAAAAAGGGATAGAATTCTAATAAGTTCTTACAATAGTGTAAATAATTTTTCTTAATCACTTGTTTTTCGGCTGTGAATGAAGTAGAATTGTAACTATGTAATGAGATTTTATCATCAATTGTCTAAATGAGATAGACATTTTTCGCGATGAAGTTTATGTCTCAGGATTAGGAGAGTTGAAAAATGAGAAGTGACATCGTTAAGAAGGGCGCTACCCGCTGTGCACATCGTTCGTTATTCCATGCCAATGGCTATGGTCCAGAAGATTTGAAAAAGCCATTGATTGGCATTTGCAATTCCTTCAATGAAATCATTCCTGGGCATATCCATCTTCGTGAAATTGCTGATGCAGCCAAGCTGGGCGTGGCCGCTGCTGGCGGAACACCAGTCGAATTTCCAGCTATCGGTGTTTGTGACGGTATTGCCATGGGGCATCAGGGAATGAAATATTCGTTGGCCAGCCGCGAACTCATCGCCGATTCGGTGGAGTCGGTGGCGATGGCATCGGGCTTTGACGGTCTCGTGCTGATTCCAAACTGCGATAAGGTCGTACCAGGTATGCTTATGGCGGCTGCTCGTCTCAATATCCCTTGTGTAGTCGTATCGGGGGGACCGATGCTGCCAGGACGTTTCCATGGCCGTGACGTCAGCGTTAGCCAGGCTTTTGAAGCAGCCGGGAAATATGCTGCTGGTGAAATGTCCGAGGAGGAAATGCGTGACCTCGAAGAAAAATGCTGCCCAGGCTGCGGCTCCTGTGCCGGTCTTTTCACGGCCAACACCATGAACTCTTTATCGGAAGTCCTCGGCATGGCTTTGCCGGGCAATGGCACGATTCCTGCCGCCTACACAGGAGCACGCCGCTTGCTAGCGAAACGTGCGGGTGCCGTCATCATGGATTTGGTTCAAAACGATATCAAGCCGCGTGACATTCTGACGCGCAAGGCCTTTGAAAACGCTATCACCGTGGATATGGGAATCGGTGGTTCATCGAATACAGTTCTGCATCTGACCGCTATCGCTCATGAAGCAGGCATTGAGATCCCGGCACCGCTGTTTGACGAGATTTCTCGCCGCACCCCTTATATCACGAAACTGAGTCCGGGCGGAACGCATCACATGGTTGATCTTGAGGAAGCTGGCGGCATTTCTGCGGTTATGAATGAACTTTCCAAGAAAGGACTCATTCATCTCGATGCTTTGACGGTAACCGGCCCCATGGGTGAGCGCATCAAGAATGCAAAAGTTTTAGACCGTAATGTCATTCACAGTGTCGAGGAACCGTATCGTAAAGAAGGCGGCATCGCCATCCTCAAGGGCAATCTTGCCCCAGACTATGCGGTAGTTAAGGCTTCGGCCGTAAAAGACGATATGCTGACCTATGAAGGTACGGCCAAATGCTATGATTCGGAGACGGCAGCCTGCGATGCAATCATGGCTGGAGATATCGTCGATGGCGATGTCGTTGTCATCCGCTACGAGGGGCCGAAAGGGGGCCCCGGCATGCAGGAGATGCTGAACCCAACGGCAGTTATCACGGGACGCGGCCTCAAGGTCGGTCTCATAACCGATGGTCGTTTTAGTGGAGCTAGCCAGGGAGCATGCGTGGGGCATGTATCACCAGAAGCAATGGAGGGTGGTCCTATCGCCTTGATTGAAGATGGGGATACCATCCTGATTGATATTCCGAACCGTAAGCTGGAACTCAAGGTCAGTGAGGAAGAACTGGCAAAGCGTAAGGCCAACTGGAAACAGCCAGAACCGAAAATCAAGCATGGATATCTTTCCCGTTATGCAAAACTCACTACGTCTGCCAGCACTGGTGCAGTTCTCAAATAAGATTGACAAGTCAATCTGACAAGTCATGTTGACTTGTCAACGCGATACAAGCCTTCCCCCAGGGGAAGGCTTGTATTTATTGGGGGAATTCGTTATAATAAGGAACGTTGAAATACGATTTGAGGTGTGGATTTTGCATATAGTTTTGATAGAGCCGGAAATTCCCGGCAATACGGGCAACATTGCCCGACTTTGTGCGGCAACTGGTATCGAGCTGCACTTGGTCAAGCCCCTTGGTTTTTCTACCGATGACAAATACTTAAAACGGGCAGGGCTTGATTATTGGCATTTAGTCAAGGTACATTATCATGAAAACTTCGATGAAGTTCTTGCAATGTATCATGGACATAATTTCTATTATTTGTCCACAAAGGCACCGCGTGCTCATACGGAAGTGGCTTATACGAATGATGATATGCTGGTATTTGGCAAAGAGTCTGCCGGCATTCCTGAGGAAATCCTCAATGCCAATTGGGAGAGCACTGTACGAATTCCAATGATTGCTGAAGCTCGTTCGTTGAACCTTTCGAATTCTGTCGCCATTGTCGCTTATGAAGCAATGCGTCAAATGAATTATGCAAATCTTGCCGAAGCCGGTCCGGGACTTCGCATGTGGTCGAAATAACAGATAGGATGATATAGCATGAAAATCAATGAAAATTTTATCAAGGCTTGTCAGGAGTTTTTGAAGCCAGAGCAATTGTTGCTGGATGAGCCCATGAGTAAACATACCACCTTTGAAATTGGCGGCCCGGCAGACTGTCTGATTTTTCCTGCGTCCCTTGAAGAAGTGCAGAAGGTCTTAACACTTGTAAAAGATTACGAGCTGCCTTTGACGATGCTGGGAAATGGTTCGAACATGCTGGTTCGCGATAAAGGTATCCGTGGCGTCGTGGTAAAATTTGCATCACCGATGGCTAAGATTCGCTGCGAGGGAACGCGGATTATTGCGGGGGCTGGCGCCCTTTTGAAAGATGTATCCGAGTGTGCAGCTGCGAATGGACTCACAGGGCTTGAGTATGCTTGTGGCATTCCGGGCAGCATAGGTGGCGCTATTTTCATGAACGCTGGTGCCTACGATGGTGAGACGAAAAATGTTGCCGATGTCGTTCGTGCTGTAGATCAGCAGGGGAATTTGCATACGTTCTCCCATGAAGAAATGGAGCTTGGCTATCGTCACAGCGTATTCCAGAGCAATGGGGAGGCAATCTGCGAAGTAGAGCTTCAGCTACAGCGTGGAGAGGAAACGGAAATCCGTGCTAAGATTGCTGATTATACGCAGCGCCGTGAGAGCAAACAACCACTGGAAATGCCAAGTGCTGGCAGTACGTTCAAACGTCCGGAAGGATACTTTGCGGGAACATTGATTGACCAGACGGGACTAAAGGGTTTTTCGGTTGGCGGTGCTCAGGTATCCACCAAACATGCCGGTTTTGTCGTTAATGCCGGCGGTGCTACGGCAGCCGATGTTGTGAATCTGATTCACGAAGTTCAGCGTCGGGTCAAAGAAAAGCACGGAGTAGAGTTACAACCAGAAGTTCGAATGATTGGCGAAGAATAAATTAGGACGATTGGGCGGCTGCGAATAGCGCAGTCGCTTTTTCTATACCAAAAAATAAAAATTACTTGAAGAATAAATGCAAATAAATGAATTTCATCATAGATTCCCCAGAAAAGGTATGATATAATTGTCCCCTAGGAGTGATTGTGAATTGTATTATGATATTGAAACAAAAGTCTATCAAGACGATAAAGGGATTTTTATAAAACGGGCAGCACAGGATAATACCCCCAAATACGATTATGATGGCGAAATTCCTGTCTGTGTGTTTTCCATTGCCAAAGGTTGGGAGATTGTCATTCGTTGCGACTTCCAGAACAATTCATTTTTTGTACAGCTGTGCGAAAACAGCCGGGTAGATCAGGAACTTCATCCGGCAACTCTCGATGAACTAAATAATTATGCGATACCATGGTGCTTTCAGCATTATTATAATCAGCTGTCGTTACAGGCACGGAAAAAATATACGGGCAGTTTTGGCGTTGCTAATGCTGCTGGCGACGGAATGTTTTTGCTCATATCCAGTCTGATTCTCATTGCGGTTGCTGATTACTTTGGTGGTTTCCTCGGTGCGATAATCGGAATCTTAGTTTCACTGGCAATCGCCAACATCGTTGGTGACAGTGTGCGGAGTGAGGCAGAGACAGCTGGCTATTACCAAGGGCTGGCTGCCAGCATTACGCGCCGCTTCCTGCTCAACGAAACAAAAAAAACGGCCAATCCGACGGAAAAACAAGAATGGGAGGATTCTTCGGAACTTCAGCCGGAATAATCCTATCCTCTGGTGAATATAGAATTTAGTGTTTTTTTATAAAAATTTAAAGGATTTCCTAATTTTTACGTCGTATACTTACGTAGGAATTTATTAAATTTATAGTAAAAGAGGAGATTCTTATGGAAAAAAGAAGTATTGGACTCGCTATCGTATTCACTTTAATCACTTGCGGCATTTATGGCATTTACTGGATGTATAAGATGACCGAAGAAGCCCATTGCCTGTTAGGCCGGCAGACTACGGCCTCGGGCGGAATGGTGATTTTATATACCCTTTTGACTTGCGGCATTTATAGTTTTTACTGGCTCTATAAAATGGGCGAGACGATGACGGAAGCAAAAACGATGCGCGGGATGCATGCGGACAACAACAGTGGCCTGCTCTACATTGTTTTGGCAGTTTTTGCCCTGGGAATCGTTTCCTATGCGTTGATTCAGAGCAGCATCAATGATGTTATTGACTTTGATGCACAAAATGGCAGCCAGCTGCCGCAGCAGATGAATTTTGATGCGTAAAAAACGGCCGGGCTTATCTAAATGGTGCCTTCTTATCGTAGGCCTGATTTATTTGCTCAGTGCCCGTTATTCGTTTATTACCCTGCATTGTCCCATTCGGACATTTACCGGTTTTCTTTGCCCGGGATGTGGCATCACGACTATGTTTGTGCGATTGTCTTATGGTGATTTTGCTGGTGCCTATGCGGCAAATCCGGTCGTATTGCTTTTGTCACCGCTGATATTGCTGCTGATATTGCACCAGTATAATCCACCCAAATGGTCATGGGTACCGGCAAAGATATTGACTTGGTTCTGTGTGGTGATCCTTCTCTTGTGGGGGATTGTGCGCAATCTATGAAACAAATATGGGGAACGAAAACTACTGTCTTGGCAAAGGTCGCCAGGATAGTAGTTTTTTCTTGCCTGCAGCAGGAAATCTCCTGTTATTTTTCGAATATTATCAACAAAGAAATAGCAAAGGAGTGGATTCTCATGCGGTTGGAATTCTTAGGAGCAGCACATACGGTTACAGGCTCGTGCTATTTGCTGGAAACGCTTGAACGTTACTACTTAATCGATTGTGGAATGTTTCAAGGAGCGCGCCGGATTCGGGAACATAATTATGAAGATTTTCCCTTTAATCCAGCTAATATCGATGGTGTTCTCCTTACGCATGCCCATGTGGATCATTGCGGGCTTATACCCAAACTGGTCCGGGAAGGCTTTCAAGGCACGGTTTACGCGACCAAGGCGACTTGCGATTTGGCGCAGATCATGCTTCCAGATTCCGCCCATATCCAGGAATCGGATGCGGAACTATCCAATCGCAAGGGACGGCGCCGCGGAGAGGAGCCCATTCAACCCATTTATACGTTGCAGGATGCAACCGATGCGTTGGAACATTTTGTTCCCATGCCTTACGAAACACAATTCCTTTTAGGGGATAATGTCACGGTTACGTTTCATGATGCCGGTCATATCCTAGGTTCGGCAATCGTGGAGATTTTGGTTACGGAAGATACCAAAACCACCAAACTCGTATTTTCCGGAGACTTGGGGCAGCCCAACCAGCCAATTATCAAGGATCCGGCGGTGGTAACGGGCGCTGATTTCCTCATCGTCGAATCTACCTATGGCGATCGGCTTCATCAGATTTACGATAAAGAAACTGCACTGCTCGAAATCATCAACGATACGATGGATCGGGGCGGCAACGTAATCATTCCGTCCTTTGCGGTTGGCCGTACCCAAACCCTTTTGTATTATCTTTATAATCTTTGGAAGGCGGGAAGGCTCGATGGAGATATTCCCATCGTCATTGACAGCCCATTGGCTATTAATGCGACGCGCATTTTTATGCGTAATTTTCAAGATTTTGATGAAGAGACTATCCAGATGTTTGGGCAAAATGGAAAAATGATTGAATTCCCGCAGGTCCGTATTTGCGAAACACCAGAGGAATCCCGGGCGCTCAACAGCTCGGAAAGTTCGCAGATCATCTTGTCAGCATCCGGGATGGCAGATGCCGGCCGTATCCTGCATCACTTAAAACACAATCTGTGGCGTCCAGAATCCACGATTCTTTTTGTTGGGTATCAAGCCGAAGGCAGCTTGGGCCGCCGCTTGATTGATGGCATCAAACGCGTTCGCGTGTTGGGAGAAGAAGTTGCTGTGAAGGCACAGATTCAAATGCTGGATGGCTTCTCCGCCCATGCTGATGCCAATCAGTTGATGAGCTGGATTCGTAATTTCCAGGATCCCAAGCCGGCTAAAGTGTTTATCGTCCATGGCGAAGCGCAAGGACAGGAAGCACTAAAATCCCGCATTCAGAAAGAGTGTGGGGAAGAGGTCTACATTCCTTTTCGTGGCGATGCTGTAAAGATCAGCGGTCGCGCGTCGGAAATTCAGCTTTCGAATATTCCTGAGGTATCCGTGGAAATGGAAATGGAAGAACAACTGCGTGAATTTGATGCCGAATACCGCAATTTGCGTCATAAAGTCATGCAACTGGTCATTCGTCAACCTAAGACGATGGAACCACTTATTAAGGCAATCAACAAAGGGTTTAATTACATGAAGAAACTCTTTGCGCCCTTTAATATTTGAAGTGAGATTAAATTTCATTTGTTGGGACTTTAGGCCTTGACGCTCACCGCCCATCCTGCTATTATGATGTATGTTGAAATTGTAGTCTATGATGTAAGTGATGGGGAGAAGCAATGGAATGGAACAAATCGAGCGGATTAAGAAGATAACGAACGCTTGGGAACCGGAGTTATGTCGCTATCCGGTGAACCGAGAGGCCAAAGTCCATATGGACATTTACCATGAGGGAGCCCTTGAACCAGAGCGGCATAAAATAAGCATGGCCAGGGCTATCGATTATATTAGCAGTATGGCAGCTGTCATGGATATTAAGGCGATGCTGAGGGATCTTGATCATATCACGATTCGCAGTGCCGAGGATGAACGCCTGATATACCGTGTTACAGCAAGGTATGGGTACGCCGAGGAGGAATTTGTTCCGTCGGCAGTTTAAAATTTTAGGGTGCGCTCCATAAACGGAAGCGTTCCTTTTTTTATTCACGGATCGGAAAAGATGTCACATGTCCTTGAAAAAATAAAAATACACCCTTGCATTTTGTCCGCGGTGAAGGTATAATAAGTGCAAAGCAGACGAGAGCTGCTCAAGGACATATAAATACATTACCTTTTAAAATGCGTACCGCGATGCGCATAAGGGAAGCAATCTACAACGCTATAAGTTTATCGTAAAGCTTGGGCTTTCTTATGCATACGCATGGGAAAGCCCTTTTTTGATGAATAAATAGCAAAAGGCAATGGATTTCTCCTTGAAACTTTATACATAAGTAATGTATAATTATGACTGTCAACATGTTAAGGAGTGATTGACTTGGGAAAAACTAATGTATCGTTACGAGGCAAGAACGTACTGGGCCTGGAGGATTTCAGCCCGGAGGAGATTCGTCTCGTACTTGAGACCGCGAAGGAAATGAAGAATATCATCCACCGCGATATCAAGAAGGTACCGACACTGCGCGGAAAATCCATTGTCACGCTGTTTTACGAGCCGAGCACGCGCACGCGCACATCGTTTGAGCTCGCCGGTAAATACCTCGGCGCCGATGTGGTAAATATCACGGCGGGCACCAGCTCCATCGTCAAGGGCGAGAGCCTGCGCGATACCCTCTATACGGTGGAGGCCATGGGCGTCGATGCCATCGTCATGCGCCATAAGGCCGAGGGGGCCGCTGAATATGCCGCCCGCGTCGTAAGCCCGGTAATCCTGAACGCCGGCGATGGTGCGCATGCACATCCGTCCCAGGGCCTTTTAAACCTCTTCACGATCCAGGAGCACAAGGGACATCTCGAGGGGCTCAAGGTCGCCATCATCGGCGATGTGCTGCATAGCCGCGTTGCGCGCTCGGATATCTACGGCATGCGCAAGATGGGCATGGAAGTCCATATCGCAGGGCCGAAGACGCTGATTCCGCGCTTCCTCTATCAGGAGCCGGGCGTCGTTGTCCACGAGCGCATCGAGGATGCTATCGCTAATGCCGATGTCATCGAGGTGCTGCGCATCCAGCTCGAGCGCATGAAGGGCGGCTTGTTCCCGACGACGCGTGAGTATGCGCGTATCTTCGGCCTCAACGACATGCGCCTGAAGCTTGCCAAGGACGATGTCCTTATCCTGCATCCGGGCCCGATGAACAAGGGCTGGGAAATCTCTCCGTTCACTGCCTATGGCGATAATTCGGCCATTCAGGAACAGGTCCAGAATGGTGTCGCAGTCCGCATGGCACTCTTTACCTTGGTATTGACGGGAGGAAAACAGGAATGAAACTTTTGCTTAAAGGCGGCCGCATCATCAATCCGGCCGAGAAATTCGATAAAATCGCCGATGTACTCGTCGAGGATGGCAAGATAAAGGCAATCGGCGAAAACCTGGAAGCTGCTGGGGCAGAGGTCTACGATGCCACGGGCAAAGTCGTGACGCCGGGCCTCATCGACCTGCATGTACATTTCCGTGAGCCGGGCCAGGAGGCCAAAGAGGACTTTGAATCGGGCGCCAATGCTGCGGCAGCTGGCGGTTTTACGACGGTCTGCACGATGCCTAATACGAAACCGGCAGTCGACGATGCCGCCATGGTGCGCAGTCTCGAGAAACGCGCCGAGGATGTCGCCAAAGTCCATGTGAAAATCATCGGTGCCGTGACGAAGGGGCAGGAAGGCAAAGAGCTCGCTGAGCTTGGCGATATGATCGAAGCTGGGGCCGTAGCCTTTTCCGATGACGGCCACTATGACCAGAAGGCCAAAGTGCTGCTGAATGCCTTTGATTATCTGCATACGTTCGACAAAGTCATCGTCAACCACGACGAAGAGACGTCGCTCGTCGAAGACGGCGTGATGAACGAAGGCCACCGTAGTGCGATGCTCGGCCTCAAAGGGCGCCCGACGGTCGCTGAGGACATCGCCGTAGCCCGTGACATCATGCTGGCCGAGTACGCTGGTTCCCGCGTCCATGTGGCCCATATCAGTTCGGCCCGCGCGGTGGACATCGTGCGTCAGGCCAAAAAACGCGGCGTGCGCGTCACCTGCGAGGTCACGCCCCAGCACCTGACCATGACCGACGAATGCGTCAACCTGTTTGACACGTCAACGAAAATCAATCCGCCGCTGCGCGCTCAGAAGGACTGCGAGGCACTGCTCGAAGGCCTCAAAGACGGCACGATTGACGCGATTGTCACTGACCATTCCCCGCATGCGCAGGAGGACAAGGACCGCGAGTACATCTATGCACCGAGTGGCTTCCCAGGCCTTGAGACGTCGCTGGGCATCATGCTGACCGACCTTTATCATCAGCATAAGCTCGATCTTACGACCATCGTTTCCAAGATGACCTGTGAGCCGGCTAAGGTATTCGGCATGGATGCTGGTACGCTGGCAGTCGGCAAGAGCGCCGACATCACGGTTATCGATCCCGAGCTTACCTGGACGGTTGACGAAAAGAAATTCTACACGAAGGGCAGCCATAGTCCGTTCATCGGCCGCGAGCTCAAAGGCAAAGCGGTACTGACGGTCGTTGCTGGCAAGATTGTCATGCAGGATGGCGAAGTTCTTTAAATATATGAGGTGATTTCATGAAAGGTAAATTGATCCTGGAGGACGGTACCGTTTTCCACGGCAAACTTTTGAATAATATCAAGGCAACCGGCGAGGTTGTTTTCAATACAGGCATGACGGGCTATCAGGAAAGCCTGACCGACCCATCCTACTGCCGTCAGATCCTGACGCTCACGTACCCGATGGTCGGCAACTACGGTATCGCGGACCTTTTCATGCAGTCGCGCAAATCCTTTGTCAATGGCTTCATCATCGGCGAGCTCTGCGAAGTGGGCAGCAACTGGCATTATGAGACAAGCCTGGCGGACTTCCTGACGAAACAGGGGGTACCCTGCCTTTACGACGTCGATACACGCGCCGTCACGCGCAAGATTCGTTCGGCAGGCACCATGAAGGGTATCATCGTGCCCGAGGACGCCGCGCAGACGGAAATCGATGAGCTCTTTGCCGTGCCCATCAAGAAGGATGTGGTCATGGAAGTCACGACGCCGGAAACGTATACGATGGAAGCTGAGTCTAGTGATGCGCCTCATGTGGTAGCCATGGACTTTGGCGTCAAGCAGAATATCTTGAAATCGCTGCATGACCTCGGCTGCAAGCTCACGGTCGTGCCGGCTCATACGACGGCGGATGAAGTCCTGGCTCTCAATCCGGACGGCATCTTCCTCTCGAACGGCCCTGGCGACCCGGCAGACGTTCCGGAAATCGTCGAAGAAATCAAAAAGCTCATCGGCAAGAAACCGATCTTTGGCATCTGCCTTGGACATCAGCTGCTCGCGCGTTCCTTGGGCGCAAAAACCTATAAGCTCAAGTTCGGCCACCGCGGCTGCAACCAGCCCGTAAAGAACCTCTTGACGGGCCGCGTGCAGATTTCCTCGCAGAACCACGGCTATGCCGTCGACGAGGAATCGCTCAAGGATCTGCCGCTCGAAGTTACGCATATCAATGTCAACGACGGCACGGTCGAGGGCATGCGCCACAAAGACCTGCCGATTTTCTCGGTACAGTACCACCCGGAGGCATCGCCGGGACCGGATGACAATATGTATCTTTTCGATCAGTTCTGGACGATGCTCAAGGGGGAATAAACTGTGCCAAAGAAAGAAAATCTCAAAAAAGTCATGGTCGTCGGCTCGGGCCCAATCATCATCGGGCAGGCCGCAGAGTTTGACTACGCCGGTTCCCAGGCCTGCCGTTCGCTGAAAGAAGAGGGGCTGGAAGTCGTCCTTGTCAACTCGAACCCGGCCACCATCATGACCGACTCGCATATCGCCGACCGCGTCTACATTGAGCCGCTGACGCCGGAATTCCTCGAGGAAATCATCTCGAAGGAGCGTCCGGATGGCTTACTCGCAACGCTGGGCGGTCAGGCTGGCTTGAACCTTGCGGTGCAGCTGGCAGAGCGCGGCGTGCTGGAAAAATACGGCGTCGAGCTTTTGGGTACGCCGCTGGAGGCTATCGAAAAGGCCGAAGACCGCGAAATGTTCAAAGAGACGATGCAGAAACTCGGCGAGCCAATTCCGGAGTCGACGATTGTCGAGGATGTGCCGTCGGCGGTTGAGTTTGCCAACGAAATCGGCTATCCGGTCATCGTGCGCCCGGCCTATACGATGGGCGGCACGGGCGGCGGTATCGCGGAGAACGAAGAAGAGCTCATCGATATCGTCATCAAGGGTCTCAACTATTCGATGATTGGCCAGGTCCTCATCGAGCGCAGCGTGGCCGGCTGGAAGGAAATCGAGTACGAAGTCATGCGCGACGGCAATGACAACTGCATCACCGTCTGCAACATGGAAAACTTCGACCCGGTCGGCGTCCATACGGGCGACTCCATTGTCGTGGCACCGTCCCAGACGTTGACGGACCACGAATATCAGATGCTTCGCAGCGCGTCCTTGCGCATTATCCGCGAGCTCGGCATCGAAGGCGGCTGCAACGCGCAGTATGCCCTCGACCCGAACAGCAACAAATACTACGTCATCGAGGTAAACCCCCGCGTCAGCCGTTCGTCAGCACTGGCTTCGAAGGCGACGGGCTATCCGATTGCCAAGGTTTCGGCCAAGATTGCCATCGGCTATACGCTCGACGAAATCACTAACGCGGTCACCCAGAAGACGAAAGCCTGCTTCGAGCCGGCCCTTGACTACTGCGTCGTCAAATTCCCGCGCTGGCCGTTTGATAAGTTCGTCTATGCAGACCGCACGCTGGGCACGCAAATGAAGGCAACGGGCGAGGTCATGAGCATCGACCGCCACTTCGAAGGAGCCATCCTCAAGGCTGTGCGTTCGCTGGAAATTGGCGTACACCGCCTGCATATGGATAAGATGGATGCCTGGGATGACGAGCGCGTCAAGAAGAACCTCGCGCGCATCAACGACGAGCGCATCTTCGTCATTGCCGAGGCACTGCGCCGCGGCATCGCCACCGTCGATGAAATCCATGCCATCACGAAAGTTGACAAATGGTTCATCCATAAAATCAAGAACATCACCGATGTCGAGACGACCCTTAAGAGCGAGCCTCTGACGCCAAAACACATGCTGGCGGCTAAGAACGTAGGTCTTGCCGATGTCTCGATTGCCGAAATCACGGGCAAATCTGTCGATGAAATCCGCACGACGCGCAAGAGCATGGGCATCCTGCCGGCTTACAAGATGGTCGATACCTGCGCTGCTGAGTTCGAAGCGGCTACGCCGTACTACTACTCGACGTTCCGCGCCGAGCAGGACGAGGTACAGACCTCGAACGCCCGCAAGGTCATCGTCCTTGGTTCGGGGCCGATCCGCATCGGCCAGGGTGTCGAGTTTGACTACTGCTCGGTTCACTCGGTCTGGGCACTGCGGGAGATGGGCATCGAGGCCATCATCATCAACAACAACCCCGAGACGGTATCGACGGACTTCGATATCTCCGACCGCCTGTACTTCGAACCGCTGACGACCGAGGATGTACTTAACATCATCGACAAGGAAAAACCGGAAGGCGTTATCGTCCAGTTTGGCGGCCAGACGGCAATCAACCTCGCTGCCTCGCTGCAGAAGGCAGGCATCAAAGTGTTCGGCACGTCGGTTGACGATATCGACCGCGCCGAGGACCGCGAGCGCTTCGACGAAGTCCTCACGCAGACGCAGATTCCGCGTCCGCAGGGCATCAGCGTCACGAATCTTGAGGATGCCATCACGGGAGCTGCCAAGATCGGCTATCCGGTCATGGTCCGCCCGTCCTATGTCTTGGGCGGACGTGCGATGGAAATCGTCTACAACGAAGACGAGCTGCGCGACTACATGAGTCGTGCCGTAAAAGTCACACCGGATCATCCGGTACTCGTCGACCGCTATATGCAGGGTACCGAGGTCGAGGTAGATGGTATCTCCGATGGCGTCGATGTGGTCATCCCGGGCATCATGGAGCACGTCGAGCGCGCCGGTGTCCACTCGGGCGACTCGATTGCGGTCTATCCGCCGCAGACGCTGCCGTCGAAGGTCATCTACACGATTATCGACTACACGAAACGCCTGGCAGTTGCCCTGCATGTCAAGGGACTCCTGAACATCCAGTTCGTCGTCGCCGATGGCGAGGTCTACATCATCGAAGTCAACCCGCGCTCCTCGCGTACGGTACCGTTCCTCTCGAAGGTCACGGATGTCAAGATGGTCAATCTGGCCACGCGCATCGCAATGGGGAGCACGCTCAAAGACCTTGGCTACAAGTCCGGTCTTGTACCGCCGAAACCGTATGTCGCTGTTAAGGCACCGGTCTTCTCCTTTGCCAAGATGACCGATGTGGATATCGCCCTCGGACCAGAGATGAAATCGACGGGCGAGGTCATGGGTATCGATTACCATTATGCCCGCGCCCTCTACAAGGCTATCATCGGCTCGGGCACGCATGTGCCGACGAAGGGCTGCGTGCTCTTCACCGTAGCTGATAAAGATAAAGAAGAGATGAAACAGCTGGCCAAGGCGTTCTCGGAGCTTGACTTCCAGATTGCCGCTACCGAAGGCACGGCCAAGACCATCCAGTCGATGGGCATCGATGTCGAAGTCGTCGGCAAAGTCCACGAGCGCAGCACCGATATCATCGAACGCATCAAGAGCGGCAAGATCAATATGGTCATTAATACGCTGACCCAGGGCAAGCACTCCGTAAAGGATGGCTTCAAGATTCGCCGCGCAACAGTCGAGCATGACATTGCCTGCCTGACCTCGCTGGATACAGCTTGGGAAGTCTTGCGCGTGCTCTCCTTCATGCGGGAGCGCCGCCTCGTTTACAGCCTGGCCATTCAGGATTATGTCGGTGGTGGTGATGGACTTGCCTAAGGAAAAAGTAACGGTTGACGCCAATATCGTAAGCCAGCAGGAGCTTTACGACCAGGTATTCCAACTGGTGGTAAAGGCCCCTGAGGTGGCTGCGCTTGCCGAGGCTGGCCAGTTTGTACAGCTGCGCATCTTGAACAGCAACTGTCTGCTGCGCCGCCCGGTCGGCATTGCCGCTGCCGATAAGGAAAAGGGCACCGTGGCCTTTATCTACCGCGTTGTGGGCAAAGGCACAAAAGCTATATCGGAGCTAAAAGCCGGCGATACCATAAACGTCTTAGGGCCTCTTGGTCATGGCTTTGATACCACGGCGAAAAAGCCACTGATTGTCGGCGGCGGCATGGGGCTTTCGCCCGTGCTCTTTTATGCCGCGGTCATGCAGGGCAAAGCCGATGTGCTCATGGGAGGCAAGACCGCTGGGGAGCTTTTCTGGCAGGATTTATTCACGGGCAAGGTACAGGAAATCTTTTGTACCACCGATGACGGCAGTCTTGGCACGAAGGGCTTTACCACGACGCTTCTGCCCGAGCTTTTGGAAAAGAAAGACTATGACCTTGTAGTCGCTTGCGGCCCCGAAATCATGATGAAGGGCATTGCGAAAATTGCCAAGGAGCATGGACTGCGCTGTCAGGTATCGCTGGAAAAACGCATGGGCTGCGGCTTGGGGGCCTGCTTGTCTTGTTCCATCGATACGACTGACGGTAAACGCAAGAAGGTCTGCAAGGACGGCCCGGTATTTGAGGCAGGGGAGGTGTTCGCATGAGTCAGGTCATGCAGGAAAAAGATGCAAAACTGCATACGAATCTGGCGGGCATTGCCATGAACACGCCTGTACTCACAGCCTCGGGTACCTTCGGTTTTGGCGAAGAGTTCGCGGACTTTGTCGACCTTTCGCGTCTTGGCGGCGTCATGGTCAAAGGCACAACGCTAAAGCCGCGCCGCGGCAATGATGGCGTGCGCATCACCGAATCGCCGATGGGTATGATGAATTGCATCGGCCTGGAAAATCCCGGTGTTGAGGTATTCTTAAAAGATACGCTGCCGCGTATCGGCCAGTATGGCATGAACGTCATCGTCAACATCTCGGGCAGCACCGTCGAGGAATACGGCGTACTGGCTGAGATGCTCGATGTCGAAGGCGTCGCCGCCATTGAGCTCAACGTCTCGTGCCCCAATGTCAAGGAAGGCGGCATCGTCTTCGGCACGGACCCGAAAGCGGCGGCCGCCGTGGTCCGCGAGGCCAAAAAACATACAAAAAAACCGGTCATCCTGAAGCTTTCGCCTAATGTCACCGATATCGTGACGATGGCCAAAGCCTGCGAAGATGCCGGTGCCGATATCCTGTCGCTCATCAATACGCTTATGGGCATGGAAATCAACATCCATACCCAGCGGCCGACGCTGGGCAATATCACGGGCGGCCTTTCCGGCCCTTGCATAAAGCCCGTGGCCCTGCGCATGGTCTGGCAGGTTGCTCGCGCCGTCAAGGTGCCAATCATTGGCATGGGCGGCATTTCCTGCTGGGAGGATGCCGTGGAGTTCTTCCTGGCTGGTGCCAGCGCCGTGGCGGTCGGTACGGCAAACTTTGCCGACCCGGCCGTGACCATGAAGATTTGCGATGGACTCAACGATTATTTGGCCAAACGCAATCTTGGGAGCATCCAGGATATCGTTGGCAAGGTCCAGATTGGATAAATTAGCGAAAAACGAAAGGAGCACGTTATGGCAGATAAACGTTTGATTGCAGCGCTTGATTTCCATACGCTGGAGGATGTCAAGGCGCTCGTCAATACGCTCGGAGATAGCGTATCCTATTATAAAGTCGGCATGGAGCTTTTCTACAGCGTCGGCGGCGACGTCGTAAAATGGCTCAGGGCCCAGGGAAAAGATGTATTTTTGGACCTCAAACTGCATGATATTCCCAATACGGTAGGGGGGGGGCTGTGCTCCTTGATGGATTTGGGTGCAACGATGCTCAATGTGCATGCAGGCGGCGGCTACACCATGATGAAGGTCGCCGCTGAACGCCTGCATGCGGAAGCCGATAAACGCGGCATCCCCTGTCCGAAGCTGATTGCCGTGACGGTACTTACCAGCATCAATCAGGAAGACTGGGAAGGGCTCGGCCAGGAACTGCAGATAAAAAGCGCCGTTGTGCGCTATGCAAAACTGGCGAAAAAAGCGGGGCTTGACGGTGTCGTGGCCTCGCCGCAGGAAGCTACGCTTATCCGCGAAGCTTGCGGTCCGGATTTCCTGATCGTAACACCGGGCGTACGGCCCGAGGGCGCAAGCGTCGATGACCAGAGCCGCATCGCAACGCCGGCTAAGGCTTTGCAAAATGGTGCCAGCCATCTCGTCATCGGCCGCCCAATCCGCGCCGCCAAAGATCCCCAGGCTGCAGCCGAGGCCATCCTTAAAGAAATGGAGAGTGTAAGATAAATGACAGAAGCAGAAGTTAAAGAATTGCTCGTAGAGAGCCATGCCATCATGGACGGACATTTCGTCCTGACCTCGGGCCTGCACAGCCCGCACTATGTAGAGAAATTCAACGTACTCCAGAAACCGGAGTACACGGAAAAACTCTGCAAGGCCATGGCCGAAAAATTCAAGGATGCCAACATTGAAACCGTCGTCGGCCCGATGACGGGCGGCATCCTGCTCGCTCACGAGACAGGCAAGGCTTTGGGCACGCGGGCAATCTTTACCGAGCGCGTCGATGGCAAGATGACCTTCCGCCGCGGCTTTTCCCTGCATGAAGGCGAACGTTGCCTGATTGTCGAAGACATCGTAACGACTGGCGGCTCCATCAAGGAAGTCATCGAAGTGGTCAAAGCCCATGGCGGCATCCCTGTAGCTGTCAGCATGCTCGTTGACCGCAGCGGTGGCAAAGCCAACTTCGGCGACGTTCCCTGCGAAGCCCTTCTCCACATGAACGTCGAAACCTACAAACCAGAAGAATGCCCACTTTGCAAACAGGGCATCCCGATGACTAAACGCGGAAGTACTGGTAAGGCAAATGTATAGTTTTCAGTATAAGAATATGCGGATATCCTTATAGGATTTTCCACGTTCTTTCGGGGGGCGGCCCAGCTCAATGCGCTGGATAAGGCTTTGCCAAAGTTCTCTTTTCTGCTCGCGTGGCAGAGTGAGATAGGTATTCACGAAATCATCGTCATCCATGATTTTATCGACTAGTGGTGATATGGTCTTTTGATTGGCTGCTGCATAGGCAGCCTGGGCGAGCTCTTTTTGCAGTCGCTCATAATCAACTTTATAACTATCTTTATCAATCAATCCATCAAGGTAGAGGTCTTTCAATCGGGAAAGCTTTATCTTGATGGATTTTATTTTATCCTTTTCTGGAACATGCTTGTTTTGCTAGTCAAAATGAATGAGGTATGATTCTAATAGCGGACGGATGTTATTCAGCAGGAATTTTTCGATTACGTTCTCACTGATACCGCCACCGAACAAGCATCCCCCTGCGGTATGCGGCTTACCTGTGATATAGCGATTGCCACAGATGTAGGTTTGTTGATAGCTATTTTTTTCTTGTTGACGTAACCTCGATGTGCGACCATGATAGTACCACAGGATGGACAGACCACTTTGCCGGAGAACAGATAAATTCTTCCTGATTGTCTTGGCTACTGATTGCGGGAGAGAATTGTCTGTACGCGATCAAACTGCTCTGGAGGGATAATGGCCGGGCAGTAGTTGGGGATGCCGTAGCGAACTCCCTTATACGTTGGATTACGCAAAATACGCCAAACACGGCGGGCGTCAATGGATATGCCAAACTTATCGAGTATCTTGCGGAAAATGGAGTGGGTGGCGTATCCAGCCAGTATCTGCTCAAAGATGAACTCGACAATAGGGCGTTCCTTTTCGACCACTACGAGATGCTTATCTTTGAGTTCATAGCCGAAAGGATGCTTGCTCGTGGTTTCCTCCTTGCGGCGATGCTTTCCTTCGTTGACATACTTGATGCGGTCGCTGGTCTGGTCGGATTCATTCTGGGCGATGGAGAGTTTGAGGTTCAGCATAAGGCGACCGTTGGTGGTTGTGGTGTTGTAATCTTCCTGCGTGCATTCCCAGTTTACGCCGTACTGGTCGAGAACGTCCTGCACCTTGTAATAATCCCGCACATTGCGGAACCAGCGGTCCAAGCACTTCAGCAGGATAATATCCACCTTGTCTGCCCGCACATCGTCAAGGAGTCGCTGGAGCCCCTTACGGCGGGAGAGTGCTTTGCGGGCGGTGTTGCCCTCATCGGCGTACACGCCAACGACAGTATAATGGTGTGCACGGGCGTACTGCTCCAGATCATGCTGCTGTTCAGCTAGGGAGAAGCCATGCTTGGCCTGCTCCTCGGTGGATACACGGATATAAAGCGCTGCTTTTTTCATAATAAAACACCTCTCTAGTTTATTTGCGTTTGGCAAACAAGCCTGAGAGGTGGTATAATCTACTTTGGGTAGTGTGATTAGTCTCTCTCAGACTGATTGCATCCGGGCCGTTCCTGTTGGCGCAGGGGCGGCTCATTTTCATTTTTGATGCCGTATTTGAGCTGTCAAATGCCAGTCATCGGGAAATCCCAATAACCTTAGAATGTGATTCGTATCAATGGATTGAAGACCGTTGCTAAGAGTTCGCATTCTTTTTCGAATAGTGTTATGGAGCCAAGAAAATTCAGTTTCACTCAAGAAGCATTGCAAGGAAACATAGACAGAATATACATCCCGGCGTTCACTGCGTTGTGCTAAATTATAACGGTCATGTAATTCAGGCCAGTACCTGCTGTCACGACGGCACTTAAAGCCAATCATGCGGTTGTTGTGTGCGCAAACGTTACGTAGTTCGTTTATGTTGGCCAGCAGGTCAATCATATTTTCAGGAGGGAATAAACAGATATTGGGGATATTCTGTTTCGTGAAATCCATAATATCACGGGCAACCTTATTTTGGATGGCCTTTTTAGAATTTATAATCATGTACCGAAGATCACCAAAATCTATATGGTTGACCAGTACCCATATAGGTACATTGCCATAAGCATGTACATAATGATAGATGCTGGAGTCAGGGAATTTATTTTGCCGATTGATTATACCTGATAATTTATGGATGGTTTGAACTGCATCGAGGACGCGATTAGGGTCATAACAAGCGATATCAAGATATGAATATCGTATGTTATGATATGCTTCTGCAAAATGGTAAGCAAAAATTGCTTTTAAGTGTGACTCAACAGCCAGCACGGCTTTGAAAAAGGCGTGCTTAAGTTCCGTGTCAAAAGTATATAAACGGATTACCTCGTCAAAGGAAGTGCCGTTTGTATAGTGGTCCTGCACTGTTGGAAAAAACTTACTGTAGCCGTTGATGATGTTGTAGTAGTTGTTGCTGAGAAGAAGTTTTTTGGCTTGTTCTTCATCAGTAATGACTAAATCACGGCCCTTCAACAGTTCAATCTGTTCCGATAGGGTTCGGAATGGTTTTGCGGGTGTTGTCATAACAAAAATAGCCCCCTCCAATAATGGAGAGGACTATTTCCGCGCCGAGCTCCCGTAGGAGACATCAGCACTCTCTTCTTGCTCTCCATTATAACAAAAATAAACTTGATGTCAAGAAAAATTGACAAAGACTAGATATTCTGCTAAAATAACCTTCTTATACTATATATAGTGATGATTACGGATTGCACCGCTTGCACGGTACATACCCTGCGGCAATGGCATCGTCACGGGTGCTGAACTCGACGAACCTTTCCGGATGTTTTATTGTAGAGCAGCTGGAGTAGTGGAACTTCATCGACTTCGGATTGCCAAGGTAGTCAGATGCCAGGGCAGGGGTAGCTATTGATACACAGACAGCGGCCAGCGTGGCCAAAGCTATTTTCTTGAACATGGGAATCCTTCCTTTCTTTACAGCCGCCCTCCAGGGCGGTCTTTTTTATGCCTACTTCAATTCTATATGGAACTGCTCCATCAAGCGGTAGTCGATGTCGTGGAGGTAATACCGCTCAATGCGGGGGCGGCTCTTTATTGCTTATAGGACTGGCTGGCGTGGTCATAATAGGGGAGCGTCATTAGGTATTTAAATCTCTCTCTCGCAGCGCCATATGCCGTTTTGGCGATGAGATAGTTCTGCGAATGCTCCTTTACACTTCTGTATGGCGGATCTTTGAATTTCAGAACCTTTATGATGTCATCGTTCTGATTGCGGAATTCAACAGCGATGGTTCTCATCTTGTATTTCAGGTCAATCTCATAAATATAGACGCTGTAAGCATAGTTTTGCTCGTAAAGCTGGAAAGCGATACTGCTGCCGTTCCCCATATTGTTTGCCAGGAATTTCATTCTATCAACTCCGGACGGCTTCCAAAACGTGCGGAAAACAAATCCACGATGGCTTTCATCATTCTTTTCCGCCAGCCGGATAGAATCGACGTCAACGTAAACATGGCTGTCATAGTCACCGAAGTCGCAAACGTATTTCAGATTCGTAGCAGAGCATGGCGCCGTCAGTGAAAGTAACAAGGTGGCCAACATAATGAGTTTTCGTATCATTTCAATCACCTGCCATCGAGTGTCAGATTATTTGTCCATCTTTCCTGAGATGCTGACGTCCTGTCCATCTATAGCATTCCATTCAGCTCCATCCATATAATGGATAGATACATAACGATCACTCCCTATCAATTATCATCAGGGCCTCAAATATTACTCATCCCGAATCAATAGTCACTACTCCCATCCACGGGGCGGCTTTTTTTATTGCGAGGTTCCCTGGGCAGAGTGCGGGGTTCATTTATGCATAAAAGCGTAGAGCACTTTTTGCAATAAAGTGGTATAATATAGCTAGATATATTGCAGAAAGTGAGGCGGGGAGAATGCAGTTATCCAAAAAGAAAGTACGGCTTATTAAGGCCATAAATCTAATGTTGCTAGTGACTATGTTCTTTTTATCAGATACCGTTACGGGAAAATTAGACTTGCTTCTAGTTATTGTTCTTCTTTACAGTATTTTAGATATGCCAGTAGACTCGAAAAAATAATTATCAAGCTGACACACCCTGCTTTTATTGCGGGGTCTGCAGCTACTTCCTTCACACCTTCCAGCCCGATGATGATTTCGGTACAGAATAACATATAAGCTTTAATATTATCCGCAGAGTCGTCAGGGGTAGCTTGAATTGAGAGAGCATCCTCTACCTGTTGACATAACTCTGGTTGATTTACTTCGAGATATTCAAAGGCAGGTAAAGTGCTGGCAACATTTGGCATACTTACTTGTACTGTTGGAAATAAACGGCTCATTTGATGGAGCTTTTCCTGCATTTTTATCAACTCAGGGATTCTGGTGATGTGCTCCAGCGTTCTTTGATATTCAGTCATTGCCGCAGCCATAGACATATATGGTTGTTGGTACATTGCAACAGCCTCAATAGCGGGGTGGAATGCCGCTGCCGTTATAGCCTGCGCCTGCGTAAGCTGAGCTGTAATCGCAGCAGTTTGCATAGCCAGTGAAGCGCGGGGTATCTGAATGGCGTTCTGAAATGCCTTTAGTGCCGGCGGATTGTAGATGCGCTGGATAGTTTCCGCCATTTCGAAAATTGGGGACGTATTTGTTGATAACCGTATATGATCCTGAATGGTAGCCAATAATATCCGCTTCTTTCGTACAGCCGTCCTTCGGGACGGCTTTTTTTATTTTTGTTCCGTTTCTCGCTCATCAAAGAATTCTCTCGCAACTTCCTTAATTTTCATAGCCAGCAGTGAATCTTCTGGAGCTGCATTTTTGAAATTTACTAAGCGACGGATAGCGGGCGCATTAACGTTAGGGATGCCCTCGTCGGTAAGCAGGTACGTTTCATGGGTAGGAATGTATTCAACCTCGCATACATCCTGTAAAAGATTGTCTACACCGTGCATCGCTACTGAAAAATCAGAATCATGAAAAATAGAGGTGTCTGAAATGAACATGTTTGCTACAAATCCTTTCGTTCCGCCTGAAAGGCGGTTTTTTTTTATTTATTGCTACATAATACTGCTACGAATTGTATTGTATTATGATTTAGCCATAGTACGGCCGTTCATTCTAGGGTGGCAATTTTTATTTGTTTAGTTTAAATTTTTGCTCCAATAGAAGTTTTAAATTCTTTATAGCATTTTTATTGTTAATGTAGCTAACTATACATATATAGTCCTGCTCATAAATTTCTTTTGCAATCACAGGTGCTAAATCATCTATATCGATGTCATATAAATAAGTTTTACGGATTTTTTGCATGGCTCCGTAAACATTACTTATAAATTCAGCGTTGGAAATAATGTTTATAGCGTTTCGTAATTTTTTATAGGATATATCCTGTTCTATGGAGCCTAGATATTTTTTTAACGCCATCAAGACAGTATATACAAGACCATCGGCCGCTATGTCCGTTTTTAAGGCTCGGTCCAAAATTCTGGTGGCCACAACATCCGGTTCTTGCTGCTCGGGAGGTACCACGGGTTCTTGCTGCAGTTCGTCTTTTTCATCGAGATTAAAGAACAAATCCACCACATTAGTATGGAAGTATGTAGCGATACGCTCAGCCTCTGCTGGTGTGGTCAGGACGGTTTCACCCTGCATGAACTTGCCAACAGTAGCAAAGGGCAGACCAGTACCTTTCATAAAGCCGTTTATGTCACCAGATGCTTGCAGCAACTTGCTGACATTATGGGAGAATGTGGCGTCCAATCCCTCAAAGCGCCGGATGATTTCGTCCTGTACTAAGGAAGGACGGCGCAGGTAAGCCTGCGTCAACGCATGCAGGGGAGATTTGTCATCGAACGACAGGTTAGTAGTAACCTTGACGGCTCCGCCACTCCAGCCCATGAGCTCTGCGGGGGTGGTAGATAATGCCCTTGCTAATGGTTCTAATATACCAATAGGCATATTATCTGCGTCAGTACTTTCGTATCGATATATAGTAGCTCGACTTTTTTGCAGACGATCTGCCAGTTGATCAGCAGTAAGGCCTAGCTCGATTCGACGATTCTTTATGTTTTGTCCAATATTTGACACGTTGGTCACCTCTTTTGTTGCTTTTCTTATATTCTATCATATTTTTAATATATGAGAATAGATTTATGCATTTAATAAAAATCTTAAAATATAAGAAAATACTGCTTGCGAGTGTCTTATATTTGTGATGCTATAAATGTGTCGCAAGATATAAGACATACAAGGAGGTCTTGAACAAGTGGTTAATACCAATATGTTGAAGGGCAAAATTGTAGAGAATGGCTTATCAGTTGCGGACGTAGCAAATGCTATAGGTATAAGTACTGCTAGTATGTACCGCAAAATTACTAATTGCGGAGAGGCAATGCTAGTAAGAGAAGCCTATGCAATAGGGCGCTTGCTACAGTTGACAGCTGAGGAAATGAACTCTATTTTTTTTGCTAGTACAGTCTCAAAAATGAGATAGAAAGAAGGAGATAACATTGAGTAACGGTCTTCAGATTTTCAACAACCCAGAGTTTGGTCAGGTTCGCACCTTGACCATCGACAATGAGCCGTTTTTTGTTGGAAAAGATGTTGCTGAGATTTTAGGATATGCAAAACCTTTGAATGCTTTGGCTTCACATGTTGATGAGGATGACTCCCTAAAACGGGGACTCATCGATTCGCTGGGGAGGAAGCAGGATACCATCATCATCAACGAGTCTGGTCTTTATAGTCTAATTCTTTCCAGCAAGCTTCCCGAGGCCAGGCGCTTCAAACGCTGGGTAACGAGCGAGGTACTGCCCGCCATTCGCAAGACGGGGAGCTACGGCAAACAAATGAGCCAGGTAGAGATACTTGCACAGGCCGCCCAGCAACTGGTAGAGCAAGAGCGCGAGCTTGCCCGCCTGCGACTCGATAACGAGGAAATCCGCAAGGAGCAGAAAATCCAATCTTCCCGAATTGACACGCTCAATGGCGTATGTACCGAGGGCACGAAACGGCAGAAGCTTGTGGCGATGGTTCAGGCCTATGCAGTCAAAAGCGGGCTGACGTTCCGCGAAGGATGGCACAGATTCCGTGCGGCATACAACACAGCCTTCCACACCAGTATCGGCAATTCGATAGCCTACTACATGAAAGAGAACGGGCTCAAGAAGAAACCAGGCACGCCGGAGTATTTGGAGAAGAAAGGCCTGCTGGATGATGCCCTGCGGATTGCGGATAAACTGCTCAATGGTAGCGTGGCATAAGGAGACAAAAATTATGATAACTAAAATAAAATGCCCACACTGTGGGCAAACAGTGCGGGCAGGGAATTTCTGCCACAATTGCGGCAGGAAAATCGTAGTCGAATGCGACTGTTGGGGATTAAAGAGGCGCCATAATTGCGGGCAGGATAAATGCCCAGGCGCGGGGATTACGATGGCCAAATGATTTTTTTGGCCGTTTCAGAGGCAATGTCTACAAGTATATCCCTAAGACATGAGCTGACGTAGGCGGGAAGTTTTTCGAGATAATTTCTTACCCTATTAGCCGATACTGTGGTCATAGGCGTGTCAGCAACGATATTGGGAAAGCATCTATCGAGTTTATCCCGGTCTTCCGTTGTGAGGTCAAAATCGGAAAACAGCTCTTGAGCAGCCGCTATTCTGCGCTGTGTCCAAGGATATGGCTCACCGCAATTATGGCAATATGCAGGCGCGCTGTAACTAACGGACATGAACGTAATGCCATCTGCGCAATACTCACCACGGATTGGGCTGCCACATTTAGTGCAAGCGGTTATTGTTTTTTCACCGCAATAAGAGCAAAACGGCGAACAAAATTCTGCTTGTGATACATCGTCTGTGGTAGCGTGACCATTCAAACATACTTGAGCATTTTTGTATGAACCCATAATAACACCTCCTTTCATAGGAGATTATAGCACAAAAGGAGTGAACCACCATGACCAAAGCAGAAGTTTTCGAGGAGCTTATCTACAAGGTTCTCGGTGTTAAATGCAAGCTGGCGGAGGCGCCGGATGCTGATGATGCGGAAATGCAGTCCATAAAGGATCGGGCGCAGGCCTATCTTGATGAGAAGCATCGCCAAGAAGGCGATGGCAAATGAACGGCTCGGATGCAAACACTACCCAACACTATCAAAGAAACATCATGCGAAAGGAGAGATTCGTATGGAAAAGCCCCAAACCGGGCTCATCGGCTTCAAGCCCGAAGCCTTTATCGAAATGCTGCTGAAACTTGATGGCCGCGCCAAAGGCCATGAGGTGGAAGTGGAAGTCAGAAAATGCGAGAACAAAGAGAGTCGGGAGGCAGGATGACACAAGCAGAGATTCAGGAGCTCCAGCGGATCGCAGAGAGAGCCGAGGCGCATTACCGTTATGCGGTTACGGCAGCTGTTGACAAAGAACGCTGTTATGCCGTGAATGCGCGCGCGCGGAGCGACGCGTTTATGCTGGGGCACATACTCGGCAAGGCTGATGCAGAAATCATCGATGATATCGAATCATAGAGGGGGAAGAAACATGTCCGAGCATGAGAGGAAGATACGCAAGGCCATCGAAATGGAGCGGCACCGTCAGCTGGGAGCAGCCCTGCATCGGGGGGGGGGAGTCAGCCTTGAAGAAGTTTCTTGCGGGTGCCGCCATTATCGGGACTGCAGTGATATGCGCCGGCTTCTATGATGGCGATCAAGTAAGAGTGGAAACCGTATATACAGTGCAGCCAGGGGATACGCTTTGGCATATCGGGGAGGAGCATATCAAACTCAATACTGGCGGGCGGCGTTATCTGCCGGAGTTTGTGGAAGGCATCAAAGAGCTCAATCCGTGGGTCAAGGAAAATGACTATGTGATTCACGCCGGGGATAAAATCCGTATTTCCTACTGGATTAAGAAAGCGAGTGATTAAGACGCAAGCAGTTACATGCAACCCCGGATATGGGGGCCTGACCTGCCGGTTACCCGCCAGCTACTGTAAAGGAGCTTCACCGGGGGTAACACCGGAAGAGCGTCAAATGCTTATTGTTGCTGGCGCCAGCAATAGAGGCAGAGGCGCAATAAAAAGGTCGCTCCTGCGCCAACAGGAACGACCTGGATAAAACCCACAGTTAAAAGGATTTTATAGTCTGATTTTACCACAGGAGGATATGAAAAATCTATGGATATCAATGTAAACGTGAAGTTTGATGAAAAGTTTGTAAACGCTCTGTCTGGTATTGCTGGTTGTCTGGCGGCAGTCAGCATGGCTCGGGCAGGAAATACCAACGCGCGATTGCCTGAAAAGACGGTCGGGTTAACAAAAGAAGAACGGCTGAAACAGATGGAAGCAGTTATGTTTGAGGATGAGGAGCGCCCCGCTGAGCTCGCCAAAAAGGCAGAGCCTAAGAAGGCTACCAAGGCAGAAGAAAAGCCCCTCAAGAGCGAACCTGTGACGCGAGAGAAGGCAAAGGAAATCAATGACCTGGTGAAGGAACCGGAGCCGAAGAAAGCAGAGGCAGCAGATAAACCGACCACAGAGGAAATCGAAGCCATTCGGGGTAAGGCCGGGGAATTCATGAAGGCCGATAAAGCCACCAATCAGCCGAAGATTGCGGCATGGCTTAAAGAGAACAATCTGAAGCGGGTGGGCGAGATTGAAACCCGTGCCCAGATTGATTCGCTGAAAGCACTTATTGGAGGTGACAAAGTTGCCTGAAGTACATGCAATGCGTAGTGCTTCCGGCTCCCACAGATGGCTGCATTGTCCGCCATCGGCGAAGCTGGAAGCGGCTGTCTCCGATAAGACCTCCAGTTATGCGGAGGAAGGAACGGCGGCTCATGCGGTGGCAGAACTGCGGCTCCGGCATTTTCTCCGGACAGGGAAGGTCGCCAAGAAGCGGTTGAAGTCCATCTCTATCCCCAGACAGATGGGCGAACACTATGAGTACCCGGTAGACGATGAGATGTGGGAAGCCACCGGCCGTTATCTGGATGTCTGTATCGAGAAAATCAACGCCGCGCGAAAAGCATCGGGGGACGCCAAGATTATGGTGGAACAACGGCTGGATTTCAGCGCGTGGGTGCACGGGCAAGAAATAATGAACTGCCAAAACAAGATAAGCCTTAAATAGTATGCAAAGCCCCATATCTATCGCCCCTCAAATAAGATGAGCCTGACCATTGATAACGTGGTCAGGCTCGTTTCAGCTATTGATAACATCGGATGATTTAGCGCTTACATTTCTTAGATGTGCTATCTGCATAGTAGCAAATAAAAAATCCCCAGCGCACGCGAATACGTGTGCGCTGGGGAAGAAGAAAAGCCTCAGGGAGCGACCCTAAGGCTTTTCTTACTGGACGTGACACTCTATTGGCAGTATCACAAACCTCTTAGCTGAATCAATTATATCATGGTATTGCATTTCCTTCAAGCAATATCGTATAATATAACATGCTGCGCACCTTATACCTGCAGAAGGAAGGAGGTGCGCAGCAACAGCACAAATGCTTAGGATCGCAACCTGAGCGCAGGCCCGGCCGTATGGTCGGGCTTATTTTTTACGGATTGATGGATAATCGCTATCTCTGCAAAGCTGACGTTCCTTCTTTCGGTACTAAGGATAGCACACCGTGATATGGATTTCAACGCGAAAAGTTTTGCTTACGCATGCGTAGCTTATAACGGCTATGGTATAATAGGAAAAGAGGACATTTGAAATAGACGAGTTTGTTTTTATTCATGGAGGAATAAATCATGCGGATTTTGAATGATTCTACTGCCAGCCTGACTGGCAGTATCGCGAAGGCGTCCTATACGGCTGCGGCGAAGAAACCATCGTTAGCGAAAGATAAAATAGCGCTGGATACGGCAGAGATTTCGGATGAGGCGCGGGTCATGCAGGAAAAGTGGCAATTGGCAGAGCCGGCTGACTTACAAGATTGGAGCGATGTAATCGATCGCGGCAATGGCAAGTTCACGGCACGTTTTCACAGCGTTGCCGAGATTGCAGGCGTCGTAAAGCGCGGCTATCTTATGGTAAAGGGACAGCGCGTGACGCTCGACAAACAGCAGCAAAAAGAGCTGCTCGCCGTTGGCAAGCAGATGGAAAAAGACCGGCAAAGTGTCATGAATCAGTTCATGCTGGAGCAGCAGCTGGCAAGTGCCCGCCAGTCCGCCGATGGCTGGAAGAAGGCGGCACAGCAGCAGTCGCGCGTGATGCAGACGGCGATGCGCATCATGCATGGCCGTCATGTTTCAGAGGCCGATGAAAAGGAACTGGCTGAGGCATCGCCGGAGCTTTACAACATGGCAAAATCGGCAGGGACACTCGAAAAGCTCAAGGAAGACCGTGAGCAGCGCGAACGCGACCGCAAGGTATCAGAAGCCAACGAACGCCAGCGCGCGGAGGAAAACGAGCCCAAGGACTATTCTACCAAACCGCTTAGCGCCTACCCAACCTATGAGACAGAGCTGGCGATTGACCTTAGCGGCGATGAGCCACTGGCCGGGGCAGTGGGGGAAGTGACGATACCGCCAGCTACCTAAAATGGCAGCGAGAAAGGACCACAGATGACGGAAGAAAACGAATGGGATAATATTTTGCATATCCGCACGACCGGCAGGGACGACAGTATCGCCGATTTGACGCGCTATCCCTATGAGCCCACCGATTACTGCGTGCTGGAGCGGCTGGCTGGCAGTGGCTATTTTTCTAAGCGCAATACGCTGCTTGATTATGGCTGTGGCAAGGGACGCGTAGATTTTTTCCTGGCCTATCAAACGAAATGCCGCGCCATCGGCATCGAGTACAACGAGCGGCTCTATGCCCGGGCTGTGCAGAATAAGGACAATGCTCTGGCGGGCGGCAGGGTGAGTCTAACTCTTATCGATGCCACGGAATACGCTGTGCCAGCATCGGTTGACCGCGTGTTTTTCTTCAATCCGTTCTCGGTGGATATCCTGCGCATCGTCATGGATCATCTGCAGGCGTCTTATCAACAGACGCCGCGGGAATTGCTACTGTTTTTTTATTATCCTTCCGTTTTTTACCGCCAGTATCTAGCAGCCGAGAGCAGGCTGTCCCTGCTGATGGAGATTCCCTGCGGGGATTTATTCAAGGAATCGGATGGGCGCGAGGAAGTGCTTGTCTATCAGATTTCCTAGCCGAAAGGTAGTTTTGACGAAAGCAAATGGAGGAGAGCCAATGAATGAGAACATCGTAAAACGCAATGAACTGCTGGCACAGACGGTAATCAAAGGGTTGCAGTCGCGCAACATGGAAGGTTTTTATGCCGCGAGCAAGGAAGAGGCACTGAAACTTGCGCTGGAGCTTATTCCTGAGGGCAGTACCGTCACGATGGGCGGCGGCATGAGCGTGCATGAAATCGGCCTGCCTGCGGCGCTGGAGGCCGGCAACTACAACTTTATCGACCGCGATAAGTTCGAGGACCGGCGGCAGGCGATGCTTTTGGCCTATGATGCCGATGTATTCCTGACCAGCACGAACGCAATGACCAATGACGGCGTACTCGTCAACATCGACGGCAATGCCAACCGCGTATCGGCCATCGCCCAGGGACCGAAAAAAGTTCTCTTTATCGTCGGCCTCAACAAGGTCTGCGGCGACCTCGACGGCGCTATGAAGCGCGCCCGCAACGTGGCGGCTCCCATCAATGCCCAGCGTTTCGGTCTGAGCACGCCGTGTGCCAAGACCGGCGCCTGCTTTGACTGCAAGAGCCCGGACACTATCTGCTGCCAGTTCCTCATTACGCGCTATTCGCTGCACAAGGGCCGCATTCAGGTAATCCTTGTCAATGATGATTTAGGGTTCTGATAACAGCACAAAGCAAATGCAACTTAGAGCACTCGCTGACAGGGAAAAGCGAGTGCTTTTCCTATGATTTCATGGTATAATAAATTTTTGTAAACTCCTGTAAAGGTTGGTGAAAACTATGAAGGATGAAACGATTGAAAGGGTCAATGCGGAAATTGCCGACTGGCAATACCTAAAAGAACTGCCGGAGAAGTGGCATGACTTTCGGCTCGACCGCAACACCAAGATTTCCAAGGACAGTTATGACCTCTATCGTTATGTGAATGAAGAGCTTCATAAGAGTGCAACCATTTATTTTCATGAAGAAACCCATGAGTATAAAGTGCGCTTAAAAATCGGCCTTATCGAGTTTTGCCGGATCGAATTTATCACAGCCAACATCGAAGTATTTGAAAAGCTACTAAAAAACCAATTCGAGCAAGTGCTCATGGATATGGTGGAATTTAATCCGAAGAGTCTTAGCTCGATTGTCTTGGATAAAAAAATCACGACATGGGAGACCGGCAACAAGCTGCCAGAAACCGTCAAGGGATTTCACCTGTTTATTTCGCCTGCTCAGCCGGTGAAGATAAACAATGGTTCCTATATTGTCATCGACTATGTCGATTTTTCGTTGGAGAGCAGTTTTACGGTTTATTACAACATTTATCGCGACGAATTTTTCGCAGAAGCTCGTATTTGGAATATTCCGGACGTTAATTACGATTTTGATTCCAATGAGTTATCAGAACTTGAGGCGAAGATGCATCAACACTTTATCCCGCGGCTTATCGATATTCGTACCCGGGCAGAAAAGGAAGCGGCTGCTAGAGCCGCTACAGAGGCAAAACAAGCGGAGGATGAACAGCCAGTATGATTATTATAGATAAAGCGATTCTGCATATTTTGGATTTTAATTCCGGCATGACGGTGTATTCCGATGAGGAACTTACGGTGCAGGACAGCATTGAAACATTTCTTTATAAGCACATCGAAAAATCTTGGGGGAGTCAGGACGCAAAACCTGGCACATTTTACGAGGACAGCGCTTTTCAAGAAAAACTCAACGCCTATTTGTCCGGGGAGATGAGTTTTGTTCCATTTTCCAAGGAAATCACGCATACCCTCGAAGAGGCATTTACCCACGCCGAGGAAATGGCTTCTGCCGATGTGATTGTCGCCGATGTCCGCATTGACGACCGGCGTCAAATCGTTGTGTTCAAGTCCAATAGTCATATCGGCTATACCCATCAGGTCAATCAGACGGAAAACGGCATCAAGAATGAAATTATCAATCACTATTCGATTATGCCAAATCTCACACAGAAAATGGAAGAATTTGCTTTTGTCGATACGGAAAGTAAGGGAATTTCTGTCTGCGCGAAAAAATACACGATTGATGGCAACAGCATCCAGGTCTTTCCAGAAATTCTGCTTGAATGCAGCTTAACGCCTTCCCCGAAGGAGGCCATCAAAAATCTCAGCAAGACGGCTGCCAAAGTAGCCGAAGCCTATGGACAGGATAAAGTGGCTACCGAAGCTGCCGTAAAAAGCTATGTAGCAGAAAACATGCAGGAAACCGACGAGCTGGATCTTGTAGAGGCGGGGAAAGAAATCTTTAAGGATAATCCTTCGATGCAATCGGATTTTGATACAGCCATCAAAGATGCCGGTTTCACCGAACCCGTCAAGATGAATCAGGAGGCCACCCTGAAGAAGATGTGTAAACACAAACTAAAAACCGATACAGGAATCGAGCTTACGATACCAACGGATTATTTTGACAATACCGAGTATGTGGAGTTCAACAACAACGACGATGGGACGCTTTCCATAACCCTCAAGCACATCTCAAATATCGTCAATCGTGGATAAGGAGTATCTATGCAGGTAAATGGGGATTTAGCGAATATCAAGACCTACGTACTGGAAAAACTCAAGGCAATCTATGAGCTTTCAGTACCGATTGGTCAGCTATCGACGAAAGAATTAAATGCCGCTATGCTTGAAATCACGGAAATCCTCGACCGTGAGGTAGCGGTTTATATCAATCGCCAAGGGAAAATCCTGCAGGTATCGCTCGGAGATACCGCGACGGTTGATTTGCCAGAATTCCAGCGTCAGGTTCGTGGCGACAAAAGATTATCCGGTATTCGCTGCGTACATACTCATCCCAGTGGGGACGTACGATTGAGCGACCCGGACTTGTCTTCTTTGCGCCGTCTTCGCTTTGACTGCATGGCAGCTATTGGCCGTCATCATAAAGAAGGTATCATCGGTACCATGGGATTTTTTACTGGCGAGCAAAACGAAGAGGGGATCGAGGACCTTCAAACCTATGGTCCGGTCAAAGAAAAGATCCTCAATCAAATCAATCTCAGCATGCTGGTGACAGCAATCAACAAAAAGCTTGGTGCGCAAAACCTCAAGAATACCGATGAGGAAACGGAACGGGCCATTTTGGCTGGTGTTGAACGCCCCGGAAAACAGCTTTGGACAATCGAAGAATCCATGGCTGAGCTTGCACGCCTGGCTGATACAGCTGGCGCTAAAATCGTTGGACAGGTTACGCAGCGCAAGGAAAAGCCCGATGCAGCGTTCTTTCTTGGCAAAGGTAAGGTTTCTGAAATTGCCATGGAGATTCAAAACACCGAGGCCAATCTCCTGATTTTCGATGATGAACTCACCCCTTCCCAGCAGCATAACTTGGAACAGACCTTGGGCATAAAAGTCATCGACCGGACCGCTTTGATCCTCGATATTTTTGCGCAACGTGCCCGCTCAAAAGAAGGCAAACTTCAAGTTGAGCTCGCTCAATTGAAATATAATTTGCCCCGGTTGGGCGGACAGGGCCTCGTACTTTCCCGTCTCGGCGGCGGTATCGGCACGCGCGGCCCCGGTGAGACAAAACTCGAAGTCGACCGCCGTCGCATCTATACCAAAATTCATGACATCGAAAAGCAGATAGAGGGCCTCAAAAAGAGCCGCAATCTGCATCGGGTGCGACGCAAGGAATCCAGGATTCCTCTCGTCGCCCTGGTCGGTTATACCAATGCAGGCAAATCCACTTTGCTAAATAAGCTCACAGGTTCAGAAGTTTTTGCCGAGGATAAACTCTTTGCTACCCTCGACCCAACGACTCGTCATCTAGTATTGCCAGAAAAGCAGGAAATCCTGCTGACCGATACTGTTGGCTTTATCCAAAAGCTTCCCCACACATTGGTCACCGCCTTCCGGGCGACTTTGGAGGAGGTCCAGGAAGCGGATATGTTGCTGCATGTGGTGGACTGCAGCAACGAAAACTTCGAACAACAGATAGCGGCTGTAATCGAGGTATTGAAAGAACTAAAGGCGGAAACAAAGCCGACCCTTTACGTATTCAACAAAGCCGATCGCATCGATAACGACAATCTGCGACTGCAGATGTTGCACGACCGCGAGGGAATTTGTATCTCAGCCCGAACCGGTGAAAATCTCGCTGCCTTACAGGAAAAAATCGAAAGCTTTTTCCAAGAGAGTCAAATAAAACTCACGTTATTGATTCCCTATGATAAAGGCAACATTATTACGGATCTTCACGCTTTAAATGCCGTCCGTTCTACTGAATATGTGGAGCAGGGGACGCTCTTAGAAGTTAGTTTGCCTGTTTCTGAAAAAGATAAATATTTACCATATAGTAAGGAGTAATTGTCGTGTCCTTTTCCAAAAAAATACTTGATCTCAAACAAGAAGTTCTCAAAGAAACCCAGCCACTGTTCCAGCATGTTGATGAAATCGCTGAGGCAAACACGTTGAAAATTCTCGATGCGATGCGGGAATGCAAAGTATCCGATGCACATTTCAATACCACTTCCGGTTATGCCTATGATGATATTGGCCGTGGAAAATTGGAAGAACTTTATGCGAAAATCTTTGGTGCTGAGCGCGCGCTCGTGCGCACGCAGTTCGTTTCGGGTACGCATGCGCTCGCGACGGTGCTGTTTGGCATCCTGCGTCCTGGCGATGAGCTTGTCTCGCTGACGGGCAAACCATACGATACGATGCAAACGGTTATCGGCTACGACAATCCGAGCCCGGGCTCGCTCAAGGAATTTGGCGTGCTCTACAATGAACTGCCGATGATTGACGGCAAAGTCGACATGGAAGGCATCAAGAACATCATCACCGATAAGACCAAGATGGTTGAAATCCAGCGTTCGCGCGGCTACAGCATGCGCAATCCGCTCTCGATCGAAGACATCCGCGCCATCACGGCCGAGGTCCATCGCATCAAACCTGACTGCATCTGCTTTGTCGATAACTGCTATGGCGAGTTCGTTGACACGCTCGAACCGACGCAGGTTGGCGTTGACATCATGGCCGGCTCGCTCATCAAAAACCCGGGCGGCGGCATCGCTCCGACGGGCGGCTACATTGTCGGTAAGGACAAACTTGTTGAGCTCGCATCGTACCGCTTGACGGCACCGGGCATGGGGGATGAACTTGGCGCAAGTCTTGCCAACAATCGTTTATTGTTCCAAGGACTCTTCCTGGCTCCACATGTTGTCGCTCAGGCCATTAAGGGAGCGCTCTTTGCCGCTGGCATGTTTGCCAAACTCGGCTACAAGACGTTGCCACGACCGACCGATGTCCGCGGCGATATCATCCAGGCCATCGAGCTTGGCTCCGCTGAAAAACTTATCGCTTTCTGTGGCGGCATCCAGAAGTATTCGCCTGTTGATTCCTATGCGGCTCCTGAACCGTGGGATATGCCAGGCTACGCCGACCAGATCATCATGGCCGCTGGCACCTTCGTCCAAGGCGCATCGATTGAATTCAGCGCCGACGGCCCGATGCGGGCACCATACAACGTCTACCTGCAGGGCGGTTTGACTTTCGAACACGCGGTAATCGGCGTCATGGGCGCAGCACAGGCAGTGCTCGATGCTGACCACTAAAACGATTGCATGAAAATAACCGGTCACTACTGTAGTGACCGGTTATTTTATATCGAATGTTTCATGGAGTATTGTCGTTACATCTGACGATAGACGCCGATGACTTTGCCGAGAACGTTGACATTTTTCTCATAAAACGGTTCCATTGTATCATTTTCTGGCTGCAGACGGAAACAATCCTTTTCGTGATAAATGCGTTTTACCGTAGCACCTTCCTGGTCTACCAACGCAACGACGATTTCACCATCATTTGCAGAATCCTGCTGACGAACCATAACGTAGTCACCGTCATAGATGCCGGCATTAATCATGCTCTCACCCGAAACTTTCAGCATAAAGGTCTTATCGGCGGTTCCCAAAAGCCCTTGTGGGAAAGAATAGACGTCCTGAATGTTCTGTTCGGCAAGAATAGGAGCACCAGCTGTAACCGTGCCAACGAGTGGTACGGCAACGTTTTTCCCCCATGGTTTCTCATCGAGAATATCAATGGCACGTGGCTTCGTCGGATCACGTTTAATCATGCCATTTTCTTCAAGGCGCGAAAGATAACCATGAACGGTGGAGCTGGATTTTAGGCCTACCGCCTTGCCAATTTCGCGGACGGAAGGGGGATAGCCCTTCTCCAACAGGAAAGATTTGATATATTTGAAAATTTCTTTCTGCCGTTCGCTCGAAGTCTGCGTTTTGCGCATGATTCTCTGCCTCCTCATAACGATTACTATAACTCTTATGTTCTATTGTAGCACATATATGTTCGATATGGAACTGATTTTCGTAAATTTACGGATATTTTTTTCAAAAACACTAAGATTACGATACAAGTACCTGCAAGATTTTTTTTACCAATGTGTGCTATAATGAAAAATATAAAACATAACTATGGACAGGAGAATGGAATGATTATAAAATTTTTCCCACTGGTTAAGAAAACATTGGCCTTGACTGCTGCTGGCAGTTTTTTCCTTTTGGGAACCACAATGAATGATGGTTATGCAGAAGCTTCGCCCATCCACCTTCGCGGAATTGTCGAAGGTTTTTATGGAACGCCTTGGCAGCAGGCTGACCGCCTCGATATCTTAAACTTCTGCAGCAAGCACGACCTCAATGCTTACATTTATGCTCCCAAAGATGATCCCTATCATCGGGCAAAATGGCGTGAACCTTATCCAGCGGATAAGCTTAAAGAACTTTCCTCTTTGATTGCAGCGTCCAAGCAACAGAAAGTACGCTTTGTTTTTGCTGTTTCCCCAGGTCTTGATATTAAATTTACGGGTTTTAAGGGATTCCAAGACAGGATGTTCATGTATAAAAAACTGCAAGCGATGTATGATTTGGGCGTTCGGGATTTTGCGATATTCTTTGACGACATACAGGACAAAGATGGGGAGGGACAAGCCCTTTTCCTAAACTGGCTGTCTGAGAAATTCATAGCCACCCATTACGGAGTCAATCCACTGATTACCGTACCTACAGAATATTTCCGAGCGGACATGCATACGGATGGAGTGAAGAAACCTTACACCGAGGCTTTTACCAAGAATCTCAATCCAGAAATTCTGGTTCTCTATACTGGCGATGGCGTCGTTCCTGATGGACTATCGGACGAACAACTCGCCGCTGCCAATGCGATTTACAACCGTTCTCTCGGCATTTGGTGGAATTATCCGGTTACCGATTATATGGAAAACAAACTGGCGCTAGGGCCTGTAGAAAAACTTCCTGAGAATTCAACAATCCCCGCGATTTTCTTTAATCCCATGAAATACGAACAGTTATCGAAAATCACTTTAGCTACTGGTGCCGATTACGCCAAAGACCCGCATCACTATCGGGCACAAAAATCCTGGGAAAAAGCCATTGCTGAACAGTATGGGCCACTAGCCAAAGACATGCAACGGATAGCCGGACAATCGCAGCACTTAGAGAATAACTGGGCAAAGATAGGGCGCCCTGATGGGCCGGAACTTCGCGCAGCGATCAACCATTATTGGGAATCCAATCGTTCACGTGCTGCGGAAACAGCCGTCCAGGAACAATTACGGGATCTTCACCAATCGGCAGTCAATCTCATGGCACATCTGCCCAAGGAAATATTGGCCGAATGCGCTCCACAATTGCAGCAGCTAGTTCGCATTACCAATGCGGATATGACAGGACTCGAGGCAATAAAAAATCTCAAAGATACCACGCTAAAGGAAAAATTCATCCGTCAGCGTAAACTCGTAGAGGAGCATGATAAAGAGGCAATTATCGCCGAAACATCTGCCAGAGCTTTCATAAATGAGATTAGCGAATATCTAAATAGTCAGGAACAAATATCCAGCGAAGCGAATGAAGCCACAAAACCAATACAGCAGTCCCACTAAAAGAGGCTGAACGTTAAAAAAGCTCCGGCATGTCCGGAGCTTTTTAACTATCTATCTTTGGGTGGGTAGTTTTCTTTTACAAATACTCTGCGTCAGCGTTCCCATCGGACAAAACGCACACCAAGTCCGTGGACGGTAATAAAACATTGCTGCCAATGCGATGAATTCCGAGGTCAACATCAAACTATACAGGCCAAAGGCAAATTGAGCAACTGCTGGTGATACCAAAGTGGTTGCAGCCCAAGACCACGGAAATTCAATACACCAAAACAAGGTAATGACTTCCTTCAAAGAAGTAGTTTCAAGGTAGACCATCCAAGAAGTATAGAGAATGCCGCCAAACATGGCAAAGAAAAAAATCATGAACCCCAAACGAAACCCATTACTATGCATCCATTGGGGAATATCATGACGGCGGGAAAATCCTAACTGACTACCGAAAAAACGTAATAATTGCCCGCGATCGCAATAACGGTTGCAAAACAACTTGTTGCCACCGAAAATCGCAAATAACAACGGCAAACAGAAACTGATGAGCCCCAATAAAGCAAAAAGGATATTTACAAAACCAAGCGAAAAATAAATTACTGACCAAAGCCAAAGGTTATGATACCAATGCTGCTGCGTTTTCATTTTGACACCTCAAACTGAATAATATCTGCTGGACATTCGCGGGCGCAGAGGCCGCAACCAATACAACGCGTAAAATCTACCTGGGCATAACTACCATGAAAAATAGAAAGGGCACCTTGTGGACATGTATCTAAACAAGTACCGCAAGCCACACACTGATCTGGATCAATTTTTGCTTGTCGTTTTCTTACTGGAATTGCCATATCAAACCTCTTACTTGATTAATATACTAAGTTGTTCATCCTACAATATATTAGGATATGGATAAATACAAGTCAAGAGACTGAGTCACAGAAGAGTGTAACGAATAACGACAAAAACGTTAAGAAAATACAGGAGATGCTAAAGGATCTAAAAATTTTTGTCTCAAACGGGCAATCGGCATTTATCACATCCAGAAAATAACAGCAAACCATAACTTCCGATAATTTATACTTATCGGAAGTTATGGTGGGAAATTTATGCCGACTGACGATATATAAATATTTACCACCATTAATAAGAATTTTAAGATTGAAATTCCTCCTTTTGCAATCATCCCTTCATACACCCTTTCTGAGGCGTTTTTACTTTTAAGGTATATTATTATATACAAAACGTTTTACAACGGCCTTAGGAGCAATTCTACGAGGTCGTTTTTTCGTTACTCGATTTTTATTTGTCATTTGACAGGTATGTAAGAAAAAATATACAATATGATAATGATTGATTTAAGAAACTTTATTAGGAGCATCGTTTCATGTATTTTATTCATTACTTGCGTCATAATCCTGATTTGACTGTGGCAATGCTGTTTGCTATTATTGTCAGTTCCCTGGTACCGTTTTCTTCGGCGGCAATTCTAGCCAGTATCAATGTGCCTCTTTTGGGATTATTGTTTTGTCTGATGACTATTGTGGCTGGTCTTCGCCAAAGCGGATTGTTTACCTATGCATATCGATTGATTTTCAACGAGCATACATCCAGCCGGATGTTGGGACGTTTTTTCATATTTAGTTGTTTTTTCAGTTCCATGCTGATTACCAACGATGTTTCGCTAATTATCTTTGTACCACTAGCAATCATGATCCTTACTGATGTACGTGCTATTCGTTTATTGATTCCGGTTGTAACCTGGCAAACGATTGCTGCCAACATGGGCAGTATGTTAACGCCTATCGGCAATCCGCAAAATCTCTTCATTTATTCTTACTATAATCTTTCACTTAGAGACTTCCTCTCGATTACCTTTCCCATTGTACTTATCAGCGGTATCGTCATTTACCTTGCTACGTTTCTGCTGCCCGACAAGGAAGTTATTTTACCGCCCAACGAACAAGACAAATTAAAATGGGGAGCTGTTGCTCCCCTGCTTGTCTTGTTTATTCTCTGCCTGATGAACGTACTGCGAATTTTGCCGTTTTCCTGGCTCATGCTCGTTGTCATCCCTGTTGTCACCCTGTTAAATCCCCGCCTGTTTCGGGAAGTAGACTATAAACTGTTACTGCTTTTTACCTTTCTTTTCATCGGTGTTGGCAGTTTGGCCCGCATTCCCCTTTTTCAAAGCTGGCCAGCGCAATTGTTAGCCGGTAATGAATTTATGGTTTCATTAGTGCTCAGTCAAATCCTAAGCAACGTTCCAACTACGGTCATGTTAGCCCAATACACCACGGCATCAGCACCTCTGCTTTTAGGGGTCAACATCGGCGGCCTGGGAACAATTATTGCTTCGATGGCTAGTGTCATTTCGTTCAAGGCCTATATCGGAACCCGTTTCCCTTTTACTCGCGGATATTTGTTTAATTTCACCATCGCAAACCTTACCTTGTTGCTCATTCTGCTCTTGTATTACTATCTTGTTTCGTAACATCACTATGGGATCAACGCAACGGTATGTTGCTTTTGCTGACCAATCTGGCTGCATGTTTGATTCCAATTTCTTCAAGCATTTTAACGTATGCCGCGCGAATCACTTCCGCATATTGACTGGGTCCGATAATAATCTCTTCGAGTGCTTCCTGCAGAGGAAGCCCCGGATAATCGTCACCAGGACCACAAATCGGCAATTTGTAAATGATTTGCGGAATGCCATCCACCACCTCAATATCATAAGCCAATCGCCCTTGGGACGACTCGTTGTAGATAAAACGCCATTCCCTTTCTTCGATAAATCCTGGATTCTTGATGGAAAACAGCGAGGTCATTAACATATCAATAAAGTAGTTCAGCAGCATGGTTGGTTGATGCTGCTGAAGCAAAGATAAATTCCGTTCAATATTTTCCAGCATCCAGTCAAAACCGACGGTAAATTCCTCCTGCGTCAGATATTCTACCGGAGATAGCAGCAGTGGCAGCGGGGCCAGCGGGTGAAAGATAGCATTTGGATTGAGTACGAATGCCACGCCTGTTTTCCGCCCATAAGCACGCCACATGGATAGCCGTCCCCTGCCCTTTTCATCCGGTGTATGTTCTGAGACACAAGCCAAATAGGTATGAGTAATGTATTGCTGCTCATTCCGATTTAAATCACTGAGCATGGATTCCAGCATGTTGCTGCCCCAATGAAGCTGCTGGCTTATTTCCTGAATCCGCCGCCTGCGCTGCTCCGAATCATAGATGGTATGGTTTAATAGTTGAATCCCATAATCGATTTCGCGATAATCGTTCATACAGGCCGCCGCCCTCATCCAGAGGTGGCGGCCTTTTAGTATATTGATACCGGTACTGGCACTGGTATAATAGGCAAAATGCATATTTTCCAGCCTGGTTTCTTCCAGCCGACGCGCATAAATAGGCTGAAAGATCTTTAGATATTCCCCCAGCTTCCGATACTGATTGGTAACCATAAACAACCATCCCCAACTATTTTTTCCAAAATCATGTATTCTATTGTATAAAATACGGAAAAAAAACGAAATTTCCTGCTGTATCGAATTAAGGATTCCCTAGCAAAAATTATCCATGGAGGGCGTTCTAGGAATCGTGGTAAGTTTGCAACGGAAGATTCGGTTTTGCTGGTACTGACTGATATAAACGATTTCAATCAGGCCTAGCGCATCTTGGGTACAAAACGACTGCGTAACTTCTTTGCCCGCTTTTATCGCTTGCATGCTGCCAAGCCGAATAGCAGATAGGCAATCCCGTGCCGCCGAACTCCCCTGTTGCGCCAAATCCTTTCGCGACGCAATGCCGAGCATTCGAAGGGATGTATCGAAGGTTGCTGCCACTTTCAGATAACGAATCTTGCCATTGTTCAGTGCATAAAGCACCATGGGCGATTTATTATCGAACTCATAAATGCCCGCTGCATTGAGGCAGTCCTCTGCCTCAATAGGTTCGAGCAGAATACCCTTTTGCGAACAATGATTGAGAACGTTATCCATTGGCATGGGCCGGCCATAATAAAAGCCCTGTATCTGTTCACAGCCGATAGCCGTTAGGAAATCTACTTGTTCTTGAGTTTCAACGCCTTCGGCCAAAGGGTGAATCCCCATTTTCTTCGCCATACAAACCACAGACTCAATAATGGTTTTTGCCCGCGGCGAAAAGGGGGCTAAAAAACGCAAATCGATCTTGAGCGCTTCGAATTGATTGTTTTTTAGTACATTCAACGAGGAATTCCCCTGCCCAAAATCATCCAGCAATACGGAATAGCCAGCTTCCTGAAACCGTCGCAAGGAAGCTGCAATGCGCGTATCGGCTGCCAAAAGATTTTCTGTTACTTCAATTCGCAACAGGTTTCGTGCTACTTGATAGCGATTCACCGCAGTTTCCACAATATCAAAAAAATCACCGGCCAGAAAATCAATCCGCGATAGATTAAGCGAAACCGGGAACATGGGTAAGCCTTGCGATTGGCGATCTGACAGCATGCGGCAGACTTCTTCTACCACAGCTGCATCCAATTTATAAGTCTGCCGGGTAGTCTCCAGCACAGCGAGAAAAACACTGGGGGTGATCATGCCATATATTGGATCTTCCCAACGGGCTAAAGCCTCAAAAGCACAAATCTTGCCCGTGATTGTTCGGATGATCGGTTGATAGTGAACCGTGATGTCATGGTGGGCTACCGCAGTATCCACCCGATCCGCAAGGTAGCGTTCCAATTCTGTCCGTCCTGCCAGCTTGTTATCGGTCATATTCATAAACAGCTTCTTTCCGAAATCCTAATTCGTCGAATCATTCGGGATAAAAGACAATCCCCTCTTTGCTCAGATTTTCACGTAGGCCACGCATAAACCACGTACCAGGATCTGCCTTTATTGAATAATATCCTGAGACATTTTCGCGATACAAACCACTAGCACGGGCTTCTACTTGCTGATAATGGCCAAATACATAGCCGATGGTAGGATATTTTCGATGCAAATAACGAATCAGTTGGATATTGGCAGTCAACTGTTCCTCCGTCAGATTTTCGGTATCCCCATTACCGCCCACGTTTTCAATGCCAATCGCACACCAGTTGTAACCGATTATATGACGGCAAAGAGAGGTTTCCGGTGCCAACCGATAAATAGTTCCATCGCGGCCAATCAAAAATTGCGAGGCGACATTAAGCGTCCCATCCGAATAGTTCGGTTTATAAAACCAGTTATACGTACTTTCGACAGTTGATGCTCCCGTCCAATGAACCACTACCGCTTGCGGCACAATTTCCGTCATAGCTTCGCCGTAATGACGAAGCGAGTATTCCCGTTGAAGTTGCGTGCGATATTCATTCTGTAAAATCGGTTTGTCGACAATAGCGGGAGTTTCGCTAACGGAATGATTTTCCGGACTGGCCACTACATCGCTGGCTGTAGCAGCATTGCCCGCCTGCCCATTACAGCCCGTAAATAACAACGATAGCGATAAGATATAAATTGCCCAGTGGTTCTTCTCCATAATGTTTCGCTTCCTTTCATCCTTCCACGCTTGTATTTCTTGTTTCCATTATAGCATAAGGCATATTTCTATGGTAAACTGAAACTATACGAAAAATAGAGGTGTTTGCTATGTACTATGTCGTTTCAGCCCTGTTAATCCTTTTGTGTCTTATCTTTTTGCTGGAAATGTACCATTCGATGAAGCGTTCTTCGAAAGCCTGGCATCTCATTGAGACCTATCGCGATGACTTACAAAACCAAAGACTTATCGACGAAATATATGACTATTGTCAAAACGATTGGAAGCTTCGGCGCATTATCGAAGCCAATAACGTCACGGCAGCAGATATTAACAAAATATATCAAAAACTCTTAGAATGGGGCAACTTCCACAAAGGGCATCGCTTCATACCAATTACTGCCTTTTTCTATGTCAACACATTCGATTACCTCGTCAAGCACAAAAACGATGAAGCCAAAGCCTTGACGTTGCACTGTATGAATGCCCTGCATATTTAGTCCCCCTATTATTCCTTGCGCATAGAAATCCCCCAGAGAATCATTAGGAATCGATTCTCTGGGGGATTTTCTATACCATCGATTTGTTTTGTTTTATAATTTGCCGACCGTGGCACCATAGATGGCAAATTCCTTTTGTCCGTCGAGTTCCAAGACTTCGTTGAGCTTATCATCATCGTAAGCGCCAAGGGCGCAGACGCCAATCTTGACGGTCTGTGCCGCCAGATACAGATTTTGGCAGACATGGCCAGCATCGAGGAACAGATAGCGGTAAGCGCGGCTGCCGAAGAGATAGGTCATGCGCTCTGGCACGGCGCTCCAGACAAAGGTAACCGCGTTGTTCTTGGCCATATTCTGGGCCCGGAAACAGGAGTAGAAAGCCTCACTGATTTCCTCAGCTGGTTTGAGCGGCAGCATGGCGTGCTCAAAGGCCAGATAGCGATAAAGCCCTGGCTTTATGCCCTTGACGTTCTGGATGAAAAGATACGTTTCGAAGGCATGGCGGGCACCGGCTGACGGCACATTGCGCTTGCTGGCGCCCTTGGGCAGTCCCATCTTGACGCCTTGGGTGCACCAGAGCAGATAGGAAAGCTCCTTTATCGTCAGCGGCACTTGGCTGTACTGGCGCACAGACGCCCGCAGCTCAATGACTTCGAGGAAATTGACGGGGATATCTGGCAAGAGTTCTGGCTCAGGCAAGGGAATAATCTTTGTACCAGGTGCCACAGTTTTTTCCGGTGCTGGCGGTTCGGCACCTTCCATTTTGGGGACGCTGGGATTTTGGGCCATGGTGGTAGCGGCCAAAAACTCCTGCGCTATCGTATATTCCTTCATGTTACTCCCTCACTTACATATCCGGACGGACACCAGTCTTGCCCGTGAACTGATGGTAGTTTCCACCCTTGCGGCGGCTCATGAGCTCATCTAAGAGCTGGTCTGGGGTGAGCTTGTGATAGGCCAGCAGTACCAGGCAGTGATACCAGAGGTCGCCCATCTCGTAGAGGACTTCCTCCGGCGCCTGATTCTTCGAGGCAATGACCGTTTCGACGGCTTCCTCGCCGACTTTCTTGAGAATCTTATCCTGTCCTTTATCGAAAAGATAATTCGTATAGGAGCCTTCCACGGGATTGAGCTTGCGGTCCTGGATGACGTTATAGAGGTCATTCAAGACCGTAGCCAGCGAAACCTGCGGCTCCGGTGGCACGACCGTTACGCCCTTTTCCTCCTCACCGACGAGCTTGCGTCCGCTAAAGCAGGTATAGGTGCCCGTATGGCAGGCAACGCCTGTCTGATGAACGCGTACGAGCAGGGTGTCGCCATCACAGTCGTAGGAGATTTCCCGCACTTTCTGCTTGTTGCCCGACTCTTCGCCCTTGTTCCAGAGCTTTTGCCGGCTGCGGCTATAGAACCACGTATAGCCCGTTTCGATCGTCTTCTTGAGGGATTCTTCGTTCATATAGGCCATCATGAGTACCTGGCCATTCTCTTCCTGGATGATAGCCGGTACCAGACCTTTTTCGTCAAATTTTACCATGGAAATGTCAATGTTTTTGTCCATCAGAATCTTACCTCCACGCCACGAGATTTTAGATATTCCTTGACCTGCCGTACCGTGAACTTCCCATAATGGAATACCGAAGCCGCCAACACGGCATCCGCCTTGCCAAGCGTCAGCACATCGTAGAAATGCTCGAGTTTGCCAGCGCCGCCCGAGGCGATGACCGGCACATTCACGGCCTCAGACACCGCCCGCGTCAGGGCGATATCATAGCCGTCCTTCGTACCATCGGCATCCATGCTCGTGAGCAGGATTTCGCCAGCCCCAAGTTCTACAGCCTTCTTGACCCATTCGATGCAATCAAGCCCCGTCGGTGTACGGCCACCATTGATGAATACTTCCCATTTGTCCTCACCAGTGCGGCGCGCATCGACAGCGAGCACAACGCACTGGCTGCCAAACTTTTTCGCGCCCTCGCGAATGAGTTCAGGGTTCTTGATGGCCGCCGTATTGAGCGACGTTTTATCGGCACCAGCTTTCAGCATGCGGCGCATATCAGCTGCCGAGCGAATACCGCCGCCCACGGTAAAGGGAATGAAGACTTGGGAAGCGCAATCCTGTGCGACCTGCACCATGGTGTTGCGTTCTTCGTTCGAGGCCGTGATGTCGAGGAATACGAGTTCATCGGCACGTTCTTCATCATAACGTGCGGCAAGCTCCACGGGGTCACCAGCATCGCGCAGGCCGACAAAATTGGTTCCCTTGACTACGCGTCCATCTTTGACGTCAAGACAAGGAATTATCCGTTTCGTATACATTTTAATCCTCCTTGGCGGCAATTTCAATAGCCTGCTGTAAATCAAGCGTCCCCATATAAATCGATTTGCCGACGATTACGCCTTCGATTCCGTCTTTTTCATAGGGCTTGAGGGCCTCGATATCTGCCGTTGATTTGACGCCGCCCGATGCGACGATGTTGACGCCGCTCTCGCGGGCTAGTTTCGCCGTAGCCTCGACATTGACGCCTGCAAGCGTGCCGTCACGGGAAATATCCGTATAGATGATGGTCTTGACCCCGGCTTTTTTCATTTCTTTGGCCAATGCCGTAACCTCCACATCCCCCGAAACACCCCAGCCGTCGACGGCCACAATGCCGTCTTTTGCATCGATGCCGACGACGATGCGATCGCCATACTTGGCACAGGCCTCCTTGACAAGAGTAGGATTCCTGACTGCCACCGAGCCGAGGATTACGCGGCGCACGCCCAGCGCGAGGACTTCATCGATATTTTCCAGCGTACGGATACCACCGCCAAGCTCTACGGGAATATTCACCGCGGCGAGGATGTCTTTGACGGTGTCCAGGTTGCAGGACTTGCCGGCAAGAGCGCCATCAAGATCGACCAGGTGCAAAAACTCGGCCCCCTGACTTTCCCATTTCTGGGCCATCTCGGCAGGTTTATCGGAAAAGACGGTCTCCTGCGCGAAGTCGCCTTTGAACAAGCGCACACATTTACCGTCACGGATATCGATTGCAGGGAAAATCAGCATAGTTACAACTCCTTTAGCCTTCGACGAAATTCTTTAAGATCTGCAGGCCAACATCGCCTGACTTTTCGGGATGAAACTGGGTCGCCTGAATATCGCCACTGGCAATAGCGGCCGTGAGTCTACTCCCATACTCCGTATACGCAGTAATGATGGAAGGATTATCCGGAACCGCGTGATAACTGTGAACGAAATACACATAGCTTTTCTCTGCTATCCCTTCGAAAAGATCCAACGAACGGCGCGGTTTCACTATCTCGAGACTATTCCAACCCATATGGGGAACTTTTAGATCCGTTGCCGGTATTTTTTGGACCGTTCCCCTTAAAAAGCCTAACCCTTTGACGCCAGGCGATTCTTCACTGCCCTCAAAGAGAATTTGCAAACCGACACAAATTCCTAATAATGGAATACTTTTGTCTACCGCTTCGCGAATCGCTGGAATAAGACCTGACGCTTCTAGATTCTTCATGCAGTCACCAAAAGCGCCCACCCCTGGCAAAACGATTTTATCTGCCTTTAGGATTTCTTCCGCATTACTGCTTACGCAGACATCCGCGCCAAGAGCCGCTAGAGCCTTTTCCACACTAAACAAGTTGCCAACACCATAATCGATAATCGCAATCATTGGATCCCCTCCTCGCTAGCTAGCCATCTGTCCCCCAATTTTATAACGAACCTTTGGTAGAAGGAATCCCTTCGACCCGCGGATCGTTTTCGATTGCCAAGCGCAGGGCATGGCCTAATCCCTTGAAGACAGCCTCGACTTTATGATGAGAATTACTGCCGTAGAGCACTTTCACATGTAGCGTAATACCAGCGTTGAAGGCAAAGGCCCGCAAAAATTCTTCGGTGAGTTCCGTATCATAGCCACCAATCGTAGGAGCCATCTCACCACCATCGTAAACGAGAAACGGCCGACCACTGATATCAAGGGATACCAAGGCCAAAGTTTCATCCATCGGCAAATAGAAGGAACCATAACGGCGGATTCCCTTTTTATCGCCCATGGCTTGTTTGAAGGCTTGGCCAAGCGCGATGCCGATGTCTTCCACCGAATGGTGACCATCCACTTCCAAATCACCATCACATACCAGCGTCAAATCGAACAGGCCATGGGCCGTAAACAGGTTGAGCATGTGATCGAAAAATCCAATTCCCGAATCAATGACACCTTTTCCCTTGCCATCAAGATTCAAGACAAGTTTTACGGAAGTTTCCGCCGTCTTTCTTTCCAGCGTAGCAGTACGGATACTCATGCTCTTCCCTCCACAAATTGTTTGATGGCATCGTACCAGCGGTCATTTTCTTCCCGCAAGCCCATGGAAATACGCAGGCAATTGTTTAGGCCAGGAGCATCGCCAAAGCAGCGGACACCGATTCCCTTCGTTTCGAGATATTTATTGAGCTCTTTCGCCTTAGCATATTTTATCAGGACGAAATTCGTTTCGGACGGATAGACCGTAACACCAGGCAATTTATCCAATTCGCTGCTCATGCGCTTGCGCTCCGCAATCATCATCTGAATGCGTGGCACATACTCGTGGCGCATCTGGTAAACGATGTCAGCAGTTGCCAGCGACAGGACGTTCAGGTGATACGGCATATAGGATTTCTCAATCATCGTGACAATATCCTTACCAGCCAGCATATACCCAACGCGAGCAGCGGCTAGACCATACGCCTTCGAAAAGGTCCGAGCAATGATGAGATTGGGATATTTTTTCAATAGGCCAACGGAAGTACGTCCATAAAACTCCATATAGGCTTCATCAATAAGCAACGCACAATTGCCTGGAATGTTTTGCGCGATAAATTCAATATCGCTGACCGAATAGCCCGTTCCCGTCGGATTGTTCGGATTGCAGATCACTGCCAGCGAAGCCTTATTTTCGTTTACCGCAGTGACAAATTTATCGACATCCAGGGAATAATCCGCCTCCAACGGTACCGGCACGCCTTGGGCCTGTGCCGCTTTGGCATAAATCCGATACATCGAAAAAGAAGGCTCTGGATAAACGATTTTTTTCGCTTTGGTTCCGCCGAAGCAGTAAAAGAGTTTTTCGATAATTTCACTGGAGCCGCTGCCAAGCAGAACGTTTTCCTTCTGCAATTTATGATTGTCGGCAATCTGCTCACGCAATGCATCATATTCCTCATTTGGATAACGGTTATAGGCGACACGGGAGAGACGGCCCATCAAACGGTCTTCAACCATCGGCGGCAGATTCATATTGCATTCGTTCGCGTTGACCTTAATTTCCCAGTCACGCTCCACCACATCATAAGATGGCATATCTTTAAGTCCAGTACGGTATTTCAACATAAGGTTTTATTTCCTCCTCAAACGGATTGCATTCGCATGTGCCTGCAAGCCCTCAGTCTCAGCCAAACGAATGATATCTTCGCTAACTGCCTGAAGCGCAGGCTGTGTGTACGAGATAATACTCGTACGCTTCATAAAAGTTTCTACGTTAAGCACGCTGTAATAGCGTGCCGTACCACCGGTTGGCAGTACATGGTTTGGACCAGCGAAATAATCACCAAGCGGTTCGGGCGAATAAGCCCCCAGGAACACCGCCCCCGCATGGCGGACATACGGAAGCAGTTGGAATGGATCTGCCGTCAAAAGTTCCAAATGCTCTGGTGCCGATACATTCGCAAACCGCATTGCCTGCATCATATCTTCTGCAATAACGATAAGGCCGTTGCGGTCGATCGACGCTTGAGCAATCTCACGGCGCGGCAGCTTAGCAAGCTGTTTTTCCGCTTCAGCTTCCACCTGATATGCCAATTCTTCATCATCCGTAATGACGATGCTCGAAGCTAGCGGATCATGTTCGGCCTGGCTAAGCATATCTGCTGCCGTATAAACCGGGTCAGCCGTCTTATCGGCAACGATGAGAATCTCACTAGGACCTGCGAGCATATCGATATCCACATGACCATAGACCTCTTTTTTCGCTAGTGTCACAAAGATATTTCCTGGACCGGTAATCTTGTCCACCCGCGGAATCGTCTCCGTGCCAAAAGCCATGGCGGCAATGGCCTGAGCTCCACCGATTTTATAGATTTTCTTAACCCCAGCAGCACGAGCGGCAATGAGCACATACGGATTAATTTTACCATTTTTCGGCGGCACCATCATGATGATTTCGCCAACGCCAGCAACAACAGCTGGTACCGCGTTCATGATTACCGAAGACGGATAAGCCGCCGTGCCCCCTGGTACATAAATCCCTACTCGATCCAACGGAACGATGGACTGACCAAGAATCGAACCGTGTTCGCGATAGGTCATCCAGGAATTTGGCTTTTGTTCCTGATGATAACGACGGACGTTTTCTGCCGCCTTTCTAAGAGATTCTACAACCTGGGGATCGGCTTCGTTTTCGGCTGCGGCAAATTCTTCTTCCGAAACCAAAAACTGTTCGGGAGTGAATTCCACCCGGTCGATTAACTTCGTATAATGAATAACAGCTTTATCGCCATCGTTACGAACATCGCGGACAATCTGACGAACCAATTCCGAGGCACTCATATCGCGCCCAAAGGTCTTGCGGTTGGCTTCCCGGATCTTGGGATTGAGCTCCACTTCATCAAAGGCCGCTTTCGTGAGCAAACCTTCGACTTCGTATTCTCCCACTTCGTTTGCTTTTACAATCTTCATTTTGCCGCAGCCTCGCTTTCTAAAATCTTACGCAAATCCGAAATCATCGTATGGATGCGGTCAAACTTCATCTTGAAGCTGACACGGTTGGCAATCAGACGGGCCGTGGCGTCCTGAATGGCGACAATTTCTTCGAGCCCGTTTTCCCGCAGCGTCGTTCCGGTTTCCACGATATCGACAATGCTTTCCGAAAGGCCAACAATAGGTCCTAACTCAATGGATCCATTGAGTTTAATGTATTCCATCTGCATGCCATGGCGATTAAAGAATTGCTCCGCAATATGCGGGAATTTCGTTGCCACCCGGGTGTGATTGTAATCCAGCAACTTAGCGCGTTTCTCTTCCTTGGGAACCGCCATCATCAAATGACAGCGACCAAAGCCAAGATCTAACAGCTCATAAACATCTTTGCCGGATTCTAGCAAAACATCTTTGCCTATGACCCCCAGATCAGCTGCACCATATTCTACATAGGTCGGTACATCGGCAGTCTTCGAAACGATGAATTTAATTTTCTTTTCCTCGTTGGTAATGATGAGTTTGCGTGATTTATCCGAAAGCCCTTCGGCGGTATAACCAATCTTTGCCAATAAATCTGCTGACAGGCCAAACAACTTGCCTTTAGGCAGAGCAATTGTCAGGTAATCCATAGAAGTTGACTGCATATATGACCTCCTGATTTCTACTCTTTATCTTGTTAAAGCACTAATATGTTTACAATACTAACATGTAAACCTGTAAACGTCAAGCAAATGTGTTAATTTTTTTCATCCGCCTGCCGCAGTATTGTCAAAAGAACGGGATCATCCTGTGCAGGCGGCTGATGATGCCGCGAAATAATGTCTGCCTCTTCATAAAGTCCAATATTCTGCAGCATAGCAGCCCCAATTTCCGGATGATGGAAATAGACATAAATCGCATGTCCAGGCTTATCCCAAATAGAAGTGGCCGTTGCGCAAGCAAAGTCCCTAGCGAATCCAGGCGCATAATGTGTGACAAGTACCGCAAAAACTTTCCCCCAGATGTCCAGATCTCCCTTTTTCCGACCAACGTCATGTAGCAACGCACAGCGCAGAAGCATTGACCGGTCAATGGTCAAATTTGACTTGTCAACAAATTGCAGCGCTGTTTTGGCCACATTAAGAGCATGCGCCTGATCGGCTGGGTGCATTTGATAGAATAAGCCTCTGGCAGCTTCTGGAAGGGACAGTTCAATAAATTGACGGTCATCTTCACGGATATGAGCTGTCAAAGCACAATAAAATTGCCGTATTCGCTGTATCATGAGAGATAAACCAATTCCGAATAACCCTTTGCCTGCTGCATTTTTGTCGCTTCGGCTTTATCCTGTGGATTCAAAGCAAGTTCTACTGTTTTTCCTTTCTGCCGAAGGATACCAGCCTGTTCAACCGCCTGGCTCTCTTTGCCTGCTGCATAGGAAAGATAGATATCGCGTGCCCGTTTTGGTTTTTCAAGACCTTGACGCTCCAGTGCTAACAAAATGCGCTCGATTCCCATTCCAAAGCCCGTAGCCGGGCAGGCATTACCAAAATCCGAAAGTAAATGGTCATAGCGGCCACCACCGCAAAGTGGGAATCCAAGCCCTGGTGTATAAGCTTCAAATACCATCCCCGTATAGTAGCTGAAGTCACGGATGATTCCTAGGTCGAAGCGTACATACTGCTCGATTCCATAAGACTTCAACAAACGATAGATTTCTGAAAGATTGTCAAGCGCCCGGCGGCTTTGTTCGTTAAGCGCTAGGTCATAGGCACTCTTAAGCATTGCATCGCCACCGTTAAGCAGCGGCAGTTTTTTCAAAACGACTTTCGCATTGTCGGAAAGTCCCAATTGATCGACCAATGTTTCCAGTTCGACCAAATTACGCTGTTCCATAGCCTCCTTGAGCTTTTCCTTTACCTCTGCGGGAAGCTGATACTGCTCCATGATGCCGTTGAGAAATTCCACCTGTCCCAGGCAAATCTGAAAATCCTTTAACCCCGAACGCAACAGACCTTGAATGGCCAGTGCAAGAATCTCTGCATCTGCAAAGGCACTAGTGCTTCCCATAAGCTCAACGCCAGCTTGATGAAACTCACACTGACGTCCCATCTGCGTCTGTTCCTGACGGAAGACACTACTGATATAGGAAAGCTTCACCGGCAGCGGATAATCCGTCAACCGACTGCTTACGAGACGAGCAATCGGCGTAGTCATTTCATGGCGTAATGCCAAGGTTCGATTGTTTTTATCAAAGAGTTTGAACAGATGATCCTGGAGATTGGAATTGCTGCCAAGCGTAAGATTATCCAGGTATTCAATGGTTGGGGTGACGACTTCCTCATAGCCCCATTCCGCAAATAGTTCAGCGAGCTTTGTTTCGATAGCACGCTTATCGGCTGCCTCGTTAGGCAAAAAATCACGCGTACCATAAGGGATTTCCAAAACATTTTTATCCTTTTCCATCTGTTCTTCGCTCCTTATCACTTATATTCCTATGCGGTTACTCGGATTTAGGCAGCCGCTCCAGAACTGTCTTATACCCGTCAGCACCATAATTGAGGCATCGCTTGACGCGGCTGATTGTCGCCGTGCTAGCGCCGGTCTGCTCGACTATCTCATCATAGGTATGACCTGCCTTTAACATCCGCGCGACTTCTAATCGCTGAGACATTGATTTCAATTCGCTGATCGTGCAAATATCTTCAAAAAACTGATAGCACTCATCGATATTATTCAGCGAAAGAACTGCCTGACAAAGCTGGTCATTCAGCTTGTCCTTCAGTTTTGGATTTACCATGATAATATCCTCCTGTTATTCTTTCCGTCTTTATTCCTTTAGTTTGTGAAATTACCTGTCATTATAACACAGACCCCTCAAAAAAGAAAGCCCTTTGTCATTCGAAATTTATGACAAAGGGCTAATAAATCATTAAAGTTATGAATGTTGTATCGATATATCTATCTGTACAGGACAATCAATTGCCGATTGCAAACTTTAAGGTAGTCGTCATGCCTGGTTTAACGGTAAAATCCAACCCGGATGGCAACGATATTTTTAGGGTAACCCGGCTGTCGCCATCATCCTGCTCCGTATTTTCATCGGTTGACGGTTCAACAATATCCCGCACCGAACCTTGCAGCTTGTGATTGTCGAGTTCGTAGGCTGCAAACTGACCGAGCCGAATGTTTTTCGCCTGTTCCGGCGTTACCTTGGCTTCAAGCCATGCGTTCTCTGGATCCATTAGATTGACAACAACCTGATCTGCTTTTACTTCAGATCCTTCGGCCAAATCATCAATAAGCATAACCGTTCCCGCTGTTGGCGCCAAGATATCTGTCGCTTGCTGCGCCTCCTTGGCGTTTGCCAAAGCAGCTTCTGCAACCTGTACCTGAAGTTCGGCCTGCTTGATGATATCCGGATTTGGCGGAGCACTTGGCGTAACCGAAGCTGGTGCTGGAACCGATGGGGCCGCTGGCACCACTGCGGCAGCCTGCGCGGCATTTAATTCTGACTGGACATTTTGCATTTCCCGCCGCGAATATGCATCAGGATTTGCCCGCATATTGGCAAGCTTTGCCCGCAGTCTGGCCACTTCGCGCTGGGCACTAGCACTATAGGTAGGTGCACTAGGCGTCTGTGCTTGCGGCGCTGCAGGCAGTGTCATCGTAGCACCTTTTTTGAGCTGCTCGAGACTTTGTTGTGCCAATTTGACATTCTGCTCCAGCTGCTGAATCTGTTCATCAGTGATGCTGGATTCCATACGGGCGATTACATCACCAGCTTCTACATGGTCACCATCACTTACCACAATCTCAGTAATTTTACCAGGAGACTTTGCCTTAGCCTGCACGATATCGCCAGTAATTTGCGCATCATAGATGGTCAAAGTCTTATTATGGTGTTGATAATAGTAAACACCCGTGCTGACGATAACTGCCAGTAACACCAATCCGATAAGGCCGAAACGAATAACTTTATTTGCCTTATTTGTAATATCGACTTCCATTGCCGGAACCTCCTTCGCAAAGTAAGAACGACTCCCTCAAAAAAGAGGGAGTCTGTTCACTTATTTCTTGGATTAGCCCAGCTGGCTTTCAATTACTTCTACCGCTTTATCAAAGGCCTTCGGCAATGCCTCAGCATTTTTACCGCCTGCCTGTGCCATATCCGGACGGCCGCCACCGCCGCCACCGACAGTCTGAGCCGCTTCTTTGATGATTTTACCGGCATGGATTCCCTTGGCGACGGCAGCCTTATCTGCTTTAACCACGAGATTAACCTTGCCATCATTCGCACAAGCCAGGACAACGACGCTCGGAGATTCAATCTTGGAGCTGGTCATATCCGCTACATCGCGAAGTTCATCCATGCTGGCTGCATTGGATTTGCCACAGACAACATTGACGTCTTTGATGGTTTTGAGACCGGCCAGCAGGTTCTGAGCATCAGCTTTTTCGCGCATCTCGGCAACTTCTGCGAGCTGCTTGCTCATTTCTTTGCTCTCTGCCTGTACCTTCTCAATCTGAGCGGGCACCTCTTCCTCTTTCGTCTTGAGCAGGGAAGCAGCTTCCGAAAGAACTGCCAGCTTGCCATTGACATAATCGAGGGCAGCTTTACCCGTAATAGCCTCAATACGGCGAACACCCGAAGCGACACCGGACTCGCTGACAATTTTGAACATGCCAACCTGACCGACGTTCTTGACATGAGAACCAGCGCAAAGTTCCATGGAGAACCCTGGGACCTTAACGACACGGACAACGTCGCCGTATTTTTCGGAGAACAGTGCCATAGCCCCTGCCTCTTTGGCCTCCTCAATGCTCATATGAGAAATCTCAACATCCTGGCCTTTGAGGATCTCGTTGTTGACGAGTTCTTCTACATCCGCCAGCTGCTGAGCCGTAACCGGTTCAAAGTTCGTAAAGTCAAAGCGCAGGCGCTCCGGCGTAACGGAAGAACCCGCCTGGTTGACCTGATCCCCGACAACCTGTTTGAGGGCGGCCTGCAAGAGATGCGTAGCCGTATGGTTACGAGCTGATGCCAGTTTCTTCACCTGATCGACTTCAATCTTGACCGTCTCGCCAACTTTCAGCTGACCTTCTTCGACATAAGCTTCATGATAGACCGTGCCATCCGGCAGTTTCTTGGCATTAACCGCCTTGATGCGGCCAAATTCGCTGATGAACATGCCCTCATCACCGACCTGTCCGCCGCCTTCTGCGTAGAACGGCGTCTTGTCGAGAATGATACCAGCTTCCTGCCCATCCGTAATTTCATCGACGAGCACGCCGTCTTTCCAGATGGCAACGACTTTTCCTTCCGTAGCCGTCTCATCCACCAGCAGCTTGCTGACATCAATGCTTGAAAGATCCGGTACAGCAACACGAGTGTTTTCGGCACGAGCGTTACGGGCACGCGTGCGCTGCTCGTCCATGGCTTTCTCGAAGCCCTCTTTGTCGAGGTCCAGGCCATTTTCGTGCAGAATTTCTTCCGTGAGTTCCCACGGGAATCCAAATGTATCGTAGAGTTTGAAGACAACTTCGCCATCCAGCTCTTTTTTGCCAGCTGCTTTAACGGTTTCAATTTCACCGTTCAAGAGTTCCATACCCTGGTTCAGCGTAGCAGCAAAGCGATCTTCCTCAATGCTGATAACTTTTTTGATGTAATCGGCCTTATTGACAAGTTCCTCAAAGTCTTTGGCACCACGATAAATATTTACGGCTGCATCGACAGCACCTTCCAGGAACTTGTCCTTGATTCCCAGCATGCGGCCATGACGGATGGCACGACGCAGGATACGGCGCAGGACATAGCCGCGGCCCTCATTGGACGGCAGAATGCCATCCATGATCATGATAGCCATCGAGCGGGCATGATCGGCGATAACCTTAAGGGAAACATCCTTTTCGTCATCTTCGCCGTAAGCGATACCAGAAACCTTCGACGTGTATTCGATAATCGGATAGAGAAGATCCGTCTCGAAGTTGGTCTTCTTGTTCTGAACAACTGAAGCCAAGCGCTCAAGGCCGCAGCCCGTATCGATGTTCTTGTGTGCCAGGTTCGCATAGGAACCATCTTCCTGTTTATCGTACTGGGTAAATACGAGATTCCAGATTTCCAGATAACGATCGCAGTCGCAGCCGACAGCACAGTCCGGCGAGCCGCAACCGCGATCTTCGCCAAGATCGATGTAAATCTCAGAGTCCGGGCCACAAGGACCAGGGCCGATTTCCCAGAAGTTGTCATCGAGTTTTACGATATGATCCTGCGGGAAACCTGGCTGGGATTTCCAAATTTCGATTGCTTCATCATCATCCGGATAAACCGTTACCCAAAGTTTGTCCTTCGGCAGCTCGACAACTTCCGTCAGGAATTCCCAAGCCCAAGGGATAGCCTCACCTTTGAAGTAATCGCCAAACGAAAAGTTACCCAGCATCTCGAAGAAAGTCTGGTGACGCGCCGTACGTCCAACGTTTTCGATATCTCCTGTACGCACGCAGCGCTGACTCGTCGTGACGCGAGTGCGAGGCGGCTTCATTTTGCCCGTGAAGAACGGTTTCAACGGAGCCATACCAGCACCAATCAAGAGGAGCGTCGGGTCATCCTTTGGAATCAGCGAAAAGCTCGGCAGGCGCAGATGGCCTTTTTTCTCGGAAAAGAACTGCAAATAAGCTTCACGCAGTTCATTACCACTCATGTACTTCAAAAAAATCTACCCCCATATAGGTATTTTCAGCAGTGATTTTTCACTGTTGTATTTTAACAATATCTAGCTAAATATTTTAGCACAAATTCGAGCACTTGTGAAACGTTTTATTTCCATCCTAAGATAGTGGCTACCTTATCTTTTAAGAATTCGGCAATCTTTTGATGACCTTTGTCTATCGGATGCGTATCATCGCCAGCAAAATCATCTGAGGAAAGCAGCGGCCCCTCATCATTTACCGGAATGAAATAGAGATCTTTTTCCCCCGCTTCTTTTAAGGTTTGGACTGCATTGGCTTCCCAGTTGGCACATTTCGTGCCAATGATAGACGGAATCGGCGCCACACAGATGATGGGCTTACCGGGATTCATGGTACGAATCTCCTGTAAAAGACTGCGATATCCACTCTCAAAATAATAGCGCCCCGGTGGTTCATGATTTAAGGAAAAATCATTGGTACCAATCGAAACGATCACGGCATCCACCGGAAATTTTCGACTGTCCCAAAAGGGATTATACTCTTCGGGATTTTGGGTTTCGCAGAACGTCCGGACATAGCGGCCCGCTGTATGAAGCTCTGTTTTCGGGTCCTTTTCCCGATAATTCATGACCACCCCTTCGCCCGAACGAGCCAAGATGCTATAATCTGCCCCGAGCATGCGCGACAAAATAGGACCATAAGCCTGATTATTATCCTCTTTATCGTGGTATTTTCCCGGTTGCATACGGTCGTTAAAGGCTCCTGCCGTAATGGAATCTCCGACGAACTCCAGTCGCCGGGATTTCAACTTGTCAGGTGGCAAAAGTTTTGCCCTTTTGTCCAGTCGAAAGCCCCCAAAGGTACTAAGCCCCACTTCTCCTTCCGTCGAACGCACGAGTAAAACCTTATGGGCGCCCTTGGCTAAATGCTCTGCTAATACCGTCTGTTTTCCCGAAGCTTTAAAGCGGCGAAATGGCCCGTTGTCGATGCTAACCCGCCACCAAACCTCTTGACTGCCGCCAAGATCCGCCTTTAAGCTGGTCCCTGTAAAGTTTGCCTTGATGTATACAGCCCCCTGCCCAGTGACTTGGCACTGAGGTTGTTTGTCCCAGCGGCCAAAGTATTGGATATAGGACGAGTCGGCCGGAATACTGGCCGCGCTAGCCAACGAGGCCGATAAAATTTCTACCGCCATGCTGGACATTACGATGTCCCGAATCACTTGCCGGCAAAATTTGCCATTAAAAACCATGTGTCACCATTCATCCCTTACCTTTTTGTATCCGTTTACTGCAGGCTGGCAGCTGCCTCAATTGCCTGCTCCGTAGTCATGAGAATTTCTCGTGGTTTACTGCCCATATTGGGCCCGACGATATGGAGTTCCTCCATCGTATCGATAAGGCGAGCCGCTCGGGTATAGCCAATATGGAACCGTCGCTGAATACTAGACGACGAAGCCTGTCCCGTCGACATAACGAGATTTACGGCATCCATCAATAATTCATCGACTTTCGGCGCCTTATTGGCACCGCCTTCTTCCTCTGCAGCTTGCTCGGCCATCGCCTGTTCCGTAAAGGCGACGATTTCTTCATTGGTCTCCATTTCCTGCCCCTGTGAGCGGATAAATTCCAAGAGGCCCTCGACTTCATCATCACTGATAAAAGCGCCCTGTACACGGCGTGGCTTTGAAGCTCCCACCGGATAAAAGAGCATATCACCCTTGCCGAGCAGCTTTTCAGCGCCACTGCGGTCAAGAATCGTGCGCGAATCAATCTGGCTCGAGACAGCGAAGGATATCCGCGATGGGATATTGGCCTTGATAATACCCGTGATGACATCTACCGACGGACGCTGAGTCGCTAAGACCATGTGAATACCAGCTGCGCGGGCCTTTTGAGCCAAACGGCAGATTGCATCCTCGACGTCATGAGGCGCAACCATCATGAGATCCGCCAACTCATCGATAATGATGACGATTGCCGGCATTTTATCCTCGGGAAATTTCTTATTATAGGTTTCCATATTGCGGACGTTGTTCTCCGCAAAACGGGAATAGCGTTTCTCCATTTCCTGAACCGACCAGTTCAAAACCGAAGCGGCTTTTTTCGGATCGGTGACAACTGGCACCATCAAATGGGGAATGCCATTATAGCCCGAAAGTTCCACCATCTTCGGGTCAACGAGGATGAATTTCACTTCGTCTGGTTTCGCCTTAAACAAAATACTCGTAATCAGCGTATTGATGCAGACCGATTTACCCGAACCAGTAGCACCCGCCACCAAGAGATGTGGCATTTTGCCAAGATCGGCAAAAATAGCTTGACCACCGATATCCATACCCAGTCCAACCGTTAGACGGGATTTTGCCGAATCAAACTTAGGACTTTCAAGCACCTCACGCAGCTGGACGCCCTCCAGCTCCTTATTGGGCACTTCGATGCCAATCGCGGATTTCCCCGGGATCTGTTCAATGCGTACCGATGACGCTGCTAGCCGCAGGGCAATATCATCCGCCAGATTCGTAATCTTGCTAACTTTAACCCCCGGAGCCGGTTCCAATTCATAACGGGTAACTGCCGGTCCATGACAAGCATTGATGATATTTGCCTTGACCTTAAAGTCAGCCAAGGTCTGCTGAAGCGTTATCGCGTTGTCCGCAATTTCCCGTTCCAACGCGGCATTTTTCTTCTTCGCGTGCTTCGACAGAAGTTCCGTGATTTTCGGCAATTCATAGGGCTTTTGCACGATTTTGGGCGCATTTTCCGCAGCTTTGGCGGCCGCTTCTGAACCGTCGAGAATTGCGGCTGCTGGCATAATCGGCGCAATTTCGCCGTACTCCGGCATCGGTGTCGGATTCTTTTTCATGGGCTTTGGCGACGGCGCAACAATAGGCTCTGTTTTGGGAACCACCACATGATTCGCTGGCACTTCTGGCTCATCCTCGTTTCCACGACCGTATTCTATCGTGAAATGTGGCTTATGATTCTCGTCTTGCATCGACGTCTCTTCTGCGACCGCCTTTGCTCTTCCAGGCACTTCTGCCTCCAGTCCATAGCGGCCTTCCTCAGTAGACGCTGTCGGCATTGCTGCTTCCTTTAATTCCGCAAAACGCTTATCGTTTTCCTGATTATAAAAGGAATTTTTCATCTTCTCTTTTACCGCATCGACAACGCGTTCCTCCATGCGTCCACTGACATCGGCCACCTTTTCATAAGCAACCGAAACCGCCTCACCAGCCGCATTAGCCCCTTTGGCCGCAGTTTCCTGCGTTTTCAATAAGCCAGCTGCAAGCGACCAGGTCGTGGACAGCAAAATAGATCCAATAGTGCCAGCTCCCAACAGAATGATTGAGCCATCGACACCAAAGAATTTGCGCAGGACAAATAAAAAGCCCCCACCTGCCAGGCCACCGCCACGAGGCAGATTATCCGGCATGATTTCCTGACCTGCAGGAATGACACAATGATGCCAAATGGCCAGCACAGACAAAAACAAAAGGCCCATGCCAAAAAAGCGCGGCGAATAAACCAAGCCGTGATGCTTGGCCATATACTGATAGCCAATCAACAGGATCAGCAACGATATAATAATAGCGCCTACACCAAACAAATAATGCAGGACTTTCGCAAAATAAACCCCGACAAAGCCGACATTTAGCCCGAACAAGCCACAGATTGAAATGAGCCCAATAGCCACAAATGCAAGGCCTGCCAGTTCGTACTTACGGCCCGGATTCGAACTCGCCGCCACAGGCTTCTTGCCCGCATTTTTACGCCGACGTGTCGTTTTCCGTTCCGTTGTCTTCTTTTTCAAGGGATCACCTCTTTCTTTCCAGTTAATACAAAAGGAATGCCTTCCCAAAAGAGAAGGCAGCTCCTGACAGTTTTATTATTTTGTGATGCGTTCAGCACAACGCTGTGCCTCAAAGATAATGCGTTCCTCATCGAGGGTTTTGAGTTCATTCTTTTCCATGATAACTTTACCATCGACAATGACCGTATCCACCGCACTGGCATTTGCAGAATAAACCAGTAACGATACCGGATTATTCCGTGGGCACCAAGCAGGTCCCTGCATATTCAAGAGGGTGATATCCGCTTTATAGCCCTTCTCCAGGCGTCCGATATCCGAAATACCAACGGCCTTGCCACCGAACTCCGTTCCCATCTGCAATGCCGTAAAGGCCGGAATAGCCAATGGATCGTGTTCGTTGACCTTATGAAGCATTGCCGCAAGATTTACTTCCTCCAGCATGTCGAGATTGTTGTTGGAGGAGGCACCGTCAGTACCTAATGCCGTTACAATCCCCTCTTTCAGCAAGCGCGTTACCGGAGCCACACCACTGGCCAGCTTCATATTGCTGCCAGGATTGTGGGCTACGCGGATATTATGTCTCTTGATGACGGCAAAGTCACTATCTTCAAGATGGACACAATGCGCTGCCAAAACACCTTTGCCATCAAAGAGGCCCGTCTTCTCTACCCAAGTGAACGGACGCTCTCCATATTCCTTCAAGGAACCGTTGACTTCATCCAAGGTCTCATGCATATGAATGTGGATTTCCGCCCCAAGTTCCTGGGCTGCTGCTGCCACCTTCTCCAAGAATTTTGGCGGACAAGTATAGGGAGCATGAGGACCGAACATGACCTTCAAACGGCCATCCGCTGCACCATTATACTGGCGGAATAATTCCGCGTTTTCATGGATTTTCTGCTCACCATCCGGAGCAACGCCGATAATGCCACGGGAAAGAACGCCGCGAAGGCCGGCATCAATCGTAGCCTCTGCTACCCGATCCATCCGGGGGCCATACATGTCAGCATAAGTCGTGGTACCCGTACGAACCATTTCGAGCATGGCCAGCATAGCACCCCAGTAAATGTCCTCGTCCGTCATCTTAGCCTCTGCCGGCCAGATCTCCTTATTGAGCCAATCCATCAGAGCCATATCATCCGCATAGCTTCGCAGCAGTGTCATGGACGCATGGGTATGTGCATTAACGAACCCTGGGATTGCCAAATGATTGGTTCCATCAATCACCCTAGCCGATCGGAAATCTTCAGGGACTTCTCCAATACCAGCAATCTGATTTTTATCGATTAGGATATTGGTCACGGGCGTGCTGCCATCGGGCAATACCGTCGTGACGTTTTTGATTAACATCTTCATGTCTCTTACTCCATTTCTATTACTATCCCTTCTACAGGGAATCATTCCAGATTCAAATATGCCCGCTGCTCCGGCGTCAGTACATCGATTGACACGCCCAGTGCCTTGAGCTTGCGTTCGGCAATCTTTGTATTGATTTCTTCCGGCATCAAATAGACATCTGGTTTCATATCCTTGCCATGCTCCAGCAAGTGTATAGCCGAGAAGAACTGAACCGCAAAGGACAAATCCATGATTTCAGCCGGATGGCCGTCCCCCGCCGCCAGATTGACCAAACGGCCTTCGGCCAGCAAGTAGAGCTTGCGTCCATCAGCCATCTTGAACTCTTCGATGTTATTGCGGACCGTACGGCGCGAAACCGACGCACGGTCAAGTTCTGGAATATTGATCTCGCAGTCAAAATGACCAGAATTGGCCATCATCGCCCCATTTTTCATGACAGCGAAATGACGGTCACGAATGACATCCTTATCGCCCGTAAGCGTCAGGAAAATATCGCCAACCTTTGCCGCTTCATCCATCGGCATGACGCGGAAGCCATCGAATACAGCCTCAATCGCCTTAATTGGATCGACCTCCGTAATAATGACATTTGCCCCCAGGCCCCGAGCACGCATAGCACCACCTTTGCCACACCAGCCATAACCGGAGATAACGACATTTTTCCCCGCAATGACGAGATTCGTCGTGCGCATGATGCCGTCCCAAGTACTCTGCCCTGTTCCATAGCGGTTGTCGAATAAGAATTTCATATAGGCATCGTTAGCGGCAATCATCGGAAACTCGAGTTTTCCTTCTTTGGCTAAGCCGCGCAGGCGATGAACTCCCGTCGTCGTCTCTTCAGAACCGCCGATAATGTTTTCCAAAAGTTCTCGGCGCTTCGTGTGCAACAAATGAACCAAATCTCCACCATCGTCAATGATGATATCCGGTTTAATATCGAGTGCTTTATCGATAAAAGTGAAGTATTCCTCCTCCGTGCATCCATGCCAAGCAAAGACGTTTAAGCCATCTTCCACAAGAGCCGCAGCAATATCGTCCTGCGTGGAAAGCGGATTGCTGCCCGTAATAGCAACTTCAGCACCCGCATGCTGGAAAATTTCGGCCATATAGGCAGTCTTGGCTTCGAGGTGCAGGGTAATGACCATCTTCTTGCCTGCAAAGGGTTTTGTTTTCGAAAACTCTTCATCGATAGCTGCCATAACCGGCATGAAATTCTTTACCCATTCAATCTTATCATGGCCCGACGGAGCCAGTTTGATATCACGAATCATGGATTCCATAGAAATACCTCCCTCAATAGCACGATAATCTAATTTATTTTATCACGAAAACCTGTTTGCCGCCACTCATTTTTCTAGCCATTCATCGAGTTCGACATAATCGGTGAGGTCCGTAATCAATGGAGTGATAGAGATATAGCCGGACTCAATGGCAAAGAGGTCCGTTGCATTCCCTTTATCGGTATCATATATTTCCCCCGAAATCGTATAGAAAACATGACCGCTCTTTTCCTCGCGGTTAAACGCGTTGATATAATCGCGTTTTCCCTGACGTCCAAATACATACTGTGCCTTACCATCTTTCAGCTTCTTGGGGAAATTGACATTATAAAAGAATGGCTTCTTTTTTTGACTTGTCAACTTTGACAAGTCAGCGGCAAAAATTTCGGCCACTTCCTCATATGACAGACTGCTGTCGATATCCACGGACAAAGCAAAGGCAGAAATATCATGAAGGAATCCCTCCATCGCAGCGCCCACCGTCCCCGAATACAGGATGTCCGTTGCCAGATTCGCGCCATGGTTAATGCCTGAAATCACTAAATCCGGCTTGTTACCGCCGGCTATCGCTTCCAGGTAAATCTTGACGCTGTCCGTCGGCGTACCATCTACAGCGATAGCAGTGATGCCATAAGTCTCTTCGAGACGACTATTGTGTTTCACTTCCATCGGAGTGCCTACTGTCAAGGCATGCGCCATGCCGCTTTGCTGATACATCGGTGCCGAAACGATTACTTCATGGTTCGTATGAAGGGCACGTACTAAAGCTTCAATTCCCTGTGCTTCAATGCCATCATCGTTGGATAAAAGGATACGCAAAAGTCTTTCCTCCTTACAAATGAAAAAAGCTGCCCGAAGCGGACAGCTATAAATCTCAATGGTGACCCACCACGGAATCGAACCGTGAACCTACTGATTAAGAGTCAGTTGCTCTGCCAGTTGAGCTAGTGAGTCATTCCTTCTAACGGACCAATCGGCCCCGTCCATCAAGGACAAATAATACTATACGCCCATTTTTTTGACTTGTCAACATTTTTCTAACAATTTGTCGAAACGTCATCTTTCAAGAGTTTCTTAGGCCAATGCTTCAAAATCGCCTGAATGACATAATCCGATGCCGGCGTCAAAAGCATCCAGCTAAGGACAATAAAATTGACCGAAGCCGCCCCAACGGCAATGTCGGTAACCCAATGCGCGCCAGACATAATGCGCGGCAGAGAAAAGACCAATACGACAGCAACACTCTTTAAAAAAGCGCGCCAGCCAAAATACCGGAACATGAAAAAAGAAAAGATAAGTAAAAACATGCCATGATCACCAGGGAAACTTGACGACGACCAATCTTTAGCGGGCCAGCCGGAAAGCTCCGATACGCGCAGCACGTTTTCCCCCATCAACGTAAAGAACTTCGAGGCACTAGGACGCTCCATGCTTAGGAACAAATCAAACTGCTTGGCAATGACCGCCGAAACCAGCATCGTCGCCCCCATGGCCAGCATCCAACGCTTTCCCTTGATGTCCTGTTTGCGGTAGTAGCTGTAAAAAATTCCGAGCATGAACAGGAAGGCCACCACATCAAACGGGCGTAAATTGGTAAATGCCACCAAATAGAGGAATGCCGTATTCTCTCCCAGCAGGTGATTGAAAAAGAAGAACACGCCTTTATCCAGTTCAAACCAAAAACCGCTGTTTCCCGGCAAGTACCAACTCAGAAACAAAGCGATGCCGATGGCATTCAAGACAAGAATTTTCTTTAGATGATTCATACGATTCCCTCCTATAAGTATAAGATGATACCATAGCTTTTCCGCTATTTCAAGTACACAGGTTCCACGCCCGTTTGAATAGAACTTGTATTCTGTTTGTTTTTCTGCTAAGATGAAAAAAACGAAAGGAGGCGCCGTATGACAATCCCCTCGTATTTTGTCGCCATCGATCTCAAATCCTTCTATGCGTCGGTGGAATGTCATGATCGAGATTTAAATCCTCTGGATACCAACCTCGTCGTTGCCGATGCATCACGAACCAATAAAACCATCTGTCTGGCCGTATCCCCCTCGCTAAAAGCCTACGGGATCCCTGGACGAGCCAGGCTCTTTGAAGTCGTTCATGCGGTTGCAACAGCCAATCAAAAACGGCTGGCTTTTGCGCCCCAACATCGATTTCGTGGGAAATCCGCCAGGGCCAGCGAACTATCCGTCCATCCAGAACTAGCTATCGATTATCATACTGCCGTCCCACGCATGGCCCGCTATCTGGAAGTCAGCACCCAAATTTATCAAATTTACCTGCGCTACATCGCTCCCGAAGACATCCACGTCTATTCCATTGACGAAGTATTTATCGATGTGACGCATTATCTAAAGACCTACCAGCTAACCGCCCGTCAATTGACGCAGAAATTAATCGACGAAATCTATGCAGAAACTGGCATCACCGCCACCGCTGGCATCGCCCCCAACCTTTATCTTTGCAAAGTCGCCATGGATGTCGTTGCCAAACACTTGCCAGCCGATGCCAACGGAGTCCGCATTGCCGAAATCGATGAAAAGCGCTACCGCCAACTGCTTTGGAACCACCGCCCGCTGACTGATTTCTGGCGCGTCGGCCGCGGCTATGCCAAAAAACTCGAGCAGCACGGGCTCTATACCATGGGCGATATCGCCCGCTGTTCCCTGGGCAAGGCCACGGATTTCCATAACGAAGAGCTGCTCTACCGCCTCTTTGGCGTCAATGCCGAGCTGCTTATCGACCATGCCTGGGGCTATGAACCTTGCACGATGGCCGCCATCAAAGCCTATAAGCCAGCGGCCACAAGCATCGGCTCCGGCCAGGTGCTCCAAAGCCCCTATCCCTACAACAAAGCCGCTCTCGTGGCCTGGGAAATGACAGACCTGTTAGCCTTGGAGCTTGTCGACAAGAAATTATTGACCGGCCAGCTCATCCTTGACATCGGCTATGATAGCGAAAACACGCACCAAGGCTACCGCGGTCCCCTGCACCGTGACCACTATGGCCGCATGGTGCCCAAGCCCGCCCATGGCAGCAGGTATTTTGCCACGCCAACGGCATCTTCCTCCCTGCTGCGGCAAACCGTCCGCGAACTTTTTGCCGAGATTGCCGATAAAAATCTGCTCGTGCGCCGCCTTACCATCACCTTTGGCGATACCATTGCGCAGGCATCTTATCAAGCCGCTCCGCCGCCAGCTGAACTTGACCTGTTCGCTGAACCGGCAGCCAAGGACGAAGTTGACTTGTCAAAAGTCAAAGAAACCGCCATCCAGCAGACCATCGTTGCCCTCAAGAAGCGCTTTGGCAAGAATGCCATCTTAAAGGGCGCCAATCTGCAGGAAGGTGCCACGGCCATCAGCCGCAACAATCAGATTGGAGGGCATCGCGCATGAAGGAAACTCAGCCAACTAACTACGACGATATTATCCACCTGCCACGTCCTGTCTCGAAGCGCCATCCACCGATGCCGCTAGCGAAGCGGGCCGCACAGTTTTCGCCGTTTGCGGCGCTGACCGGCTACGAAGAGGCCGTGCGGGAAAGCGCCCGCGTCACGCTGCCACCCCCGAATCTTGCCGAAGACGAACAGGAATTGCTAGACCGCCAGCTTCAGCAGGTTCTCACGAATCCTGCGCGCCAGACGACCATTACTTATTTTGTGGCCGACGCATACAAAGACGGCGGCCGCTATGAAACGCGAACCGCCGTCATCAAACGTCTCGACTGCACATGCCAGCAGCTTCTGCTGGAAGATGGCACGCGCATCGACCTTAGCCATATTGTCCGCATCCAGCCGATTTGAGCTGGATGCTTTTTTTAACGGTACTCGAGGTCGCGATTGCCGCTGCGGACCGCCTCAGACACCGGCAGGCTTGCCTCATACCGGCGGATGATAACCGTCGTCGTCATGACACCAGCCAGCAGGATGATTGCGGCGAGCAGCAGGACGCGCATCGTCGAGTTATCGGAATCGCCATCGCCATCGAAGAGGCCGCCAAGGCCTTCCTGTACCGTATCGAGCGCCGGGCCAAAGCTCTGGATGGCATTGTACGTATTATAAGCCTGGGCAAACGTATTCCAGCCAGCAACCCCAAGATTCATCAGCGATTTTTCCCGGGCGAAGTTTATCCACGACTGAATCGTGATGATGATGCCCGAGCCGATTGCCGGTACGATAATCATCAGGTAGATGAGGCTCGACAGCAGTCCCAGCATGCTGGCCGGCAGATACCCCGTCGATACCGCGATGTACGAAACGACGATCGCATAGACAAAGGTAAAGCCCACCGCTGACTGGATGGCACCGCACCATGCCAGCAAGCGAATCCAGCCGCCAACAGCCTTGGATTCTGCCCAGATGCGTCCGACATTGCGGGCATTCAAAAAGCTGATGACCAGATTCAAGATCATGACACCAATCAACATTGCCATAAAATTCCTCCTTTATTTCACGCGAATGACAATTGCTCTTCATTATTGCACACCAATATTATAGCGTGATTATAAAATCTTTTCCAGCTTGGCCTTGAACGAGATTTCCCGTGGCGTATCGATATCGGCAAACTTTATCACATAGGCTCCCTTCTCGCTGTTGATGTCCAAAATCTCGCCATCCCCCATAATGCGATGCATGACTTTATCGCCCTTGGCAAAGGCTGCTTTTTTCGGAGCACTGGCCTGCGCCATACGCCGGTCCATATCCCGGATATACGCCTTGGCATCCTGCCGCATGCTTTCCGCGACAGGCCGCGCGTATTCGAGTAGTGCATCATCAAGTTCCAGCAAGAACCGCGAAGGATACCTAAGCGAGGCATCAAAATTCAGTCCCGAGGCCGCCGATAGGTACAGGCGTTTCTGAGCACGGGTCACGGCGACAAAGGCTAGCCGCCGTTCTTCCTCCATGGCCTGCTGCGTCCGCGTCTTGCGCGATGGGAAGACTCCTTCATTGAGTCCGCAGAGGAACACATAGGGAAACTCCAACCCCTTAGCCGCATGCACGGTCATGAGCTTTACCTTATCCCCTTGCTCGGCCATATCGCTATTGGTGAGCAAGGCCACCCGCGAAAGATAATCCTCAAGCAGCGCCTCTTCGCCACAGGAAGTCTCGTATTCGTAGACCGCCTGCTTGAGCTCTGCCAGGTTATCAAGCCGCTCCTGACTGCCCTCGGTGCGCAGCATTGCCTCATAGCCGCTCGCATCAAGCAGTGCCGCCAGCACCTCCGATACCGGCCGGCCACGATAGGACGAGGCAAACTCCTCGATAAGATTCACGAAGGCGCTGGCCTTGGTCCGTTTAAATAAATCCTTGTCGAGATTTTCCTTCAAGGCCTTATAGAGACTGCAGCCATTCTGCCCGGCATACTCCTGTAAAAACGCCATACGCCGCTCGCCCAAATTGCGTTTCGGCACATTGGCAATCCGCAGGAAGGACAAATCATCCCGGTACGCAATCATGCGCAGATACGAGAGCGCATCCTTGATTTCCCTGCGGTCAAAGAAGTGAATGCCGCTGTAGAGCGTATAGGGAAGTTCCGCCTGCAAAAAGACTTCTTCCAGCGAGCGCGTCAGATAATGCGCACGGTAGAGCACCGCGATCTGACGATATGGCACGCCCTGTTCGTGAAGCTTCGCGATTTCCTGGGCAATCCAGTTGGCTTCTTCCTCGGGCGAATCGTTGCTGGCGCACAGCACGCTTTGCCCCGATGGAAGCGTCGGACGGAGATTCTTTTCGATGCGGTTGCGGTTATGGGCGATGAGGTCATTGGCCACCGCCAGGATTTCCGGCGTCGAGCGATAGTTTTCCATTATATAGATGGTCTTAGCAGGTGAAAACTCCTGATCGAAATCCAGCAGATAGCGGATATTGGCCCCGCGCCAGGTATAGATGGTCTGGTCGGGATCGCCGACAACGAAGAGATTCTTATGATAACCGCAAAGTATCTTCATGAGCCGGTACTGGAGTTCATCGATATCCTGAAACTCATCGATCATGATGTATTCGAGCCGCTGCTGCCACTTGAGCCGCAGTTCTTCCTTTTGCTCGAAGATATAGAGCGTAAACTTTATGAGGTCGTTGTAATCAAGCCCAAAGCACTTCTTTTCCTGATACAGATAACCATAGAAGATAATATCGGCTGGCTCCACGGCCCGCTCGTACTTTTCCTTGATACCGTCAAGCGAAAAGGCAATCATATCCTCGTAATACGCTGGCTCCGTGAAAATTTTCCGCACCTCGATCATATCCCTGGCCTTGGCAAAGGTCATATCCCGCAAGGACAAGTGACGCTCCTCATAGATAATCTTCAGCATCGCATCGATATCGCTGTTGTCGAGCACCAGAAAGCTTTTGGGATACTGCACCGCATAGCTGTCCTCCTGCAGCACCGACACGCAAAAGCCATGGAATGTATTGATATAGCCCGTATCGTTATCCCCCGTCAGCAAGTGAATCCGCTTGCGCATCTCCGTAGCCGACTTATTCGTAAAAGTCACGCAGAGGATATTGCCCGGCATGATGCCAATCTCATTGACCAGATAGGCAAACCGCTGGCTAAGCGCCCGGGTCTTGCCCGAACCAGCCCCTGCCAGCACCCGCACATAGCCTTCCGTCGTGGTAACAGCCTCCCGCTGCGCGGTATTGAGTTTGTCCCATCGATCGGATTCTATTTTCTCCATCGCAAGCACCTCCCATCTTCTGTTTAAAAGGCCCTAGCATAAGCTGCTAGGGTCTTATCGTTAATCTTCCGTCTGATGACTGGCTTCAAGCTCCGCCAGCTCTTTGTCTCTTTCGTCTTTTGGCTGCTGCACGCGCAAGAACATCGCATCACCAAAGCTGAAGAAGCGGTATTTCATCTCCACAGCCTTCTTATAAGCATCGAGCACGAAATTGCGGCCACCGAAAGCACTGATTAGCATAATCAGCGTCGATTTCGGCAGATGGAAGTTCGTTACGATGCCATCGATAATCTTGAAATCATAGCCCGGATAGATAAAAATCTGCGTCCAGCCGCTCTTGCCGCTGATTTCATTCTTGCCATCGGCGGCAGATTCAAGCGTGCGGATGCTCGTCGTACCCACCGCGATGACGCGATGGCCGGCTTTTTTCGTATCCATGATGAGCTTGGCCGTCTCATCAGAAATGCGGTAGAACTCCTTGTGCATGTCATGCTTCTGGATATCCTCGCAGTTTACCGGACGGAACGTCCCCAAACCAACATGCAGTGTGACAAAGCCGAGATTCACGCCCATATCCTTGAGTTCCTGCATCTGCTCTTTGGTAAAATGCAGGCCTGCCGTCGGTGCAGCGGCCGAACCTTCCTCACGGTTATAAACCGTCTGATAGCGCTCCTTATCCTCGAGTTTCTCGTGGATATACGGCGGCAGCGGCGTCTCGCCGAGACGGTCGAGGATTTCCTCGAATACGCCGTCGAATTTGAACTCGACGATGCGGCCGCCAAAATCCGTATGATCCGTAACGGTGCACGAAAGCTCATCACTGAAATTGATGACATTGCCCGGTTTGGCCTTTTTGCCTGGCTTTACGAGCGTCTCCCAATGCGTGGCGTCGAGACGGCGCAGCAGGAACACCTCGACCTTGCCGCCCGTCTGGTCGCGATGACCGATAAGGCGGGCTGGCATGACACGCGTGTCATTGAAAATCAGCGTATCCCCCGGCTCCAGATACTCCTTGAGGTCATAAAAGTGTCTATGCTCGATGGTCTTCTCCACCGGATCGAGTACCATCAGCCGCGAAGCATTACGCGGTTCAATAGGAACCTGTGCGATGCGCTCTTCTGGTAAATCATAATCAAAATCTGAGAGTAATAACATAACTTTTTCCTTCAATCTATCTTAATATAATTTCTTTCGAATCGTTCCCTGATAATAATAATCAAGAATCGCCGGATATTTATACCCCTTCTCATCGGCCAGTGCCCTAGCTCCCCATTGCGAAAGACCTAGTCCATGTCCCCAGCCATAGCCATGAATCATCACGACACTGCCTTTAAGCGTCATTTCAAACAAGGTGCTCTTGAGGCCGAACCAGCTTCGAAGGTCATTGCCACTGACTACCACAGTCCCCTTCGTGCCGTTAAATCTCACTTGAGCAGTGCGCCCTGCAGAAGTCCTGCCCGCCACTGTTTTGCCGAAGGTAATGGGCGGCAACGTCAAAGTTTTGAGCATACCGATATCCTTGCCGTGCTTTGCGAGAATTGACGTAAACTGTTCCACGGAAATATTTTTATCCCAGGGATACGATTTTGCATGCAGTTCCTTTACTGCCCGCAGATAGGGAATCCTGCTCCCCCATACCGCTTCACTATTCTCGGTCATGCCACCAGAATCCGTATGAAATAGCGCCTCAATCGGTTTTCCCTGAAAGGTCAACACTTCCCCATGCGTTTCCGTGATGGCCTCTGAACTACGAGCCCGCTCGGCCCGAATTCCTTGGTACTGCTGACAATGGGTCGTCGCGCAAAGATCATAGCCATCTTTACTATGACGTTTCCGATGGCTAAGGGCAAAGCTTCGGGCGGCAACAGCCTGTGCCTTGACAGCCTCCTTGTTCCACTCCGGAGGCATCTCCTCTGGCACCACTCCCTTTAAATACTCTTCCGTCGTCACACGGTTGATAACGGTAAAACCATTCCCCGCTGGCAATAGACGCACTGCGCCACGGTAAGCCTTACCATCAATACGGCTGACTTGTGATGCCAGCTGACGCTCATCCTCAACGACAAAATCAATTCCTGCCGTACCTGCCGCTATTTTCTTGCCTGCTACGAGAAACGTTCCCGGGCTGAAAGTCACCGGCAAAGTCACCCCTGCGGACTTCTTGGCAAGGACTTTTCTCGTGGCAACATCGCGAATAACGATAGCCGAATCTGCAGAAACCTGCACCGAAACCGCACCCTTTTGCAGGCCCACCAACAATTCAGGCTGCCAAGAAGCCTCTGCCACCGGTATAAAACCACCAAGCAAAAAAGCCGCCAATACAATAAGCAGAAGTTGACGAACAATATAGCGAAGAAACGCCTCACTATTTCTCATTTTCCTGCTCCTTTTCCTTGCGTGCCTGCGCCTCTAGCCGAGCCCGCTTCTTCGCCTTATTCTCCTTGCGGCGCTGTTTGCGGATAGCCTTGCTGTAACGCTCCTCCTCGCTGAAGATGCAGCCGCAGTAAGGCTGGCGGTAAAGCTCCAGCTCATGGCTGATGTCGATGCCCTCCTGCCAGCCAGGACGGAAATCCTCGTAATAGAACGTCACGCCATACTGCGCCGCAAACTTCTCGGCCGTGCGCTTCATCAAATCGTGCTGCTGGTAGATGCTGTAAAAAAGCGTCGACGTAAAAGCATCAAAGCCATGTTCCGCCGCAAAGCGTGCCGCCTCCTCCAGCCGCCAGGTATAGCACATCGTACAGCGGCCATTGGGCATTGCCTCCGCTGGCAGCGCCTTTTTCAAGAAGTCCCGCAGCCGATAGTTCTCATCGGCATGGAATTCCATCTTGACCTTCTCGGCAAATTCCTTCGCTGTCTTGAGCCGGTTATCCCACTCGGTATACGGATGGATGTTCGGATTGAAAAAATACCCCACCGGCTCGATGCCCTCTTCGCGCAATTTCTTGACCGGATAGCACGCACACGGCCCACAGCACATATGTAAAAGCAGTTTCATCGTTTCTCTCCCTTATTCCGGATAGGCTATGCCCATATGCTCATAGCCAGCCCGAGTGACCACGCGGCCCCGCGGCGTGCGGTTGACAAAGCCCAGCTGGATAAGGAAGGGCTCATAGACATCCTCGATCGTATCCGTGCTCTCGCTGATAGCCGCCGCCAGCGTATCAAGCCCCACCGGGCCGCCGCCAAACTTCTTGATCATCGTCGACAGCATGCGCCGGTCCGTATGGTCAAGGCCAGCCTTATCGACCTCGAGCAAGGACAGCGCCTTATCCGCCAGCTCATCGGTGATGACATCCTGCCCCTCGTACTGCGCCACATCGCGCACGCGTTTCAGCAGGCGGTTGGCGATACGCGGCGTCCCGCGCGAACGACGCGCAATCTCCAAAGCACCGCGCTCCTCGATGGGGATTTCCAGGATCTCGGCCGCGCGCTTGATGATGTTCACCAAAGCCTCAGGCGTGTAATACTCCAGCCGCGAAATAATGCCAAAGCGGTCACGCAACGGTGCCGCCAGTGACCCCGCCTTCGTCGTCGCACCGATCAGCGTGAACGGCGCAATGTCGAGACGAATCGAGCGGGCACTTGGCCCCTTGCCGATGATGATATCGAGCGCAAAGTCCTCCATCGCCGAGTAAAGAACCTCCTCGACACTGCGCGACAAGCGGTGGATCTCATCGATAAAGAGCACATCGTGCTCCTGCAGATTCGTGAGCAGCGCCGCCAAATCTCCCTGCCGCTCGATAGCCGGCCCCGAAGTCTGGCGGAAATTCACGCCCATCTCATTGGCGATGATGCCCGCAAGCGTCGTCTTGCCAAGGCCCGGCGGGCCGTATAACAGCACATGATCGAGTGCATCACCGCGGTTCATCGCCGCCTTGATGAAGATATCGAGGTTCTTCTTGGCCTTATCCTGGCCGATATACTCACTTAACTTGCGCGGGCGGAGGCTGTACTGCCAATCATCGGCACGCTGTTCATCCATCGCCACGATGCGGCCATCGTCAATATCCATATCGTAAAAATCTTCTTCTGCCAAGCCTCAGCCCCCCTTTAAAATTTATTCAGCTGCTTGAGTGCCAGTTTGATGATTTCCTCCGTCGTCTTGCACTTCGAGGCCTGCTTAAGCACTGGTGCGATCTCCGCCTGGCTATAGCCCAGCGCAACCAGCGCCGCCTGCGCCTCACTGATGATATCATCGCCCACAGCGCCTTCCATATCCAGCGTCAAGACTTCCTCCACATCGCTGGTAGCAAAGCCTACTTTGTCCTTGAGCTCCAAAATCAAGCGCTCCGCCGACTTCTTACCAATCCCCGGCAGTTTCGTCAGCACCGTAGCCTGCTTATTCTGAATCGCCTTGCAAAGGCCCTCCACCGTAATCGACGACAGAATCCCCAGCGCCACCTTCGGGCCAATCCCCGACACGCCAATCAGTAGCTGGAAAATATCGTACTCATCCTCACTGGCAAACCCATAAAGCGTAATGCCATCCTGATAGACATTCATATAGGTAAAGAGCTGCGTCTCTTCGTTTAACCGCAGCTTATTCCGCGTAGACCCGGCCACAAAGACCCGATACCCCACGCCATTCACATCGAGCAAACAATAGTCAGCCTTAAGCGCCGCCACCTGCCCTCGCAAAAATCCAATCATCGAAAGGTTCACTCCAATAAAAGAAAACTTGTAACCTTTTTAGTATAGCATAATTGAGTATTCTCCTACAACTCGGTGCTAGATGATACACATTTTACCACAAAAAGTTCCCCACCTACTGACACGATTGACATAATCAAAAAACCCGACCAACCGGCCGGGCCTTCGCTCTGGTAGCTATTCAGAGCATTCGTGCTGTTGCTGCGTCACTGCCGATCCAGCCACTTGCAGATGTAGTAGCTGATTACACCTGCTATAACCGACAGAAAAAGGTAATAAATATCATCGAACAACGAGCTCACCTCCCTTCACTACGGTAAGGGATATGATCCGCAGCATGCTTTATTTTATATTATCGTTGCTAAATTATCAAGATATGATATAATAGTTGTAGCTAAAGGTAATAAATATCGAGCAATGAGCGAAGCCCCTTGGAGTAGCTACCAAGGGGCTTTTCTTATACCTATGAACGGTCAACGCATGTCATCGTGTGCGCTGGCCGCTTTTTCTTTGCTGGAATATATAGCAATGGAGTGATTAGCTGTCATCATATAAAACAGCTCAGCCCCATCCTTGACAAGTCAAATTGACTTGTCAGATTTTGCAAAATTTTTCCCGCAACCACAAAACCACTCCCATTATGGTATAATATGAGTTTTCCTTTCCGTTCGGCCTCTTCGATTACATCCAACCAACCGGATACTCCCCGCAATGCCTGCGAAAGCACATATTCTCATCTCCCTATATAATGCTCTTTGTCTCTTTTAGAGCATAGGTATTTGTCCGGTTCATCCCCACATGCGTGGGACATACGTTGGGACGAGAAAAGCTGTCGAATCATCTGGGGGGGCATCCCCACATGCGTGGAGCATACACTAGCAAAAATGGCTTAACTACGCCATTTTTGCTTTCAAAATCCTTGCTATGTGTCTTCCTCAATCATATTCACAATTCACAAAAAGTCAATTATAAATTGTGGTATGCGATATATCCTTCATCCTCTCGCTCATACACTCCCCTTTACCACTAATTTTGATACAAAATAACGATGCACCCCCTATACTCTATTAACGATGAACCCCCTTGCACCCCCTCGGTGGGGATTTTGCACCCCCTTTGCTAATATATTTATTGTTAATAAGGTAAAAATTTTGCAAACGGTGTATGCTACAGACTCATTTGCACTGGAATATGTCATACTATAGCTGACAACACATCGCTACTATCACCATCTATACAGATTGAACGTATGCGTATCTTTTCCGGGCATATTGCCTCATCAAAGTTCAGACAGGCATAAACAGCCTGAGGATTTTCCGCAGTCATTGCCCAGAAAGGATACTTGATAATCATGGGCGTATTGGCACCTACACCAATTTCCCAAAAGAGAATTTTCCGGCCTTCATGGGCGCTGAGATAAGCCGCATAGCGTTCTGCCGCCGCCTGCCAGCCAGCATCCTCTACAAAAGTATCATCTGCCCGCAGATTCATGGCAACAGGGCCGCCATCATCCGGGCAAACCGGTATAAGTTCCTGCGGAATACGCAAGGAAAGCCGTCCATCCTGCGGCACTCGAAACCTGCCCTGCCCATCTTTAATAATTTCATCACTCATCATAGCTAAGATCAAACAACATAACTCTCATTTTCACTAATTGCCCTGGATGAGAATTCGAGATATACACACACTCAAATTCATTCTTATCCAGTTCCCTTAAGGATCGCATATTCTCAAAATTATTAAGTGCGTCTTTTGCTTTTTCAAGCACTTTAATAAAGTCTTTTTGTCTTACAAATACAATCAAAGCAGTCTTACAATCTCTCCATGTAAGATAGCCATCCAGCTGGTCAACCGCATCTGTTAATGCCTTAGCTCCCTTCCATATTTTACATTCAGCAACAAAAGCTGCTCTATTTTCTTGCTCTATGCAAATATCAGTTTTTCCTTTTCGTCTAAACGTTTCTCCTGTCGCTGTACCTTTGTATGTAGCGTTTAATGTTGCAAGAAGAGTATTTCTCAAATCTTCTTCCTGCATAGATTTGTATGATTCTGGTGTTCTCTCATATGTAGATAAAGTATGCTTTAATGTACCAAGAACATCTTTGTAATCCGAATCAGAAACATTGTAATAAGATTCACTATCATATTTATGCGCTATTGGAACAATTTTTCTCTCTAAAGGGACATGTTTTCGAGCATATTCCTTCTTTTCTATCGGAACTTCAAACATCTGCGCTATATTGTAAAATGATTGTACTTTACTTTTTCTTGTTGTAATTGCTTCGCTAATGTATCTTCTAAGGCTATTATTAAAGGTGTTTACATCAGAATTAGCAAATCCCAATCCCTTTTTTACATCATCTAGCTCATCTTTGACTGCAGCTAGCAACCTATCTTTAGCTCCATCTCCATTCATTTCATTTAGAGCTCTTTCTGCCTTAATGATTAAATATCCATTATGTAGCGTTATCTCCGGATATCCACCTAATGAAAATGTTGAAGCCTGGCACTTAAACAAAACATCATCGCCAGAATACGGATAAAAAAAGCTTGCTATAATTCCATCAACAACTACGTATTCCTTATCATACTCAATCCTAAAGAATGGATCTATGTATTTCCTTATTTTGCACTGAACTATACTTCTCTTTTCAAAATCTTCCTCTTCAACTGTAACTGGTTCAATATAAAATTCTTGATACAAATTATCCGTCAGAACATCTAGGTCATTTGCCATAACCTCTTCATTTGAAAGCTTATCTATTTTCTCATTTATAGCTTTATATTGATTTCCCAATACATTTCTTAATTCATAATCCTTAAACGGTTTCATTATACTTAAGTACCTTCTCACTCTTTCTAAACATTTGAATACTCCCCTTCAAAAGACTCTCACGCAAGAATTATATCTATTAAATACTCTTCTTTGCGGCGCCTAATCTGTCATGAAGTGCATCATAAAATCTTGGCATGGTATCGCACTGGAATTTAATCATTTTGTCCCAATCAGCTCTATCTTTAACATTGACTCCTTCCAGACGAGCAGATATACGGCAAGACTTCTTCTCATCCAGCCTTTCCAAAAACAAATCAGCGCCAAAATCTTTTTCTATATCCGCTTTCTTCGCAAATAATGCATCACAAAGACATCCATATTCCATAGACTCTTATCTATTTCGATTTGTTCTCCTTTATAGATCATAAAATTTTTGGAATCTTTTTGAAAAAAAGCGGTAACCATATGATTATTTTTAGCTTTTTCCAAAACCTCTTCTTTTATATCTTTTGAAAGAATCAATACATTTTTCTTAGTATTCTGATATAATACCGTATTAAAGTGTGTATCATTAAAGCCATATCCATAAATCAACAAAGAATATGGCTCATTCATTTCGGATATCAGCTCATTAAAATCTTCACGCATAATTCTAAATGTATTATTTGTCATTCCAGCTTCATATTTTGGACCTCCAGGAGCTATTATTTCAATGTCATCTCTGTGCTTCCACAAATAAGCTAAATCATTAATAAGTAGTTCTCCATTACTATTACTAATCCAATTTATTGATCCATGCGGTTTAAATAATCTTATGCAACAATTATGCCCTCCGTAATAATCACTTGGCTTTTTCAGCCTTAGAGGTTCAAATCTTTGAAATATCTCTCCTGAAAATCCTGTGATGACCTGTATCCCGCACTTATCGCATAATGTTTCTATCACTCTGTCGTAATTGGGAGTCATAATATCAATTAACCCGTGATTAACACTTACCGTATCCTTTAAATATGTAAGCAGTTTCTCAAATCCACTAGATTTTTGATATATATCCAATAACTTTGGCCATTCTTCGCCTAGAATATAATCCGCTGTAGCTTTTCGTATTTCATCAATAAGTTTCTGTTCATCTGGTGACAGCGTCTTAAGTCATTCTTCTAAACCATTATCATTGATATCCTTCTCTCTTCTAATCCAGGCTTTTTTTATCTCATCGTCCTTATGAACCCCAAGTTTTGACTTAAGTTCTTTAGACAATTTCCACATTCCAGGAATACCATATGATGCCGACAAGCCTGTACCAACAATAAGTTTTGGCATATTATTTTTTGATAAAACATTATTTTTTATAGTAATAACAGCATCATTAAATTCATCACTATCACACGTAATTTTTCGATAATCCACAAACAATTTCCTCCCCTCCATTTCATTTATGATAAAAAATCACATAATAATTTGCAACAATAACAATCGCCTTACTTGCCTAAATCCGGATCTGCAAGTGCCTTCATAAACGCTTCTATATCTATTGGCGGCAAATGTTCCATTACCTTGTCTCAACCAAGAAATAGCAGCAAATATAAAGATACTATTCGTATTATATTTTCCCCATTTCAAGTAATATCATACCACTTTTTTAACGATCTCCACCACTCGCGAAAAGCCAACGACCAACTCCTCCATAATAAGATAGTTGGGCTTTGTTTTTTCAACTAATCACGATTATTCATTTGCCGTAAGCCATATAGCCTTTTCTAATAGCTTTGCCGCCGTCACTATATCACGCATCTCTGCATATTCGTCTGGATGATGGCTGATTCCGCCTTTGCAGGGGATAAAGAGCATCCCAGTAGCGGTATAGTCCGTCCAATGCATAGCATCATGGCCAGCACCACTTGGCATTGTGATATAGGGCACATGCTGTTGCTCACAGATTTCCATCAAGAAGTCTACGACTTTTTTTTGCATCACGGCCGGTTTATCCTGGCTGATCGTTTCGATTTTTGCCTGCACTTTGCGTTTCTGGCAAATTTTCATAATCTGGTCTTCTACAGCTGTTGTTACTTGTGCCTTCGCCTTTTCCGAAATGCTACGGATATCTATCCCCAGCTGCACATTTCCGGGGACTACATTCATGACATTCGGGGTGTTATTCACGACCCCCACAGTCCCCACTACCGGCGTTTCTGTGTAATCAGTTGCCAGTCTTTCCACTGCCAAGATTATCTCGGATGCGGCACACATTGCATCCTGCCGCATCCCCATTGGCGTTGCCCCACTATGATCCGCATGACCGGCTAACTTAACTTTCAGTCGCGTTGGAGCGGCAATTCCCGTTACGACGCCAATTGTTTTTTGCTTGCTTTCCAACACCTTTCCCTGTTCGATATGAACTTCATAATATGCCTTCAGTGGTCTGTCATATTTAGCATTCTGAATCTCATTGGGATTAAGGTCATTTTCCTGCAGCACATCATACAACGTCTTCCCTGTCTTATCCTGCAAACGCTTTAAATCATCAACCTCCAGCATCCCCCGCATTGCTTTGCTGCCCAACGTCGCAGCACCGAAGCGGCTGGATTCTTCACATTGAAACGCCACGATTTCCAAGGGATGCTTGGGAACCTTTTCTTGCTCATGCAGACTCCGGACCGCCTCAATAGCAGTCAAGATTCCCACAATGCCATCGTAATTTCCACCTTGCGGGACACTGTCACAATGCGATCCAGACATGACCGCTGGCAACCCCTCTTCCCGTCCCGAATAATGACCAATCAAATTGCCAAACGCATCTTGTCTTACGGTAAGTCCAGCATCGACCATAAGCCGCTTGACATAGATACGCCCTTCTCTATCCTCAGCGGTAAACGCCAAACGATTGATGCCCTTTCCAGGCGCGGTAATCTTCGCTAATTGGGCAAACTGCTCTTCCAATCGTTTCCTGCTTATCATAATTTCTCCCCCTGCAATAGTAATGATGCTGCTGAGTACGCCAACATATTGGCAGCATAACCTAGTGCCGTTTCATCAAAATCAAACGAGGAATCATGATGGCCAGCGGCCAGGTCTGCCCCAATCATCATATACGCAGCTTTTCCGCCATGACTCTGCACGCGCTCCATAAAATACGAAAAATCTTCGCTGGCGCCAAAGTCACAGTGTCCAGCTACTTGCTTGAAGATATTGAGCTCTTTGGCCCTTGCTTCCAAAAAAGCCGCTAGTTCCGGGCTATTGCTCCCGCCAGCCGCACCACCTGTTTTTTCGACCTGCACCTCAACATCATACATCGCCGCCGCAGCTTTTATAACACGCAATGCCTCCTGCTCCATGAACGCATTAATCTCACTGCTGGCGCCTCTCGTCTCTATCACCATGAACGCTTTATCCGCTATGACATTGCGGCCACTACCAGCGATGAGTTTTCCGACATTGATACGGGAGGCCCCCTGCGAATGTCTCGGAATGGCATGCAAGTTCAGTGATGCACAGGCAGCTGCCAGCAAGGCATTTTTCCCCTGCTCGGGTGCCGCGCCTGCATGAGCAGGCTTCCCGACGAAATGGATATCATATTTGCTCGTAGCTAAAAAACCCGTCACGTTGCAGGCAATCGTACCCGTATGTTTCATCTGGAAGCCAAAATGTGCGCCAAGCATATAATTCACATCGTCCACATCGCCATTTTCCACCATTGCTTTGGCCCCGCGAACGCCCTCTTCCGCGGGTTGAAACACGAGCTTTATGGTACCTTTCAGTTTATCCTGCAGCGCGGCAAGAATCTTTGCCACAGCGAGACCAACGGTCGTATGACCATCATGGCCACAGGCATGCATAGCTTGGTCGTGCAAAGAACGAAACCCTTCCTGCGTTGGGAAATGGTCAGGGGATTCCGATTCTCTTACGTCATTGGAATCCATATCAAACCGCAAGGCAACCACCGGGCCACCCTCTGAGAATTTCTTCGTTGCCACAATACCAGTAAGACCGCCAGTCATCTGGGCAAGCCATTCCTTTTTTGCTCCTTCTTTTGCGGCGCGTTCCATCTCTTCGGCTAGTTTTTCCTGTGACGGAACGCCCATCATCGTCTGCCGGTCAATTGCCTCTTCCCCAATCTTTAGCTCATACCCAAGCGCCGACAGCCGCTCAGCCACCAATGACGCCGTACGAAACTCCGTCCAGCCTGGTTCCGGGTGCTTATGGATATCGCGCCGGCAGGATACCATTTCTCCCTGCATTTCTTTCGCCGCAGCCTTTATCGCTTCCATCATCGTCTGCATGGTGTTCCCTCCTATAACGCCAAAGAAACGGCCAATCCATTATCGACCGTTTCTCGTTCCTTATGCTCTTAAAACAACAATACAATCATGCCAGTAAGCAGCGCAGCAAGTATCGGCAGACCATTGCGTTTCGTAATCTCAATCGGATTTACGCCAGCAATGCCAGCACAGATAATCGTAGCACCAGCAATCGGTGAAATCGTGCGTCCCAGCGTACCGCCCAAAGTTGCCATTGAGCCCATCTGCAATGACGTCAGGCCGAAATCGGCAGCATGTGGCGTGATAGCCTCATTGAAGGCAAAGGTAGCCGCATCGCCGGAACCTGTAACCAAGCCAAGCAGGAATGGGCCAACCGCAGCACAGAGTTTTACAATGGCAGGATTATCCACCATGGCCGAGATAAACGCCTTGACAAGACCGATTGAGGTAAGACCAGCGACAAAAACGCCAGCCGAGATGATTATGCCAATGATTGAACCATAAGCCTTGCCCATGCCTTCAAAGAACGCTTTTCCTAAATCCGACGGATTTGCTCTAGTTACGGCAATCGTGATAATTGCACCAATGATCATCGCATGTGGAACGCCCATTTTCAGAGCCGGTACCAGTCCAGTAGAGCCTACCAACAGAATCAAGATAGGCAGAACTGGCATAAGTGCATACAGCGGCTTGACATGGAAATCCTCCTCAATTTCCAGGCCTTCGGCCACGTACCCCTTATCTTCTTTGAGGAAACGAGCCACTAAGACGATGCCTATCGTTGCCACGAGCAGTGAGGCTAAATTGGCAAACATCTGGAATGAGATTACATCCATGACGTCAACGCCTGCAATCTTCGCTACAAACGGATTATGCGCCAAGCCAGGATTCAACATGCTGCCGTATGTCCCGCATTTGACTGCCGCCGCAGCCAAAGCAGGATGGACGCCAATGGACATAAGCAGCGGGATAAATATCGCACCGGCGGCTGCTGCCGTTCCTGCGGCACTTGGCAAAGCGATATTGACGAGATACGTACCGATTACCCCACACCCGGAATCACGACCATACGGCCTTTCGCCAGCACTTTTGCCATCGCATTAATCAGATGCTTATCACACCCCGTAAATTTGACCGCCATGGCAAAACCCATAACCGAGCAGACAGCCTGTATAAGCCCACTGTTAGTCATGCTTTTGGCAAAGGCATTTAACGCTGCCATAGGAACGCCGCCTATGCAGCACATAGCAATACCAGAACCAATCAGTACGATCCGGGCATCATACTTTTTGATCAAAAGATACACGGCAAAGCATGTTATCAGTACGCCAGATGCCCACATGAGTTCAACCATTTGCTACACCTCCAAATTCAAATTTTACAAGATAATTAAAAAATTTACTAATTAATCATAGTATACTGCTATTTGTGTGTCAACATGTAAACATCATGTATACAATATATCAATAACTGTGTTATTTTCATCACATCTTCTGCCACATGTATCCCCTCAGCCCCTCAATTAGAGCCAAAAACAGTTTTCATATCCCCCATCTCCGTGTATAATGATATAGTACTTCACAAAAGGAGCTGAACGATTTGTATATCGAATATATCACCTTAGGCGCGGTGCTGCTGCTTAGTTATATCGGCCATAACATGACGGTATTTTATGCTGCGGCGATTGTATTGGGGCTGAAGATCTTAGGGCTTACGACGGCGCTCAATGCCTTGGGTTCCCAGGGGCTTAACTGGGGTATCATCATTTTGACAGCGGCGATTCTGGTGCCGATTGCCAATGGTACGATTACGATTCAGACCATGCTTGATGCCTTCCGCACGCATGCGGGAATCATCGCTATCGTAGCAGGGCTTTTAGCGGCTGTCGCTGGCGGCGGCGGCGTTGAGCTTTTGCAGAACAGTCCCGATGTCATCCCCGCGCTGATTATCGGCACGATGGCAGGCGTCCTATTATTCCACGGCGTAGCGGTCGGTCCGTTGATTGCAGGCGGTCTTACTTATTTCATCCTCTGGATTCTAAAAGCCGTCCGCTAAAATCGCTCTTATAACGAAAACGGAGTCTCTTACTTTTCTAGTAGGAGACTCCGTTTTCGTTATAATTGATTCCGCCAGACGGCGTCGTTCATACAATAGGTCGTGCAGATGGCAACGGCCAGAGCATCGGCCGTGTCGTCTGGTTTTGGTGGCTCGGGCAGATGCAGGAGCTTGGTTACCATGTAGATAACCTGCTGTTTCGTTGCCTTGCCATAGCCCGTGACGTCCTGCTTGATTTGCATCGGCGTCCGCTCGACGAGCCGCAGGTTGTTCTGCGCCGCGGCTAGAAGCACTACGCCCCGCGCCTGGCCGACAGGAATCGCCGTCGTGACGTTGCGGTTGAAGAAAAGCTTCTCAACGCCCATGACATCGGGCTGATATTTTTTTATCAGCGCATCAAGTTCCGTATGGATCTTGAGCAGGCGGTCTTCCATTTTCATATTCGGCGTCGTAAAGATCGACCCATAGGCACGCGGAATCAAGCGGCTGCCCTTTGACTCGACAAAGCCATAGCCGCAGATTGCTGTTCCCGGGTCAATGCCTAAAGCTAACATAAGTTCTCCTCCCGATAGCAGAAAAGGGGCTCATGCTCTGAGCCCCTTTGTATTTCCGAAGCGATGATTATTCTTCGATTTCGTAGTTGCTGTAGACGTTCTGGACGTCGTCGTTCTCCTCGAGAGCATCCTCGAGCTTCTGCATCTTCTCAGCGTCTTCGCCGGAGAGCTTAACCGTGTTGTCCGGAACCATCGTGATTTCCGACGATGCCGTCTCGATGCCCTTGGCCTCCAGAGCTGCCTCGATGTCATCGTAAGCATCCGGCTCAGCCGTAATCTCGAAGACCTCACCCTCGTCCTTCATGTCATCAGCACCGGCCTCGAGAACGATTTCCATCAAGGCATCTTCATCTGCAAAGGTCTCTTTTTCCACGACGAAGATAGCCTTCTTCTGGAACATCCAGCCAACGCAGCCATCCTGACCGAGGTTGCCGCCGTGTTTCGAGAACAGGTGACGGACATCGGCAGCCGTACGGTTGCGGTTATCCGTGAGGATGTCGAGCATGACAGCCGTACCAGCCGGGCCATAGCCCTCATAGGTCAGCTCTTCGTAGTTTGCACCTTCCGTCGTGCCCTCGCCCTTCTGGATAGCACGCTTGATGTTGTCTTTCGGGATGTTGTTGGCTTTTGCCTTCGAAAGAGCAAGTTTCAGACGCATGTTGCCCGTCGGGTCGCTGCCGCCCATGCGAACTGCAATCGTGATTTCACGGCCGATCTTCGTCGTGAGTGCACCGCGGATTGCGTCGTTTGCGCCCTTCTTACGTTTGATATTTGCCCATTTAGAATGTCCTGACATGAGGAACACCGCTCCTTTTTCTTATGTTTTTCCTCCTGCATGCAGGAGAAATTGACTCTGTACTAACTGGTTTAGTATACTACGTTTCAAAGTCTTCGTCAAATAATACAGCCCCACCATTCACTCGGCGGGGCTGTATTTACGCGAAGCAGTACGAATCAAGAAAGATACACATAAACCGCATCCAAATCCTCGAGTTCTAATCCCATTTCACTAAAGGCAACATGCAAAGCTTTTTCCATAACATCCACATTATGGCTTGCCTCACCTTGTTGCAATGCCCGCTCCGCGCTGCTATCAGCCGGATGGATTCCCAGAATGGCACCGTTATAACGAATCGTGAATTTCGTCTCATCCTTTGTTAGCGGAATAGCTTTAGTATATTCGCGCTGCTGCGTTACTCCACTAGTCTTAGGAATTGCCAGTTGACGTTCTGCCGGACTCATCGTAACGCGATCTGGTTGTACATCCAAGGCATAAGTGCCATCCAAAAATACTTGTCCATTCTTTACTTTGCCTACCGGAAGTTGCGCCGTAGTCAAACCAAGGACTTGTTCCACAGGATTTACTTTATTTCCTGGCACGACCTGATAACTTCCTGCCCCCGCCTGTAAAGCGCTTTGTGCGTATTCTAATTGCGGCCGTTCTACTTTGTTATCTGCCGGCTCTTTTACCTTGTCATCCAAATCTGGCAGAATCGGCGGATTTACTTCTTCATCCTCAAGCCCGCTCGAATCTATCGGTTGATTGTCATCAGGATCGAAAACTACGGTATCTCCCTCTGCGTCTGGCAGCCAGTTGACTACTGTTGGCGGCGTTATTTTGTATACACCCTCGTAAGTGAAGCGATAATTTCCTGCTACATCTCCCGAATTGAGCACCGTATCATCCGCGGATAGATAGATGGAATACGTATCCTCACTTGCGGCGGTTCCCAGCAAATAAGCTAACGTTGGCACAGTAGCAGCCGTATCGCCATTTACCCATTGCCCACTATAGCCTTGCCCTTGTACCTCAACCTTTGATGCGTCAAAGGTTTCTCCTTGACCAGTCAAAGTCAGCACGATTTCATGGGGAGCAACCGTCGTCTTTCCCAATTGTGGTTCAAATTCATAGTTGGCCGCATCGTTGGCATTATCATACGCCACACCAGTAAAATGAACGACATCGGCATAGGTTCCCACTCCTGGGGTGGTTCCTCCTATCGGGATCTGGTTCGTATACTCCTCATCAAAGCTAAAACTTGGATTACGAAGCGTAGTCCCGTTTACTAAACCGTGTCCCTGGCCATCATCCGCAGCCGCATCGATCAAAGCGGTATAATCCGCTGAACCATAGGTCGTGGAAAGATTGATCCGAATCGGTACACTGCGCTTATGGATAGTGAGCGTCGCATCATTTCCGCCAGCAGCCTTGTACCCATTTCGATAGGCATCAGTTGCGACAAAAGAGGTGTTATTCACATCCATACCGATGGCATAAATGGCGTTATATCCATCCGTATCCGCCGCTACACCACTCATACGGTCTGCATCCGCCGCAAAGCCTGCGCTCGCAGCCACACCTGCCACTTTGGCCGTATTTACTACAGTATCTTCCGTAAAGGCTGCATATTGCGTTGTCTCAGATTCTACCTGCCACTCCGAAGCGCCACTTAATGTCTCGCCATATACTTTTTCCATATTCGCCGCCGTTAAAGTCACGGTGGGCTGATACTTGAAGATATAGCGGCCCATCTCTGCTTCATCTTCCACCTGCGTATACCCATAGGCGTCAGAACCGCGATTCCAGAGTGCATAGGTATCACTATTGAGGTTATTGCCAAAATCATTTACCATCGGCGACCCAGAATAAATCTTCCATTTGCCGCCAGCTCCCGTGACAATGCCTGAAGTTTCTGTAGAAGCATTGATAAAGCTGCCACTTCCCGCATCGAGAATCACTGCATCATTTTCCGTTGCTGCCGACTGGATATTACGGCTGATTCGAATGCTGCTCGTATCCCCATCCGTAACGACCTTTACTTTTCCGCCAGACGTTATGCCTGCCAAATTAACTGTTCCCAGAGAATCCACCTGCACATCACCACTTGACGTCGTAATGCGGTCTCCTATGGTTACTCCAGCGTCACCCTTAATTGCTACGGTATTATCCGCATACACCAATCCCGTATAACGATTCGAGCCAATTAGTGACGGGTCAACATTGCCATTAGCACTTGCTGACAGATTTACACCACCGCCAACGGTGACTGAGCCAGTGGTATTCACGAGCAAATCGCTTAGATGCAGCGATTTACCAATGTTGCCACCGATGCTTACCGCACCACTACCGGCCTGAAGTGTCATAGCGGAATGCTCGGTATTCGTTTCTTGAATGAACCCAATGACGTTACTACTCTGATTATTGACATCCGCCCAGCCAGCATCCGATTTCCAGTTCATACCAACAAAAGGCTGATCAATGATACTATCGTTGTTCGGTTCATCAAAGGGTTTATAGCCATGCGTCAAATCATGGGACCAGCCTTGATACATGTTTTCAGCTACGATTCCTTTAGCCTTGCCCGTCGTAGTAAAGAACAACGTGCCCTTTCCATCATTGGCTTCCCCTTCTGGGCCTGTCACCCAGTAAAATTCACGTCCTGCTTGGACATTTGGGCCAACCACATCGGTTTTGCCGCCGATCAGCGCTTCGTTCGTCTTGCCCACCATCAACGAACCAACAATCCAGTTTTCAAGCTCGGTGGTAATCGTTGCCAGATATTTATCCCCCACTGCCGAACCACCGGCAGTATCTTCACGGGCGGCTATTTCCGCCAGTTCCCATCGAGTCAAGATAGATTCATGATTGGCGGTTTTGTTAAAGGGCCAGTTCGTAAGGATGTGTTTGGCAAGCTGCCCATATTCTTTATCTGTTAAATCGGCAAAATCTTTAGCAGCATAGGTTACATTATTAACTGCACCATTTGCCCCCAACTTCACATGATCTTTGTAATAAGTCTTCACCACGTCAATAGCAGCTTGTCCTGTAGGCAAAGACTCACCTTGGATTATCTCATAATCCTTGAAACATCTTTCCTGAATTTCAGCACGTTCTTCCGGCGTCAAATCCTCAAAGGATTTCCAAACCGTATTCTTTAAGTATTTTTCATAGTAAATACCAGCAATCCGCTTGAGTTCTGGATCATTCTTTACCGAATCCTGCAGCGTTTTGTTTAGGATTGGATTCGCAAACAAGCGGTAGGTATTCGCAGAATCCACATTGCCACTGATATGGATATTGCCACCACTGCCATCTGTCCCCGTCGTGTCAATTACCAATTTGCCCTTGTTGAGCCCTAGTGCTACGTCACCATAAAGCGACACTTTGCCGCCATTAGTCAAGATTCTGCGGTCCCCATCCACAGGGTAATTTCCGTCAGCATCTTTTTCATCATTCGCATGACCAAAATAGGTCCCCACATGACCTGAATCAATCGTCTCACCGCAGCCAGCCGTGAAATTACCGCCATTGGTTGTAATATCGCTGTTCACCACCACCATGCCTTTGGCATCACCGTCTGTGTCAGCATGCAAATTAACATTCAGCATCCCTGCTGTTGCCGTAATCGGTGCATTGATTATGACGTTGCGCTGGGCCTGCAAAGTCAACGTTGCTTCTCCGGTTTCCGAGCCATAGGCTGTACCGACCCCATTCATCTTCGAAACAGATTTCTCAATGGGCGAATTTACGGTGATATTGGAAACTCCCAAAGAATATAGTTTTTTATCCGGTTCAAGAGGATTCGTATCCAATGCTTGGATTCTAACACTGGTTCCATTGCTTAACCGCCAGCTAATGTAATCTGCATTCAGATAGCTGTGTTTCTCCTCCGTCGTCACACTCTGGCTTTCATAATATTGGTCCGTAGAAACTGACTCGAAACTTGTTGGCGTAACATCCGTGTAGCCCTCAGGCTGTTCATTGCTAATGATAATGTCCACCGGATCGATGAACCACTCGCCAGCCTTTCCCGTGATGCCCGCCGCATCAATAACCGCATTCGTATCAACGTGCAAAATATCTCCAGACGTCTCAATCAAACCGCCATCAGTCTGGCCAATGGCTTTCAATACCGCCGTATCAGCGATATTAGTGCCTTCACCAAGCACGCGGATCGTACCACCAGCAGTCCCATCATTCAACCCCGACACGTCAAGCGTTCCGGAAACATTCACCTGTCCATGGCTGCCGCCATCCAAGATGATTTCTCCTTGGTCATTGACACTAAGATTCTTTGCCTCGATAATCCCAGAGTGATTGACCACTTCACTGAGCATATCGCCAGCGCTCTTGGCCGTCATTATCACCTGTCCGCCTGCAGCATTAATCGTTCCGCTATTGAGGACATGGGCCTGTGCCTGTTCCCCGCTGGCCGTGAAGTTTAATTTTCCCGCAGTATCAATGGCCAAATCCAGATTTTTCACCGCACTTAACGCCACCTGTCCGCCAGCGTTTTCAATATGTCCCGTATTTTGCACCACCGATGCCTGCAAAGCTACCAAACCGCCTTGGGCCTTGATATCCGCAGCATTTATGATGTGTCCTGTTGAAGTTTCATCCAGCTTCAATGCGATTGTCTCCACACCCTCGCCAAAGCTCGTCATGAAACGATCATCTACGTTAGCCGTTGATGCGACCAAACTCCCCGTGTCAATTTGTGCCCCTTTGCCAAACAGTATTCCATTTGGATTGAGTAAAAAGACACTGCCCGCTGCTTTTAAGTTACCATAAATTTCCGAAGCCTTGTTGCCTACCACGCGATTTACCGCAATATCGTGAGCCTGCTGCCGGAATTCCACCGTTTCCCCTTGAGCAATGTCAAATTTCTGCCAATCCAAGGCCACATGCCGCGTCTGCTGATCTACGACTAATGCATGTTCATCTCTACTGATTTCAGCCTTACCGGACCGAACTTTACCGCCCTCTGGAGCCCCTTCTACTGTAGCAAATGAAAACGTAGAAATCGTGAGCCCCAAGGCTAATGCCAAATGCCATCTCTTCCTCCGTGAATATTTCATAAGGCACTCCCTCCTTTACCTTAAGTCGATAAAGTATTTCCCATATATTATATCGGTCAAAGCCGTCAAAAACTTAAATGTATTTTCTGAAATTGAAAGATTTAAGTTTCTTTTAACTTCTTTATAAGGAATTTTTAAAAATAAATTCCGCCGCGAAGCCAGAAATGACCACTAGCATTATTGCGATCATTGCGCGGACGTTCTGCCCCCAGTGGCCAAGCATAATCGGCGCGCAAAAAACCTTCATCGGAGCGCGTCAGCAGGATACCAACCCCTGCTCCCTGGAGATAACGATGATTTTCTCCCGCCGCCTGCTTATGACACTCCAGCTTTACGCCGCCATGGTCCAAGAACCCCGCCAGCTGAATTTGATTTTTATCTTGCTGCCACAACGGATACCGCAGCTCTGCCCGCAACAAATAGCCAATATCCCCTGATGCTTCACTGGCTGGATAAGCCCGTACCCCAGCGGCACCTCCCAAAGAAAAATGTTCCGAAGAGTCGAGATTATGACTAGCCAATTGGCCTCTAGCGGATAGCAACAAATTCAACCGGTAGGGCAAATGCTGATAGTGCTGCCAGTTCACCCGCATTTTATGAAACGTCCCTGCTGTATGTGCCCATCTATCCTGTTGCCAGCCTTCTTCATCCCGAAATCCCAGGGTTCCCCATTTATAATCCACTCGCCAACTGGAAACACCTCTTCGAACCGATTGCTCACCATAAAGCGAAGCCACCATACCATGACTATATTTACGAACGCTGGAATCCACCAGCCGGAGTTCATCGGTAAGCGCAGTGTGTTCATAGCGAAGTGCCGCATAAAGGTTTCGATACTGGCTCCGTGTAACCGCATAATCCAAACCAGCAGAAACCGTCCGCGATGTTCCATACGCTGACAACGGGCGGTAAATATCCCCTAAATGATACGACAACATGTTATAGCCTAGCGATGCCTTCCAGCCAGCACTCAGGACGGGCAATGTGTAATTGACATTATAGCTGTATAATTCTTCCCCAGTCATATTCGCGGCAACAGCCAGCTGCCCGCCTTCATGTTCCGGATTCAAAAAGTCATACGAAATGCCAAAGGTATTGTAATTGGTATACCGATTGCCATAGTTATCTCCTGTTATTGCGCCGCATTTCCCTTTATGCGGCGCCAAAGCAATCTGCACATCGACCGTACCAGATGTTTCTCCTGGCGATAACTTAGCACGCGCATCTGCTCCTGCTAAATCGGATAACAACCAAACGGCGCGTTCCAATTTTTTCCGCGTCAAATACTCCCCCGGTTTCATAAAACCAATTTCCCGCTTCACGATGTAATCATGGATTTTGGTTTTATTCTCCACGTTGACCTTTCCTAGGCGGCCTACCAGAATGGTGTACTCTACGATGCCACCGTTAATTTTTTGTGCTGGCAAGTAGGCCCGCGCCATCAAGTACCCATGCTGACGAAAATACGCCGTGATTTTCTCTGCGCCCTGCAGCAGTTCTTTAAACGTTACCATGCGTCCCTGATAATCTTTTAGTAGGTCCTGCAAGACTTTTTCCTGGTAAATATCCTGTCCCGTAATGCGAAATCCATTCACCTTTACTTTTACTTCGGCTGCCATAGCCAGCTCAGGCTTTTCTTCTTCAGGGACCGCAATCGCTGCATTGCCACTGCCAAAGTCGGGGAGTTCCACGCTGCTATTTCGTTCATCACTCGTCAACGTACCAGCATCCAGCGGCGGTACGACCCCTGGTGCACACGCGCCGCTTTCGCTCCAGGCAGTAAAAGCAAGCAGCACGCCTAAAGCTACGCTGCCTTTTATTTTCACATTTCTCGTCATCACACATCCCACTCTTTCTGCCAAAAACAAAAAGGGAATGCTTCAGCCGTTGGCCAAAACATTCCCCAAGGAGTATTCCTACTGTCAGCAACCTCATCCCATTAATCGCATGCCATTTCCTGTGCTACGTAGTAACGGCCATCGGCCCCTTTGGCACAAGAAACACCCATTTTCGTGTAATGGCGATTGAGTAAGTTGGCACGATGCGTCGGCGAATTCATCCAAGCACGAACAATCGCTTCTGCATCATCCGTTTTGCTAACTGCCAGGTTCTCACCGAACCAGGAATAAGATGCTTTATTCTCTAAAACCGATTTAACATCGCGGCCATCTGGACGCTGATGAGCAAAACGAGTCTTCGATTCTTCTGCACGAATCGAAGAAGCAGACGTAAGCTCACGGTCCAATACCATCGGAGCAACACCTGCATTAACGCGAACTACGTTCACATGGTGCAGGATTTCATGATCAAGATTCGCTGCCGATGCTGGCGAAACAACGAGAACGATAAGCGCGAGTACCAGCAGGGAAACCATCCGCCGCCAGCTTTTCATTTTTTTCGCCTCTTTCGTTTGTCGCTTCATTTTCCTCTTATGAGTACCAAGTCTCCACGCTTCGCACCCTCCTGCCATCGGCAGGGAAGATTCCAAATTCACGACAAAACCAGCGAATCCCTAACCCGAGATTGGATTAAGGTGTTCCCTTGCTGGCACAGCCATCGCATGACTGTAGCGCTTTTGTTCCGCTATTCAATTTTAGAGTATTCTTGTCACTTATATTATAAACGATAATAAGCAAACAAGCAATAATATTCTTGACAACTAACAGTATTTTCTTAACCGTTTGGCCAACCGTTGTCAAAACATCTTTCCTATTGTATTCTCTGCCAAGAGAAAAAATCCTGCCAGCTTGACGAGAAAACGCCAAGCTGACAGGATAAGGATTACTTCACCAGTTTAAAATATTTTTTCTTGCCTTTTTTAACAATGGCAGCACCATCCGTGAAGTCTGCCTCCGTCAGAATATAGTCAACATCACTGACTTTAACATCGTTCAATGCAATTCCGTTTTGCTGGATAAGGCGTCGGCCCTCACTCTTCGATGCGACAATCTTGCCTGCTGCCAATACATCTAAAAGTTTGCTGCCAACTTCGGCCTTAACTTCCGGAATATCAGCACCTGCCCCCGAGCCACCGAACATGGCTTCCGCAGATTTCTGAGCTTTTTCTGCTTCTTCCTCACCATGAACGATTTTCGTGACTTCATAAGCCAGGACTTTCTTAGCTTCATTGATTGCCGAATCCTGAAGAGCACCCAGACGGCGAACCTCATCCATGGGCAGGAACGTCAAAAGTGCCAGACACTTTTCTACGTCCGCATCATCAACATTGCGCCAATACTGATAGAACTCATACGGACTGGTCTTTTCTGCATCGAGCCAGAGAGCACCGCCAGCCGTCTTGCCCATCTTCTTGCCGTCACTTTTGGTGAGCAGCTTATTCGTCAGTCCATAGACAGCCGTATTATTTTTGCGTCGGTTGAGTTCGACACCTGCGATGATATTCGACCACTGATCGTCACCACCCATTTCGAGCTTGCAGCCATAACGACGGTTAAGCTCGAGGAAGTCATAGCCCTGCATGACCATGTAGTTGAATTCCAGGAACGTCAGGCCTTTTTCCCAGCGCTGCTTGTAGCATTCTGCGGCGAGCATACGGTTAACCGTGAAGCAGGCACCGACATCGCGAAGCAAATCGATGTAGTTGAGCTTGCGAAGCCAATCGCCGTTATTGACCATAATGGCTTTGCCATCCGTGAAATCAATGAAGCGGGCAATCTGTTTTTTAAAACATTCGCAGTTATGCTCGATGTCTTCATCCGTCAGCATTTTACGCATATCCGTACGACCAGTCGGATCACCAACTGTGCCGGTGCCGCCACCGACCAGACAGATGGGACGATGACCAGCACGCTGCATGTGAGCCATCGCCATAAGAGCGATAAAATGTCCCGCATGCAAACTGTCTGCTGTCGGGTCAAAACCAATATAGAATGTGACCTTTTCTTTATCCAATAAGTCACGCAGCTCTGCTTCATTTGTGCACTGCGCAATAAATCCACGTTCTTTTAAAGTATCAAATACATTTGCCAACAAACTCTCTCCTTTGAGGTCACCTTTAAACGAAATGTCCATTAATTACGGGATTTCGAGATGCCGCCGCCCGGTTCCGGTGCCACGGATTCCGGCATCGATGGCGAATCATTGCCACCATTGGCACCGCCTGGTCCAGGAACTGTTTTGCTCGTATCCTGTTTTCCATTCTTACCGTCTTTGGCGTCTTTCTTGTTCTCGCCTTTTTTCTTGACTTCCGTCTTTTTATCATTTTCCAGCTCGCCAATGCTATCATGTTTGGTAGCAGCCGAACCATCAAAATTTTTGGCTGGCGTCTGAGCCAATGCCTTTTCCATGAAATTCTTCCAAATCTGTGCAGGCAGCTGCCCACCCATGACACCGTTCATCGCTGTGTTGTCATCGTTACCGACCCATACGCCACAGACTAAATCCGGTGTATAGCCAACAAACCAGGCGTCATGATAATTGCTGGTGGTACCGGTCTTGCCGGCTGCCGGGCGGCCGATATTCGCACGAGCACCGGTACCGCCCTTCTTGATAACTCCCTCGAGCATATCGGTAAGCTCTGCTGCGCTGCTTTCACTGATTACACTGCGCTGTTTCACTTCAGCCTGCTCTAAGACCTTGCCGTTACGATCCAGGACTTTGACAATGACTACCGGTTCAACATGTACGCCCTTATTGGCAAAAGTGCCATAAGCACTGGTCAGCTCCAGCGGCGTCACACCCTTGGTCAAACCACCCAAAGCCGTCGAAAGAGTTCTGTCATTCTGCGGACCATCAAGAACAAACGTCGTAATCCCCATCTCCTGGGCATAGTAAATCGGCTTATCGATTCCCAGCTTCTGCGCAATCTTTACCGTCGGTACATTCATCGAGAAACGAGCGACATCGCGCATGGTAACCTTGCCACTAAAATGACCGCTGTCATTCTGGGGACGCCAGCCATCGATGTTGATGGGGCTGTCATCGATAACAGTACTCGGCGTAAATTTATCTTCGAGGGCCGCCGCAAAGACAAACGGCTTAAAGGCAGAACCCGGCTGACGAACCGCCATCGTTGCACGATTGAACTGGTCCGTACCACGGCCACCCACCATAGCCTTCACATAGCCATTATGTGGGTCAATTGCCACCAACGCCCCCTGAGGCTGCTGAATCTTATTCGCATCGACTTTGATATCCGGCAGATTCTTCATAGCTGCCTCAGCAGCCCGCTGCATATCCATGTCAATTGTCGTATAGATTTTCAGGCCTTCTTTATAAACGGCATCAGCACCGTATTTGTCGATGAGAACCTGCGTCACATACTCAATGAAATAGGACGCCTCGGAAGTCTCTTTTTTCTTCACGGGCTTGACAATATTGAGCTTTTCCTTTTTAGCCTTCGAAGCGGCACTGCTATTGATATACCCGTATTTTTCCAACTGGTCGATAACAACAGCTTTACGCTCCATCGCTGCATCCATATTATTCATCGGCGAATAATAATTGGGACTTTTCGGGATACCAGCCAGCATTGCGCATTCGCTGAGGGTCAATTCCTCGACGTTCTTGCCAAAGTAAGTCTGCGCAGCTGCCTGCACACCATAAGCACCCTGACCAAAGTAAATCTGGTTCATATACATTTCCAGGATTTCCTGTTTCGTATACTGGCGCTCCAACTGCATCGCCAGGAATACTTCCTGGATTTTACGCGTCAGTGTGCGTTCCTGCGTGAGGTACGCGTTTTTCGCCAACTGCTGCGTAATCGTAGAACCACCTTCCGATACGCCGCGACCGCGAATATTGGCATAAAGCGCACGCAAAATACCGCGCGGGTCTACACCACTGTGCTCGTAAAAGCGATTATCCTCAACGGCCACAAAGGCATTCTGAAGTTCCTTCGGAACCTGCTGAATCTTGACCGGCCGCCGATTCTCTGCCGCGTGAACGTTAGCAATCTCGTTGCCATTAATATCGTAAATCTGCGATGAGGCCGGTGGCAAAATATCATTTGCCAAATCCGGCTTCGTATTCATACTGGCCGTCAAAAAACCACAGCCAATTCCGGTAACCATGACCAGTAAAACCAATCCTAATCCCAGGAACACGCGTTTTGCGGTGCTGCTGCCTTTTTTTGCGGGACGTTTTTGACGGCTCGTATTTGAATGTTTATCCATGAGCTGCCTCCTTAAATTTATACTGTTTCATTTTAACACAAAACGAATGCATCGTCTATGAAATCAACAGCTCGAAAAAATATCCTTATTTCAACGCTACCACAGTAGCACCAGTTCCGCCTTCGTTAATGTCGGCAAACTGAAAGCTCTGAACGTTACGATGACGTTTCAGATAGGCATGAACACCTTTGCGAAGGGCCCCCGTTCCCTTGCCATGAATGATGAGAACCTGCGTCAGTCCAGCAATCACCGCATCGTCAAGGAATTTTCCCAGCGTCATTTCGGCTTCATCTACCATCATGCCACGGATATCGATGTCCCGGCCGATATTCTGAGTCTTCTGCAGGAACGAACCAGACTGACTGTTGCGTTTCTTACCACTAACTACAGCCTGAGGCTTATCCTTTTCCGCATGGGACAAGAACGTACAGCCAGACGCTTTGACTTTCGTGCGCAAACTACCCAGCTGAACCGTCAGCTCTTTCCCCTGCACTTCGATAACGGTTCCCTTCTGGTCCAGCTTCTTGACATAGATAATATCTCCCGGCAGAAGTTTTTTAACGTCAATCTTCTGACCGACTCCCTTCTGAGCCATGATCCCAGGCCGTGCTTTCTCCGATGCTTCATTGATTTTTGCACGGGCTTCGGCAATGGCCTGCTGGCGGGCACGGATGCCCTGGTCATCGAATTGTTCTTTCAAGTCCTTGATTACAGCTTCTGACTCACGGCGCGTCTGGCGAATCATCGCCGCACTCTTTTCTTTTGCTTTGCGGATGATTTCGCCTTTTTGTTTCGACAGTTCACTCTTCGCCGTCTGCAGTTTCAATTCCAGTTGGGTAACCCGCTGCTGGCGCTCGCGAATCTCCGCATTCATCTGCTCATACATCATCTTTTCGCTTTCCAGCTGATTGATGACATGTTCAAACTGTGCATGATCCGCTTTAACGAGCTGCTTGGCCCGCAAGATCAAAGACTCCGATAACCCCAACCGCTGACTGATCGCAAAGGCATTGCTGGCGCCTGGAATTCCAATGAGCAGCCGATACGTTGGACGAAGCGTCTCCACATCAAATTCTACGCAGGCATTTTCAATACCATCCCGTGTATAGGCAAAAGTCTTGAGCTCCGAATAATGCGTTGTTGCCACCGTTGTCGCTTTAACATCCAGCAGTCGTTCAAGGATAGACATAGCCAGAGCAGCACCTTCTTCCGGGTCTGTGCCAGCGCCCAGCTCATCGAGCAGCAGCAAATCATCGCTTTCGACTTTATCGAGAATCCGGACGATATGAGTCATATGCGCCGAAAACGTCGAAAGACTTTGCTCGATGCTTTGTTCATCGCCAATGTCGGCATAGAGGTTCTGATATACAGCAATCTCCGAATCGACATCCACCGGCAGGTAACATCCTGACTGTGCCATAAGCACCATGAGTCCCAACGTTTTCATACTGACGGTCTTACCACCAGTATTCGGACCCGTTATGAGCAGCATCCGATAATCTTCGCCCAGGGTAATGCTAGTGGGCACCACCTTATCCCGCGGAATCAACGGATGACGTGCGTTCTTTAGTACCGTACGCCCTTCCTCATTGATAAGCGGCTTCACTGCCTCCATATCCCGGGCAAGCTTTGCCTTGGCAAACGCAAAATCAATGTCGCGAAGGATTTCGCAGTTTGCGGTGAGCGGTTCGCTTTCACGGCTGATTTCCTGAGACAGTTGGCGCAGAATACGCTGAACTTCCTGCTGCTCAGCCAGCGTCAATTGTTTTACATCATTGTTGAGTTCCACCACTGCCATCGGTTCAATGAAAAGCGTCGATCCACTGGCGGATTGATCATGGATAAGACCGGGGAAATGCGTGCGATACTCTGCTTTGACTGGAATAACATAACGCTCATCGCGAACCGTGACAATAGCATCCTGGAACATCTTCTGATACTGCACATCGTGCAGGATGCTGTTTATCTTATCCTTGATGCGCACCTGGGAGCTCTTGAGTTCCCGGCGAATACGGCGAAGTTCCACACTGGCATCTTCCCGCATATTGCCGTGTTCATCAATCGTCAAGGAAAGATTTCGCTCAAGCTGACCAAGAATCTCGAGGGAATGAGCCCATTCCTTGAGCACGGGCACTTCCATCTCCAAATCCCGGAAGAAGCGTTTTACCGTGCGCATGGCATAAAGGGTGCTCATGACCTCCTGCAACTCTGCTAAATCCAACACAGCCCCTTTTCCCGCTTTTGCCAGCAGCGGACGAATGTCACGAATCCCGCCGAGCGGTGGTGCCGCCATCGCATAGACCGTAACGGCCTCTTCGGTTTCCTGCAGCCATTCGCTGATTTCACTAAAATCCGAACTGGGATAAAGTTCCCGAGCCTTTTCCTTTCCTAACGAAGAACCAGCCCGTTCAGCGAGCATCTCTGTAATCTTTTCGTATTCTAAAATCTTAAACGACTCGTTTTCCATCTATCACAAAACTCCTCGATAAAAATGACCTCGCGTAATCTCGCTGCCCTCCTGCTCTTTTGCCCAAGCTTCCTGGGCTTCGTCAAGTTCCGCTGGAAGTTTCATGGCCTTGCGATACGCTTTGACGATTTGACGGATTTCGCTTTCCGCCATGGCTTTGGCTTCAATCCGCATCGTCGCAATCCCCATTGGCGCAAACTTCATCGCATGTGGCAGCATGGAAAGGCATTTGCTATTAAGGACATGCATGTGGCAATACTGATCCATGACCAGCGGGAACTTCGCCTCCTTGCGGTCCTTTAAGGCATAGTGCCCTTTCGTACAAGGCTGGCTGCAGGCACCGCGATCAATCCCTCCCAAGAAACTGCCCGTCACGCAGTATTCCGAAATCATGAGTTCCAACCGGCCATGCACCATACAGCTTAACGGCAACTCGCTCTTCTTGGCAATCGCCTGGATCTGTTTGAGATTAAGTTCCGGCGATAGCGTTGCTTCTGCCACCCCGTATTCCTTGAGGAAAGACAAAGTGTTTGTATTATAAGAGATCAGCGAATAATCCGCATGAATCGGAAGATCCGTCAGGCGTTTTACCAATGCTAGTGCACCAATATTGTGCACATGGACTGCATCCGGCGGACAAGACTTTTGCCATGCCATCAACAGCTTTTCTATGGATTTCTGATGATTCTCTTTTATGATGCGTGGAAGATTGAAGTCGATGCGAACCTTAGCAGCTTTTGCCAGCTCCCAGGCCTGCTGATAATCTTCGCATACAATCCCTTTGTGGGAGTAGGATTCTCCCCCAAAGAGAATACCATCCGCCCCACCATCGATGGCTGCCTTGAGCTTGTCGATGGAATCGACCGATACCATAAGACGGGCCGTTTTGGCCGGCAGTGGACGAGCCTCCTGCAAAGGAGCCAACGTCCGCTGCGGGAATCGGAACTCGGCGAGACGAAGTTCATCAAGCTGCTCCACCGCTTTACGGCGGGCTTCGTTGATTTCGCTCATAGGAATCATGACTTCGCCATCGATTTCAATGGTAAGGGAATCCAATTCATAAACCGAAGTACCCAGGCGATTGATTTGCTTTTGCACGACTTCTTCCGTAAGGGGACGCTTTCGCGCCAATTCGCCAATAAACTCCGTCGAGGCACTGGTCTTGTGCCCCTTGCCATCATCGAGCAAAACCGTAAGCGGCTTGCCAATGGCGGCACGAACGGTAGCCGAAATCGGAATGCGGCGTACCGGTGCCCCGGACGCATACATTTCCTTACCCGCCTCCATGAGTTTTGCATCATAGACCTTGAACACCCGGTCATGGTCACGGACGGCCGAAGGAATGGCAAAGGATACCGTATCACCCGCCTCACCGCTATCGATATTTTTTCCTTTGACATCCCAAAGCTCCTGAATCGTTGCCGTCACGCGTCCGCCAACTTTCACCCAAAAGTCCACTTGGTCACCTAGGCCAAGATGACCACTGAGTTTCACGGTTACAATGCGCCGATCCCAGTCGTAAGCACTGACGCGTCCGATAAGAAGTCCGCGGTTATTCGGGCGCCTATCGCTCATCATATTTTTGCCTGGACGATCGAGCAAAAATGCCGTCGTAAAGTCACGATTGAAAATCTGTGCCAGATTATCGCGTGCCTGTGCCGAAACGTTATAGCCGTCACCAGCATAAAAAGTATCAATTGCACGGCGATAAGTTCCGACTACCGTCGCCACATACTCCGGACGCTTCATGCGCCCCTCAATTTTAAGGGATGCCACGCCCGCTTTGATGAGCTCGGGGATAATATCAATCGTGTTGAGATCACGCGGAGACAACAAATAGTTACCCGCATTGTCTCCAAGAACATCATCCCCATTTTCATCGACCAGCGTATAGGGCAGTCGGCAGGGCTGCGCACAGCGGCCACGATTGCCACTGCGTCCCCCAATCAGGCTGCTCATCAGGCACTGTCCCGAATAACAGACGCAAAGCGCGCCATGCATGAAAATCTCAATCTCCACGTTGCAATTCGAACAAATATGCCGAATCTCTTTAAGCGATAGTTCTCGCGAAAGCACGACTCGGGTAAAGCCTAGATTTTGCAGTGCCAGAACACCCTCTAAACTGTGAACAGTCATTTGCGTACTCGAATGAAGCGGCATATTGGGCACTGTTTCCCGCGCCAGTTTTGCCACCCCCAAGTCCTGTACCAGAATGGCATCAGCGCCCGCCTCGTAGAGAAAGCGCAAATACTCCTGGACCGCAGGGATTTCTTCGTCACTGACAATCGTGTTTACCGTAACATTAATAAGCACACCCCGCAGGTGTGCAAAACGGATGGCCCAGCGCAGGCCATCCTCATCAAAATTATTTGCATAAGCGCGGGCTCCAAACATATTGCCCGCCAAATATACTGCATTCGCACCACTTTCAACAGCAGCAATAAGTGCTTCGCGGCTGCCTGCCGGTGCCAATAATTCTACCAATTCCATTTCCTCCTGAAAAGAGCTTAGGGCTCTTCCTGATTCTCTGCTGAATCACTGTCTTCATGATCTTCCGTTGCCCGCAGCTGACGAACCTCATTAAACAATTCCATCTGCTCGGCATCAAGACCTGCTACCGCTTCCTCCGTAGTGGGCAAATCCGGCAAATCCTCCAACGAGTTGATACCAAAACACCTCAGAAAGGTATCGGTCGTCCCGTACAGGATGGGTCGACCGATTACAGCCTTGCGTCCCACCTCAGCGATTAACTCCAGTTCCATGAGCTTTTGCAGGGCACGTTCTACTCGAACCCCGCGAATCTGCTCCACTTCCGCCTTGGTTATCGGCTGTTTAAACGCGATGATGGAAAGCGTCTCCATCGTCGGGGCTGACAACTTGCGATCTACCACTTCTGTCAGCCGCTCCACCACGGCAAAGGTTTCCGGCCGTGTTGCCATCTGATAACCACCGGCAACCTGCCGTATGGTAAGTCCGCTCCGTCTGGCATCTAATGCCTGCGACAGTTCCTGCAACAGATTTTGCGTTCCCAAGACATCTAGCTGCAAAATGCGGGCAAGTTCTGCTGCCGACATCGGATTGCCGGCGGCAAAAAGGACAGCCTCCAGCATGCCAAGGTCGGTAATATCCAGCCGCTGTGCTGGTTCAGTCATCTTCGTTTTCCTCCCGGGTACATATATAGATTTCCGCAAACGCGCGCTGCTGTTTGACCGTAACCGCCTTTAACTTCATAAGTTCCAGCAGCGCCAAAAACGTCACAATGAGCTCATTACGCGTTCCCGTCTCAAAAGCTTCCGAAAACAGCAAGCGGCCATGACTTCGGGCAAGCAACGACATAATATCAGCCATCTTATCCTTGATGCTGAAGACTTCCGGTGTTACCAACGCTTTCGGAATCGACAATTCCTGTTTGACGGATAAAACCGTATGGAAAGCCTCCACCAAAAGCTTTAGCGACAGATTGCCGGGCGGCAAATGATGCACCGGCAACTCCATAGGCTCGCGACTAACAAAGCGCTCCTGCACCCCTGCCATATCGCCTAAAACTCCGCTGACCTGTTTGAATTTGCGGTATTCCAAAATGCGCGCAACAAGCTCAAGCCGCGGGTCCTCCACTTCGCCTTCCTCGTTTACCTCTGGTTTGGGAAGCATCATGCGGGACTTAATCTGCAAAAGCGTTGCGGCCATGACCAAAAACGAACTAGCAATCTCAATGTTAAATTCGCGAAAACGATCCAAATATTCGACATACTGCCGGGTCAGCTCTGCAATGGGAATATCATAAATATCAATTTTATTCTTTTCAATCAGATGCATAAGAAGGTCCATCGGACCTTCAAACGCATCGATCTTTATCTTGTAATCTTCCATAGCCAGCCGCTGCCCTTAGAAAAGGATGCCCAACAACGTACGGAAAACTTCGAGAACCGCCTCGCGCATCGGAATCAGGATCATGCTGAGGACCGACGTCATCAGGAGCAAAATCAAAATCAGGAAGCTGTAGCGCTCAAGACTGGCGAACTGATAAGCAAGATCGCGCGGCAGAAGCTGCTTGAGCACATGCGAGCCGTCAAGCGGCGGCAGCGGCAGCAAATTGAAAATCGCAAAGCCGATATTGTACTCGACAATCAGCATGAATACCCAGTAGATGCCCTCGGTTATATGGACGCCGACACGGCTCAGGAGCACCAAGGCCACCAGCGCCAGAAAAGCCATCAAGAGATTTACTCCCGGGCCAGCCAGCGAGACCAGGATATCGTCACGGCGCGGCTGCTTGAAATTGTGCGGATTGATCATGACCGGCTTCGCCCAGCCGAAATGCACCAGGAAAAGTGCCAGCATACCGATCGGATCGACATGAGCTCGCGGGTCAAGCGTCAAACGTCCCATCATACGCGGCGTAAAATCGCCCAACCAAACGGCTACCTGCGCATGAGCATACTCATGAACGACCATGGCAATAATCAGACCTGGCAGTCCAGCCACAATATGCATCAGATTAAAATCAAACATCTCATTCCTCCATAATTATGGGTTTTATTTTTCCTGTTTCTCTCGCAGGCGGCGTTCCACCAATAGAATTGATGCGGCCGACTTGGCATCGCAAATACGGCCATCCAGAACCATGGTTACTGCTTCTTCCAGTGGCATCTTCACGACATTAATGAACTCATCCTCATCGGGATGCTGTTTCCCTGGCGTAAGACCTTCCGCCATATACATATGGATATATTCATTGGAAAAACCTACGGTCGTAGCAATCGTCGAAAGTTTGGTAATCCGTTTGGCTTCATAACCGGTTTCTTCCGAAAGCTCACGTTTCGCGCAATACAGTGGATCTTCATCCGGCGCATCCAATTTGCCAGCGGGAACCTCTAGGGTTACCTTGCCAATCGGATAGCGATACTGCCGAACCAAAATCACTTCTCCCTCCGCGGTAAGCGGAAGAATCGACGATGCCCCCGGATGGGCAATCCATTCACGGGTCGCTTTATTTCCATTGGGAAGCGTGACCGTATCGCGCTTGACATGAAGCAAAGCACCATCAAAAATATCTTCACTGCTGATTTTTTTCTCGATTAATTCTTCGTCCATCGTTGCTCCCCCTATTCGTTCATATCTTATTTATTTTACTATGGGACTTCTAGGATTTCAAGCTTTCCCGATGTTTAACGGAAAACCGTCCACAAAACCAACACGACCGCGAGCAGGCATTTGCCACCGACAACGAATATCGATAAATTCGTCCAGACTGATCCAGCATCCATATACTCCGTCATCCGGTCCGCAATCTCATCCGGTTCATCTGCCGCAAGGATTTTTCGCATGCGATAAAAATCGACCAGCGAATCGAGAATCAATGCCCCTGCTACAAAATAAAAGGCCCATTGCTGCCAAGGGCGAAGCTCTGCGTATTGATAGGTAAAGAAAAATCCCAGTCCGTCGATCACCAACAATACCATCGACATCGTCAAAAACATTTTGCCGATGCCCTTGCCGGACATGAATTTTCCCATGGATTCAATCTCATCCTGCCACTGCTTTCTTTCCTCTTCCTCGAGATCTGGCCCCGTATGTACCAGCAATGTCTGCAACGCATAACCGCTAACGAGCAGCCAGAAAATCGCATAACATTGTATTCCTAACATGATATAAACCTCCTGCTAATCTTGTTCTATCCATAAGTATACAAAGCAAAGCGCCCCATTGCAACTGCAATGAGGCACTCTGTCTTCCATTTAACGGCGGCGCTTAACTTCCGGCCATGGACGAATATGTTTGGGATTCGTAGCAACACCATCGAGTCCTCCCCATCGTGAGGAAAAGGATTCCTGGTACGCTTTCTTTTTTTCTTTGTTGCCATTTCCATTCGTTGTGCCAACGGCAATAAGATTCTGTGCATTCACCACTTGTTTTTCTGCCTGTTCAGAAACTCTGGCGCAGCCACAACCACAATCCTGTATGTAATTGCTTTCGAGTTCCTCCTGCGAAAAAATCGTGAAGTTACCACATGCACAACGGCACCAATAATATTCGCTGCCGAATTTGTCCTTGCGCCCCGTCGACTCTAGAACAGTAATCTTTCCAAACTGCTTGTCCAAATTCTTTTTCTCCTCCCTATCGAGGATATCTTTATCACAATCCACCCTACTATATTTCGACTAAAAGCTAAAAACTCCTGCCAGTAAAAAATCTTTTTTGCAAAAGAAGAGCCTTTTGCAAAAAACAAAAGGCTCTTCTTCTCATTCAAACCCATAATCAAGCTCGGATTATCGCCACATTCTCTCTATCCACATCCGGATGTTCTTCCACAACCATCTCGGACATCGACTTAGATTCCTCGCCGACTTCTACTGCTACCACTTCATAGCTGATACTCCAGCCACCACGAAATACGCGGTGACCGGTGGGTACAAATTCCTTCATTCGATTTTCCTTCTTTCCAAATCTCTTACAATACTTCCTAAGGTTATCATGTTTTGAAAGAAAATCAATATGGAATTTTACAAATTTATCAGCTGAAATTGTTTTTTACTACCATCGCATGACTTACCATTTCTTTGGCATTATCAAGGGAAGCTGCCGTGACATCGACTCCGGAAGCCATGCGCGCCACTTCACTGATGCGCTCCCGTTCGGTGAGCTGACGCACCTGGGTAATCGTCGCCCCCGCCGCTGTCGATTTGGAAATATAGAGATGAACATCGGCCATGCAGGCAATCTGTGGAAGATGCGTGATACAAAGGACCTGTTTGAATCGTGCCACCAAAGCAATGCGCTCGGCCACCATCTGTGCTGTGCGGCCACCAATACCGGTATCAATTTCATCAAAGACCATACTGGGGACAGCAGCATCACGAGATGCTGCTACCGTCTTGATGGCAAGAGCAATACGGGACAACTCACCGCCGGAAGCAACTTTTTGCAAAGGTTTTTCTGCTTCCCCAGGATTGGCCGAAAAATACATTGCCACGGCATCAGCACCATTGGACTGAAATTTTCCCGCGGGCGTAACAGCAATACGAAATACTGCCTTCGGCATCCCCAAAGCGGTAAGCTGCCTGCCAATCGAAACGCCTAATTCCTCGGCCGCCTGCGTGCGCAGCTTAGTCACCCGCTCTGCTTTCGTTGTAAGATCCTGTTTCAGCAACTCAATCTGTTTTTCCAACGCCTGCATATCTTCATCGTAATTTTCGATGTCCTGCAGCTCCTGCTGGACTTTCTTCTGATGTGCCAATATTTCTTCAATGGTGGTACCATATTTTTTGCGCAGCTTATAGATGACATCCATACGCTGCTGAAGCTTGTCCAGCTTCTTAGGACTGAAATCCATTTCCTCGCCATAATCGCGAAGTTCATAGGCCGCCTCCTGCAGCGAGATGAACGCCTCTTCTACCATTTTCTGCGCATTGGCCATCGATTCATCGAAACGGCTCATATCGAGCAGATTTTTCTTGATCTTCGATAAGGAAGCCAAGACACTGCTCCCCTCTTTGGAGCCATTTTCCAGCAAATTATACGATTCTTCGACATACCCGGCAATTTTTTCCGCATGAGAAAGTTTTCGGATCTGCGCCTCGAGTTCCTCGTCTTCCCGCTCTTTAAGTTGAGCACCTTCGATTTCCTTGTCCTGCCAACGGAGCATATCCAAACGCTGCGCATATTCCCGGGAGGCTTGTTCTTTTTCCGCATACTGCTTACAGCAGCTGCGCCAACTGTCGTAGGATTCACGATAAGCCGACAAAGCGGCCGATAGTTCTGCATCATAGCCATCCAGTAAAGCAAATTGGCTTTCTTCCTTTAACAGTGCCAAGTTCTCATTCTGACCATGAACATCGACCAAAAAGGAACCAATCTTCTTGAGGACCGTCAGCGTAACATGACAGCCATTCACCAGGACCATATTGCGACCACCATGAGTCACCTGTCGCGTGATGATAAGCATGCCTTCAGAATCATCGATAGCCTGCGAGGCAAGATATTCGTGAAGCGCCGCAGGTTCTGACTCCAAAGAAAAAACTGCCTCTACCCGAAGCCATTCACAACCAGTGCGAATGGAATCGGATGAGATACGATTGCCGAGGATTGCCCCCAACGAGTCTATCAATATGGATTTACCTGCGCCAGTCTCACCGGTAAGTATGTTGAGACCAGGTCCAAACTCTACCTGCACATGTTCCAGCAAGGCAAAATTCCAAACGGTCAAAGTTTTCAGCATCGAAGAAGATCTCCTTTAGTGTGCATCATTTCAAATAAGACTGCAGGCGATGCAGAATTTTTTCAGTAGCTTCCTTAGGCTTAATCACCATGATGATATTATCATCGCCAGCAACCGTACCGATGACTTCTGTCCAATTGGCATGATCCAAAGCCGAAGCCACCGTATTGGCGCCGCCTGGCAGCGTCTTGACAACAATGATATTCTCACTGTAATCACAAGCCGTGACCGTGTCAGCAAAAAGCCGATGCATGCGTTCTTCTGTGAACAAGATTGCATTCTGCATCGGAGATGCATACCGATAGCGTCCGTCGCCAGTCGGTACTTTTATGAGCATCAGCTCCTTGATATCGCGAGAAACCGTTGCCTGAGTTACCTGAATGCGGCGTTCCCGCAGAGCCTCCGCCAAATCTTCCTGCGTCTCTATGACTTGATTATCAATAATATTCTTGATTACGGCATGACGTACACTTTTCATCGGTCCACCTCTCCTTGTCTAACGATATTGCATCAGGCATCTTTCCAAAGCTTCGTCCGAAGAATTTGGTAGTAATCTTTATCTTCAAACTTCACGATGCCTGCCTGAACATTTGATTTCATAACGGTTACTTCATCTCCCGGCAGCAAGCGGAAACTCTCCTGGCCATCAAACGTTACGATGATGTCCTGATGAATTGCCGCAATCTGGATATGAACCACATCATCCTCGCCAACCACCAACGGCCGCATATTAAATGTATGGGCACAAATCGGCGTAATCAGCAAAGCGCGGATATTAGGATTCATAATCGGACCGCCAGCCGAAAGGGAATAAGCTGTAGATCCCGTTGGCGATGATACGATAACTCCATCGGCCTTGTAATCCATCAAATGGGATTCATTGATGCTGAGTCCTAGGTGAAGCATGCGAGCCACCCCGCCTTTGGTCACTACCACATCGTTGATGGCATGTCCTAGGAACCGCTCCTGCCCGCTTGATTTGACAAAACCAGCCAACAACAACCGATGTTCAATCTGGTAATCCCCCTCCAGGATTTTCTGAAGTTTGGTTTCCAGCTCGCCTAATTCGATATCTGCCATAAATCCGAGTGTGCCAATATTAATGCCACAGACTGGCACTGACCGGGCTCCATACCGGCGGCATACCCCCAAGAGCGTTCCGTCACCGCCAAGACTCAAGGCAATGTCCGCCTCGATTTGTTCAATATTGGGCACCCCGTATTCTTCACAGCCAAAGAAGCGTGATTCATCAATCGGCATAATGATCTTAACCTCTTTATCCCGATAGAACTTCATAATACGGCGCAACACTTCAGGTGCTTGCGGTTTATCCACATTCGGAAAAATGGCGATAGTCAGCATCACAATTACTCCTTATTTGTCCAGCGCTCCATGCGCCTCAGCCACTACCGTTACCAGCCGTTCTTCAGTCACGGTATCCTGCTGATTTTTATCCTTGGTCAACCGGATAAGATATTCAATATTACCTTCTGGCCCCTTCACCGGCGAGAAGGTAAGTGCCATCGCAACAAATCCGAGTTCACGAGCAAAAGCCGTAACCGTCCGGATTACATTTTCATGAACGGCAGGGTCACGTACTACCCCCTTCTTGCCAACAAACTCACGACCAGCTTCAAACTGCGGCTTGATAAGTGCTACCAGTTCTCCTTCCGGTTTGAGCAGCGAAAAGGCCACTGGCAAAACTTTGGTCAGCGAAATAAAGGCAACATCAATCGAAGCAAAATCGAGCAGTGTCCCAATATCTTCGGGGGTTACATTGCGGATATTGGTACGCTCCATGTTGACAACGCGCTCATCCGTACGCAATTTCCAAGCCAGCTGCCCATACCCCACATCAATGGCAAACACCTGAACCGCACCATTTTGCAGCATACAGTCCGTAAAGCCACCCGTAGAAGCACCAATATCCGCACAACGACGCCCTTTCAGTGCAACACCAAATTCCTTCATAGCCTTTTCAAGCTTCAAACCGCCACGGCTGACATAAGGGATGTCATTGCCCAGCAGGCGAATTTCCGCCTCAGGTTTTACCGTAGCGCCTGCCTTATCGACTTTTTGATTGTCCACCAGGACCTCGCCAGCCATAATCATGCGTTTCGCCCGCTCACGGCTGCCCGCTAGGCCCTTTTCTACTAATAAAATATCTAATCGTTGTTTTGCCATTATTTCAATCGTTCCTTTACTGCTGCTGCCAACTGCTGCGACGTAAGGCCACAGAGTTCCAGCAGTTCCTGTGGCGTTCCCTGCTCAATGAATTTATCGGGCAGTCCCAGACGAAGAAGCTTCACTTTATCCGCAAGCCCCGTGTCCATCAAATATTCGGCTACCCCTGAGCCAAAACCACCAACGAGCGAATTTTCTTCCACGGTAACCAGCAACTGGCGCGAGGCCATCTCTCGGATGATTTCGGTATCCAATGGTTTGGCAAAGCGCATATTGATGACTGACGCCGAAATGCCATCAGCTTCCAAAAGCGCTGCCGCCTCCTCGGCCCGATGAACCATCGGCCCTACAGCCAGGAATGCCACCATGTCGTCATCGGAAGCCTTGAGAACTTCCGCTTTTCCTATTGGTACCTCTGCAAACTCTTCCCTTAGCGGTACCCCAAAACCTGCTCCCCGTGGATAACGTACTGCCGTTGGTGAATCCATTGCCACCGCAGTCGCCAACATATCCCGAAGCTCCGCCTCATCTTTCGGTACAAAAACTGTCATATTCGGCATATGACGAAGATATGACAGATCAAAGGCACCATGATGGGTTGGCCCATCGGCCCCCACAAGACCGGCTCGATCCAGGCAAAGCGTCACCGGAAGATTCTGCAGGCAGACATCATGCATCAATTGATCGTAAGCACGCTGTGCAAACGTCGAATAAAGTGCCACGACAGGATGGCGTCCATCAGCAGCCATACCAGCCGCCAGCGTAACGGCGTGCTCCTCAGCAATTCCCACATCAAAGAAGCGCGCGGGGTAAACTTCTCCAAAGGCTTTAAGACCAGTTCCCGAGGGCATTGCTGCTGTGATTGCCGTAAGATTCGAATTCTTATCGGCCAGCTCGATCAACGCCTGGCTGAATACTGAAGTATAGCTTGGTGCTCCTCCCTGCTTCTTTGGACACTCCCCAGTCTGACGGTCAAATACGCCAATGCCATGGAATTTATTGGGATTGTTCTCCGCGGGCAGAAAGCCCTTGCCTTTTTTTGTATGGATATGGATAAGCACAGGACCTTCGAGTTCTTTTGCCCGACAGAACATTTCCTGCAACAAGGAAATGTCATGACCGTCAATGGGTCCAATATAATGAAAACCGATTTCCTCGAAAATACTGCCCGGTACCAATGCCGAACGAACACTGTCCTTTACGATCCGCGCAGTTCGATAAGCCTTGTCCCCAATATGCGGAATGCTCATGAGCAGATTCCCCACGTCTTTCTTGGCCTTATTATACTGCGGTGCCATGCGGATACGGGAAAGATATTCGCTCATGCCACCCACATTCTTGTCGATAGACATCTCATTGTCGTTTAAAATAACGATGAGCTTTTTGCCAAGATCGCCTGCCTGATTTAATGCCTCAAACGATTCACCACCGGTCAAAGCACCATCGCCAATGACCGCAATGACCTCATTGCGGCGGCCACAGAGATCCCGGGAAATAGCCATCCCTAACGCTGCAGAAATGGAAGTGCTCGCATGCCCAACCCCAAAGGCATCATACTTCGATTCAAAACGATTGGGAAATCCCGTGATTCCCCCTAACTGGCGCAACGTATGAAAACGCTCCCGGCGTCCCGTCAGGATTTTGTGGGAATATGCCTGATGCCCTACATCCCAAACCAACTTATCCTGCGGAAATTGGAACACACTGTAAAGTGCCAATGTGAGCTCCACCGTTCCAAGACTCGGTGCCAAATGACCGCCATTTTCCGATACGGTATCGATGATAAAACTGCGCAGTTCCCGAGCCAGTTCCTCAAGCTCGGTGAGACTGTATTTCTTTATATCTTCTGGTTTGTTGATTTTATCCAGCAATGGATATGCATTCATGCCCAGCACTCCCCATCATTTATTACGGTCGACCAGATAAGAAACGAGCTCACGCAGGAAGTCCGCCTCTGGGCCAAAATCCTTCAAAGCTGCTACAGCCTCTTCCACCGTTTCCTGAGCCAATTTCTTGGCTTCATCCAGTGAAGTCAACGTAACATACGTGGATTTATGATTTTTTTCATCACTGCCAACCGGTTTGCCGATCACAGCTTCATCGCCGATAACATCCAAAATATCATCGGTAATCTGGAAGGCCAAACCAAATTTATCCGCATACTCCGTCAAAGCTGCCAGCTGAACTTCCGTTGCTCCAGCCAAAATTGCTCCACTGCGGATAGCCGCACGGAATAACGCACCAGTTTTTCCCATATGAACCAAGCGCATGGTATCCATATCAATCCGTTTGTTTTCCGACTCCATGTCTAGTGCCTGTCCGCCCACCATTCCATCAGGGCCAGCAGCAGCGCTCATTTCGCGGACAACTTTTACCAAAGTTTCCGCATCGACACCTTCCTGCCGGAGCATCACCTCAAAAGCCAACGTCAGCAAGGCATCACCAGCCAAGGTTGCCATGCCGGCACCATAAACTTTATGATTGGTCAGCTTGCCACGGCGATAGTCATCGTCATCCATGGCCGGCAAATCATCATGAATCAGAGAATACGTATGAATCATCTCAATGGCAATACCCGTTTTGAGGAATTTCGTACCATCGGTTCCCAATGCATCGGCAGCGGCCATCAAAAGTACCGGACGCAGGCGTTTTCCGCCAGCCATTAGACTATACTCCATGGATTCCGTCAGCGTCTTGTCGATTGGAGATTTTTTATTGAGTTCCCCTGCCAAAGCAGACTCAACCAGTTGCTGTCTTTCTTTCCAGAGTTCCTTGAGCTTCATCATTTATTCTCCCTCTATCTGCAATTCTTGTTTGATTAGTTTCTTGTTGTCTTCACGAACCAAAAGATCCATAGTCTTTTCCGCATCCGCCAGCGCCTTGAGGCAATTATTTCCCAGCTGGACTCCTTCGGAATAATTTGCCATAAGGTCTTTTAGATTGCTATCGCCCGCTTCCATGGATGCAACAATCCGCTCCAGCTTCTCCAGCGATTCTTCAAACGATAACTCCTTTTTTCTCGGCATCTTATCTTCCTTCCTTTCCAGCCTTGTCGTTCGCTGTGATATCCAATACTTCGACAGCAGCTCTACCATCCGCAAGGAGCAGTGTCAACTTATCCTGGGGCGAAACCTCCCGTATGCTGGTCACCAACTTACCACGCTTTTCCGCCATGGTGTAACCGCGCCGAAGGACGCCTGCAGGATTCATGCTATCCAACCGTTCCAACAATAAATTCAGGCAGTGCTTTTTCGTAGTAAGCCCCTTTTCTGTCAGTCGCTGCAAATCACTGAGCACATAGTCGAGCCGCTGCCGCCGCGCTGCCAGCATCGTCTGGGGGCTGGCAAGAACCGGACTGCGCAGGCAGGCATTAAGCCGCAGTCTGCGGCTTTCAATCCCCTTTTTCGCCTGACTTGTCAAACGCGCCTGTAGATTCTGGATATGACGTGCTACCTCCCGGCAATCTGGTACCGCAAGTTCGGCCGCATTCGACGGTGTTGCTGCCCGGACATCTGCGACAAAATCAGACAAAGTAAAATCCGTCTCATGCCCAACGGCAGAAATAACCGGAATCTTCGATCCATAAATCGCTCGAACCACACATTCCTCATTGAAGGACCATAGATCTTCCATCGAACCGCCGCCACGGCCTACAATCAAAACGTCCACCGGACACAATTTATTAAAAAACTCAATTGCTGCAGCAATTTGTTCTGCGGAGCCTTCGCCCTGCACCTGTACTGGATGAAGGAGCAACTGAATCTGCGGCCACCGATGCTTCGACACATGATAGATATCCCGCAAAACAGCCCCTGCCAGTGAGGTCACCACACCGATTCGCTTGGGGAATACTGGCAAAGGCTTTTTACAGGATTGCTCAAACAAACCTTCCTCCGTGAGTTTTGCCTTCAACTGTTCAAAGGCCAATTGCAAATCGCCAGTTCCCTCAGGCGCGAGAGAATCCACATAAAGCTGATAGACACCATCCCGCTCATAAACAGAAATCGTTCCCGATGCTACGACTTTTAACCCATTGACCGGTTGAAACCGCAGGTGCTGCGCGCGGCTTTTAAACATTACTGCTTTTAGCGCCCCACCTGCATCTTTCAACGTAAAATAGCAGTGTCCGGACGGATAGCATTTAAAATTCGAGATTTCGCCACGAATCATAATACCACGCAACACGTTTTCCCGGTCAAACATACTCTTTATGAACTTGTTTACCTGACTGACAGAATGTATTGCCACCCAATTCCCTCCAGACATACGAAAAAGCCAGACCATTCTTTGGGTCTGGCAGTTCGTTTCATTAGCGCGAAAGCTTCATCATTGCGCCCAGGATTCCATTGACATAGCGGCTGGAATCATCCGTACCGTACTTTTTCGCCAGTTCCACAGCCTCATTGATTGCGATATTTGGCGTAAGTTTTTCCTCCGAGAAATGAATCTCGTAGATGGCAATGCGAACCAAGTTGCGGTCTACTGCTGCCATACGCTCAATTTTCCAATCTTTAGAGCTCTCCATAATCAATGCATCGATTGCTTTGATATTCTCACGAGTGCCACGAACCAGCGCCTGCACGTACGAACGATCGCGGGCGGACATTTTTTCTCCCTCGCTTAATGCAGTATCGATAGCCAGGGTCTCATACATTCCCTGCTGCTCTTCCGTATCTGCCTGATTTAAATCCAACTGGAAAAGCGCCTGCAGGGCTGCTTCCCTTGCTTGTCTACGACTCATTACTTACCTTCCTCTTACTTTAATCTTAATTCCGAAAACGCTCCGACATATGCAGCACTCTATCGCTGATGACACCTAAGACATTCTCCCCCTGATCCATCTGGGCACCGACATAAAGACCAACCAGCCCACAGCATAGAACGAAGAATGTACGCCAAAAGCCAAAACAGAGGATTGCTGTTCCCAGGATGATTCCGGCTACAGCTCCCACTGTTTTTCCACGATGCTCCTGCCACATTGCCTGACATATTGACTTGAAATCCTCTTTCATCAACCAGTCACCGCCTTATACCACACGATGCTTTTTGGACGGTTGTGCATCAGAGACATCTTTTATCACAATGGTTACCGGCACTTCCGCTAGTGCCATCGTCTGCTCAAGCTGCTGTTGAATGGTCGTAGTGAGTTTCTCAGACAACGTCGTCACCTCGGCCTCACGACCAACCACCAGATCAAGTTGCAAAGCAAGCGTTGCGCCTTCCTTGCGATTCTTGGCCTTTACTGCTACGCGGACATCGCGAACGCCATGTGCCTCACGTGCCAGTCTATCCGTAAAGTTGCGCACAGCATCCAGTGCCACGCGGACTTCTCCGCGCGGACCACTTTCAATGACATACTCCCCTTTACTGGACATCTTTTCCCTAGAACGGGAAAAGACTTGCGCCAACAATTTCAAACCAATCAGGAATGCCATCACAGCAGCAGCAATCGTCTCCTGACGACCTAACGCATAGCGAATTGCCTCCAGCCATACAGCCTCGGAGAGCCATCCAAACACTGCACCTAAGACCGCTATGGACAGAGCCAGCGTAATCAGAGACAGCAATAAGAGAAAAAATCGATTGATTAACCCCATATCATCAGCCTCTTTTAACGGACACGAACCTCATCCTCATGATTCTCATCTTCCGGGAAACCTACCCCCTGAACATGAACGTTGACCTCGACTACCGAAAGCCCTGTCATTGTCTCAATGGCCTGCTTAACATTTTCCTGTGCGGCCAGAGCGATATCCGGAATACGCACCCCATATTTCACAATGATATAAAGATCGACCGCAGCTTCTTTTTCGCCGACCTCGACTTTCACGCCTTTGGCAAAATTCTTGCGGCCCAGCATCTCCGCAATACCACCAGCAATGCCACCGCTCATACCAGCGATACCTTCTACCTCCGTCGCAGCCAGTCCGGCAATAATGCTGACAACTTCATCTGCAATACGGATAGAACCTAACGTACCGGTTTTCTTGATTTCTTTTTCTTTTTCCATTACGAATCCCTCCCAATTTATGACAGATGCTCTCACTCGAATAATTATACATATTACAATTTCGCGAAACAGCTATGGGATTCCTGCCAACCCGGAAATAATTACGAAAAATTCATCAAAAAACTGCCGCACCATTTTTCCATGATGCGGCAGTCCAAAGCATCAAATCCCAACAGAATCAAGCACGCTCGATGTAGTTGCCCGTACGGGTATCGATGCGAAGAACTTCGCCTTCGTTGATGAACAGCGGAACGCGAACTTCATAGCCCGTCTCAACTTTAGCCATCTTCGTAGCACCCGTTGCCGTGTTGCCTTTAACGCTCGGCTCGCACTCAATAACTTTGAGGTTAACCGAGTTCGGGAGCTGAATGCCAATGATACGGCCCTTGAACATCTGGATGGATACTTCCATATTCTCCATCAGGTAGTTCAGTGCATCGCCAAGCTGCTCTTTGTTGAGTTCAACCTGCTCATACGTTTCCGTGTTCATGAACGTGTACATGCCATCTGCTTCATAGAGGAACTGCATGTTCTGCGTCTCCAGATGCGCTGCCGGCATTTTCTCATTCGGGTTGAACGTGCGCTCAACAACAGCACCCGTCTCAACGTTTTTGATTTTCGTGCGAACGAAAGCAGCGCCTTTACCCGGTTTTACATGCTGGAAATCAACAATCTGCCATACGCCACCATCAATCTCAATCGTGAGACCCGTGCGGAAATCAGTACTATTAATCATTAACTTACGCCCTCCAATATATTGCCTTCACGGCATTGATTTCAATGTAACGAATCTATAATAGCATATTTTAAACTTTTTGAAAAGGGTTCCTTGCTATCTTCTTGTCGATTCAACCTACTTCGATAAGATCTTTGCTGGATTTTGTCAGGGGCTCGCAACCATTTTTCGTAACGAGCACAGTGTCCTCTATGCGAAGACCCCCCCACTCAGGAATATAAACGCCAGGCTCATCCGTAATCAACATGTTTTCCTGAAGAATATAATCCTTTTTCGGAGACATGCGCGGTTCCTCATGAATTTCCAGCCCCAGGCTATGGCCAAGGCCATGACCAAAATACTGTTTCAGCCCATACTTTTCAAGATTATCTTGTACGGCAACATGAACCGCTTTACCGGAAACGCCTGGCTTAATCAAATCCAATGCCAACTTTTGGGATTCGAGTACGGCGTGATAAATACGGCGCTGTTTTTCGTCGGCATGACCGACACATATCGTACGAGTAATATCCGAGTCGTACCCCGCGTAAATAGCACCGTAGTCCATCGTTAAAAACTCCCCTTCTTCGATGACTTTCTCCGTTGCAATACCATGGGGCAGGACGCCACGAATCCCTGACGCCATAATCGTTGTAAACGACGGCCCCTCCGAGCCATTTTCACGCATGCAATTTTCTAGATGAGCGGCTACCTGTACCTCGGTCATCCCCGGCCGCACATAAGTCAAAATATCCTGAAATCCTATGTCGGCAATTTCACAGGCCTTACGGATATGATTGATTTCCTCTGCATCTTTTACTTGACGAAGGGCATCGAGCTCAACCGCCGTAGTGAACTCCACACCATCGAGGAGCTTCGTCAATGTCACAAAGTCGGCATAAACCATCGCATTGCCCTCAAAACCAGCTTTCTTTGCACCAACTTTTTTCACACATTCCGCTGTTTTTTTCCACAGACCGTCTTTCTGTTCCACAATCTCAAACAGCGGCGCTTGCTGGCTTGCCTGCTCCGTATACCGATTATCCGTAATAAGCATCGCCATATCCCGGCTGATAACCAACGTGGTATCATCGCCACGAAAACCGCTAAAGTAATGCAAATTCACATACTTTGTTACTATGATCGCGTCTAATCCATTCTCTTCCATAAGGGCACGGATTGCCTGCAAACGACTCTCTTTCATAAATGGTCAACTCCTAACAATAAAAGTAGCCCTCCTCCTTAGAGAAAGGCTAAGGTATTACTTTTTCAGTTTGTAAATAATGGCCTCGAGCGCTGCCATATAACTCTCAATCCCCAACCCGCATATCTGTCCCATGGCAACTGGTGCCAGCACGGACTTATGGCGAAATTCTTCGCGTTGATGGATATTGGATATATGAACCTCGATAAGCGGAACATCAATCGCGGCAATTGCATCACGAAGCGCAATGCTGTAATGCGTAAAAGCAGCCGCATTAAAAATAATATAATCGTAATGATGATTGGCTTCCTGCACCTTATCGACAAGACAGCCTTCATGGTTTGACTGATAAAAGTCAATCGCCAGGCCAGCTTCCTGCGCACGCGCTGTCATCATCCGTTCGATATCCTTGAGCGTTGTGCTACCATAGATTTCCGGCTCACGGGTTCCCAACAGGTTGAGGTTAGGTCCATTGAGCACAAGGACTTTTGCCATCTGATTTCCTCCCGTCCGTTTTAGTAGCGGACATCAAAACGCTTCTCACCGTCGACAACCGGCCGTTCTTCGAGGCTGAAGCTTTCCACTTTGATGAAGTAATTGCCCTCTCGAATGAAACCTTCCAATTTGTCGATTGCCTCAGGTTCCCCTTGAAGCTCCATCTGAACAGTTCCATCCTCCATGTTTCTTATCCAACCGGTAACATGAAGATCCATAGCATGCTGTTGAACAAACATACGAAAGCCGACGCCCTGAACGCGGCCGGCAGCGGTACCAAAATAACGAATAGCCAAAATCAACACCACTTTCCAATTTTTTCATAGTATAAACAACATCTACTTCATCATATCATAAATTTATTCAACTTTACAACAAAAATTCCAAAATACGAATCATTGCCCTACATTTGTTACATCTCGCCGCAAAATCGTATAGGGTTCTACGGGCTGCTCCATCTTCATGCGAAGGATCATTTGTGGATGCGGTGCTACGTCAATATCTTCGCCGGCTTCATTCTTCATCGCAGAGATTTTCTGACGATAAAGCGGTCCCGTGGGCTGGAATACCTCGATTTCCTGTCCTAACTTCATGTTATTGCGTTGCTCTACCACAGCCCACCCCGTCGCTTCATCATACGAACGAACCAATCCAACAAAATCCGACGTCTGATCATAAGAGGTCTTGCTATAAATCTGATCTTCTGCTGTCGGCTGATGATAATAAAATCCCGTCGTATATTTCCGATGCGAAACCTTCTCCAGTTCATCCAGCCACTCCTGTTTGACCGAAAAATGTTCCGGGTCCTCAAAGTAGGCATCAATTGCCAACCGGTACGCTTTGACTACGCTTGCCGCATAATGGACACTTTTCATCCGGCCCTCTATTTTCAGGCTGTCGACTCCGCTTTCGATTACATCGCGAATATGGGGCATCAAACACATATCTTTCGAGTTCATGATATACGTGCCACGGTCATCTTCCTCAATCGGAAAATACTGTCCGGGGCGAGTTTCCTCCACCAGCGCGTATTTCCAGCGGCAGGATTGTGCACAACTGCCACGATTGGAATCGCGCCCCGTAAAATAATTCGACAACAGACAGCGCCCGGAATACGAAATACACATAGCACCATGCATAAACATTTCCAAATCCACTTCGCACTTTTCCCGAATTTCGCGCACTTCTGCCAGCGACATTTCACGGGCCAGCACCACGCGCTTTGCTCCCAACTTCTTCCAGGCATTAACCGTCGCCCAATTGGTATTGTTGGCCTGCGTGCTGATATGAAGCTCCATCTCCGGAATGAGTTCCCGGCACATCATGAAAACTCCGAGATCAGCCACCAGCAGCGCATCGACTTTAATTTGCGCAAGATATTTTAGATAATCCGGCAAACCGACCAGATCTCCATTATGCGGAAAAATGTTTACCGTAACATAGACCTTGCGATTCCGTTCGTGCGCGAATGCTACTGCTTCTTTCAATTCTTCGCGGCTAAAGTTGCCGCCTAAGGCGCGAAGGCCAAAGGCCTTACCGCCTAAATAGACAGCATCCGCACCAAAAAGGATTGCCATCTTCATTTTTTCAAGATTTCCCGCCGGCGCTAGTAGCTCAGGCTTCTTTATCATAATAGGATTCCTCCCAAAACTAAAAACTCATTTTTCCCGTCGCGTAACCGCCAGTCCATCGCCATTTTCCAAAATCTCCGTAGAATATCCCGGCGTTTTCGTCACCAGCTCAAGATATTCACGCAAACGCTTCACAATGGTTTTGAAACGTCGTGGCGGTTTCTCCTCCGACAACACATAGCCTCGGAACAAGACGTTATCGGCTAAGATAACTGCCGAATCCGAAAGCAGCGGTTCAACTTTACGAAAATAATCCACATACTGTCCCTTTGCCGCATCAATAAAAACGAAATCGAACGGCGCATCCTTTGCGGCTTCGCTCGTCAACAGTTCCCCAGCATCGCCGCTAAGGATGCGGATACGATCCGCATAGTTGGAACGGGCAATATAAGAGCGGGCTGTTTTCACCCGCTCTTCACTGAGTTCCATCGTTGTGATTTTTACATCGTCGGCACTATTGGCTGCAATCTGCAGCGTAGAATAACCAATCGCCATACCGATCTCCAGTACCCGATGTGGCTTCTTTTCCTGTACCACTTGCAAAAAAGCTTTACGCCCTCGTTCGTTGATAATCGGCACATGATTTTCTGCGGCATATTGTTCCATTTCCTGGAACAGCAATTCCATATCTTCCAAAACTTACTCCTGCCTTTGCATCGCTCAACGCACTTGATTGACGATAACCTGATGATCGGCATAATTCGTCGAATAGTGATTATGCCCCTTGCGATCTGCTACAAAATACAAATAGTCGGTATCCGCCGGATAGAGCACGGCTTTGATAGCCGCCATCCCCGGACTGGCAATCGGCCCTGGCGGCAGGCCGCGATGCTGATAGGTATTATACGGCGATTCGATTTTCGTGTCGTTAATCGATACATCCTCTTTAGGCGCATCGAGCAAATACTGCAAAGTCGTATCCGACTGCAGCGGCATGCCTATCTTTAACCGTTTGAAAAACACCTGCGCAATAATCGGCCGATCCTCTGCATACAGCGCCTCTTTTTCCACCAACGATGCCAACGTGATGAGGTCAAAAATCGAAAGATTCATCTCCCGCGCGCGGGCACGAAGCTCTGGCGTCAACCGCGTATCAAAATCCTCAGCCATCATCTTCATGATGGATTCCGGCGTAGCTTCCTCGTGAAGCTCATACGTATCGGGAAATAAAAAACCTTCGCAGGCATAGCGAATATCCTCTTTGCGCTCAATATAGTCATACGGCGCATATTTTTTTGCCTTCGCTAAAAATTCCTGTTCATCCACGAGTCCCTCATCGGCCAAACGCTTGGCGATTTCTTTGACGCCAAATCCTTCCGGAATCGTAAATTTCACGACGGTAGTATCCCCCGAGACCAGCTTGCGAAGCACCTCATCGGCAGACATATTCGCCTTCATGGCATATACGCCAGACTTAAACTGGCTGGCTGCGTCACTGGTCTTTACCTTCCACCAAAACGAAAACTTATTTTCAAGAACCCCATGTTTTACCAGTTCATCCCCAATATCACTGGCACTCATTCCCGGTTTTACGGAAACATAAATCGGCTGATCCGTCGAAATCGACGCTCGCTGCGTAGAATTGCCACGAAAGACGGCCGTACAAACTCCCACGAAAACCAACAGCACGAGAATCGCCACTGCTGTCCAACGCTTCCAAGTCATCGCATCACTTACTGCCGCCAACTTATCCGTCAGCCATTCCCAGTTGTCTTCATGGTCCGACAACCACTTTTGCACGCTCTCCTGCCGGCCCTTGAACTTATCCCACACAGTAATCTCCCCATTCCTCATAAAATACGAAAAAGCTGCCATACCCGACCGGATGGCAGCCCCTTAACAGGATTAGTCCTGCTCAGCTTCGTCACACAAAGCGTCATAGGCCTTTTGAACCGCTTCGAACTCTTCGTCCGTCGGCTCAATATATTCTTCCTCGCCGTCTTCACCGACAACGATTTTGGCAATCAGAACATCTTCATCGTCACAGCCGCAACCACAGCCACAGCTATGCTCATGCTCGTCGTCTTCATTGTGCAAGCCGATGAGCAGTGCGTACTTTTCGTCGCCTACCGGAATAATCATCTCTTCCTCGTAGTAATATTCATTGCCCTGATCGTCCGTCATGACAACAACCATGTTTTCTTCGTTCATCTCTTTATCTGCCATAGGAATTACCTCCCTAAATAAAATTATCTCTTAGCATTTTAGCCTATTACAAGAAATCTTGTCAAGCACTAGTCCCTCTTAGCGGATGCTGTCAAGATATCCCTGCAGGATAAAAACTGCCGCCATCTTATCAATGACCTTCTTGCGCTTTTTGCGGGAAACATCGGCCTCAATCAAGGAACGGGAAGCCGCCACCGTAGAAAGGCGCTCATCCCAAAAGGTAACCTCCACCTCAGGATAGACCTCCTGTACCTTTGCCATAAATTCCTTCACAATGCTGCAGCGATCGCCTTCCGAGCCATCCATATTCTTGGGCAGTCCCGAAACGAGAGCCTTCGTCTCATACTCTTCCATCAGTTCGCCTAACCGCTTCAAGTCATCTTCCTCTTTGCGGCGGCGGATTGTCTCGACACCTTGCGCCGTAAGGCCCAGCAAATCGCTGACAGCAATACCAATTGTCCGGTCACCAATATCTAGCGACATATATCGTTTCATTTATCTTTCTTCTCCAAATAAGCACGTACTAACTCTTCCAACAACTCATCGCGTTCCAGCTTGCGAATCTGGCTGCGGGCATCATTATGGCTCGTTACATAAGCCGGATCACCGGAAAGCAGATAGCCAACGAGCTGGTTGATGGGGTTATAGCCCTTCTCCTCCATTGCCTTGCACACATTGCGGATAATCGTCTCGGCTTTGTTCTCTTCATTGCCGAATTTAAACATCATAGTTTCTTCGCTTACCATATCTGAATACCTCCCGAATATGTTTTCGCATTTACTATTGTATCATACTCTTGCCATATTTTCCTAAAATTTTTCTGAAACAGGACCATAAACTCCAGTAAAATGATTTTATTTATATCATATTCTAAAAATTCATGATATAATAGAGTAAATAAGATTTTCTATCCGCAAGGATGCCAGGGAAGGACGGTGTCTCTATCATGAATAAAACCAGAAAACCACATTTGCATAACTGCCCACTATGCGGCCGCTTGTTTATGGATACCGGCCTAGGGTCATGTTCGAAGTGCTACGAAGAAACACGTGAGACGGAAAAGCGTGTCATTGAATACGTCCGTAAATATCCTCACTCCACCGTCAAAGAGATTTGCGATGAAACCGGAACGGACGTAAAGCTCGTAACCCAAATGGTACAGCGCGGACAGTTTTATACCGACGGCATCAAGTACCTCTACCCCTGCAGCCGCTGCGGCAAGCCAATCAACCGGGGCGTTTATTGTTCCAAATGTATCGGCCGACTAAACAAGGCTATCAAAGAATGCAACGACCGCGCCAACGATAAAAAAATGCAGGAAGACGACGCAAAGAAAAAAAACCGGCGTCCCCGCATTCATTGGATAGCATCGACCAAGAAATAGGGTCACAACAATATGTCGTTTTGCTGTAACCCCATAGCCCGCTGAAGGTCTTCCATCAAAAGACCTTCTAACTCATACATATCGAGCTGTGGATGTAGGGCCTGCAGGATCTGCCAAGCTGTCTGCTGCAGAACATCATACATAGGAGAATCCATCAGCTCATGAAATTCTGCTAATTTTTCCAGCAAGCGCTGGTATTCATCTTCAGAAAAAACTACTGCCCCATCAATAATGCGATCGACTTCTAAACGCAACCGCGTTTCCGGCTTATTTGACAAGTCAATTTTTGACTTGTCATTTTTTTGCGCTAATTTCTTGATATACGCCTCGGTTTCCGCCTCTGGGATATCAAGAATACTGCCAATCCGTTCCGCATAATAACGATGGATTGCCGCCACTTCCTGCTGTTCCTCATCAAACGAATAATCCACCGCCTGATTGAGGGCTTCCTCATAAAGCCCTTTGATGTACTGCTCTTCTTTCAAATCTATCAACCTCTTTCCTTTGCCATATCACAGTATATCATATTCAAAAAAATACCGTTTGTCCTATCGTCGACAAACGGTATTTGCTCTGCAATTATGGAAAGCTTATTTTTTAATCATATCATGTGCAATCATGTATTCAGCAATCTGCAGCGCATTGAGGGCTGCCCCCTTACGAATCTGATCGCCACAGCACCAAAGATTCAAGGCATTCTCACAGGAATAGTCCTTGCGGATACGTCCTACCTCGACGTCATCCTTCCCTGACGTGAAAAGCGGCATTGGATATTCCTGCTCATCCGGATTATCATTCACCACAGCTCCTGGGAAAGCATTGATTGCCTTGCGGGCAGCTTCGACGCTGACTTCCTCCTCGAACTCAATGTTGACCGACTCCGCATGGCTGCGATATACCGGTACACGAATCGTCGTTGCCGTAACGCGAATGTCCGGGTCATCGAGAATTTTCTTGGTCTCGTTGACCATCTTCATTTCCTCTTTCGTGTAGAGGTTATCCTGGAATACATCGATCTGCGGGATGAGGTTAAACGCAATCTGATAATGCTTTTTAAGCGCTGCTCCCGGCAGGATATTCGCCGTTACCTCGCGGCCGTTCACGATATCATCCACCTGCTGCTCCAACTCTGCCATAGCTTCTTTACCACCGCCAGACACAGCCTGATAGGTAGAAACAACAACGCGTTTGATTTTCGAAACATCATAAAGCGGTTTGAGTGCCATCAGCATGATGATTGTCGAGCAGTTCGGGTTGGCAATAATCCCCTTATGTTTGGCAATTGCCTCCGGATTGACTTCCGGAACGACCAAGGGAACTTCCGGATCCATGCGAAAGGCACTGGAATTATCGATAACTACTGCACCTGCATCTACTGCCGGTTTCGCAAAAACCTTGCTGGCACCGCCACCAGCAAACAAAGCGATATCAACACCTTCGAAAGAATTTTCCGTTGTCTCCTCAACCGTATACTCTTTCCCCATGAACTGGATTTTCTTACCAGCACTGCGCTTCGACGCCAGCATTTTAAGATCTGCAAACGGGAAGTTACGCTCTTCGATGAGATTGAGGAATTCCTGGCCAACGGCACCCGTAGCACCCAGAATGGCAACATTATATTTTTTCATATAAATTCTTCCTTTCGATGTTTATTCCTACAAATTAGAATTCAAGCAGCTGATCCAAGCCAATCGTAAGACCGCTTAACCCACGAACTTTCTTCGCAGCCAGGCAAACGCCCGGCATGAAGGATTCACGATTCAACGAATCATGCCGAATGGTAAGCGTCTGCCCCAGTCCACCAAAAATAACTTCCTGATGAGCCACATACCCCGGCAGACGAACGCTATGGATATGCATGCCTTCATAGTCAGCGCCACGCGCCCCGCTGAGTTTTTCCTTCTCTTCAGGATGCCCCTGCTTGTGCTCTGCCCGGACTTCGGCAATCATTGCCGCCGTCTGGATGGCAGTTCCCGATGGAGCATCGAGCTTGTTGTCATGATGGAGTTCAATAATCTCTACATCCGGCATGTATTTTGCCGCCTGTTTGGAAAGAACCATCAGCAAAACAGCGCCAATTGCAAAATTCGGTGCAATAAATGCCGGAGTGTTATTTTCTTCCGCCGCCTTGCGGATTTCGCCTTTCTGCTCCTCCGAAAGCCCCGTGGTACCGACTACCGGCGATACCTTATGACGAAGTGCCGTCATGACATTATCATAAACGACATCCGGACGGGTAAAATCAATCATGACCTCCGGCTGAAGACGTTCCAAAGCAGCAGCAAGGTCGGTTTCCACCAACACACCACTAGCCGGCAAACCAACGAGGGTTCCCGTATCGGCACCACCATGAATGTCACATGCCCCCACCAGCGTCAAGTCTTTATCTTCCTGAACTGCTTTGAGAACCGCCTGTCCCATACGTCCACAGGCACCATTAACGAATACTGTAGTCAAGCTATGCGCCTCCTAGAAATTTTTACGCACAAAAGATGTGTATATTGTATATCATGTCCGCCAATTATGTCAAGATGTTCGCGACAAAAAGACGGATTTCCTAACAAAAATGTATTATGTATCGGTAATATTAAGGAATTGCTGTTGGTACTGCAACGCCAAAATCGGCAAAACAAAGCGGACATCTTCCTGATTTTCCATCGTCTCCATGGCCGCTCTGCGAGCCGCCAGTAAAATATCCATATCCTTTAAGACATCGGCAATCTTTAAATCTGGCAGCCCATGCTGCATCGAGCCAAAAAACTGTCCCGGGCCACGAAGCTTCAAATCTTCCTCTGCCAGTTTAAAGCCATCGGTGGTTTCCGCCATGATTCCTAAACGCTCCTTGGCATTTTCGGTTTTCATCTCCGAGACCAAGATGCAGAAGGACTGATATTTTCCACGGCCAATGCGCCCGCGCAGCTGATGCAGCTGCGCTAACCCAAATCGCTCTGCATTCTCGACGACCATAATACTGGCATTCGGTACATTGACCCCAACTTCAATAACCGTTGTCGACACCAACAGTTTTATCTTGTCCTCATAAAAATCCTGCATGACCTGCTCTTTTTCCGCCGGTTTCATCCGGCCATGGACCAGACCAACTGGCACGTTGCGAAAAATACCATACCGCAATTCATCATAGATTTCCTCAGCTGACGGCAGCGGGCTTTCCTCGTTCATCTCGATAAGCGGACAAACCACATACGCCTGCCGTCCCGCTTGAAGCTGCGACAATACATATTGATATATGAGTTCCCGGCGGTCCGGGCGGCGCACAAAAGTGCGGATGGGCTGCCGTCCTGGTGGCAATTGTTTGATAAGGGATACATCCAAATCGCCATAAACCGTAAGCGTCATGGTCCGAGGGATTGGTGTCGCCGTCATAACCAACACATCGGGCATAAGACTGCCTTTTTTCTCTAGTTCTGCCCGCTGAGCAATACCAAACCGATGCTGCTCATCCGTCACCACCAAACCGAGTTTCGCAAAATGAACGCCTTCCTGAATAAGAGCATGGGTTCCGATGACAATATCGAGCTCATGATTTTCAATCTTCGCATACATCTCTTCCCGCTTTTTCTTAGTGAGCCTTCCCGAAAGGAACCCGATGCGTACACCCAGTGGTTCTAACTGGCGGCAAAAGCCTTCATAATGCTGGCTAGCCAAAATTTCCGTTGGTGCCATCAATGCCCCTTGATATCCATTTTCCACGGTCTTGACCAAAGACAGCATGGCCACTACGGTTTTACCAGAACCGACATCCCCCTGTACCAAGCGCCGCATGGGAACAGGACTTTCCATATCGCGGCATATTTCCTGCCACACCTTTGTTTGGTCCTCCGTAAGGGTAAAGGGCAGACTTTCCCTAAGTTTTCGAACCAATTCGCTGTTTAGCAAATGGCGGATTCCCTTTTTCTTTTCCCGGGATTGCTTCTTGAGAACCATAAGTCCACACTGAATCAAATAGAGCTCTTCAAAGGCCAACCGATTGCGCGCCGCCTGCAATTCCGAAAAATCCTTAGGAAAATGAATCTTATAAAATGCCTCCCGACGCGCCAGTAAATGAAAACGCTCCTGGATTCCCTCTGGAATCACTTCCGGCAGTTCAAACGCCTCCTGCCAAAGCCCCGCTATGATCTTACGGAAAAACTTTTGTGGTAATTTTTCTGTCGCAGGATATACCGGTAAAATCCCACACATCGTCTCGGGACTTTCCTCGTCATCTAAAATCTGAAATCCCGATAACTGGCTCATAGCGAACTGCCCACGCCCCCCATAGGCATATTCTGCCTTACCGGTCACAAAGACACGCTTGCCAGTTACCAGTTTTTTCTTGAGGAACTTCTGATTAAACCAGGTCACCTGCAAAAAACCTGTACCGTCGCCAATAAGTGCCGTAAGAATCGTCATGCCACGGCGGCCTCCCTGCCGCTCCGTCACATTCATAATGACACCAGACACCGTCTCACGTTCTCCTGGCTTTAACGCTCCAATTTTCGTGAGGACACTTTGATCCTCATAAGTCCGCGGAAACCAAGTCAGTAAATCATAAACCGTGCGAATCCCCAGACGATTGAGTTCGGCCTTCTTCTTCGGCCCAACGCCTTTCACATATTGAATGGAATCTGTCAGTTTCAATGTTATCACCTAAAACATTCGTTTGTACTCTTTCATTCTACCAAAAACGCTCCTTTCCCACAATGGCAAAACCTGTACAATACCTTGCTATCCATGCTCCCTATCTTTATAATAAAAACGACAGGAGGATTCAAATGATACGATTAATTGCTACCGATATGGATGGGACTTTGCTTGACGGCAACCATCAAATATCACCCGAAAACATCGCCGCTATCCGCGCAGCCCAACAACAGGGAATAAAATTTGTCATAGCCACCGGCCGCATCATGGCAGATGTCCAAGCCTTCATTGAAAGTTACGGTCTTTCCCCCTACTATTTAACGATGAACGGGGCCGAACTCCACACCCCTGACCACACGCTGCTTCACGCCGCCTATATCGACCACCAACGCAGTCAAAGGATATACGAAATCATCGCTATGTTCCAGCGTTTCAACCTGGAAATCTACACCGACCGCGGTCATTTCAGTGCCAACTCCCGCCTAAAAACCTATCGCGGTCTTTTAGACCGCATGCGTGAAGTTCGGCCAGGCACCAATTTCTTAAAAAACTTCCTCTGGTCGCTAAAAAATCCGCACTTTAAAAAACTGCAATACATAAAAGATTTTGACGAATTCTGGCAAAGCGATGTAAACATTGCCAAGTTTATCACCTTCAGCCGCGCTCCGGGCAAGTTGGCCGCACTTGCCGAACGATTGGAGGCCGAGATTCCTCATCTTGCTATCTCCGCCAGCTTCCGTACCAATATCGAAATCAACGACGCTGCTGCCACCAAGGGCAACACCTTAAAAGTCCTAACCAAAAAGCTCGGCATTGCCGAAGACGAAGTGCTCGTACTTGGCGATGGCACCAACGACCTTTCCATGTTTGAGGCTTTCCCCTCTCATGCTACAGCCATGGAAAACAGTGTTGCCGAACTCAAGCAAGCGGCTGCCCATATCACGAAAGATAATCTACATAATGGCGTAGCTGCTGCCATTCGAAAGGCACTCTCATAAAAAGAAAAAAGGATGTATCAAAACGCTCTTGCCTTTTGATACATCTTTTTTGCCGTTATCCATTCAGTATTTAAAATCCGCTTCAAACATACGATGCCAAGGAAGTGTTACCTCCATAGTATCAAGTCCTTCATAAGGAGGCAAATATTTGATGGCAAAATCCCGCATCAAAACATTGATCCGGCTGACAATTCCCGGTTCCATATCCCCCATATTGCTGTAAACATCCCAACGACGGAAGCCGGCAATACTCTTAGCCATCTGCGTGCGGACTACCGACTGATATCCCCAGTCCTCGACATAGCGCCGCGTCAACAAACTATCAGCGGCTTCATCGGTCATACGTCCCGAAAGCAAACCCGTGGCAATAACAAACCCCGTCGTGTTGGTCGGCGTATTCCAGCCGCCATAGGCACGAATCTTATAGAGTAAATTTCCTCTATAAAGAGCCTGCATCAACGCATTATCTGCACCGTTCGCAAAGGCAATATCGGCTACACCAACAGCCGTACCGTAACGGAGATTTTTCTGAATCAGCTGAACAAACCGTTTCGTCGTTCCGCGATCCCGGCCATCGTTAGCAATACCATTGCCAACAGCAGTAATCTGATTTGCCTCACCAGTCCGTCCATCCGCATTGGTATTTACGAGCAGAATAAAATCCGCACGCTTGGGACTATTCACCACCATTCCGCCGGCTGTACGAACCGAATCGCGAATCGTTTCATCGATAGGCGTATCGGAATATCCAGGAATCGTCGCTCCGCCTTTTCCTTCATTATATTGAACATAAATAAAGGGAATCTCTTTTTCCAAGTCGTTAATGGCCCGGCTTAAAAGCAATGCTCCAAATTCATCGATACCTGCCAACACCTGGAATCTTGTCCGTGGAATGTCCTTCCCGTATTGTTCCAACTTTCGCCCTTCGCAATGAGTCTGCGAAAAATGCGCATTGTCGTCTTTGCCAACGACCAGATAACTGATAATCCCCTTGCGCGTGAGGTCAATCAGTTGTTCATTCACCTTTACGTTCTTTTCGCGTCTTGTGCGCCAATCCTTCCATACTTTTGCCGGCACCGCCTGCTCATGAAGCATCATGGCCTTCTTCTCGATTGGCTCTAACCCCTGCATCTCTTCCTTATCCGCATAAGCCGTTGCTTGAAAAATATCCGCACCATAATGCTGATAATAGGCAGGTTCTGCATTGCCCGAGTAAAGGCCGCTGCGCGGCGTACGCATAACCGAACTAAAAACGTACAAATTCAGCTTAGGATTCTCCTGGCGTATCTTTTCAAACCGCTTCACCCGATTGGCTAAATCCTGTTCAGACAATTCATGATTTCTCGATGGTACCAGACCGCCGTATATCATGGAATCCGAAGAAAACATCGCGCCATCGGCATTTTTTACATTCTGCTCGGCCCATTCCCATAGTTTTTCCGGATTTCCTGGTTTATCCACGCCATCGCTCAAAAGATTTCTCGGCGGAACAATGACCTCGTAGCCAGCTGCACGCGCCACATCAGCAGTCTCATCGCAAGATATGGGCCGCGTATCATGAGGAATAAAGACCAATTTCCCCTTAGCAGCCTCCACACTGCCAAGCAAAAAAACATTGGCCGCCAGTATCAGGATTCCTCCCAGCACTATCCTCGCTAACTTCAAACAATCATCTCCTTCGAACTTATATAACTATTACTATAACATACTATTGTTGCAATTCGATGAGAAAAATAAAAAAAGGAGTCAAAACATGACTCCTTTTTTCGTAGGTGAAGATGTGTGTAAGAGAGTGAATCAAAGCTGCGGGCCAGCAGCGACGAGGGCCTTGCCAGCTTCATTCGTCTCATATTTCTTGAAGTTCTTGATGAAGCGCTCAGCGAGATCTTTAGCTTTTGCTTCCCACTCAGCAGCATCTTTATAGGTATCTTTCGGGTCGAGGATATTCGTATCTACGCCCTCGAGTTCCGTCGGAACTTCCAAATTGAACATCGGGATTTTCTTGGTCGGTGCTTTCTTGATAGCGCCGCTATGGATAGCATCGATGATACCACGCGTATCTTTGATGGAGATACGTTTGCCAGAACCATTCCAACCCGTGTTAACGAGATAAGCTTTCGTGCCGTTAGCTTCCATCTTCTTGACGAGCTCTTCTGCATATTTCGTCGGATGGAGTTCGAGGAATGCCTGACCGAAGCAAGCGGAGAACGTCGGCGTCGGCTCCGTGATACCACGCTCCGTACCAGCCAATTTCGCCGTGAAGCCGGACAGGAAGTAGTACTTCGTCTGCTCCGGAGTCAGGATGGAAACCGGCGGCAGTACGCCGAATGCATCAGCAGAAAGGAAGATAACGCTCTTAGCAGCCGGAGCAGCACTGCGGTCATTGACAAAGCCTTTAACCGTGCTCTTGATGTGATCGATTGGGTAAGATACACGCGTATTCTCCGTGATCGTCTTATCGGCAAAATCAATGTTGCCTTTCTCGTCAAGCGTTACGTTCTCAAGCAGAGCGTTGCGTTTGATAGCACCATAGATGTCCGGCTCAGACTCCATATCAAGGTTGATGACTTTTGCATAGCAGCCACCCTCGAAGTTGAAGATACCTTCATCATCCCAGCCGTGCTCATCATCACCAATGAGGAGACGTTTCGGGTCCGTGGACAGCGTCGTTTTACCCGTGCCGGAAAGGCCGAAGAAGATTGCCGTGTTCTGACCCTGCTTATCCGTGTTAGCGGAGCAGTGCATAGCAGCAATACCTTTGAGCGGGAGGAAGTAGTTCATCATGGAGAACATACCTTTCTTCATCTCACCGCCGTACCAAGTGTTGATGATAACCTGCTCACGTTTCGTGAGGTTGAACGCAACAGCCGTTTCCGAATGGAGCCCCAGTTCCTTGTAGTTTTCAACTTTTGCTTTGGAAGCGTTGTAAACGACAAAATCCGGTTTGAAGTTCTCAAGTTCCTCAGCCGTCGGTTTTACGAACATGTTCGTAACGAAATGTGCCTGCCATGCAACTTCCACGATGAAACGTACTGCCATGCGCGTATCTTTGTTAGCACCGCAGAAAGCATCAACAACATAGAGTTTCTTGTTGGAGAGCTCTTTCTTCGCGATGTCTTTGAGAACGTCCCAATTCTCTTCGGACAGACGATGGTTGTCGTTGTGGTATTCTTCCGAATCCCACCATACCGTGTCATGTGCCGTAGCATCATCAACGATATATTTATCTTTAGGCGAACGGCCCGTGAAGATACCCGTCTTAACATTTACTGCACCGAGTTCGGAGACCTGACCAACCTCAAAGCCTTCGAGACCAGCCTTCGTTTCTTCTGCGAACAAGGTTTTGTAAGACGGATTGTGGATGATTTCCGTTGCGCCCGTGATTCCATACTGACTAAGATCGATGTTTGCCATTTTACATTCAACCTCTTTCATAAATTGTTTAAATAATTGAGTGACTTTGTCATAATTTTTCATATGCCCTGTCACGAGTATTATATTAGCTTATTTTTCCATAAATGTCAACTATTTATTTACCAAAAGCTTTAAATTTTTATTTATCACAATTATTTGTCAAAACTAAAGAATAAAATAAAACACAACAAAAACATTTATTGTTTCCGTTGTGTTTTATAAAAAATCGATTTTCCGTAAATTTTTGGCGTTTTACTACCGATTTCGGCTATTTTTGATTATCTTGCAGCAAAATCAAGGACAGCCTGTTTCATCGCCATTACCGCACAGACATCCTTGTGCAGCAAAGGCTTCTTGCGCAACGATGCCAGTCCCTGCGGTGTTGGGTCGTCATTGAGTTCTTGCAATTTATCGAGCATTGCAAACTCATCAAGCCCTGTCGTCTCAACCTGAAGAGCTTCCAAAACGCTGCCATTGAATTTATACGGGCTTGCCGTCGATGCAATGACCATGTAATGACGGTCTTTTGTTACCTGTTGGTAGTTTTCGGCCACTTTCCAAGCAACTGCCGTATGCGTATCCGGCACATAGTGTTTATCGGCATAGACACGGCCAATTAATTCTTTCGTATCGTCATCTCCCGTCCAATCCGCCCAGAAGGTCTGTTGGATTTTCTGCAACAGCTCTCCACCGACCTCATAACGGCCGGACACGGCTAGATCCTTCATCCAGCCAGCAACCTTTCCGGTGTCTTCCGTCAGATGGAACAGGAGGCGCTCGAGATTGCTGGAAATCAAAATATCCATCGATGGGGTAATGGTCTTATAGAAATCGCGATTGCGGTCGTAGACTCCCGTACGCAAGAAATCTGTCAACACGTTATTCGCGTTAGAGGCACAAATCAACTTATGAACAGGAAGCCCCATGCATTTTGCATAGAATCCTGCCAGGATATCGCCAAAATTGCCAGTCGGCACCGTGAAGTTTATCGCCTCACCGGCTTCGATCTTGCCAGCTTTCACCAAATCTGCATACGCACTGAAATAATAGACAATCTGTGGTACCAAACGCCCCCAGTTGATGGAATTTGCCGAAGAAAGCTTAACCCCCTTAGTCTCCAACTCCTTGGCAAAGGACTTGTCGCTAAAGATTTCCTTGACACCACTCTGCGCATCATCAAAATTGCCGCGGACTGCCGTTACATTGACATTGCGGCCCTCCTGCGTGAGCATCTGCAACTGTTGGATACGGCTGACGCCGCCTTCTGGGTAGAAGACCATAATCTTAATCTGATCGACATCCCGAAACCCTTCAAGCGCAGCCTTCCCCGTATCGCCAGACGTAGCCACGAGAATCAAGACCTCATCCGTTTCCCCCGTCTTTTTAAGGGCCGTACTCATGAGCTGTGGGAGCAACTGCAAGGCCATGTCCTTGAAGGCACTAGTAGGACCGTGCCAGAGTTCGAGCACACCCATATCGTCAAATATTTTCACCGGGGCTCGCATAGCGGCATCAAATTTGCCATTGCCATAAGCACGCGTCACGCACCCCTTAACTTCTTCCTCCGTATAATCGGTCAAAAACAAACCGAGAACTTTTGCCGCCCGCTCTTCGTAAGAAAGATCTTGCAGAGCGGCAACAAAGGACGCGTCAACCTTTGGCAAGCTATCCGGTACAAACAAACCACCATCAGTAGCGAGGCCCTGGATAATCGCCTGCGCAGAATCAAGTTTTACCCCATTGCCTCTCGTACTGCTATACTTCAAATCAACCGCCTCTTTCTTTTCCACTTGCTTCTATTTCGATAGCAAACCATTTTACCTCGGACTTTTGTTATCTTTTGCGTCATAAATATAGTTCTAGACTGTATTCGAAGTTTATTATATCATATATTAAAGGCGAATCCTATAGAAAATATAAGATTGTCATTCAAGAAAACACGTTTTTCTTTAAAAATTACATTTTATTATACATTACGCGAATATATACATGTTTGTGTAATAATTTTAAGGAGTGTTTATCCCTTGTTAAAAATTGCTATGGGTCAGATGGAAGTTATCCCTGGCCATCCGGACCAAAACACGGCCAAAATCTTGTCGATGATAGCCGCAGCGAAAGAACAAAACGTCGACCTCATCATCTTTCCCGAGATGGCCGTTCCCGGTTATCTGCTAGGAGATACCTGGGAGCAGTCCTCCTTCCTGAAAGATTGCGAAAGTTTCGGGCAGGACATTATCAATGCCTCAACAGGGATAACGGTAATGTTTGGCAACATCGCCGTTGACTGGTCAAAAAAGAACAACGACGGACGCGTACGCAAATACAACGCGCTCTTCACCGCCCGCGATGGCAAATTGGTACAGCCGGATAACATGCCATATCCTTATGTCATCAAGACCTTGATGCCAAACTATCGGGAATTTGACGACACGCGCCACTTCTTCAGCCTTCAGAAACTGGCCCGCGAGCTCGGCACCACCCCAGACCAATTGCTCTCACCGGTAACGCTGAAAATCAACGGCCAGCGCTATCGCGTCGGCTGTCTGCTTTGTGAAGACGGCTGGAGCGATAACTATGAGATGGAGCCCATCGAGATGCTTCGCCGCCGCCATAAGCCAGACTTTTTCGTCAACATATCGGCCTCCCCCTATACGCTGGGCAAAAATGACAAACGCAACCGCGTCTTTGGTGCCCAGGCAAAAGACGCCGGCGTACCGCTTTTCTATGTCAATGCCATCGGTCTTCAGAACAACGGCAAGACCATCTACACCTTTGACGGGTCAAGTACCGCTTATAATGCTCATGGCCAAATCTTTGCGGTTGCTCCAGAATACACCGAAGAGCTCACCATTGTCGACTTGGACAAACTTGACCAGTCATCCCCCATTGACAAGTCAGACGAAAAGGACATTGCCCATATTTACCGCGCTCTTCACTATGGCATCAAACGATTCCTCGAAAACATTCACATGAAAAAAGTCGTTATCGGCATCTCCGGCGGTATTGACTCAGCGGTCGCCGCCGCTCTTTATGCCAAGGTAATTGGACCGGAGAACTTGCTCCTGGTCAACATGCCAAGCGTCTTCAACTCAGAAACCACCAAGGGACTTTCACAGCAGCTGGCCCAAAACCTTGGCTGCCAATATATGATTGTGCCGATCCAGCAATCCGTAGATCATACGATTGACCAACTCGAGCACACGCCAATGACCTATCTGACAGATGGCAGCACTACCAATCTTTTGGTTTCGTCCTTCGTCACCGAAAACATCCAGGCCCGCGACCGCAGCGCCAGAGTCCTTGCCGGTGCTGCCGCAGCCTTTGGCGGTGGCTTTACCTGCAATGCGAACAAAGCCGAAACAACGGTCGGCTATTCGACACTTTACGGCGACCAATCGGGCTTCCTCGCTGCCCTTGCCGACCTGTGGAAGCATCAAGTCTATGAACTGGCTTACTATATGAACGAAGAAATCTATGGCCGCGAGGTTGTCCCCCAGGGCATCATCGACATCGTACCAAGTGCTGAACTTTCCAATGCCCAGAATGTCGACGAAGGCAAAGGCGATCCGCTCAAATACCCCTACCATGACTACCTGTTCCGTTCCTTTATCGAACGCTGGGAAAAAGCTGCCCCACAGGATATCCTCGAATGGTATGCCGCTGGCACGGTCGAAGAAAATCTTGGCTGTAAGCCAGGCCTTGTTGCCCAGTATTTTCCCACAGCGAAAGACTTCATCGATGACCTCGAGCGCTGGTGGAATCTTTTCTGCGGGATGGCTATTGCCAAACGCATCCAGGCGCCGCCAATCCTTGCGGTCAGCCGCCGCGCCTATGGCTTTGATCACCGGGAAGCCCAAAATGGCCCCTACTACACGCGCCGCTACCAGGAATTAAAAGCAGCCCTGCTGAAATCGTAAGACCTTTTATGCTATACTATCCGTATCACTATCACAAGAATGGAGACAAACTATGAGCAACGAAAACAAAAAAGTAAAAGTTCACTACACAGGTACCCTTAACGATGGCACGAAATTCGATTCCTCTTACGATCGCGGCGAACCACTCGAATTTGTCTGCGGTGCCGGCATGATGATAAAGGGTTTTGACGATGCCGTCAAAGACATGGCCGTTGGCGAAAGCAAAGACATCCATCTGATGCCCGAAGAGGCCTATGGCATGCCATCCGATGAAAACATCATCACGATGGAAATCGCGCAATTGCCAGGGGCCGAAGGACTCGAAGTCGGACAGAAGGTTGCCCTGCAAAATGCCTATGGCCAGCCAGTTCCCGTAACCGTAACCGAAAAGACCGAAACCACCATTACCTTCGATGCCAATCACGAAATGGCTGGCAAAGAATTAAACTTTAAAATCGAACTGGTTGAAGTGGAAAACTAACGACTAAAGAAAATCAGATGAGAAAAACTCCTGAGGCTAAAAACGCTTCAGGAGTTTTTCTCATCTATTGCAAAGGTCGAGGCATCCTGGTAAATAATTCTTCTGTCATAAAATAGCATTTCTCCTCAAAAAAAACATCCATAATCCGAAAACTGCCGGATTATGGATGTCCTTACCGTAGCGATTTCTCGCCCTACTATCGTTGCCGTATAAAAATCTTCTCCTAGCATATCTGAGCGCAAAAGTCACGCCTGCCAACGCGAAAAAACGAACTCACTCTTCCAGGATATTACGGCGCGGTTCCAGTTTCATTTCCTGCTGACTGGTCAAAAGCGAACCATCCGCCGCCCTGGGGATAGGCTTCGTCCTATCGGCCACCGCACGAAGTTTCGGCTTTTGAATGTAGCAGGCTTCCAAGTGGCCCTGCTTATATTCCGATATGCGGATACTGCCATCAGGGAGAATATGCTTAACAGTTTCCGTAAACTCTCGCTGGGCCCGAAGTTCCTTCAGTTCTTTATCGACGGCCTCCATCGTTTCGAGTGTCTCGGGAATCTTACCCAGCCTTTCCGCCACCAAATCCGAAAACAACTCCTTAAAGGCACTTGTCCCGGCAGCCTTTTCCCGGCTAATATTCGTCTCCCCGGCAAGCCCAATCCTCCCCACTCTCATTTCCTGTTCCATTCCCACACCTCATTCCTATCAAAAAAACACGTCTGCACGCTACCTTGAGACCAACTTTTTTCTTGCTTGTAAAATTCGCGGCCAGGAAGGAAAATCCTGCCACAGCAGTCCTCTATCCTCACCTATTACCCCAAAGCAACATCCAAAGCCATCATCAGGGTAAATCCTACGGAAAAACAAAGAACCCCCACATCCGAATGATTGCCCGCAGACATTTCCGGTATCAATTCTTCCACAACTACATAAAGCATAGCTCCTGCCGCAAAAGCCAACAAATAAGGCATCACGGGAATCACATAGCTTGTCGCCAGAATCGTCAACAAGCCACCCACAGGTTCCACCACACCAGAAAGCACACCTGCGGCAAAGGCTTTATGACGGCTCATCCCTGCACTCCGAAGCGGCATGGAGATAATTGCCCCTTCCGGGAAATTCTGGATAGCAATGCCTAACGACAACACAAAAGCGCCCGCTATAGTAATATCCACATTCCCGGCCATCCAGCCAGCAAAGACCACACCTACTGCCATTCCTTCCGGGATATTGTGAAGCGTCACTGCCAGCACCAGCATCGTCGTCTTGGACAAAGAACTAGCAGGTCCCTCCGCCGCATCTGCATTCATATGCAAATGAGGAATCGCATGGTCGAGGAGCAAGAGGAACAACGTTCCCACCCAAAATCCGATTACCGCCGGCAAAAACGATAAAGCTCCCATCCCTGCCGACGCTTCCATAGCCGGAATCAAAAGACTCCAAATCGAAGCCGCCACCATAACGCCTGCCGCAAAACCAGTAAGACCCTTTTGAACCTTCGCGTGAAGCTCTTTTCGCATGAGATAAACACAGGCTGCCCCTAAGCTCGTTCCCGCAAAAGGAATCAACAGCCCCTGTACCACTTCCACTGAAATCATAAAATCTCCTTAAACCAGCTTCATCAAACAGCGAACATTCTCGACGCTGTACTCAATCTGCTCTGACCAGCGCCGAACCGACTCATCCAGCTGACCGGTCAATTGATAAAGCAAAGAAATAAAATCAGCATTCAACTGTGCATAAGAAAGAATCGCTGCCAAGCCAAATGTCTCGAGATACTCCAACGCCCGATAAACAATATACTGATAGACGCGTGTAAAGAGCACCAATTCGTTTTCCGTAAGCGGCACCAGTTGATCCGTCATCGCAGCCAATTCGCCTAATTGTCTGGTCCACGCGTCATCAATCGGCACAGTTTTTCCGAGGCAGTCCAAAACAAATTCGGCATCGTCTTTTGTCATCCCGGACAGATAGACAAGCTCTTCCGCCGGGAGCTCAATCCCCATGTTCCCTAGTAATGTTGACAAGTCAATGGCCCGGTCCGAATTTTCCTCGTGAAACGTCAAGGTTGACAAGTCAGCCAGCAAAAGTTCACAACTCTTTTCACAACTAAGCCCCACGCCTGCCAGTTCGAAATCCGCTGCCGTCACAAAAAAGCGCGGATGATTCGCACAAATATCACAGAGAATGGAATCCCCAGCATTTCGTATCAGCTGACAAAGGCCATCGGTTCGAAGAAACGGGCAGCGCGCTTTCTCATCCAAACGAAACTGCCAAATACCGTCGTGACAGAAAATATTGCGCCGTATTTCTGCCCCCAAGGCATCCGACATCGTCTGATAGCGTTTCGCCGTCCGCGCATCAATGTCAATTTCCCACCCCATGCAACAACTATGCTGACACGAATCAGCCTTACAGGAAAACTTCTCATAAAAATCTGGATAAATCGTAATCACATCATACCTCAATTTCACCAGCGAGGACTTTTTGATAATCCTCATAATTTTTCTTTAAAAGCGCTGGCGTATTCAACTCATAAGGACATTTGGTGGTGCACTGACGGCAATTGAGACAATTCTCGATTTTCTTCATCTCCGTCTGCATCTCCGGCGTAAGCCAGGCTTTGGACGGTGCACGGCGCAACATCAGCGACATGCGCGCACATTGGTTAATCATGATGCCGGCCGGACAAGGCATGCAATAACCGTAGCCACGGCAAAACTCGCCCGAAAGAGCCTGCTGCTCCTGCGCAATATAGGCCTCAACTTCCTCCGTCATGACTGGCGTTTCCTCCATATAAGAAAGCCACTCATCAAGTTCCTGTTTCCGCTGAATGCCCCAGATAGGCACGACATTATCGTACTGCGCGATATAAGCCATCGCCGCCTCCGAACGATTGATAAGTCCACCCGCCAGCCCTTTCATCGCAATAAAGCCAACTTTTTTCTCCCGACAAAGTTTGACTAAGTTCACTTCTTGCTCGGAAGCCAAATAACTGAACGGGAACTGCATCGTCTCATAGAGCCCTGACTCCACACACTCAAAGGCCACTTTGATTTTATGAGCCGTCACGCCGATATGGCGGATCTTTCCCTGCGCTTTCGCCTCGAGCATGGCCTCATACATGCCCGAACCATCACCGGGCCGCCAGCACTGGTCCGCACAATGAAACTGATACACGTCGATGCAGTTGGTCTGCAGCAGCCGCAGTGACGTCTCCAAATCCTGCCAAAAACCTTCCGGTGTCTTAGCATGGGTCTTTGTCGCCAAAAACACCTTATCCCACATCCCCTTGAATGCTTCGCCTAGTTTCTCTTCACTATCACTATAGGCACGCGCCGTATCGAAATAACGCATGCCGCCCGCATAGGCTGCCCGCAAAAGATTAACCGCTTCCGCCTTCGTCACGCGCTGAATCGGCAATGCCCCAAAGCCATTTTGTGGCACGGTAATGCCAGTTGTCCCCAAAGTTACCTGTCTCATGATTACGCCCTCCTAAAACAAAACCTTGCTCTTACTTTTAATTATACCAAGATTCCCACGATTCTCCCAAAATATTTTCGTACAGCCTCATTCGATTATTGTCAGAACTTTCATCCAATGATATAATAATGTTAGTAGTCTTTCCTGTATTGCACCAGGCAAAGGAGGGATTATCATGAGCGGCATTGGTGCAATCAATGGGTCACCTAGCTTCTGGAGCCTAGCTGCGTCGGGAATTTCGGCCATCCGGGCCTCAGCGGCAATTACGGATTCATCACAAGAAGCTCCCAACAAAAAAGACGTACCGCAGGAACGTAAAACTGTGGAGAGTGCTACGATTACCAAGCGGATGTCTGATGGAGCTATGGTTGTTTTGACGCTGCACGGCGACAATGTGGTAACTTCGCATACCTATTCACGCACTGGTAAAAACTTGACACTTACCACGAACTACGCACCAGGTCAGCAGCGCGAAATCCACCACTATCAAGACAACATGGACAGTATTTTAGCCGGTTCTTTTATCAATATTACCGCTTAACAAAAACATCACGGATTCGATGAGGGGCATACAGGAAGACACTTCAAGCCGCTGGCATAAAACCAGCGGCTTTTTCTTTTTCCTTCCCTGCACAATTTTCCCCATCACGTAGTCAAAAAAACATTGACATCTATAGTCAAATATACTACACTAACTATAGTCAATTTGACTATAGTATAAAAAGTCATCTAGACTATAAATGAATCACCAAGCATTCGCATAACAAGAAATGAGGTGTTGGATATGGATCAGGAACAAGTAGCGGCCGAGAAAGCCTTCCTCGATCAATACGACGTGTCAAAATACGAACGGCCTTCGGTCACTGCCGACGTGATCATCTTCACGATGGATGATGACAATGAGCTCAATATCCTGTTGATCAAGCGCGCCCATCATCCCTACAAAGATTATTGGGCCATCCCTGGCGGCTTCCTAGAAACCGGCAGGGAATCGATCGATGAGGCTGCGGCTCGAGAACTTTATGAGGAGACCGGCGTGAAAGCAGCCGATGGCATTGACCTGCGGCAGCTCATCACCGTCGGGACCCCCGACCGCGACCCGCGCACCCATGTGGTCAGCGTGGTCTACACCGCACTGGTTCCCAAGGGACTGCTCCAGCCCAAGGCTGGCGATGACGCCAAAGAAGCCAAGCTCTTCAAGATCCGCAAGGGCTACGACGAGAACGGCGACCTTTCCATCTACTTCGTCGGCGATAAATGCTCCCTCACCATGAAGAACATCGCCTTCGATCATGAAGACTTGATCGTGACGGCCTTGAAACGCCTCCGCGGACGGCTGAACTATACCGACGATGCCTTTGCCCTGCTGCAGGACAAGGCCCGCTTCGACATCTTAGAGCTGCTGCGCGTACACGAGGCCATCCTGTTCCAGCAGCTCGACAAGCCGAACTTCCGCCGCATGTTCATGCGCGACTATGTCGGCAAGCACCGCGTCAAGGAACTGGGCCAGTACGCACAGGAAGGCAAGCGCAAGACGACGCTGTACAAATATCTCCCCAGCGGTTATGACATCTGAAAGGACGGGAAACAAATGAGTACGAAAAAGATTCTGATCATCGTAGATATGCAGGCCGATTTCATCGATGGTGCCCTTGGCTCCCAGGAAGCTGCTGCCATCGTCCCGCCGGTATGCCAAAAGATCGAAGCCGCCAGACAGAACGGCGACATCCTGATTTTTACCCGCGACACCCACCACGCGGACTATCTGGAGACGGAAGAGGGCAGACATCTGCCAGTCCCCCACTGCCTCAAAGACACTGCAGGCTGGCAGATTGACCATCGTCTGCCCATCGACGCCGGCGACACCATCATCGATAAGCCCACCTTCGGTTCGCTGGCCCTCGGCCCCCTGCTGCAGCAGAAATACACCCCTGTCATTGCATCCATCGAGCTTATCGGTCTCTGCACCGATATCTGCGTGCTCTCCAATGCCGTCATCGCCAAAGCGGCACTGCCTGACGTCCCCATCGTTGTCGATGCGGCCTGCTGCGCAGGTGTCACGCCAGAGTCCCACGATACAGCCCTTGCCGCCATGAAAACCATCCAGGTGAACGTCCTCCACCAGGGACAGGAGCCTTGGCGGAAATAACTACTTGTGCGATTGAGGAGGAAGTAACCATGAAGTTCAACCAGATCATTCACTCACTGCTCGAAACCGATCTCTACAAGTTCAGCATGGGGCAGGCCATCTTCCATCAGGCCAGCGAATACGAAACCACCTGGACGTTCAAATGCCGCAATGAGGACGTGCAGTTCACCCCTGCCATGGTCGAAGAGATCAAAGCCCAAATCAAAGCCTACTGCGCGCTGCGCTTCACCGAAGAGGAGCTTGCCTACCTCGCCGGCATCAAATGGCTCAAGAAGTCCTACATCAATCACCTGCGCCTCTGGCGGCCAGACTTTGCCGACTTCTCCATCCAGGCCGCCGGAGATTGCGGCCTGTCCATCGAAACCCAGGGAACGCTGCTCGACACCTCCATGTATGAGATCCCCACGCTGGCCATCGTGAATGAAGTCTACTACCGCTTCCGCCCCGACTACGAGGCACTGGTTGCCGATGCCAAGAAACGCACGCGCCAAAAGGCCGATATGCTGCGGGCCGGGAACTACTGGCTGCCCATCTTCTCCGAATTTGGCCTGCGCCGCCGGCTTTGCGCTGAGGCCCAAGAATATGCCATCGAGCAGTTCGCTGACCTCGACAGCAACGATGTGCTGCGCTCCTACTTTGTCGGCACCTCCAACGTCTATCTGGCGAAGAAGTTCGGCGTCAAGCCGGTCGGCACGATGGCCCATGAATGGATTATGTGCATGGGCCAGGGCAACCACCTCTACAATCCTGCCTACTCCACCCAGGTCGCCCTCGAGGCCTGGGTAAAGGAATACGGCGTCGACAACGGCATCGCCTTGACAGACACCATCACCACCGACTGCTTCCTGCGCGACTTCAACAAGACCCTGGCCACCCTGTTCAGCGGCGTCCGCCACGACTCCGGCGACCCGTTCCTCTGGGGTGACAAGCTCATCGACCACTACACGCGGCTCGGCATCGATCCCGCCAGCAAGACGCTGCTGTTCTCCGATTCGCTGGACTTTGCCAAGGCCGACAAGATTGCCCGCTACTTCCAGGGCAAGGCCAAGGTTGCCTTTGGCATCGGCACCTATATTTCCAACGACACCTACGCCGAGCCGCTGAACATCGTCATGAAGGTGACCAGATGCAATGGCCAGGACGTAGCCAAGATATCCGATACGCCGGTCAAGGGCATGTGCAAGAACCAGGAATACGTAGACTACCTGCAACGGGCCATCGACTGGCGGCTCAAGCACAACGACTGATAGGAGGTATCCACCATGAAACAGGCATATCCAAGATTCCAGGCAGACGAAGACAAACAGCGGATTGTTTCCTTCCTCCAGGACTGGTTCAGCAAGAACGGCCCCGAGGCCCAGGCAGTAGTCGGCATCTCGGGCGGCAAGGACTCCTCGGTGGCAGCCGCCCTATGCGTGGAGGCACTGGGCAAAGACCGCGTCATCGGTGTCCTGATGCCCAACGGCATCCAGGCAGACCTTGATGATGCCCTGAGCCTCGTCAAACACCTCGCCATCCGTTACCGCATCGTAAATATCGGCACGCCCTATAAAGAAATGCTAAAAGCCCTGCAATACACCGAAGCCGTAACCCACAACAACTTCTACTTCTCCGTCACCGATGCCCTGCAGCAGAATCTCCCGCCACGGCTCCGCATGGCGACGCTTTACGCCATCGCCCAGGGCATCCCAGGCGGCGGGCGCGTCATCAACACCTGCAACCGCTCCGAAGACTATGTCGGCTACAGCACCAAATACGGCGACAGTGCCGGCGACGTCGCGCCACTGGCCGCCTACACGGTCGATGAAGTGCTGGCCATCGGGCAGGAACTCGCTCTCCCCGCCCACCTTCTCCACAAAGCCCCTGCCGATGGTCTCTGCGGCAAGACCGACGAAGACAACCTCGGCTTCACCTACGCGGTCTTGGATCACTACATCAAGACCGGAAGCTGCGAAGACCAGGAGACCAAGGCCAGGATCGACCACCTCCACGCCATCAACCAGCATAAGCAAGAACTCATGCCCGTGGTGGCAAGATAAAAGCAGAGCGCTGACCATATCATTCTGGCCAGCGCTCTGCTTTTATCTTATTCTACTGTTCGATATCCATGCAGCATCCATCACTTTATTCTCCTTATCCTGCATACGAACCAAACCGGCGTGACTCAATCAATCGATTCCATTGCAGGCAAAGCTGCCTCCCTCACCTTTAATCGGGTATGACATGGTATGTCGCGCTCCTTGCCTTGAACCAGCACAACCCGGAATTGATAGCTTCCACCTTCACCTGCTCAGCATCCACCAGATAGATAAATCCATCCTCCATCAGTATGGTCGAATCAAACCAACAGGGATCATCCATCTCACCACTGCGGCTGCTTATATCATAGGCCGCATCACCTGTAAACCACATCTCAAGCTGTCCGCCCCAGATTCCGCCGAACAAGACATAAACGCCATCCTCCTGCTCTTCCAGCCGTTCAACATAAGCATCGTGAAAACCGCCCGACACAAGCATCAGATTCCGGCAATCCTTCTGCCCGCGGATTGCCGGATAGGCTTCAAACCGATAGCCTTCATCCAGCGCCAGCAATTCACAGGAGACACACTCCTGCTCCACCATACGAAGCAACGACTCCTTATCAGAAAGCGCCACCTCCCCTAGCTTGGTCTTTGGGTCCACCCGCCAGTTTTCCTGCTCCCCATCCGTGATAAGAACCCTCCTATGTAAATACGGCGCCGCTGCCGTATCATAGACATACTGCTTGGCCAGAGCCGTCTTCTCTTCGTTGAGGACGATAAAATATGCTCCCCAGCAGCTTGCTTCGCCCTCCTCATTCAGCTCTTGATATTGTGCATACACCGTCGAAGTATAGTATTTACCATTCCCCTTATTTATTATTGCATACATGCTCTCATCCCTTCCCGGCAAGCGCCATGATTTATGGATTCTTTTATTGTATTGCCCTTTCTTTAAACGATATTTTGTGCCGGCTTAATGCCACATTAGAGGATGTTATGCAAAAAAGAATGAGCCATGCAGGACACCGTCCTGCATGGCTCATTTATCAATAGTCCTCGTCATTGTCGTAAGAATCATTCCAGAACGACGACTCCTCACTGTCATCTACTGCATCTTCATAAATGGAGGTATCTTCTGCCGCATAGTCTCCATCAGCCGCTTCATCGATTTCTGTCTCTCTCTCCTCCCATAGCCAATCGTCATTATAGTTTGTATAGTTATTGGTTATTTCCTGATTCCCATTTTTCTTATCTCCGCTGAGCATATGTCCAAGGATTGCCCCAGCAGCCACGCCCCCCGCTACATTGCGCAAAGTATGATCTTTCTCTCGGCGTAATGCCACTTGCGATTGCCGTGCAGGTTCCTTTCCTATACGTACCTTCCGCTGTCCACACTCGGCTTTATCAGCCGCAACCAGCCGATTTCCATGTTTTCCCGTGTCCTTTTGGGACCGGAACACCACCCAGCCAATAAATATTCCCAAAACAATCAACAAAAAAGTTTCCATGAACCGCCCTCCCTGTAAATCGCTTATCTATATTATAATCTCATCCCTGTTCTTTGCCTATAAGCAAATTGCCCTGTCAATTCCTCTGCCCAAGCAGGATATTTCCCGTATGAAAAAGAAATACATACGAAAACAACCAGCAAAACAAGGAGGATCACATTATGTCAGTTCTACAAGATATCCTGGCGGTCAACGCCTCATTCTGTACCGCCCCGCCTATGGACTATACGCAGGAAGACCATCAGCAAAGCAAACTGCCCCAGAAACAGGTAGCCATCATCACCTGCATGGATACCCGGCTGGTCAATTTCCTTGAGCCCGCCTTAGGCCTGGCCCGCGGCGATGCCAAGGTAATCAAGACAGCCGGCAACTCCGTGACGGGCGTTTTTGATGGCACCATCCGCAGCCTCATGGTCTGCATCTATGAGCTCGGCGTTAAGGAAATCCTCGTTATCGGCCACCACGAATGCGGCATGTCCAAGACCACCTCCCAAAGCCTCACAAAAGCCATGCTGTCACGCGGCGTCCCCAAAGAAGCCATTCACATGATTGCCAAAGAACTTGCAGAATGGGCCGACGAATTCCAGCATCCCGAACAAAACGTCATCGACACCGTCGAAGCCATACGCTTAAATCCCTTGATTCCTGCCGACGTACCTGTACATGGGCTGATTTTCCATCCGCGAACCGGAAAACTGGATGTTGTAATCGAAGGCTATGAATATACAAAATAGGATTGCTATACAATGATTTTAAAATCCATATCTCCCCCCTCCCGCATGATATTACCTGCAGTATACCACAAGAAGATTGTAAGCAGGCGAAATGTGCAGGAATATAGCCTTTTGAGTCGAAAACTTCAGTAGATTCATTTGATTCTTATGTTAGGAGGTTGTTCCTTGTGAAAAAAATACTAACCGTATGTTTTCTGTTGCTGGCATGTATATTTGCCATTTCATCCACCTCTTCAGCCCAAGAAACCGGCTTTCTGACGCCTGGTGAATCCACATTTCTCTATATGGACACCCGCGTACTCAATGAAACCTATGATAATGAGGCCATTAAATTCGTCCTCCAGCGGGATGGCATACTGCGGCTCATGAGCCGTAACGGAGCCCATGACTATCTCTCATTCACCGGATACGATGACACCAATGCTGGTATCGGCTATAAAATCCGAAAGATTTACACGATGTTCCCCAGCATGCAGTTTTTTGAGATAATTGCTGACAGGGGCGCTCATGCAAAAAACTGTGGCTATTGGATTATCGGCAAGAAAGACGGGCAATGGGTTACTTACGTCTCCCTTGATAGCCTAGCAGCCATGGGGTATACGCCCGGCGAATGGCATCAAATCAGCACAGCACAAAATAGCGATGCAACTGGCCGCTTCATTCTCACCAGCAGGCACGAATATATGCCCCCAGGTGCCCAATATGGTTACCAGCGGCAATTCGCTGTTGACCTTCAGCTCCAACTTTTCTGGGATCAAAATGCACAATGGTTTGGTATCCGCAGACTCCGATAAGGATATGATTATATGAATCGAACACTGCGGTACAATCTCTGTCAATTCGAGGTTAGGTCCCCCTATTTCTATATACCACTTCAACCTGACCATATCATCTTGATAAAAAACCGAGAAGAAGGGCTTAGCTCCCCCTTCTTCTCGGTTTTCTATTTTCATTGCTATCTCGATGATTGATATACTTCTCCACTTAGTAAATCAGCGCAGGATACGCGGCCATTTTCCATAAAACTCCCTGTGTCCATCAGAACCAGCCTGCCATCCTGTAACCATTGCGGTCTTGCCTGATAACCTAATGCTTGTACAGGAGTATGTCCCAAAACAATAATCTGCTTTCCTTGATGAAGTTGCGGATGCATGGCCAGGCTTCTGTCCCACAATAATGTTTTTGTTTTTTGCTCAGTCAGCGGAACGTCCGGCTCACAGTCAGCATGCATGAACCAATAGATTTGGCCATTTACCTCAATTTCTGTATACAAGTGAAACTGTTCTATCAGCTTCAACCAGCTATCGACAAGACTTTCCTTCCTGCCTGTCTTTTCTATTTCTGAACTGGTTATACTGCCGCCACTATTAAGCCACAGGGCTTTCGGTGAACCAAATAGAAACGACAACAGATTTGACGTTTCTTCCTTTTCCCTCATGGCATTATAAAACATCTGCTCATGATTACCACGCAGGAATATCATGTGTCTTTGACCGAAGTGTTCCAACACCCACTCCATTACAGGAACTGGCTGCTCTCCTCTGTCAAGGTAATCCCCTAAGAATACCATCATATCCTTATCCGGATCAAAGCCAACTTTTCGATAAGCCTCAACAAATCTATTCCATTTGCCATGAATATCTCCGAAAACCAAGAGTCTATCTAGTTTATCCATAGTCTTATTCTCCCAGTCTTACCGCCATACTTTTATCCGTATTCAACGGATGTTCCTGACATATCAAATACAAGCGATGAATTTACAATCTAAGTGCAACAGTACATAACTCAAAATAAAATAACGCATAGGCCTCTGGTATAATAATGGTGTTTGCGACAACCCATTTCCAGGAGGAACTATGCGTCATTACAAACCTCTTACACTATATGAGAGAGAAAATCTACTATTTCTTAAAGCCAAGGGATATTCCATAACTGCTATAGCCAAAAGTATGGGGCGCAACAAGGGAACTATATCCCGTAAGCTTCGTCGAAACTCTGTTGCCAATCAGTATATGCCAGTAGTGGCACAACACCAGTATCAGGCACGCCGTGCATATTGCAAGCCACATAACAGACTGGAACACGCTCGGCTTTTGGAACATGTGAAGCATAGGCTGCTTGAATGTCAGCGGTCTCCAGAAGAAATCGCCGAACGGCTGCGAGCCGAATATGGCAGGTGCGTAATTAGCACCACAACCATCTATCGTGCGATATACAGTGGATGGTTGAACGCCCCCAAAGCCTCCACGGCAAGCGTCATAAAAAAGTTGAGGTACCGTGGCAAGCAAGGAAAAGCCTGCCTTGTAACCCTTGTCGACCGAAAAAGTCGCTACCTTATATGCGGCAAGGCTGATAAGAAAAATGCTCAGGCAGTCAGCAGGGCAATAGTTGACCTGCTTCTTGGTGTCAAAGCCCTGTCGGTAACGCCTGACAGGGGCAAAGAATTTGCCCACCATGCAGATGTGACAGAATACTTAGGTGGCCTGCCGTTCTATTTTCCGCAACCTCACCAGCCATGGCAAAGGGGCTCCAACGAGAATACTAACGGCCTGCTTAGAGAATATTTCCCCAAGGGCAAGGACATAACAGAAATCTCTGATGACTACATACAGAGAAAAGTTGCCCTGATGAACTTGCGCCCAAGGAAATGTCTTAACTACCGAACACCATATGAGGTCCATTTTGAGGAAGTGTTACACTTAGCTTGACAATTCGTCCAATAAATAAGATAGTATTTCAAAATATTTTTATGATTAGCAGGTAAATATTAAATTTGTAACGAAACAACAAACAGGACGATTATGGTGAGATTGTCATGTCTTATATATGTCTTTGACTCTTTGTTGGGAGGGAATATTATGTTTTGTACTAATTGTGGACAAAAAATGCCGGATGAGTCTAGATTTTGTACTAATTGTGGCGCACAACTTGGTTCAGTAGCAGCGCCAGCAAATAATAGACAATTAAACAGCGAACCTATGTATAATGGTAATTTTTCAATAAAACAAGAAGAAGGTAATAACAGAAATTGTGTGTCTGAATTAGGTGCAGTAAAAGTATATGAATATAAAAGAGATTTATCAACAAATCCTCTTTCGGCTATGTTTGCATATTATGCATCTGAAATGAACATCCGTAAACGTCAAGTATGGATTGAATTAAAAAATGATTCATATAGACTGCAAGCTGGTTCTATGCAAATGATGATAGGTAATATTTCTGTAAAATCAGATATAAAGGATGCAGGAGACTTTCTTGGAAAAATGGTAAAAAGTGTTGTAAATAACGAATCTACTGTAAAACCACTGTATTCAGGTAGCGGTACATTGATTCTTGAACCAACATACAAGCACATTATTTTAGTGAATCCTAATGATTGGGATGGTGGAATCGTTGTTGAAGATGGTATGTATCTTGCAAGTTCTGGTGATATAGCTATTGATATGCAATCAAGAGCAAACTTCTCTTCTGCAATTTTAGGAGGAGAAGGATTATTTAATACTAAATTAGTTGGTGATGGAGTAGCTGTATTGGAGTCTTCCATCCCATATGATGAATTGATGGAGATCACTCTTGAGGATAGTATTGCAAGAATTGACGGCCCCTATGCTGTTGCTTGGTCAGGTAGTTTGCAATTTACTGTAGAAAAAGTTAATAAGTCGATTATTAGTAGTGTGGCAACTGGAGAAGGTGTTGTTAACGTATATCGAGGTACAGGTAAAATTCTTGTAGCACCTATTGATGATTTAGGCGAACAGAAAGCAATAGAGAATACATCATCTTCAAATGCAAACTCGGATTCACAAGCAGCTTCAAAAGCAGGAAGTGCTTTGAAATTGATTAATAATTTCTTGGATGACTGAATTTTACTGATAAATGATTCCGTATATCTATGTTGCTACACCGGCTGAAGGCGACTTGTATATAGCAGACAAACATGGAGGTAAGCAAAGTGAGGAAGAAAATTGTTGGATTGTTGGCAATCCTTCTAGTCGTATGTGGTATGAACTTTTCAGAAAACATTGAAGCAAAATCTATCACCATATGCACTCAAGGGAAGGGGAATGCCTGGTCAATAGAAGACCTTTCTATCCGAAAAGGTGTCAATGGTGTCACTACGTTTTCTATGTATGTTAGTTCTGGAGGAGAAAGTGAACAAGTCGATATAGCCATGTGGTATGAACCATCTCAAAGAGCATATATGTGGCAACGTGTAATAGATCCTGACCATATATATTTTAAAACCACCTATGATGATTGGAGTGGATTCTTTAGAGATTGGTTGCGTAACAATGATTACCTTGATTAAAACACATAAGTTATATAAAGTTTTCGAGTTTGTCAAGATAAGTGTGTAAGTTTTTTTACCATAAGAAAAGCGGTCCAAAAGGGCCGCCTTTTCTATGTGAAAATCTTAATATTGCTCGTATTTTAGCATCCTGGCCTGGATTTTATCATCTACGGCAAGCTGGTTCTGGACTTCGCTCCCATACTCCCACGGCTCCAGGGTAATGTTTCCAAGCTTCCTTGAATCGGTCAAATTCGGCAATAGCTGTTTTGAGGTTGACGGCACCATATATTTTCTTAAGCTGAGCGGTATATGCTTTGTAATCCTTGGACGAGATTTACTTGATGGAATTGCGGATAAGGTGCACGATGCAGCGTTGGACCACAACCTGCGGGAAAATAGCCTTTGCCCCTTCTTCCAAGCCAGAAACACCGTCCATGCTGATGAAAGCCACGTCTTCGACACCGCGAACTTTGATTTCGTCAAAAATCTGCATCCAGTTATGCTTTCCTTCGGTGTCGCTAATCCATAAACCTAAAACATCCTTGATGCCATCCAAATCATAGCCAAGAATTACATAGACGGCACAGTTTTTCTTTTCATATTCCTACCAAATAGGGACGTAATTAGAGGTATAGCCCAGATGATTATCCATCTCACCTTGCAGCATAGGGGCCAAAAACGTCCTTAATGGCATCTTGCATCTCATCCTTATTCTTAGGCTGATATTGCTCCATGATAAGTTTTGCGATAGCCTGTCCTTTTTCATTGCCTCTGTTTTTTCGTCTTACCATAAGTGCTGTACTCCGTTTCTGTCATTCTAATAGATACTGTACCGCACTCTCAGATAAAAAGAAAGTGCGTAAGTTATGTTACCGGTAACTTAAACACTTAATTTTACGCTCTCCTTTTAAAGGCCTCTCTTGTTGTTTATGAATTAGGATTCGACTTTAGTACCACACTTACTACAGAATTTCTGTGTTGCTTTCATTTTGCTTCCACATTTACTGCAGACAATCTCACCACTTATAGATGTTCCACACGATGGGCAAAATACTGTTCCTTTATCAACCAATTCACCACACTTGGGACATTTGTCTTTTACTGCAAGATCCATAGAAGTACCACATTCTGAACAGAATTTACGTCCTTCTTCAACTTCTTCTCCACAATTTGGACATTTGATTGTTTTTACCTTCTTCATGGAAGAACCGCAATGTGGACAGAATTTTTTTCCTAAATCTACATCTTTCCCACAAGAGGGACATATTTCCGATAGTTTATTTCCGCATCCAGAGCAAAATTTTGTACCTTTTGGATTATTAGCACCACATGATGGACATCTAGTCTTTGTATCGTCAGTTCTCTCAAATGTAACATTACGACGCACAGAACGTCCACCTGCCATTATAAATTTTTCAATGCAATCAAAAACCTCACCAGGTAATTTATTTTGCATATATGCACCTACACCAGCGGTAATTGCTAAAGGTGCAAATAAAAATAAACCAACGGCTGCAGCTCCTGCTTTATCAGCCCACTTCCCAATACCAATATTTACCATAACATCATTTTCACCGCTTGGTATTATTTGTACCTGTAAGGCTTTCCCTAAACCTGTAAATGTTTTCCAACTAGATGTTTCTTTTGCTTGTACTAAGTAACCATCCTGTGCAGCAAAACCTTCAACAGTTAATTCTTTTTCATTCCTTAAAAAAGCTTCTACTTCACGACCTATGCTTTCGGGGGTTATATTACTATTGATATGGAAAATTTTACTATCAGCCATGTTAATCTTCCTTTCGAATTAACTTACTTTCTTCCTAAAGGATCTGGCCCATATTGATTATCCCCTCTAGTACCTTCCGCAAACAATAAGTATAGAGTAGCTACTAAATAAATTAAACCAATTATAGCGCCCTTTCCCAATTCAAAAGATGTACTACTAATTACTACTATTGCGCCTACACCAGCAAGCCAATAAGCCATTTGTGGTGGTTTATCCAAATCTTCCAATCTTCTACAGTCCAAACAAAATTCAGGATACAAAGTTACTAAACCACATAATATTGTAAAGCCTTCATATGCAGAATTAGTTAATTCCCATTGGTCTAAGAAAATAGCTTCTCCAATCATGACTAATACTACATTAACGATACCAATAACAAGACTTCTCTTAAAATACCTTAACCTATTAAGTCTTCCTGTTCTTTTAAGGAACATTTCTTGAAAAGTAGACTCTTCTTGATATCCTAATTGTGTATTTATTCCTCCTGTTTGATAATTCATTTGTTGAATTGGTTGTTGCGCGCTTTTCTCCTCTGAAGAAACAATGTTTTCAACTTTTGCTCCACATGAACCACAGAATAATGTTCCCTGTGCTAACTTAGCACCACAATTTGAGCAAAATTGACTCATATCCCATTCCTCCCCTAATATAAAATTCCCCTACATAATAAATGTAATTTACGATGACTATACCACGTAACTGTTCCACTATTTACTTTATTCATTCGACAATAATAATTTTTTCCCTGCTTTAAATTCAAATGTTTTATCACAATATAATGAGTAAAAATTTATTTGACAATAGTTTTACAAAAATAGTGAAAATAATATCCACCAAATTTTTATAGAAAGAGAAATATAATACATATTTTGTGATAATAACAGATGTTCTTTTTACGGTGTGGCTATGTCAGACTTCTTGGCTCTTAAGGCTCTTATTAAGGTACTTTTACTTATGCCTACTGCTTCAGCTGCTTCCTTATATGTTTTTCCACCATTTAGAACCATATCAACCGCAGCATCCTTTCTGACTTTGTCTATTGAGGGGTGCCCCTCTCTAACCCCCGCCCTAGTTCTGGCAATAGCTTTCCCTGCTTGTGTGCGTTCCACAATCATATCCCTTTCAAATTCAGCAAAAGCCAATAATGTGTGAAGCATAAGCCGACCTTGTGGGCGTTCATCAACCTCTCCCATGTTAAGGATATTTACCCGGATCCCCTTGTCTGTCAGTTTCCTGATAAGAATTGCACCTTCCATAGTAGATCTGGCCAATCTGTCCAGTTTGTTAACCATCAGCGTATCCCCAGCCTTTAACCGTGTCAGTAAAGCCTCTAATTGTGGTCGTTCCGTGGTTGCCCCGGTATATTGCTCCTCTATTACCTCATCACAGCCTATGTCCATAAGCTGCTGGCGTTGTTCTGCAAGACTGTTCCCTTTTACCTGCCCCCGAGTAGAAACCCGGGCATATCCGTAACGCATATTCATTACCTCCCACACAATGTAGTTGAAAACACATCAATATTGATGTAAAGTAATCTTAATAACAAATACCTGAATGTTAAAATTGAAAATTTGCAAGTGGAATTATGTTAGTAAAAAGCAATCCTAGCGAGGAACAGAAACTCATAGCAGAACTTACTGCCAGTGATGAAGCACTTATGAGACAGCACCAATTATTTTTTGCTGAAATGCAATTCAAGCAGGAACTTATCAATCAAACGCAAGGCCAACGCGCTTACGCAGAAAAATATTAGCGAACGTTCCGGCTTATCACAGCAAGTTATCAGCCGTTTAGAAAAGGGTAACGGGGGCACCATAGAAACAATCATCAGATATTTAAGTGCTAGGGGCTACTCTTTGACCTTAAAAGAATCTTGAATTTATATGGGGCGTTTTTGCCCCATTTTTGACTATAAGTTTTGACACCTTGCACAAGCCCAATAATATGCTTACCCACGCCTATAGTCAAAACTTGTAGGTATGCCAGTAGTTTCGTTGCTGCATGGCTCTACGACTTGTACCGTGATAGCGGCAAACGTTGATCCTGTCTGAAGTCTGGCCCCACCAACCAGATGGATGACGCAAAAACGCGCCATTGCTCTTACAGCATGGCGCGTTTTTGTATCGAATAAAAATAAAAGAGCCTTACGGGTTACCAGCCTGTAGACTCTTTTACCGATGCAACCTAATGACCTGCATCATTCATTCCATTTGTAGTTCGATTATACCATTTCCACCTGACACTGACAAGTCAAATCATCAAGCAGCCAATTGATTCGCTGTAAACCTTCATATTGTTTGCTTGCAACTTGCCGGCGAAAAAACCAATACCCGATTACAGAACGAGCATTTATCATGCATAGCCTCAAAAAGTTCGCCATCCGAATAAAAAGCCGCAGTTCCCGTAAGCAGACAACCTGTCCCCATCCCCATCTTGCCTTGGACTTCATGACTTCCCAAGGTAACTTCCACATAAGGATTCTGTTTCACATTTGCTTCCGTTTTTCGAAAACCAAAAGCAGGAATCAAAATCTTTTCGTCCGTCGTAACGATGAGATATTTATTCCAGGTATTCGCGATATGCGGCTTCCCTTCCGCACTTACAGAAGCAACGGAAACAATCCCGTCATGCTTAATACAATCAAAAAACACATCCGACAACATATAAAAGCCTTCTTTCTGTTAAATCACTCTCGTTGCATGAATATTCTAACAAGATGAAGAAGGCTTTTCTGTAAGAAATGTTACGCTCCACGAATGTTCCTGGCATTTACTTTCGTCACGCCTCATTCAATTCGTACCACGGCATCCGCATTCACGATGCCGCAGTCCAGTACAATCTGCCGCCAGGCATAGTCGATTTTCTTCAGCCGCCCATGAATGAAGTAGTACACTTATCGTTGACAGATACAAAACAACCATTCAGTATATATGCTGCTGAATAGAAAAGGATGGTAAGAACATATGTCAACTGGAAAAAGATACGATAATAACTACAAAATACAGGCCGTAAAATCGGCAATGGAAATCGGGCAAACAAAAGCTACCCATGAGCTTGGTATCTCTAAAAGTGCCATAACTACTTGGGTTAGAAATGTACGCATCGGAAAACTGGATATGGGGGAAAACTTCATAGAGTTTGGCGAGAGAACAAGGCACTTAAGAAGGAAAATCGCGAGCTGCGGGAAATGAATGAATTTCTTGAAGAAGCTTCTGCTTTTTTCGCCGCCAGCCGTCAGAAATATGCAAAGAAGAACGGATGAAATTTCTGGCTCAAAAATTATCTGATGGCAAAGAAACTCGAAACATAGTCCGCTTCTGCCGCTGACTCAGCGTTAGCCGCCAGGGGTTCTACAAATTTCTGAACAAGCCGGAACGCCCCTGGAAACATGCTGTAATAGCTAAGGAAATACAGGATATAATCGCAGAAGATGAATGGAATGATAGTTATGGTAAACAGCGAATCTTGGAAGCACTTCAGCTAAAGCACCCTGATGGCGGGCTCTCAAGTATTACGACAATATACCGGATAATGAAGCAGATGGGCATTCTCCATAAGCCCAAGAAAAAGCCTAACGGCATTACAAAAGCAGATAAAAACGCCAGGAAATCAGATGATTTGCTGCAACGGAATTTTCTGACAGATGCTCCATTTACCAAGTGTGTTACAGATATGACGGAAATTCCTGTAAAAGGCGGCAAGCTGTATGTTTCTGCCATTTTCGACTGCTACCATCTGGAAGTATTAGGATTGGCCATGGACACCAATATGCGTGCCGAATTGTGCATAAAGACCTTAGTAGATGCCCATAATAAGCATCCTGAGCTACATGGTGCGACCATTCACTCAGACCGCGGCAGCCAATAATATACCAGCCGTAATTACCGTGCTGCCATGAAGCGGCACGGCTTTATTCAAAGCCTGAACAGCGATGGCGGCCGTTGCCATGATAATGCCCGTTGCGAAAGCATGTGGGCCAGAATGAAGGAAGAGCTTCTCTACGGCCGCTATGACACCACAAGATGCCTGTAGGAGAAATAAAGAGCCTCATCTGGCGATATTACGAATCCTACTGGAACAATCGCCGTATATGCTCTGCTATAGGTGGTATGCATCCAAAGGTAAAACTGGAGAATTACTATGAGTCTCTTCAGGTAGTAGCATAGAATAAATTTCTTGTAAAAAAAGTGTCAACTATTATTGACAACTTCAATAATTATTTTTTTGCCACCAAATGCAATCTGAATTTCTTTGCAGCCTCCAGCTCTTCAATATAGAATCCCGCATTAGCACAGAATTCCTGTAGCTGGCTCAAGGAATATACGCATACATCCCCATGGCCAATAAGATTGGCCAATGGTATCTCCATATGGTTCATCAACCACAAGATTATCTTGGAAGCCGTATAATCCTGTAAAATCAATCTGCCTCCAAGCCGCAAAACTCTCCAGGCACTAGCAAAAAAATGTTGTGGATTCGGATAATGATGAAAACTGTTGGTACAAATAACGACATCAAAGGCCTCGTCATCAAAAGGGATATTTTCACAATCCCCTACCACCCACTCGGTACCCGTAAGATTTTTCTTCCGGGCAATCTCTATCATTTTAGGCGTCAAATCCAGGCCCACATAATGTTTAGAACTGTCTTTTGCGTGTAAAAGAGAAATCATCGGGCCGGTTCCGCACCCACAATCCAATAAATCCTGATAGTTTAGGTGCTCTAGCTCTGACTCAATATAGGGATAGTCTTCCTTACACATCTCATAAATCCCTGCATGATTCGACTCATATATGCCAGCGGCCTTTGTAATTCATCGATTGTCAATTTCTTATACTGCTCTTTGTTTTTCACGCTATCGCCTCTATTCCTACCGACATTATACATCATCTAGCCACTGTCCGTCACCAGTTAATCAGCCAATGGCTCAAGGAAGACATTTCCAACCTCATGACTCCACAGGAAAAAACCAAAGCCAAACACTCTTAAAATCGCTGGTTGCAGTACATTTGCTATACAACCACCCAAAAACACAACACAAAAGGCACCACGGAAAACTCCATGGTGCCTTTGCTGACAAGGATTCGTGCGATTTTGGATTTTTTCGCCAGACGGAAAATCACAGTTGCGCGATCATTTTGTGCGTCTGCGGGATTACGCGGACGTCCTGCAGTTTGGTTAAAGCATAATTCTGGCAAATCAGTATTTTCTCCGGGCTGGCGGCCTCACAGCCACCATATGGGGTTACTGGCTGAATGATGAACAAGGTCTCCGGAGCCGTTTCCGCGACGAGGTCGATTGCCTGCCGGAATTCTTCCTCGGTAGTTTCTGCCCCCACTACCAGTTTGATATAGAGGTCTTTTGCCTTGGCCACTTCGATGAAGCGCTTGTGCGCTTCCCACTGCGGTTTGCGGATGATGCTCGGCAGTTTGATATCCATGCTGATGATATCAACCACATCGAGGATATCTGCGAGCTGCTCCGGCAAGGTGCCATTTGTTTCCAGGAACACCGGCACCGTTATTTTTTTTGCCAATTCGCGGATGAAAGCGGCATGTAGCAGCGGTTCTCCACCTGTAAAACTTACCGCCTGATGCGGAACCTCCTTACACAGACGATTAATTTCGATAGCTACCTGCTCGACGGAACGAGGATTCGGGAGTTTCGCAAATTCGCGGCTTCCAGCATAGGTTTCTACCTCACACTGTGCGTGACTACCCGGCGTATTTTCTGTATCGCAGTAACGGCAATCGAGGTTGCATCCCTCAAACCGCACAAATACCTGACGGCAGCCAACGTATTTGCCCTCGCCTTGAATCGACGAGAATATTTCGATAAGATTTTCTTTCATGACTCAATCCTTTGTATAGGTTACACTAGACTTTGGTGATTCAAAAACCGTAATCGCATGAAGCTCGCTGTCGCGTTTAAATACTTCACGGCCAGCCAATTCCTCAAAGATAATCCGCGCCAGATTTTCAGCGGTAGGATTTACCCCGCCGGAAAATGGCTTCAGCTCGTTTAGATACCGATGGTCGAAGCGCTCAAGGACCTCCGCCAATTCTTTTTTCATGACCTTAAAGTCAATCAGCATGCCGAGCTCGTCAAGTTCCTTCCCTTTGACCACGGCCTCGACGACCCAATTATGTCCATGCAGTCGCGCACATTTGCCGGGATAACCTTCGACATGATGTGCGGCTTCGAAGGCACCCTCTATTTTTAACGTATACATACAATACTTCCTTTCAATTCTAAGGCAAAACCTCCCTCATAGAGGGAGGCTTCTATTAACGACCAATATTTTTGGTGTTTTTAACATTACCGACGATATCATCCATGCTCATAGCACGCGTATGCTGGGTATGGCTCCACTCATGGTCATTGCGGTTGATAAACCCGAGGAAGATGATGGGAATCCAAGAGTAAATGAAAACCGGATAAAGGAGCATATAGAGCCAAGATTTCCACTTGGCACGAATCTTGATCAGGATAATCATCGGCAGGATATACTGACCGAGCATGATTGCCGTCATAAGCTGTGACGGCATGAAGTTATAGATGTTCGTATAGAACGGTTCAAACCCGAGTTGAATATAGCTGATGATAATAAAAATGGTCGAAATCATCAAGAAATGCGGCTGCATCAAATAGATGCATTCATCCCACATGCGAATATCTTTGTGTTTCCAACCTGCTTTAAGCATCTTCGGAATAAAGCGGTTGCCGACATCGAACTGTCCCTGTGCCCAACGCTTGCGCTGGTTCCAAGACTGCTTGAATGTGAGCGGCTTCTCGTCGTAGATGATAGCATCGTGCGCCCAGCTCGTCTTAATGCCCTGAGCCATGCACTTCATCGTGAATTCCATATCCTCCGTCAGGCAGGTTGCGTTCCAACCATGTTCCTTGAGGATATCCGACGAAAAGCACATCCCCGTACCACCCAGGCAAGCCGAGAGACCGATGTTGGATTTAGCCAGATGCGAGATATAGCAGATCACCCAGAAAGCGATGGCAAACGTACCAGCGACCCAGGTATCGTACGGATTCTTCGCGTCCATATAGCCTTGGATAACCTTATCGCCCTTGCAAAGACGATTATTCATCTCCATAAGGAACTGCGGGTGCACGAGGTTATCCGCATCAAATACGCAAACCGCATCGTACTGTTTTTCCATCTTGAACAGCCGGTCAAACATCCACTCCAAGGCATAGCCCTTGGATTTTTTCGTCGGATGCGTGCGCTCATGAACAATCGCCCCGGCATTCGCAGCAATCTCGGCGGTATTGTCCGTGCAGTTATCCGCGATTACATGGATATCATACATATCCTTCGGGTAGTTGAGTCCCTGCAGATTCTCGACCAGCTGGCCGATAACCGCGTGTTCGTTATGCGCTGCGACAATCAGTGCGAACGTCTTTTTCGGCGTCTTGATTTTCGTCTCACCGCGGCGCCACATGCCACAAAAGCCAATGACGAAAAAATACAGCGTAAAGAGGAAAATCATGATCTGCATGGGAACCATGATGACATCAAAAGGATAATTAAACAAAAATCATCAGCCTTCCTTTGCAAAAAGTGCAATCAGTGTATTTACAATTCCAGCAACTGCATAGGTGCAGAAAACTGCCACTGCCAGCGCCGGCAGCAACGCCTCCCGGCCGAACCAAAGGATTGCGGCAAACATGACCACCGCCAAAGCCTTTGTGATGAGGAAAATCGGCTCTGCCCCATCCCCCTTGAAATTCGGATAATGGACATGGCTCACCATCAGCCAGCCGACAATAGCCATAATGACAGGATAGGCCAAACCGAAGCGTATCGGGTCAATCCCTAAAAGCACAAACAAAAGCGTCGTCATAGCAACAATATTGCCGCCTGCCGGAATTGCCAGTCCCATGAAGTAACCATGCACCACATCGGCATTGACATTGAAACGAGCCAGTCGCCACATGCCACAGACCGCGAACAGAATGACCACTGCCATGCCGAGTAAATCATAATGATGCAGCACAAAAGCCCACGCCAAAAACCCCGGTGCAATGCCAAAGGAACCCAAATCGCAAAGGGAATCCATCTCTTTGCCCATTTCACTGGACACCCCAAAGAAACGAGCCGTACGGCCATCGAGACCATCGGCAACTAAAGCCAGCAAAATGAAAATAGAACCCCAAACGAGTTCTCCACGATACGTCGCCAGAATAGAGCACATACCAAAAACCAAGTTCATCGATGTGCAAAGATTAGGTATAAACCGTCTATAATCCATCAGTCTTTAATCCTCCCGAGTATGGTTTGTCCGCCAGCAACCTTCTGTCCTTTTTCTACCATGATTTCTACATTTTTCGGCATGACTACTTCCAGGCAGGAGCCAAACTTAATCATACCGTAAAGCTCACCCTGTTGAAGCTTATCATCAAGCGTGACATAGGAAACAATGCGGCGGGCCAAAATGCCAGCAATCTGTTTGACACTGATACGAATGCGGTCATTCTCAATGCCTAGTACATGATGCTCATTTTCAAACCCAACGGTATCCTTATAAGCCGGACGGAAACGTCCACAGAAATATTTCTGCAGCGTAATCCGGCCTTCAATCGGGCTGCGATTGACATGCACATTGAAAACCGACATAAAGATAACGACCTTATTGCAAGGTTCTTTTACAAATTCATCCGTCTCTAAGGGTACGATATCCGTTACCGTGCCATCTGCCGGTGACAGGACTACCGAATCATCGCGCTCAATATGACGCTTGGGATTGCGGAAGAAATAGCAGAAGTAAAGCATGAATACAAAAGGAATCACCGCTACATAAGGATGCCAGGACAAGCCAAGCACTCCCCCCAGTACAGCGCAGCCAAAAATAAATGGATATCCTTCAGATATAATAGGAGTCAAGCTCCCACCTCCTATATAAAAACGAAATAATAACACAATAATTATAGGGAAAAAATGCGTCTTTGTCTATGCACACCTTACTTTTTGGCCGCATGAACCTTGAGTACAAACTTCGGCAGTGCCATGAGCCGCCCCGCCCGTTTCGGCTGCAGCATACCGCGGAACAACCATTCCAGTTTGGCTTTCTGCATCCAAAGCGGCGCACGTTTCATCACACCAGCCATAACATCCAGCGTACCACCAACACCGATGGATACAGGAACCCCCAGTTCCTCCTTGTGCTTATAGAGCCATTTCTCCTGCTTGGGCACGCCTAATGCGGCCAGTAGCAGATCCGGTTTGGCCTCCTTTATCTGGGCAATGATTTCCGGTTCGTCCTTCTCCGTAAAGAAGCCATTGCGAACCCCGACAATCTCAATCCCTGGGTATAATTCCTCGGCCTTTGCCTTGGCTTTTTCTGCTACCCCCGGTGCCGAACCGAAAAAGAACACACGGCGTTTCCTCTGCGGAGCAATGCGCATGAGCTCTTGTGCCAAGTCAAAGCCAGCCACACGCTCTGGCATATCATGCCCCAAGTGATGTGCCGCCCAAACCGTACCAGCTCCATCCGGAACAACTAAAGCCGCATCATTCAAAATAGCCTGCAGTTCCTTGTCATGAGTTGCCCGCATGATCATCTCCGCATTGGCCGTTGCAATGAGAACGTTCTTTTTTTCATCCATATAATCCTGCACCTGAGCCACCGCTTGCGACATCGTGACAGGGTCTACTTTTACACCTAGTATATCAATTTTGTCGGACACGCTGTTCCCTCCAATTAATCAAAACACTCATTTTGTTAGTGTACTACAAAAAAAAAGGAGCGTCAACTCCAAGACACTCCCATTTAGCGAAAAGGGTGTTACTGTGCGTATTTATCCCGAATGATCCAGCAGCGCTGCAATCGAACGAAGCAGTACCGGCATCTCAATGGGTTTGGCAATATGACCATTCATTCCTGACGCCAAGGCCTCCTGCCTATCCTCGGCAAAGGCATTGGCCGTCATTGCCAAGATTGGTATCCCCGCCTTTTCCGCATCGGACAGTGCCCGGATTGCCCTGGCCGCCTCGTAACCGTTCATTTGGGGCATCTGCACATCCATTAAAATCAAATCATAAGTGTTTGCCGGCGCCGCCTGCAGCATTTCCACACATCTTTTCCCATTCTCCGCCCAATCAATCCGCATCCCCGCTTCCTGCAAGAGCGTCATGGCAATTTCGGCATTAATCTCGTTGTCTTCCGCCAGCAAAATCGAAATTCCCGAAAGCGACGCCAGCACAGGCTCGGCATTCTGGCTTCCTGCCGCTTCGCTGTCCTTTGCCACACGATGAGGAATACTCACCACAAAGGTTGTACCGCTTCCTTTTTTACTGGTGACTTCAATTGATCCTTCCATAAAGGTCACCAGTTTTTTGACAATTGACATTCCAAGGCCTGTTCCTTCGATTTTCGTACTCGTTGTATTATTTTCACGGGAAAATTCATCAAAAACGTGTGGCAGGAAGTCTTCTGCCATTCCAATACCTGTATCCGTAATCGTTGTCCGGATTATCCCCCAGTCCTCTTTGTCGCCAGGCAATTCCTCATACAACAGCCGGACACTGCCCCCTGGAGATGTATACTTGCAGGCGTTGGACAAGATATTTAAAAATACCTCCCGCAATTTGGTGGTGTCTCCATAAAAAAAGGTATGCTGTACATGGACCTCACAGGAAAAAGCCAATTGATTAGCTTTCATCAGTTCCTCAACCACCGAATAAATGGTTTCGGCAAAATCATAAAGGTTAAATACCTCATTTTCCAGCGCCAGTTTTCCTTTTTCAATCCGTGCCATTTCCAAAACGTTATTGATGATGGACAACAGTACCTTGCTCGCTTCCTTGATTTTGAGCAAATAATGGCGGCAGCGCTCGGCATCATCCTGATGCTTTTCCAACAAATCGCGAAAGCCCATGATGGCATTCATCGGGGTGCGAATGTCATGACTCATGTTGAACAAAAAATTCGTCTTAGCGGCATTGGCAGCTTCTGCTACCCGACGGGCTTCTGCCAATTCCTGCTGCTTTAACTGCTCGGCCATGAACATGGACTGTACATCGCGAAAACCGGCAATGAAGCATGGCGTCCCCTTCACACTGATATCCCGCGCAAAACATGCCTGAAACTGGCAACGCCTTCCGTCGAGATTTGTCCTGGCATAATCAATTCGGTAAACACCATCATGCGGAATATGTTTTAAGAGCTCGGCAATGCTGGTTTGATGATATAACCGCTTGCGGTCTTCGGGTACGACATACTTATCGATATAATTTTGAATCGCCATTTCATAGCTGACTTCCTTGACTCCCTCTAAAACCCGTTTCGTTGTCACCGATTTTGTGTTGCTGCGTACCAGCGAAACCAGATTAAGGGTCGCATCAATATACCATACGGAGCTATATTCCCGGGATAGTCCATTGATCAGCATATTATATTGCTCGCGCTCATGGGCAGTCTTGTTCTTCTCCCTGGTTTCTTTATCGATGTTTTCGAAAGCACAAACGAGAATCGGACGCTGTGACAGCTTTATTATCTTCAAACGGAAATAGGTGTCGATCCCATTTTGCCGTGTACGGTACAGCTGAACCACGTAAGGTTCCTTGGCGAGCCGCCGTTGCAAATAATCAAGATCCGCCACTTTCATCATATCTGCCGCATCATCGGGATGCACAAAAGAGTCAATGTATGTTTTCATCAGCGCCCGTGGCGTAAGTTTCTGAGTCTGGCTGAATACAACATGTTTGGCAATATCATTCATGCGAACGGGCTGAACCGAATGATCGATTATATTCACATAATAGATGGCACTATAACACTCGGCTAGTAAATCTACGGTCTGCTGCATCAAGCCCTCGTGCTCTTTCTGGCTGGTGATATCCTCAATGGCAAAAATCACCCGCGAAACCGTTTTTTCATCCCCCATGCGGATAAATTCCAGCCGATACCACCCCTTATCCAAAATCTGCACAACCAAAGAGATTCGTTTTGTGCCATAAAGGCGATTGGCTAACGTTGACAAGTTTATAAATTCAACTACTTCCTGATGAGAACCAAGGACTGTTGCTGTTGCCAATAACGCCCTTAACTGCTCCTGCAAATTGTTCTCCATCGACGTGACTTGTTCCCATGAACGGTCAGACTTCACCGCATAAACTTTTCCCGTTTGGAGGTCGAGAATTTGGACCAATCCATATATTTCCGCCATAGCGACCAGTGCATCTTTGCAATCCTTCAGCCATTCCATCGTATCGCCCTCTTCGCTTTACCACCTGCTCCAATCTCCTTATAGTATTCGTTCCCTTCCGTTATTTTCCTTGTTCCATACAAATATAAAAAGCACCTTTCCCAAGTTTCCCTAGGAAAGGTGCTATATCAGCCAGCAAAAGCGAGAGGCTTACTGCTCCTGTTTATTCTCTTTTTTCTTGACAGCCGTGCGGATGGAAAGTTCGCGGAGCTGTTTTTCCTCAACCGGCGACGGTGCAGCCGACATGACGTCGCGGGCACTCTGGTTTTTCGGGAACGCGATGACATCGCGGATGGAATCGCGTTTTGCCATGAGCATGACGAGACGGTCAAGGCCGAATGCCAGACCACCATGTGGCGGCGTACCATACTGGAACGCATCCATCATGAAGCCGAACTTCTCATGTGCCTGCTCATAGGTAAGGCCCAGGGACTCGAATACCTTCTCCTGCAGCTCTGCATTGTAGATACGCAGCGAACCGCCACCGACTTCGACGCCGTTGAGGACCATATCGTAAGCCTTAGCTTTTACGCGGCCCGGGTCGGACTGCAGATACTGGATATCCTCGTCACGCGGTGCCGTGAACGGATGATGCATAGCCTTCCAGCGTTTCTCCTCGTCGCTCCACTCGTACATCGGGAAATCGACAACCCAGAGGAAACGCAGCGCATCCGGGTCAATGAGGTTGCGCTCTTTACCCATCTCGAGACGGAGCTGGCCAAGAGCCGTGTCAACGACGAGGCGCTTGTCAGCAACGACCAGCAGCAGGTCGCCGGTCTTGGCGCCCGTAGCCTCAGCGATTTTCGCAAACGTCTCATCGCTGTAGAATTTCTTGAACGGGCTCTTGATGCCTTCTTCGCTGTACTGAATCCAGGCAAGGCCTTTCGCGCCATAAATCTGGACGAACTTGACGAGATCATCGAGGCGGCGGCGCGGAATGTCAGCATAACCGTCAACCTTGATGCACTTGACCATGCCGCCGTTTTCGATAACGGCGTTGAATACCTTGAAGTCCGAACCCTTGACGAACTCGGAGATATCCATGAGCGGCATGTCGAAGCGGAGATCCGGCTTATCGGAACCGTATTTGTCCATAGCCGTATCCCAATCCATGCGCTCAAACGGCGTCTCGATTTTCGCACCGATAGCCTTCTCGAACATCTCTTTGGCGAGCTCTTCCATCAGGCCCAGGATCTGATCCTGATCCATGAAGGACATCTCGATATCGAGCTGCGTGAACTCCGGCTGACGGTCAGCACGGAGGTCCTCATCGCGGAAGCAGCGGACAATCTGGAAATACTTCTCGAAGCCAGCGACCTGCAGGATCTGCTTGAAGATCTGCGGGGACTGCGGCAGAGCGTAGAACTCGCCCGGATTTACGCGGCTCGGAACCAGGAAGTCACGAGCGCCTTCCGGCGTGCTCTTGCAGAGCATCGGCGTCTCGATCTCGAGGAAGCCGTTGCGGTCAAAGAAGTCACGCATGATCTTCGTGACGCGGTGACGCAGCATGATGTTCTTCTGCATCTCCGGACGACGAAGATCCAGATAACGATACTTGAGGCGAATCTTCTCATCGACATCGACACCATCCTGGATGTAGAACGGCGGCGTTTTCGCCTCATTGAGGATACGCAGTTCAGCGCAAACGACCTCAACTTCACCAGTCTCCATATTCGGATTGATGGTCTCTTCGCTGCGGGCGCGGATCTTACCGCGGACAGCGATGCAGAACTCGTTACGCAGGGACTCAGCCTTGTGGAACGTGCCCTCATTCATGGAAGCCTCATCGAATACGACCTGCACGAAACCAGAACGGTCACGCATGTCAACGAAAATCAGACCGCCATGGTCACGACGACGGGAGACCCAGCCGCACAGGACGACTTCCTGGTCAACGTCGGTTTTGCGAAGTGCACCGCAATGATGCGTGCGCTTCATGCCTTGTAATGTTTCCATTAACCTTTCACCTCAGCACATAGCTTTTCTATTATTGTATCAAAAGAAACCTTCTGTTGCTCGCTCTTTTCCATATCTTTGAGCATCACGCAGGATTCTTTGACTTCATCTTCACCGATGATCAGCGCAAAGCGGGCATTCGCCTTGTTTGCCTGTTTCATCTGGGCCTTCATACTGCGGCCCGCATAATCCATACCAGCCTTGAGGCCAGCCTGGCGCAGCTGCGTCAATAGCTTAAACGCAGGGCCCTGAGCCTCATCACCGAGCGCCACCACATAGGCGTCAGTCTTCTTGTCCATCTCCGGCAGCAGGTTCTGCTTCTCGAGGGCCAAAAGGACGCGCTCAAGACCCGTGGCAAAGCCAACGGCCGGCGTCGGCTTGCCGCCGATTTCCTCGATGAGGCCATCGTAGCGGCCACCGCCAGCGACCGCACTCTGTGCGCCGAGCGGTGCATACTTGATTTCAAACGCCGTCTTCGTGTAATAGTCGAGACCACGAACCAAGCGCGGATCGAGCTCGAACTCGATGCCAGCATCCGTCAGATACTGCTGTACCTTGTGGAAATGTTCCTGGCACTCGTCGCAGAGGCAATCCGTGATTTTCGGCGCATCGGCCATATACGGCTTATCCGCATCGGCTTTGCAGTCGAGGATGCGCAGCGGACTGCGCTCGAAACGGTCCTTGCAATCGTCGCAGAGATCGTCGAGCTTATCGCGGAAGTAGTCCTGAAGGACCTCGCGATACTTCGGACGGCAGTGCGGACAGCCGACCGAGTTCAGACTCAGCTTGAGGTCTTTGAGGCCCAGCGAGCGCAGGAAATCGATGGCCACCATGATGACTTCGGCATCGACCATCGGATTCTCTTCGCCGAGTGCCTCGACACCGAACTGATGGAACTCGCGCATGCGGCCGGCCTGCGGACGGTCATAGCGGAACATCGAGCCGATGTAAAAGAGTTTTACGAGCGACGAATCGCCATAGAGCTTGTTCTGCAGATACGCGCGGACAGCCGAGGCCGTGTTCTCCGGACGCAACGTAATGCTGCGGTCGCCGCGATCCTTGAACGTATACATCTCCTTATCGACGACATCGGTACCCTCACCGATGCCGCGATGGAAAAGTTCCGTATGCTCGAAGACCGGCGTACGGATTTCTTCGAATCCATAACGGCCGCAGAGCTCACGAATCTTCTGTTCAACATAATTCCATTCGCCGACTGTATCGGGCAGAATGTCTTTCGTTCCCCGAGGGGCATTGGTTAACATTCGTTGGTTTCCCCCTGTTTGCCACAGGCCTCCTCTAAGAGCTGCCTGCGTTTTTCTATATAGATATCTACATCACGCAGATATGTTACCAAGTCCTTGGCATTGAAGGATGACTTCATGCGTTTGCGGGCAAAGTCGACCACCTTCGTCGTGGCTGAACCGCCAATGCCGATGATGGTCTGATGTTCTTCCATAATCTGGATGTTATACATGCCCTCGGCTCCGTCGCGACAGCAGCCGATATTTTCCAAATCACCGGACATATATCCCTGTCGGTAGAGGTAATAGGGCTGATAACCGCCCTTTTCCATAAAGGACATCGCTACCTCAGACATCTTGCGGGTTTCCTCATCATCGGGCAAATCGACATGACGTTCCTCCATGATGAGTTTCAACCGGGAGCCTCGTTTCAAGGCTAAGGCATGAAGCGTGATATCGTCGGGATTTAACGCGACCACCTTTTCCATCGTATCGCGAACATCCTCGGCCGTTTCCCCGGGAAGTCCTAGAATGAGGTCCATATTGATTTCCGGTATGCCAGCCTTGCGAAGTGCCTGATACATAGCCACAACATCCTCTGGGGTATGCTGCCGACCGATGATTTTCAACGTACGCTGCTGCATCGTCTGTGGATTGACACTTACCCGACTGACATGGCAATCCACCATCGTCTGGATTTTCGCTGGCGTAATGCTGTCAGGACGCCCTGCTTCTACCGTAAACTCCACCAGCTGAGGCCCATAAAAAGCATTATATACCATCTGCATCATATTCGCAAAATATTGGTCAGGAAGTGCCGTAGGCGTACCACCACCAATATAAATGTTCTGCACGGTAAAGCCGTAATGTTCCACGGCATCCTTTGCTGCCATGAGATCCTTTTGCAGGACTTCCATGAACTTTTGCAGCTGCTTTTCCCCTGGCAAAATATTGGCAGGGAACGAGCAGTACAGACAGCGCGTCAAACAGAATGGGATGCCGACATAAATGCTGATTGTCTTTTCATCCGAAGTCTTTAAAAAAGGCAGCTGACGGAAAGCCATCGGCGTAATGATACGGGCTTTTTCCTCACTGCAGGCAAAATCCGTCATCAAACGTCTGACAATAGCTTCTTCCTTCATGCCATACGAAATCCAGCGATGAACGATTTTCGTCGGCCGGACCCCATGCAGAATGCCCCAGGGTGCCTGGGGCATATGAAGCTCCTCAATAAAGATATCATAAAGATTGCGCTTGATGGTTCGATTTACCGCAGCCCGCTCTAGTTCATCGCTTTTGCCGACTGACACGCGTTTCCATCGTGTTACCGTGCCTGTTGCATCGAACAATAGCAACGTGGTTTCCATGCAAACCAGCTCTCCATCATGTGCGCCAGGCTCAGTTACCGGCAGCCTGTGATTGACTACCGACAGCTGTTCATAATCACTCGCCCCACGCCGCCCAACGATTTCTACCTTAAACAGGCTTAGGACCTCGCGGGTAATCTTGGAGATGATTTCTTTTTTCGAATTGAGTGTAAACGTCCTTACCTTCAAGCCTGCTGACACTCCTTGCAGACCCCGTAGAACTTCACCTGATGGTTTTCCACATGGAAGCCCATCTTCGTCTCAATATCCGCTTCCAAATCATCCATCAAATCATCTTCAAATTCAATGACCTTGCCACATCTCGTGCAAATCAAATGATGATGGTGATGCTCCGACGGATTGGTCGTATTGACTTCGTAACGGCTGCAGCCATCTCCGAACTCCATCTTCTGTAAAATACCCAAATCAGACAACAGTTCCAGGCTCCGATAAACCGTTGCCAAACCGATCTCCGATTTGTTTTCGCGCAAAATGTTATAAACATCTTCGGCGGAAAGGTGTTCCCCCGGATGTTCCAAGAAAATCTGCAAAACCGTCTGACGCTGTGGCGTCATCTTATGCTGACGCGCCTGTAAACGCTCTTTCAAATCTTCCATCGTAAAAGTCTGTGCCATAAAACCCACCCCTTTATCTATCTATAAAACGTACCGTGTTCTCCGTCTTATAACACACAAATTATGATATGAATCAAATATATTCATTATAGCAGAAATCCACTCGTATGACAAACAAAACTCCAGCCTCTTCGTCATTTCGCAAAAATACAGTCTCCCCTCATAGAAGACTGTATTTTCGCCTTTAGCCATTGACATTACTGCTCATCTTTCGAACCACACTGTAAACATCCTTTACCCGACGAAGCTTCGTAACGATCTGGGTGACTTGGGTAGAATTGCGCACATCAAGTCCGAGCATAATCGTTGAAGTCTTGTTGCTGCGATTCGGATTCGCATTGATGCTATGAATATTGATTTTCATTTCGGTAGGAACTGCCAAAACACTATTCAAAATACCACTGCGGTCGTTGCAGACGATCTCGAGTTCAACGGTGTACTGCTTATCAAGGCCAATATCCCAACCAACGTCGATTAACCGGGAAAAATCCGTATCCTGCAATACATTGGGACAGTCAGTACGATGAACCGATACGCCACGGCCACGCGTGACAAAACCGATTATGGGATCCCCTGGAATCGGATTACAGCACCGAGCCAACCGAACCATAACACCACTTTCGCCTTCGACCAGCACGCCATGGCTCGATTTGTTTTTCTTGCCATGCTGCTGCGGATGTTTAAGCTCAGCCAGAATCTTTGAAATATCTGGCGGCGTACGCTCCTGGACTTCCTTCTTGTGCATCTCGATAAGCTTCGTCAAAATGCCATGAATGGGAACTCCACCATACCCCAGCGTAGCCAATAAATCCTCCTCGGTGAGAATATTGAGCTTCTTGGCAACCTCTAGCAGTCTGCCCTCTTTTAAGAGTTCTTTTGGCATATAGCCCAAGCGCTTGGCTTCATCCTTGATGAGTTCAAGACCGCGTTCGATATTTTCCTCACGCTTCTCCTTCTTGAACCACGAGCGAATTTTGCTGCGCGTCTCGGATGATGCTACGATATTTAGCCAATCGCGGCTCGGCCCGTTGTTGGCCTTATTGGTGATGACCGCGACAATATCGCCGTTTTTGAGTTTGTGCTCCAGCGGCACCAATTTGCCATTGACCTTGGCTCCCACACAGTGATGTCCAACTTCCGTGTGAATGCGATAGGCAAAATCGATAGGAATCGATCCTTTCGGCAAGTCGATAACATCGCCCTTCGGCGTAAAGACAAACACCTCATCCGAGAAAATATCCACCTTTAGCGCCTCGAAATACTCTTTCGGATCGGAAAGTTCCTGCTGCAAATTAACCATCTGCCGAAGCCAGTTCATCTTCTGATCCATGGCCTTTCCAGCCGTTGCGCCCTTGCCAGCTTCCTTGTATTTCCAATGTGCAGCCACACCGAACTCAGAAACCTGATGCATCTGGAACGTGCGTATCTGGATCTCCAGCGGATAGCCGCGCGTCATAACCGTTGTATGCAGGGACTGGTAACCGTTGGACTTTGGCATCGCAATATAGTCCTTAAACCGTCCCGGAATCGGTTTCCACATTGCATGGATAACCCCTAGCACGCCATAACAATCTTTGACACTATCCACCAGCACGCGTACAGCCGACAAATCATAGATTTCACTGATATCTTTGTGATCGCGCTTCATCTTTTTGTAGATGCTATAAAAGTGTTTAGCACGGCCTTTAATGTCTGCTTTGATATTTGCTTCCTTGAGTTTTTCAGCGACTTGCTCGATAGCCGTATCAATAAATATCTGCCGCTCTTTTCGTTTCTGTTTTACATTTTCCACCAAATCATAGTAAATATCTGGTTCCAAATAGCGCAGGCACAAATCCTCAAGTTCCCATTTTACATTGGATATACCTAAACGATTCGCCAGCGGCGCATAAATTTCAATGGTCTCCTTGGCAATGCGCTTTTGCTTGTCCTCACGCATATATTTGAGCGTGCGCATATTGTGCAGACGGTCTGCCAGCTTAACCATAATGACGCGGATATCCTTGGCCATAGCCAAGAACATCTTGCGATAGTTTTCCAGCTGAACTTCTTCTTTTGACTTATACTTGATGCGTCCGAGCTTCGTAACCCCATCGACAATCATGGCGACTTCCTCGCCGAACATCTCTTCAATCTGCTCTTTGGTATAGAGCGTATCCTCTACCACATCATGCAATAGTGCCGCACTGATGGTCACATCGTCAATATGAAGCTCTGTCAAAATTTGTGCCACATGCAGTGGGTGAATAATATACTCCTCACCCGAAACACGCGTCTGTCCTTTATGGGCAGCAGCAGCCAAGTCATAAGCGCGCTGAATCATCGAAATATCTGCCTTTGGTTCATAGGCCTTTACCGACGTAATTATCGATTCAATGGTAACGGGTGCTTTATCCTTATCGTTCATTTCTCGTCCCTCCTCAGCGATGACGTCGATACGTCGGCGAATTATCTAATTCCATCCGCCCCGAAGCTTTCGGCAGATAGTAGTGTTTTTCTTTCAAATCGAGCCGTAAAAGGCCTAATTCTTGAAAAATACGCAGGCCTGTGCTCATCGTATACAGGGAAATCCGTTTCCCCCGCCGGCAAAAGTTTACCGTGAGCTCTGCCGCGGTATACGGGATGCCGTTTTCCTGTTGCTGAATCCCATAAAGGAAGCGATAAATCGCTACCAACTGCTCGCGTTCTGGGAAAATCTTCTCCCCATCGGCCGGCCCCAACGTATCCACCATACACTGAAGACTGCGACGCCCTTGCCACTCATTGATCGCTGGACTGTATACCATATCTATGGACTCGGCATTGACAATACCAGCATATTCACTTTTATTCCAAAAGAGCGCATGAATCGGTTCGGACGGCTTACCTACTTGAAACCGCAAATGCTGCTTCTGACTGCCGATTGCCGCTGCCCCCATCGCCCGGATTCCTCGGCAACCGAAAAGCGGTTTTGGATTTCCCATCCCATAGGGTTCAAAAAGTTCCAATTCCTCCACCAAGTCAAAGGTGATATCTTCCGGTGCCAGTTCAAACTCCACTTTAACCTTTGGAATATAATCTTCCTCCGAAAGGGTCTCAGCTGCCACTTGCGAAAAAGCTTCCCGGAATGCTTCGAGTTTCGAAAGTTCCACCGAAAGACCTGCTGCCTGCGCATGACCACCGAACTGGATCAGATGCTCCCTGCACTTCTTGAGTGCCTCATACATGTGAAGCCCCTCAATACTGCGGCAAGAGCCCTTGCAAACGCCATCCTCCTGAATGCTCAAAACAATGGTCGGTTTGTAGTAACGGTCCACGAGACGAGAAGCCACGATGCCAATAACTCCAGGATTCCAATTTTCGCCAGCTACCACGATAGCTGGCATATTATCCGGATCTTTTCCCGTCAACTGGTTCTCTGCCAGCTTTAAAATTTCCTGCTCAATGGCCTGGCGCTGACTGTTCAGTAAATCAAGCTCGAACGCCAGTTTATCCGCTTCCTCTTTGCTTTCTGAAAGAAGCAGTCGAACACCTTTAACGCCCGAACCTATACGCCCCGCCGCATTGAGGCGGGGTGCCAGCTGAAACCCCACATGACCGGTATTTACCGCTTTGTCCTGAATGCCCGCTACCTTGATCAGTGCTTGAATCCCGGCAAACGAAGACTTCGGCATTGCAGCCAAACCTTCTTTCACAATGCGGCGATTTTCACCAGTGAGCGGAACGATATCAGCCACCGTTCCCAGCGCCACCAATTCCAAATCCTGCACATAGTCTTCGTCCTCCAATTCGCGCCATAGCGCCTGGCATAACTTAAAGGCAACGCCAGCACCACAAAGCTCCTTATCGGGGTACGGACAATCGGCACGATGCGGATTGACCACAGCCAATGCATCTGGCAATGTATCACCTGGCAGATGATGATCCGTCACAATGATATCCAGCTTCCCCTTCATTTTTTCCACATCATCTACCGATGCGATGCCACAGTCCACAGATACCAAAAGAGTCGTTCCCTTGGCTGCAATCTGCTGCAAAGCGGGAAGGTTAAAACCATATCCTTCCTTCACCCGGTCGGGTATATGAAAAGACACCTTCGCCCCCAGTGCCTTTAAATTATGCACCAACAACGAAGTTGCCGACATACCATCCACATCATAATCCCCATAGACCATGATGCGCTCCTCACCTTCAATCGCTTTTTTGATGCGCGCGACTGCTACATCCATATCCTTCATGAGAAACGGGTCGTAAAACGGCTGTTTCTCCGGATGAAGGAAACGATCGGCTTCCTCTATATTCGTAAGGCCACGATGCCACAAAATCCCAGCTGACATTTCGGTAATGCCAAGCTTTTTCGCAAACTCTGCCGACTCTGGCACAGTATCATATAGTTTCCATTGTTTTAACATTGTTTACAACTCCTAAGCTATATATTAACGTATTTTATTACTTTTATCCATATTTTTCTATCAAATAGAACATTTCACTCCTCGTGTGCACAAATATAATACAAAAAGACAGCAAACCGTCCACACACCGGACAATTTGCCGTCTTTTCCTTATCCTAGATATTCCTGCAATTTCAGTAGCAGCGTTGGCATATCCACCGGCTTGGTGATATAGTCATCCATTCCGCTGTCCATAGCCACGCGCCGGTCCTCGGCAAAGGCATTGGCGGTCATAGCCAAAATCGGAACACGCCTTCCTTCTTCGCCTTTACGTATCGCCTTAGTCGCCTCCAGTCCATCCATTACTGGCATCTGGATATCCATCAGGATGAGGTCAAACCGCTGGGGATCTTGCGAATATAGCTCCACCGCCTGCGCACCATTTTCGGCTGACACAAGTTTTGCACCGAAATCGCCCAACAGGGCCAAAATAATTTCTAGATTGATTTCATTATCCTCAACGACCAGAATCGTCTTGCCAGCAAAATGCCCCGCCACTGGCAAATGTTTCTCCTTTTTCTTCATAAAAGGTTCCATTGCATCCTCAGCCAGCCGCAGTACGAGTTCAATATGAAACGTCGTCCCACAGCCTTGCTCGCTATAGACACTGATGGACCCATTCATCATATCCACGATATTCTTGACAATTGCCATACCAAGGCCAGTTCCTTGAATCTTGCTGACGGTACTAGTCCGCTCGCGGGTAAAGGGTTCAAAGATATGACGAACGTATTCCTCGCTCATACCAATTCCCGTATCCCAAACCTCGAAACTGAAATTTCCATAGCCAGCTGGCGCATTATCCATCTGTACAATACGCAAACCAATGCTGCCACCACTTGCCGTAAATTTCATGGAATTGGATAGACAATTCAACAGGATTTGGTTTATTCGCAGTTTATCGCAAACCACCAGCTTATTTTGGATGCCCTCCACATCGAGGAAAAAGTCTAACCCTTTCTGTTTCATATCGCTTTGCAGCATATCGCGGATTCCCTGTACCAATTCCAAAAGATTTGTCGCTTTTTCCTCCAGCGTCACTTTCCCACTCTCGATACGACTCATATCCAACACATCGTTGATAAGCGAAAGCAAATGGCGGCTGGCCGTAGAAATTTTTTGCAAATACTCATGCACCAAGTCTAGATTATCCCGATGAGCCTCGGCCAATTCCGTAAATCCAATAATCGCATTCATCGGCGTACGAATATCATGGGACATATTCGACAGAAAATCCGTCTTGGCCTTGCTGGCCGCATTTGCCTGCTGCAGTGCCAAGGCCAATTGATCATGCTGTGTTTCCAGCTTCTTCTTCTGCTGTTTGACCTTACGGTCAAGCGCTAGTTGCTCCGCCTGTTTGAAGTCAATCGCCATGAACGACATGATGATGCGCGATACACGGCCATCCGACTGCCGATCCGTAACCTGCAAGATAACGCGACGCCAAGTATTGTCGATCCCCGGCACTTCGTAAATATACTCCCGCCGATTGTCCACCACTAACAACTGTTGCACATACTGTGGGTCACTGAGCTGTTCCCATAAATGCCGATAAGCGGGTGCCACCAGGCTGGCCAGCGGCCCAATCACCGTTCGATAATCTCGAGACTCCAGCTGCTGACTTTTAACATAACTGAAGGGCAAAAAGCCACGGATACGGCCGGATTCCAACTCGCAGACATAAATTGCACTATACTCCTTGACCAATTGTTCGTTGACATAGCGCAGGCGGATTTCATCATCACGGTCCAGGAATCCTAACACTACTTGACGAGGTATCCCTGTTTGCTTCATCCGGACAAACTTCAGCTCGCGGAACCAAAGCATCCCCTCCTGCCAAACACTGAATATAACCGAATACGTATTATTCTTCTCAAGCTCCGCCTGAACCTTTTCCAAGCTGCTCGCCGTAAGGACCCGCAAGCGTTCTGGTTCATAAACTCTTTGTTCCACGAAGGATTTCATGGCCAGGCTGTAGCCTTTGTGAAGGGGAAAAACCTCCTCCAGCAATCGTGCTTCCTGTTGGAAGGGAACAAGTTTCCCCGTATGCAAATCCAGCAAGTAAACCGCTGCATATTCCTCCGCCAAGCCAGCAATCATATCCGTACTTTGCCGCTTTTCCAAAGCATGCACACGTTCACGACGGATTTCATCGTCTTTATCCGCTAATGCCAGCAAAACATGGTTGACCTGACTTTCAGCCGCATCAATGCGAACAGCTTTCCACTCATAATACCGCCCCGCTTGGCTCTCAAAACTGCCGCGGATACTGTTTTTTTTCTTAAGTGCACGTTGCAAGGCCTTAACCGACAATTCATTCTGCAATTTCTCGCGATATTTTTCCTCTACCGCCTCCCGGCAAAAATCAAGCACACCGGTCGAGTAGCAATCGGTATCAAAGATTTTATGATAATCGAGCAAGGACATGTTTTCCGATCGATGCAGACACCGCTCAATCCTGTCCTCCTGTAATTGCAATTCGAGAATCAAACCATATTCCTGTGCAATCGCCTGAATAATTTGCCGGTCGTACATCTCACGCCGCGAATGTTCATCACACTCAGCAAAACCAATGAGGACCTGCATGTTCTCCCCCATACGGCTTTCGAGCGCAATTTTGATTTCGTAATACACCTGTTCATCGTTAAGATAAATCTGACTGTAGTACGGCGCTTTACAAAGCTGCTCAAACATATACCGCGTCGACATCGCCTGACGAACCGCCTTGCGATCACGCGCACAAACAATCGTATTGATAAAATCATCCACAATCTCGCGATACGGCCGATCGAGCAGCAATCGGCCAACTTTCGTCTTATGCCGATCATCCAGCTTGAGAATTTCAAATGTTTCCTCCGGTAACCGCAGCGAATACACCGTCATAAATTCCTGCGACAATGTCATAGCAATCCCAGCATCATAAGGCATTGTTTGATAATCCATAAGCTGTCGCTGCTGGGCATCATCGTAGAAAAACGAATAGAACACCTCCCCCTGCTTTGGATTGCGCATCAGTCTGCCAATCGCATGCACATAACGGACATTGCCCTTCCGCGTGACGATACGGAACGACGCAAAATCAATGCGACTGCCTTCTTGATGCATAATCTGATTCCAAATGCTCTTCTCCACAGCATCACGGTCCTCCAGCAAAATAAGATTGCGGAAACTCCCCTGCACAAACCGCAAGAGCTCTTCCATATCCCTGCACTCAACTAAATCAATCAAGCCCTGATTCCCGTAGAGAATTTCTCCCTGCCCAGTCGCTCGGTATACCAAAACAGCCCCAGGCAACCCATCCATGATTGCAATATCGTCGAGCCCCAGAGGAATACACCACTGACTGTTGCCCGTTGCCTCAAACACGAGATACGAATGCTTACCCTGTCCCTTAACCTGATAAAGCGCGGCATCAGCTTTGCGGCCTAACACCGGCAGATTTTTTCCATGAATCGGATACCCAGCCGCTCCAATCGAAAGGGTGACTGCAATCTCACTCCCCTCAAAGGCAAAGCTATGTAATTCCTGCGCACACTTTTTCACCCGAGGTTCTACCTGAGACCAATCCGCCTCTTTGATAAAGACCAAAAATTCATCACTGGCATTACGGCAAACAATACTATCCTTGCCAAATATCCCTTTAAGGTCATCGGCCACACAATGTATGGCTCTATCTCCCACTACATAGCCATAACGGTCATTAATAAATTGTAGATTGTCAATATCCACTACCAACAAAACCGCCGGCTTATCGTGGTGCTGCGCCAAATACTCGTACGCATAACGATCAAATCCCGTGCGATTCAAGAGTCCCGTCCGTTCATCCACCTCATGATAAGCGGCTTGTTCGTACTGCGCATAGATGTAGTTGAAATAATCCGCTAATTTATCCTGTGGCAGTTCCTGAATACAGAACAAAAATCGTTTGTTCGATTCCGTGGCAAGAATATTAAGCGCCACCCAGCGGCTGCCGCCCGCCGGCAAATTAATGCGGAAAAATTCCCGTAGACAGCGCTGTTCCTTTTTTTCCATCTGTGTCAGCCAGTCAAGCTGCATAAGCGTGACAAACCGTTTCTTATCCTCAGGGTGAATCACCTGCTGGGCGAACAGTCCCACGACTTCCCGAAACGACAATGCTTCTTCAAAACCACTCCAGTGCTTTTGCGAATAGACCTTTTCAAAACTATCCTGCTCCACATCGATGAGCGCAATGTCCTGAAACATCTCAATCAAATACTGCGAAGACGGATGGAACTTCGACAGTTCGCAACTCGAAAAATTATTGGTGGCATTATGCGTCATAAATCGATAAAACTGCTGACTGCCCCGTGCACCAACAAACTCAATTTTCAGCAGACAGAGATTTCCTTTCAACAGGAAATTATGCGAAACTACCTGTCCTTGACTCCGAGCTTCCTGACATAGTCCATAAATCAGACTGAGCCAGTCCATCGCACCACCATTCAGAACGACCTCCTCTGCCTGCAATCCTTCAAAGCCAAACATACGCAACAAATCGGTATAATACGAATTTGCTCCAAGATAATGAAACCGCGCCTGCCGAAGCTCTACCACTGCGATACCATTATCAATCAAAAAATTCGTCCGGCTAAGTTCCCGAAACAAAGCAACATCGGCTGCCTGCTCAATCTCGATTTCCTGCTGACGGATGAATTCAAACGCACTAAACAAAGGCTGCGGGCGTCCGAAAAAATAGCCCTGTACCATCTCGCAACCCATTTCCTGCAAAACCTGAAGCTGCTCCTCGGACTCCACGCCCTCAGCCAATGTTTCAAATCCAATGCGTTTGGCCATCGCCACCGTGTAGCGAATGATTTCTTGCGACCGCTCATTTAGATTCCTCACAAAGTTCATATCCAATTTGAGTACATCAAAATCACAGTCTTTTAGCGTGTTAAGCGAAGAATACCCATTGCCAAAATCATCCATCCACACGGCATAGCCAGCTGCCTTAAAACGGGAAATCTGTTGCCGAACGGTCTCCTCTCCCACCAACAGACTTTCTGTCACCTCGATGTGCAAAAGATTCCGCGCAAGACCATAGTTTGCGATTGCCGCTTCCACTACATCAAAAATATCACAAAGTAAAAAGTCCAGCCGGGACAAATTAACGGAAACCGGCACTACCGGTCGCCCCATATCCAGGCAAGCACGCAAATCCTTGCAAATCTGCTGAATTACATAACAATCCAACTTGTGAATCTGCCGCGTATTTTCCAACGTGCAAATAAAAGATCCAGGATTCAGCATGCCCCGCTGTGGATCCTGCCAACGCGCCAAAGACTCTAAACCGCATAGTGTACGCGTAAGCGTACGGATTATCGGCTGATAATATACTTGAATATAGCCTCGTTGCACCGCTTCATCAATATGTGCCGCAATATAATCATATAACTCCGCCTGCTGCTCCATCTCCGGAGCATAATACGCCCAATCCTTCTCTGGTGATGAGCACAAATAATCCGCGGCTAGCTTTGCCCGATCGCAGGCATGTAAAAAATCTTCCGCATCGCCACCATCGAGACAAATGCCGGCATAAATCCGAAGCACATCTCCTTTCTCTTGTTCCATGACCTGCCGCTTCACTTCCGCGAAAGCATCTTCAGCCTCACTAGCAGCACTCAGCACCACAAAACGTTCATCGCCGAAGCGGCAAACCAAGTCACTAGGAAACTGCTGCCGGATTTGATTGGCAATGCGCATCATAAGATTATCATCTTCGGAAAAATCATATCGGCTGTTGCGTGACGGCATACGACAAACACGAATATCCATAATAGCCGGCTGCCTGCCTTCACGCAATAATCGCTGCCCAACCACGTGCCCACGCAAGTGGAAGTAATTGCCATTAGGAAGATTGGTCCGTTCATCGTAAAACTTCTCATCCCGCAAAGCAGCCCGCAAGAGATAAGCGGGCTGCCCCTTCCAAAGCGTTCGTATCACCTGCAGCAGGATTTCCGTCTCACTCCCCGGCATTGGCACAATCGTCTCAGGACCATCTGCCAAATCATCCAGGGAAATGATATTCTTGTCATCTACTGGATAAAAAAATTCTTCAAACGTTATCCCACTGTCAAAAAAACGAACCGGCGGCCAAAGGACACGCATCGCATGATTGCACATAAAAAGTTCGTGTCCCTCTGCTCCGACGATAGCAAATGCCTCACCATTGCTATTAATCAATTCTTCCAACGTATGAATATAGAGTTTCTCATGTGAGTGAGAGGCATCGATCGCTTCGGTAACATCATCGTAAAATACCACAGCATACTCCGTACCATCTTCCAAATAGCAGTGAGTCCCACGGGCATGCAAAATGCGATATTCTTCCCTGCCATAGAGCCGTTCCCGATACAGCGCATCATAAATGCCGCCCTGCGTGCGGGCAAAGTCCATCGCCGCTACCGCCACATGCACCGTATCATCCGGATGAACATTCTTATACATGTCGTTCTCAAACTGCGCCACCAATGCCGCCCGAGTGCACCCAGGAGCCTGCAACGCCAACAAGCCATCTGATACCAACAGCACCTGGATCTTGCCCTGCAAAAACTGATACATCGCCAGGGGAATAGCAAGTCCTTCCAACGCCGCTCGCATTTCCGATGACACAATATAAGGCTGATTAAAAAACTGGCCTTTTTTGCTCATAGTAAGCTTCCTCTCTCCAGTAAAGCCCATCAAACAAAATTTCGTTTTTTCATTTCTGCATACTTCGTTTTTGACAAGTCAAAATCCTGCCTGTATCTGTAGGAAATCCCTCCTTATCCCACCAGTAACGAATCACTATTTATTTGCAAAAAATGACAAGTCAATTTGACTTGTCAAAATAACCGAAAAAAGCCAGCGGCATTAAACTGGCTTTTTACCGATATGCCGCTGGCTATCGCCGATCGATAATAATCATTACCCACATTTGCCGCAATGGCTGCAGCCATTACAGATCAATCTGCTGCCACAGGCATGGCAATGCGGACCGTCATAAGCGGCTCTATAGCAATCCTCTGACGTTACCGGAATGCCAATGGCATACCGCAGGTCAAAATGCATGGGCTTGCCCTTAAAATTCAAACCTGCCTTAAATGCCTGCTCCGCCTGTTTCTGCTTGCTGTTCAAGCGATAATGCTTGCCGTCCTTAATAAAATACGAACCTATTTCGATGAAGGAAAAGGAGACATTGGCTGCCTGACACTCTTCATGCAAAGCCAGGACCCAATCATAATTGCAAGGCCGTGACCCTTCATAGTTTTCGCCGCCGCAGATAACCTGCTCTATGAAACCATCCTCTAGATAGGGCTTCAAACTTACGGCGCCAATCAAGGGAGCGCACATAACACCTTTGTGCTTGAAGGGCAAATCCCTAAGCAAGGGTAATCTTTTATCGGTCATTTTTTGATTCTCGCAGGTGACATTGAACCAGATATTCTCCCAGCCGCTGCCAAAGTCCCGGGGCAGACAGTCCGCCACCCGTTCCGGGCGCTTGGTCAGCAGATAGAAAATGACATCCGGCCTCTGCCGCATGATTTCCCATGCCTCGTCCCGCCATTTGTCCGCCTCTTCCAGAAAAAAATCCGAAGTCATGCACACGCGGATAAGCTCGCCGCTCTTTACCTTATAACTGCCGTAGCGGTCTTTCTGCAAAGGATAGGAAAAATTGTCCGTACGATAAATGACCGCGCCATCTTTCCCTCTTTGCTTATCCAGCGTATACATATAGCAGTTGGCACAGCCAGGACTGATTTTCCTGCAGCCATGCCATGGATTCCAGATGTCATGCATTTTCTCACTCTGCTTCTTTCGCCTCGATAGACGCCAATAAATCGGCAATGGTTACTTTCTTGAAATCGGCCAGCATGTGCTGTCTGACCTCTTCGAGCCTGTCCCCTAGCACCCCATGGATATTCCTGCCCACCGGGCACTTCGGATTGGGGTTCTCCTGAAAATGAAATAGATCCTCGTCCTCTTCCACAGCCTGGAAGACATCCCACAACGTGATGTCTTGCGGGCTTTTTGTGAGTTTGGCCCCACCGACACCTGCTGCCACATCCACTAGTCCGTCAGCCTTGAGCTGGCCCAATGTTTTGCGGATGATAACCGGATTGACATTGACACTGCTGGCCAAAAAGGTGGAAGTGGTCTTGTACTCATCCTTGAACCGCTCGATACAAAGCAATATATGTGTCGCTACCGGCAGACGAAACGAAAACTGCATGAAAAAACCTCCGTTATGTAGTCGTTGTACCATACGATATTACATCATCTATAAAATGTCAACCAAAATCCCCCATCAGCCTATGACAATGAGGAAATCATGTGCCGCAAGATTTTTTATTGTAACCATTGACATTACATCAATGCAATGCTATTATCTTATTGTAATCGATATCATTACAACACAAACTCATTGAAGGAAAATCAAATGGCAAATTTTAACAAAATCACTGTGGCCAGCGATGCGAGAACTGAGCTGCATGACAAATTGAATCTGACGGGGGCAGAAATCAGCGTCAACAACCTGCCCGCCGGAGCCGGTGTTCCCTTTGTACACTACCACAAGAAAAACGAGGAGATTTACTTCGTCACGGCCGGTAAGGGCACAGCTGTGATTGACGGGCAGACCGTAGAACTCGCAGCTGGCGATTGGCTGCGCATTGCTCCGGCTGCGCGGCGTCAATTCTCTGCGGCTGCCAATGAAGGCATCAGCTTCATCTGCATTCAGGTGCGGGAAAACTCCTTGGAGGAATATACCGCAGGCGATGCTGTAGTAGAACAGTAATATTTGCACCGATTCAATCGGAAAAGCCAGCAATAAGCACAGATTGAGATATCTGCCTTATTGCTGGCTTTATTTTTGCGATAATCCATTATGACATTTGACGTTACAAAAAAACCACCTTATACTTGATTCAGAATTAGTATCAAAAGTTGGAGGCTTTGCTTGTGCATCTGATAAAACGAGTCTGTGGTCATACCTGGATGATCCTTCGCCATAAATACTGGGTATTTCGCTTTTGCTGTATTGCGGGAATCCCTTGGCAGGGATTTATGCATGACTGGTCAAAATTCTCGCCCATGGAGTTTGTGGAAAGCGTAAAATACTACAACGGCAAGGTTTCTCCCATAAAAATCTGCAAGCAGAAAAATAACGGCCTTTCCATGGCTTGGATTCATCATCATGGGCGAAATCTTCATCATTATGAGGCTTGGTGGGATAATTTTGACCATGGCGCCTATCCCCAGGATATGCCATACAAATATGCCGTAGAATTGATTTGCGACTGTCTGGGAGCAGGTAAAGCCTATGGGCGGGATAAGTTCACCTTTCAGGCAGAATACGAATGGTGGCAAAATAAGTGTGCTGACGGTATTGGCATGAGCCCCAATATGCAGGTCTTTGTGGAAACAATCCTCAGCCAGCTGGCCCAGACAGAGGATTTGACCTTACTGCGGCCCAAAACCACCCAGGCCATTTATAACAAAATCATGAAAGAGGGAAAATGATGAATATCCAGATTTTCGGCACCAAGAAATGTAACGATACCAAGAAAGCACAGCGATTCTTCAAAGAACGCGGAATAAAATTCCAGTTTATCGATATTCTGGACAAGGGCATGAGCAAAGGCGAGTTTCAGTCCGTAGCCAAGGCCCATGGTGAAATCGATGGCATGATCAATCCAGAGTGCAAGGACAAGGATGCACTAGCCCGTGTCAACTATATGGCGGACAAGCTGGAAACAATTCTTGAGAACCAGCAGGTTATAAAAACCCCTGTCGTGCGAAACGGCAAAGATTCCACCTTGGGCTATGAGCCGGATATTTGGAAGAGCTGGCAATAAGTATTTTATTTCTTCGGATAAGCTATAATCCAGGGCTGATAACGCTCCTTCTCAGGCAACATAGAATGGTCAAACCACATGGAGTAGAATTTTGTAGCATTACCAGCTGTGTATCCATCCTGTTTATGGTCACAAGTATCGTAAGGATCTGCAAAAATGAGCATATCATCCAGCATTGACTTCGTGCCCATGTTGTCATAGCCAATAATAGCCCGCCAATGACCGCCCCACTCTATATTTTCCACCAACACCGGTTTCCCATGAGCCAGCGACTCCAGGATAAAGGTACGGAAATCCTCATAGCGGCTAAGTTTATCGCTATTCAGACTGCTGTGCACTTCCCAACCGATTCCTTTAAAGAATTCAACCATATTTCTAAGCCCGGTACCGATCGGATACCCCTGGGTTTTCATAGCCTTTGTCAAGCTCATTTCATCATAATCCCTGTTCCCATACCAATAAAGCACGGTCAAGGCAGCTGCTGGGCCACAGGTATACTCTCTTGCCTGTTGATAGGTCTTATAGTGGGAAAGTACAATACGGCGTCCCGGGATACTTTCCATGTTGTAGAAATCCATTTTTGTAAAATACGGTGAATTCTTATGATTTATTTCGGCTGGGGCAGATGAAGCACCTTCTGTAACCGTATCAAGCCCAGCCGGATAGGGAATCACCTTCTCTTCTGCCATAGTCGTGGAGGCCGTAAAACATAGCATACATGCCAATGATAAAGCCAGTTTTGCTCTCATGCGAAAAAATTTCCTCATATCCACCACGCTCCTATTCCACTTATACGCTTTTGAACTCCATCTTCCGATTGTATAATTCAATTTTCACCGTCCAATTACCTGCCTCCCCAACGACAAAAGGCAATGCACATATTTCATGCACATTGCCTGATGCTTGTCACGCTTATAAGCTCTCCACCCAGTTTTTAAGGTCAGCAACCGAAGGATTCCCATTCAGCAGCTTGCCTTCCCGGATAGCGGTACTGTCTGCCACGCTTCCTTTCAGTCCTTCCACGGCCTTGCCAAAGCCGCTGCCGCCGGAGGTGGCGAAGAGAATAATGGTCTTGCCGGCAAAATCATAGCTTTCCAGGAATGTGTTAATGATGGTGGGCGCCACATACCACCAGATGGGAAAGCCCACAAATATCACATCATAGTCCGCAATCCTGGCATCACCTGCCGCAATCTGCGGACGAGATTTACTATCCCGCATCTCCACGGAGCTGCGGGAATTTTTATCATGCCAATCCAAATCAGCCTGGGTATAGGGCACTTCCGGCTTGATTTCAAATAAATCTGCCCCAGCCGCCTCGGCAAGGTTCTTGGCAGCCTTTGCCGTTACACCGCTAGCGGAAAAATAGGCAACTAATTTCTTACTCATGTGATTACCTCCCATATCAAATGTTCATGCTTTTAGATAGCGCTGCAATGCGGCTCCCAGCAAAACATAGAGTCCGATAGTTCCACAGAGCAGCAGTACATAGATGACCGCCGGTTCGTTGGTGGCTGCCGTGGCAAAGATATGTTTCATCAGCAGGCGGTCGCCGATGCGGTTCAGGAAGGACGCATAAATCCCTGCACTGAGCGCCGCCAGACTCAAAGCTGCCACAACTGCCCGTTTAGCCACAGCAGACAGTTTCCAGTCAAAGACCTTTTGCCACTGCCCCAGCCAGCCTTTGAAATGCAGCCCCCAATGGAGGCCGCATAAAATCAACAGGGCATAGGGCAGGGACACATGATACTGATGAATGACAATGCTGCGCTGGATTTCCAGCGGCATGATATCTTTCAGCAGGAAGTTGGATATGCCAAGACCGGCAAACACAGTCACCAGCACCACGGCAATCAGCAATATATCAATGACCGTGCCCAAAGCCCGCCGAAAATTCCATTTGCCCTGCCGCAAGCTTTTCAGCCAGTGACGATTCTGATAGAGATGAACGCCTGCCAGCAGGAACCAGACTACGCCTATGGTTTCATGCAGCAGCTTGGGGATATAGTGAAAACTCATGGTCAGCACAAACAGCAACGGCAAAAGCGCCGTTACGGCCATGCGCCGATTTATGCTCCGGTAATTCATAGGCCTACACTCCCTCAGGCGCAATGAGATTCTTCGGCAAGAACGATGCGGCCTTTGGCATCCACATCATCCCTAATGATTTCCTTCACGCCCATCACTTTGATTGTACCGGACTTTGGATTCTTGATGCTGTCCCTGACGGTCACGTTCTGCGCATGCCAAAAGGGATAGCGCAGATTGAAAAAGCAGTCCTGAAACTCAATGTCGCGGCTCTCCTTCAGCGCGCTTTCCCCATCTGCTGGACCATCAAAACGGCAAGCAATCAGTTGTACCCCCGTTTTGCCATACAAAGCCCGTTCTTTATATACGTCCATTTTCCCTTACCTTCCTGCTTAAATAATAAATTTTTCCTGCTAAAATCCACTCTAACACTTCGAGTGAACTTTAAGTCAAGCTTGGCCTGTTCCCCAGGTTCCCTTGATATCCTTTACGGCTTCGGCAGCCGTGATCACTTTGTCGCCATTATCAAGGTCAATCAGCTGATAGCGGTCATTGCCCATGCCCATTTCCTTCATATAGGTCAGTTGGCGCATGCTATGACGGGATTCCATGCGCTCCACCAAATCATGCTTGCTTTCCTCCGGCAGGGCGTAGACACAGTCCACACAAGCCTGGTCCGCAGCCAGGATATCCAGGGAGGCCACAATGCCAATATCCGGCGTGACGACAGGCTGAGCCGAGGTACCGGCGCAGTCACAATCCACACTCATATTGCGCATCACATTGATGAAGGCAATCTTGTCCTTGAAATGCGTGACCGTTGCCTGAGTGGATTCTGTCATGCGCTCCATGAACTCCTCATTAGTCACACCCCACTGGGAACCGCTTTCTCCGGCATGAATCATCTTCTTACCGATTTTTCCATCCGCACAGCCAATGCCGAGATTTTTATTGGAGCCGCCAAAACCGCCCATAGCATGCCCTTTGAAATGCGTCAAGGTCAAAAGCGAGTCGTACTTCAGCATATCCTTGCCCACGGACATCTCTGTGAACCACTTGCCATTTGGCACCGGCAACATGGCCGTACCTTCTGCATCGATGATATCCACCGTGGTGAAATCCGTCCAGCCATTGGTCTTCAGTGTCTCCCGGTGTTTCTCGGTGGTATCACGGCCACCGCCATAATAGGTGTTGGTTTCGATGATGGTGCCCTCCGATAGGCGGTTCTGCAGCAAATCTTTCACCCAGTGGCGGGGAATAATATTGGGGCCATGGGGCTCACCCGTGTGCAGTTTGACAGCCACCTTGCCGCCCAGCTTATCCTTCACCTTGTCATAGATTTTCAGCAGTCCGGCCGCCGACAGGTCGCGGGTAAAATAAACCACCGGCTCTGCCCCTTGCCGCTCCCTATAGGGAAGATAGTACTCCCCGCCGGTACCAGCGACTTTCGCCTTCCCCAACGGCTCATTTGCTCCTGCACCTTTTTCATCAGCGGCAAAGGTCGCACACCCTGGCAAAGCAGCTATAGCAACGGCCATACCTGCCAGCTTTACAAAATTCCTGCGGGTCATTTTTTCCTTCATTACACAATCCCCCCAGCCAATCTATACTGCTCATAAATTTCTTGATGATATGCCATTTAGAAACCTAAACCATTGTACCAGGCTTTGATTTCATCGGCCCCAGCCTGCGAGCTGAATAACTTGCCCGGTTTCCAGTTGGCCTTGCCTTTAGTAATCCTGGCCAGGTAATCTGCACTGCTGCCAATATCACTGCCACCGGAGGTGCAGATAGCCGTCATATTCTTGCCTGTAAAGTCATAGCTTTCCACGAAGGTATCCATGATGCGGGGAGCCTGGGCCCACCAGATGGGATAGGCCAGGATGATGGTCTTGTAGCCCGCAATAGGAGCATTCTTATCGGCCAGCTTAGGGCGGGCGCTGTCGTTCTTCTGCTCCACCGTGGCTCTGGTGGTTTCGTCATTGTAATTCAGGTCTTCGGCCGTATAGGGGGATTCCGGCCGAATTTCATACAAATCTGCGCCCAGCGCCTTGGCGGTGTTCTCCGCCAGTTGCTTCGTGTTGCCCGTCGCGGAAAAATACGCGACTAAAATCTTATCTCCCGTTGCATTATTATCAGCTGCCTGGGCCACCGTTTTCGCTGGCGGTGTCTTTTCCTCGGCCTTGCCATTATCCGTGCCGCAACCCATCAGCCCCAGTACCATCAGCATGGACAAGCAGGCAATCCATAATTTCTTCATGCGTTTTGCTCCTTTCTCAACCATTCATATCCATTTACGGCAATTTGTTATACTCCTTTTCCTCCACCGGCTCACACCACTCATTGGAAGTATTTTCGCCCGGCACCTCGATGGCGATATGCTGGAAGGCGGAGTCCTTGGCGGCGCCATGCCAGTGCTTGACACCTGCGGGGATATGCACGACATCTCCCACCTTCAATTCCTGAGCAGGCTTGCCCCATTCCTGATACCAGCCACGGCCGGCAGTGACCAGCAGCATCTGCCCGCCGCCTTTGTCGGCATGATGGATATGCCAATGGTTGCGGCAGCCCGGCTCAAAGGTCACATTGCCAATCACTACCTGGTCGAGGGAAACCATATGGAGATAGCTTTTGCCATCAAAATACTGGGCATAGTTGACATTTTCACCGCCAACGGGGAACAGGCTGGTTTCTTTGATGGTTTCCAAATCCATAGGATCGCTTCCTTTGGTCTCTGTCTTCTGGGTAGCTGGCTCGTTATAGACTTCCTTAGCCAGATTGAACGCCGCCCAGGCCTTGGGCCAGCCCGCATAGAACCCCAGCTGGGTGATGACCTCAGCCATTTCCTCACGGGTAACGCCGTTCTTCTTCGCCGACTGCAGATGATATTTCAAAGAGCTGTCCGTCATGCCGCTGGCCACCAATGCCGAAACCGTCACGATGCTACGGTCATGCAGGGACAGGACATCATTTTTTGACCATACCTCTCCAAAGAGAATATCATCATTATAGCGGGCAAAATCCGGGGCAAATTCCCCTAATTGCGTTCTGCCTGCGGTCTGTGTAATCTTTACTGCTTTTTTCGTCTGTGCCATAGCTGCCTCCATAAATGTAAAATTTGTCATGATCATGCCTGCAGCTATTGCTGCGGCCAAGATTTTCTTTCCCTTCACGCGACTCTCCTTCCTACCCGATGATATCCGGTTATTTCTACCTTAACACTTGAAGTGAACTTCAGGTCAAGCATTATTAAAAAAAAACTCTGTCTCACGCGGTCTGAACCTTTCGCGACAGAGAGCTTATCGGATTTCACTGGCCTGCAAATTCAGCAAAATTTGCTGCTACCTTGCCTGCGGTGAAAGACCGGACTTCATAGTCAGCGAGGCCATCTGCATAATACACATCTTCCTGCAGAATCTTCTCCACCGCCTCCTTGGATTCAGCCGGAGAGATCATGATGCCTGCCATTTCCTTATCGGCATAAGGCCCAACCAGAATAAAATTTCCTGCCTCAAAATGCCTGGTGAACCATGCCACATGCTGCTTAAAGAGTTCTTCCCCCTTACCTGCAGGGATTTTGTCTGCTTTAAGTGTCTGATTGATGATAAACATAACCTTATCCCCCTATCAGTCCATTCTGCATGGCCGCGTCAAAAATCGGCTGCAAATCTTCCTTTTCCAGACGATTGCCAAACACCTGATCACCGCCAACTGCACCAGCCCCCCAGGACCAGGCCCCCAAAGCTATTTTCGGCATTTTCTTCTCACTCATTATATATGCTCCTCTCGCGCTTTAAATGACACCGTGTAACTTTTTATTTGATGATTGTATCATATTCTCTAAATGACACCATGTCAATATTAAAAGTAAAAAATTTTCTCTATTAAGAAATTGATTTTTGCGAATTTTGACAATATATCTGTTCCAGCCATTCACGCTGGGCAAGTTCCCTGTCCAAAGCCGCTTTCTTCTGGAGCAACACTGGCGCTGGTACATAGGGATAATCACTGCCATACAGGATATGCTCCTGATCCGTGATCTTCAATAGCATATCCAGCGCATCGGGCATGGGATCTCCGGCTAGGTCAAAATAGAGATTGCCCATGCTTTTTTCCATATCCACCGGCTCCATCATCTTCATCCCGGCAAGCATGGCAAACATGGCAAACATGGCTTTTGCCCGCTGCTTCATATAGGGCAGGAAGGAGCCGCAATGGGGCACGAAATCGCGTCTTTTCATTATCCTATAGCTCCTAAAACATGAAAAACCGGCTTCATCCTTTAGTTTTTGCCGAGATTCTTCCCTATTTCATAGGCTTCCTGCATGGCAACACTTTCCTTTACATTTCCCGGAGCCAGTGCGCCCTTGCCCAGGATATAGCCGCCATTGCGGTTATTCTCGCCCCCATGCATATTGAAGCATTCCACATATTTCTGGAAATCCTGCAGCATATTGTCAAATAGCTTCGCTTCGGGTACGCCGCCTGCTGTAATCAGGTAGAAAGTCTTATCCTTGGCGATGGTCATATAAGGATACAGTCTGTCAATGCCACGCTTCATCAGGCTGGTCCAGGAAAAGAAATACATGGGAGAAGCAAAAACGATTGCATCTGCCTGCCCGAATTTTTCCAGCACCGCCGTCATATCGTCCTTCTGCACGCATTTGCCGGGATTTTTCCAGCAGGCCATGCAGCCCAGACAGTCACCGAACTGCATATCCCCCAACTCTACCCGCTCCACCTGATGGCCCGCCTCTTCGGCACCACGGATAAACTCACTGGCCAGCAGCCCCGTATTGCCGTTCTTGCGCTTGCTGCCATGCATTACCAAAACTTTCATTTGATTCGTCTCCTAAACATAAATTTCCAACAGATGCTCTTTACACGCTCTTATCCACACCCAGAAGCTTGCTCAGGCAGTTGTAGGTGATTTCGTAAATCGAATAGTAACAAAAACCTACATCGGCCTCCTCCATGGCCTGCCGCTGCTTGTCGGTCACCATCACATAGGGATAGATGCCATACATAAAAGGAAAATAGGCATAAAGAAAGCTCGTCTTTTCCTCCTCGCTCATCTCCGGACAATACTGATCCAGACAACGATGCACCGCCTTGATGGAAGCACCATAAGCTTTCTTGAATTCTACCAGATTCTCATGACGGCTGTTCTCCTCCATATCAAAGTGATTCATGGACAGAAGTTTCAGCAGACGCTGCCGTTTCTCCAGTGAATGTGCCAGCGCAGAGGCCAGTTCTTCCCGGCTCATAGTATCATGCGCTGCCATCATGCCCTCCAGATCTGCCACCCATAATTCATACTCCCGCTGCATCAGCGCCAGGAAAATTTCCTCCTTGGTGTTGAAATAGTTGTAGATGGCAGTGCGGTTGAAGGTCGTGACCTTCCCAACTTCCTTCAGGGTGATGTCCTTGAAACTCATCGTCTCATATAGTTTGGCACAGGCATCGACAATACTTTCCCGCCGTGCCAGCATCTCTTCTTCCGATATCTTTGGCATCTATATTCCTCCGTCGCAGTAAAATGACACAATGTAACTTTTATTGACACTTTGTATTATAATGTCATAATGACACCATGTCAATATACTGCGTAAAATTTTTGACCAGTCAATTGACTGGTCAAAAATCGTTATCACAGGCTTCCACACATTTTTTGCCACCTGCGCTGGATATTCTTACAGTTTAGCCAGAATATCCTCTGCAATCTGCTCTGCCGTAAGGTGGTTTTCTTTAGCCAGGGCATTATAGTCATAGCGGTCATAGAACTTCTTCGCCAAACCAAAGTTCAATACCTTCATTTTGTCTGCACCGTAGAAGCGGGCAATCTTTTCGCCGAAACCGCCATCCAGCACACCATCTTCCAAGGTTGCCACCAGTTCATGGTTCTCCTTCAGTTTTTCCAGCAATTCCTTATCCTGTCCGGTGATAAACAGCGGATTGATCAGCGTGGCCTCGATGCCCTGTTCTTGGAGTTTAGCCGCAGCTTCTTCCGCCAGATTATAGAAATTGCCCAAGCCGATCAGGGCTACATGGCTGCCTTCCTTCACCACTTCGTACCGATTGAGTTCGTCATAAGACTTGCGCACCGGACGCTTGGAGCTGCCCACCATGGCATGGGGAACGCGGATAGCCACGGGATATTTTTCCTGTGGGATAGCCCAGTCCAGCATAGCCTGATATTCTTCCGGAGAAGTCGGTGCCAGATACACGAGATTCGGGATATTGCTCATCATGGGAATATCGTAAAAGCCCAAATGCGTCACATCATTCATGCCGTACATGGAGGCCCAGAATACCAAAAAGGTTGCGGGGCTGTTGTTGACACAGACATCCTGCGCCAGCTGGTCATAGGTGCGCTGGAAGAAAGAAGCATAATCGCCAAATACCGGATGGGCACCGTTGCGCGCCAAACCAGACGCCATGGCCACAGCCTGTTCCTCGGCAATGCCTACATCCAAATAGTGGATGCCCAGTTCCTTGCGCCGTTCCGGCGTAAGATTCATGCTGGCAGGGGTAGCAGCCGAAATGGCGATGAATTTCTCATCCTCTTTGGCCAGCCGCAGGAAGGTCTGGGCAGTCTGCTCCGCATAGGGATCAACAAACGCCTGCTTGACTTCCCCCGTTTCGATATCAAAGGGCATATGCCAATGCCAGTCTTCCTTGTTTTCCTCCGCCAGCTTATAGCCCTTGCCCTTCTGGGTGACGATATGCAGTACCACCGGATGGTCAATATCCTTAACCTCTTCAAAAGCAGCTATCAGTGCTTCCGTATCATTACCGTCAGCGACGAACCGGTAATCAAGCCCCATCGCCTTGAACAGATTACGCTCTGACTTACCGTTGGTATCGCGCAACTCTTTGAAGCCCTTATACATGCCGCCATGAACCTCGGCAATGCTCTGGTCATTATCGTTGAACACAATAATCAGATTGGAGTCCATCTCCCCGGCCGTATCCAGTCCTTCCAAAGCCTCGCCGCCACTCATGGAACCATCGCCGATGATGGCAATGACGTTCTCCTTATCCCCCTTAAGGTCACGAGCTTTGGCCAGACCAGTTGCTAGACTGATGGATGTGGAGGTGTGCCCCACATTGAACATATCATGCTCACTTTCCTCGGGGTTGGTGTAGCCGGACACATCATCATAGTGCTCCTCATAAAGATAGGCATCCTTGCGGCCCGTCAGCATCTTATGAGGATAGGCCTGATGGGAAATGTCAAAGACAAATTTATCCTTGGGCGAGTCAAACACCGTATGCAGGGCAATGACCGCCTCCACAATGCCAAAGTCCGGGCCGAAGTGACCACCATGGACGCTGGCCCGCTTCAGCATGGCATCCCGCATTTCCTGCGCCAGTGTCTTGCACTGCTCTGCAGAAAAACCTTTAATATCCTGAGGACTATTGACTTTCTCTAAATACATGAATTTACTCCTTACTTTACCTAACAAACATCTTTCGTTCAGCTGATGTTTGTAAGTCTATACCCTTGAGTGAACTTCAAGTCAATACCCCTTCCGAAAAAAATTTAAATGACAACAGAAAACGGCACGAGCCTTTACCCCCGTGCCAATTATTAGCCTGATGCTCACGGAAATCCTCTTCCGTAACTAAAAACCGCTTGCTATACGTAAGTAAACTACGGAAACATCTTACCATCTGCCTATTATTGTTTGTGTTTTCAAAAAGAGATAGCTGCGCTGCATTCCTTCGATACACTCTTCCATGCATCCAGGCATGACCACATTCATGTATAAAGCGCATAAATCTATGCAGCCTATCTTCATTAGCCGTATCTTCATGGATTACCATCGTATTTGCCGGAACTCGGATTAGATGCATTTCCCCATCCTCTCCGTATACTGGCAAGCATTCATCGTTAAATACCATTGCTCCCACAACATTGTTATCCAGTGAAGCTATACGCTGATAGTCAATGTCAATCCCCAAATATGATTCAGCAAAATGCTCAGGATTCACAGGCATAGGGGACTCTAGCAGTTTCGGCTTATAATCCCTCATTAATTCCTCAACTAACGCTTCAATCTCTACGTCTCTGATAATTGGTGTTTAATCAGGGCGATGAACTTTGTTCCATTTAAATTTTATCATTCATTCTTCTCCTGTCGTTCCGCTTTTCTTATTACGCGATATTTCCATTTTACGCCTTATTGCGTAATTAAGTATGCAATGCGCAACAATAAAAGTCAATAGAAAATCAGACGTTTGTGGCAAACTTTACAAACTCATATTACAATATTACACTCATATAATGAAGTCAACTGTTCGAACCAATCCATATGACATCAAAATCATTAGTCATAACAAATATATTGACTTTACCAATTATCACCAGTAACAAATCCTGATACATGTAAATCTCCAAAATCCACAGGATAAACACGGCAAAGATTAGGTTCTGAATATCCGGGGTAATTATATGCAATTCATTCTATTTAAATCATTATATATTTCACTATAGTAGATCTCATCCTCCTTATTTCTATCATTTTGCGAATTAATCCAACATTTCTTTGCTAACTTCAGTACATTACTATCTGGTTCAAATTCTGGAATATCATATTTATTCATAATTTGCTTCCATACGTTAACTCTTTCTTCATTATCTTCCGGCCACTCAATCATTTTTCCACATTCCATATATATTTCTTCCATAAGTTCTTCAGACAGTGCTAAGCCATAATCATCAGCAAAAGTCATACTCATTTGTGTACAAAGCATCGCAGCATCCCAATTTTCTTCTATACGAAACTTCCATCCCAAACATCTATAAAACTGCATCATAGGTTTAAGACGATAGATATAAGAATATGCTTCTTTTAATACCACACTTGCAGCTACGATATCTTTTTTTAATAAGAGCAGCACTTTGAAAAGTTCAAATCTCAATTCAGCAGAACAAGGATTCCAGCGCAACGCTGCTTTCAGTGCACTAATCATATCATTAACACATTCATTTATTTCATCCTCGTTTTGATTAATACTTTCTATCAAATGCACATACAAATCATATAAATCTTTTACAGGTTCTTTCACCCAAATAATGTCATCATCATTTTTATGATGAATATACATTTCATATTCGAATAATTCATCGAAACAAAAACACTCTTTTTTGCCAGCGGTTTTATATTTTTCGACTATTCTTATTTTAGACATCACCACTTTGATTGCTTCATCATATTTTTCCTTTTCAAGTAATTCTTTAGCATATGAACAAACATTTACTATATCCTCAAAATATTCTTTTTTAGAATTATCATCACATATAATCATAATATTTCACCAATAACATATCGTAGGACTATACTAATTATCCACAACTTCCATCTGCGAATAGTATCTTATCAAGACTACATTCAATATCCATCAGTTTATTTTACACTCGTATTTAGTACAACCAAAGAATCCTTCAGTTTCCGTATTACGATTAAGACACATTCTCTTTGCTTTAGTATCATACTCCCAAATACCGATATTAGGCGCTTTATGGCATATACATGTATTATTGGGGTCATACCAATATTTACAAAAAGCACACTTACGCATTTTGCTATTCAAGCTGAATTGCTCCATTGTTACTCCTGCTTTCTCTTGAATTGCTCCGCCGCTTCAAAGTAAATATCCAATAGCTTACGTAATTCTCCTTCCATTTCCTTTTTAGGGATACCTATTGCACCATAAGCATCAACTAGCAACCCGCCCACCTCTATTACATCGTTATACAGTTTCTTTTCAAATTCATCGTAGGGGGCGACCTGCTGGTGAATTTCCTCCATCTTCTTGAGCGCATTTTCAATATTGATATAGCGGACTTTCATTGACAGCCTCCTAAGTTTCATTTTCTAGTAAATCAATAATATTGCCTTGATATTGTTCCAAATATATATTTTTTAGTAGTGAACGTTCACTTTCAGTAAACCCGTACTTTAAGTTGGAGCACAAATTACCCATAACCAGTATAAACAGTCTTAATAGGTATGGCTTCAATCCAGTATATATAACAAATCCCTTTTCTAAGTAAATACTCCCTTTTTCTCCGTATACATCTATTCTACCGCTTGATCGCTCTATCACTTCTTTTATATCGGAAAATTCACATTTATCCATCCTCCAATTAACAGTATCGATAAGTCTAATAGCTTGAAGTGTTATAATCAGTATTTTTCTTTGCACTAGCTGAAAAAACATTACTTTATCATTGTTTTCTATTATTTCTTCCTTAAACTCCCTGAAGAATGCACTATCTATTGATTTGTAAGAAGATATATCCCGTAAATTATCATAAGGTATTTCGCCAGTACAAGGTCTTATATCTACATCACTAATACTATCACCATTCTTCATTTTCCCATTTACAAAACAAGCTAACATTTCTGCAATAACTAAATTATAATCAACTTTATCATCTTTTTTCCCAACATCACTATAATTATCATCATTATCTTCATATTCAATCGATAAATTCTTACATAAATTAATATACTTATCACCAAAGCCTATATTAATAAACATAATATTTTTTTCAGTAAAATTCACTTCACAGTCACTATCAACACTCACTGTTACATTTCCCAAACCAACATACGTTACATTTTCATATTCTGGGGATATGGATAAATCTTTGCCACATAAGTATATTACTTTACTTTTCTGCTTGCAAAGATTTTCCAACTCTTCCTGCGTAGTTGCTACAGTTTCTATATTATTTAGCACATCCTCATCACTGGTATATTGTCTTACCAAATCCCTTTTCTTTATCTTTTCCATATCATCAACAATTATTTTATCTACAGTAACACTTTTACTATCAACCTTAAAAATATAGCAAAGCTTTTCCTTGAAATCAGCGGCATCCGGCTTCAAAGCACTCAATTCACTAGCCTCTGTTTCATAGTGCCGATCCTCTAGCCATTGTTTTAACTTACCATTCAAAAAATATTCCACCAGCTTAGCATAGTCAAAATGCTCACGAATTTCTTCGATACTATCAGAAGCCTTATATCCATCTTTTAATTCCAAACCAAATCTAATTTTTCTAGACATAAGATTACCTCCACGATAATTTGCAAAAATTATTTTCGTTTTTCGGTATTAACTTACAACCATTCATTATTCTTCATCATATATTGGTTTAGTCGATTCTATAAACCATTCAACATCATCAATACCATTTTCATGTGCTTTCTCATACCAGTAATCAGCTTTTTCTTTATCTCTTTTTACGTCATAACCATAATCATAGCATTGAGCTAAATTATACATTCCTTCAGCACTGCCACCATTTGCTGACTTTTCAAACCAAGTTAAAGCCATATCTAAATCTACATCTCTTCCCAGTCCTTGAAAGAACATTTCTCCCATTTTATTTTGCGCCTCTGCATTTTCACTCATAGCCGACCTACTAAACCATATTATAGCATCATCAAATCTATCTTCATTAAGATAATGAACGCCCAATTCTAACATAGCATCGGCATCACCGCCTTTTGCAGCCTCTTTGTACCAATACAGAGCCTTTTCCTTATTATTTTCAAATTCACTATAAACTTTTCCAAGGCCATACATGCCTTCTGCATTTCCTTTATCTGCAGCAATCTTATAGTATTCTTTTGCCTTTATTGGATTTTCATAATAATAATAATAAATTGCACCTAAGATAATCAAACTTTCTACATCACCAGCAATAATAGCCTTTTCGAGCCATTCTTTCGCAATATCATAATTGTAATCACTACCTTCGGTATAATATTCTCCAATCAATCGTAAAGCGACAGGATTTTGGTATTCGGCTGCCTTCATTAATAATGAAATGTATTTTTTTCTATCGTTATCCTTGCAAATCAATGCTAGCTGAAGTATTTCACCATCTTCTTTTTCACTATCTAAATTTGGAATTTCAATATTAAACACTGAATAAATTCTATTTCTAAAATCATTCATAGATATATCTATCGCAAGCAGAGTATTTGCTTCAGTTTCATAATTTCTATCTTTCAACCACTTTACTAATCTTCCATCCATAAAATAATGAATTATTCTGTTATAATCCCAATACTTTATTATCTCATCAATGTTATTTCGAGCTTCATATCCATCCTTTAGAATCAATGCAAATTTAACTTTTCTCGCCATTGTTATTCCTCTTATCATTTTATCAAATCCAAAACCGTGCAATTGGTGCTATCAAGGTAAACTCCTTTCAATATATTCTTTTCATCGGCCGTTAGTTTAAAATATGTCCCTGAACAAATTTCCGCCATAACATTTAAAAACAAGCTTACCTTACTTTTATTTTTCCTCGCAATCAATGAATCATCAACACTTTTCATTGCCTCTTTTCCATAATAAATATGCAAATCACGATCTACCAGTCTTATATCATCATATAAAATTCTTTTACTACCGCTTGTGCAATCTCTCATATATACAGAATTATTTGTTATAACAAATAATTTATTCCAGTGTTCACCTTTACGACTTTTTGATTCATGTAAAAAAATTATCGTTTCTTCATTTTTGGTAATCAAATCATTAATCTCTTCATAATTCTTTAATATGTTATCATTATTATCTCTGTGTATATTCACAATTTTAGAAAACAATTCCTCAATAACTTCTACGCTTGGTTTTTTCTCTGTTACACTAGTTAAATTTATTTCCACTATCTCTGGAAGAATTAAGTATGTTTTATCAATTTTTACATTGCTGAATTTTATATTCATTTTGTCAAAATTTATTTTCGTTTCACATTCAATTTTAACCGTTACATTCCCTAGTCCTACATATTTTACATTTTCGTATTTTGGTGATATAGATAAATCTCTACCACATAAATATATCACCTTATTTTTCCGTTTATAAAGCATCTCTAGTTCTTCCTGGGTAGTTGCCACACTTTCTATATTCCCTAACACGTCTTCATCGCTGGTGTATTGTCTTATAAACTCCCGTTTCTTTATTGTTATCTCATCTTCAATCATTATTTTATCTGCGTCAATACTTTTACTGTCAACCTTAAAAATATAACACAATTTTTCCTTGAAATCAGGAGCATCTGGCTTCAAAAAACTTAATGCAATCACTTCCGCTTCATAATGACGGTCATCCAACCATTTTTCTAACTTACCATTCAGAAAATATTCTACAATTTTAGCATAGTCAAAATGATCGCGTATCTCATCAATGTTATCAGAAGCTCTATAGCCATCCTTTAATTCTAAACCAAATCTTATTTTTCTGGCCATGTAAATCACCGCCGTTATCATATCTTATACATTTTTACAAATACTCTAAAACAGAATCCCCATCCAAAGTTTCTAATCTCATCTTTGAAAGACGCATTCTTTCATCATCATTGAATTGATATTTACAATCGCCACAAATTTTTGCCATCACTAGAAGAAATAGTCTAATACCATACAATCCGGCATATTCTTTCCATAAGTAAGACCTATTTCCTTCCAGTTCTCTTTTATCTCCGCCCTTAGTTTTGTACATCAATTTGTTATTATATTCGCCTTCAATACTTACATTTTCTATATCGCAATACTTTATTTGTATGATTTTTCCACTATAATCTCTAATAATCAAACAATAATCTTTGAAAATTAAATATTCATCAGAAGTAAGTATATTAGTTTCTCTCAGTCCACCAATCACACAGTCACTGCTTCCTTTGTAATGCTCAAAAAATTTTCTAACTGCTTCATCACGCCATTTTTGATAAGGAAAGTTGTATCTTTTTATCTCTTCATCGCCGTCTGTTTTCCACAAAAAAGTTCCATTTTTTAATTTCCCATTAATTAGCACGCCCAAAAGTTCAGCAATTATATCCGTTTTTCTTAGATCAGTTGTTGACTTGTGATGAGTTACAGTATTTTCAGACAATCTATTTATTGCCTCTTCATTTCCTGCTTCCGCTGATTTTTCATACCATTCTGATGCCTTATCCCAGTTCTTAATAACCCCATCTCCATTTTCATAACATTGTGCTAAATTGTACATCCCCCAATCATAACCTGATTGAGCCGATTTTTCATAATAGGAAAAAGCAATTTGGGCATCATTTTTCACACCCTCGCCATTACCGTACATAAGTCCTATTTGATTTAATGCTTCTCCATTATCACGATTATTATCAATTACTTTTGTAAACCACGCCAGAGCCTCTTTATAGTGCTTATGTTCTCTTTCGTATCGCCCCATTCTAATCATACCGTCTTCATGACCTGCATCAGCAGCTTTTCTATACCACTTCAACCCCTTCTTTTCATCATATTGGTAATATTCGTAAAAATATCCCAAGTAATACATTCCATAGGCATCGCCTTTTTCAGCTGCTCTCTTATAGTATTTTTCTGCATTGGTATATTCTTCTTCATTACAACAAATATGCCCCATTCTAATCAGGCCTGTATCGTATCCGTTCTTAATCGCTTTGTTATACCATCTTTTCGCCTCTGTAAAATTTTCCTTATCCTCACAATAAAAACCAATTCTAAACATTGCCTCTGCATTACCTAATTCTGCAGATTTTTCCATTAGCTCTATATATTTACCATCATCCTCTTCATAATACTCAAGTGCTTCTATAAATATGTCTACTGACTTATCTTCATCACTAATATTATTTTCTTCTTTCGCCACTGCCTCTTCGCACAATCTCAGATATTCATCATTGAAATTGACATTTTCAAAGATAATATTACTCTCTGTGAAATTTACCGGCTTGCTACTTCTAATTATCGCCGTAGGTCCAGCAATGCCGATATATTTTACATTTTCTGCCACTAAAGGAATAACATATTCGCCTCTACACAAGTATATTTCCGGCTCATTATTTTTTACTAACTCTAGCAATTCTTTTTGATTAGTTGCCACCTTAGCAATGTTCTGCAGTACATTTACATCAGCGGTATATTGTTTCACATATTCCAGCCGCGCTACCAATTTTGCATCCACAACGCTTTCATCTTCATCGGTGGCCTCAGCATCTACCCCTAGTATGGCAAAAAGTTGCTCTTTAAAATTACCATCTTCTACATTTAGCTTGCCGATTGCATCAGCTTCTTCATCATAGCCACGGCGAGACAGCCAGCTTTGCAAGCGTCCGTCTATAACATAGGCTACGACCTTGCCGTAATCAAAGTATTCCCTTATCTCTTCTATACTGTTACGCACCTCATGCTCATCCTTCAAGTACAGAGCAAATCTAACCTGTCTCGCCATTTCCCATTCCTCCACCTTATAACCCGAAAAATTCCAGAACCTTATTCCCGATATTCTTTACGCTTTCCACAACCTTGTTGACGGCCTTATAGGCAGTTTCCGCCACTTTCGTAACTACAGGTTGGATTTTCTTAAAACCTTCATATACCATCTGGGTAACTTTATGGTTAGCCTTCTTGGTTATAGATTCACCAACAGCCACCCCCACCACAGGACCGACAATGGGAATTGCCGCCAAAAATTTTGCAGCAACGCCAGTCGTGCATAATTCACCGATAGCCGCTGAGGAAACCCTGCCCATGCGTTCTACGGCTTTTGCCACACTTGTCTGCCCCCGAAATACCTGTCCTACCGTTCGAATGCTCTCCATGCCCCAGCAGGCTATGGTTGATATTACCGATAGCGGCGTTTTCTTGGTCAAGAAGGGAATAATCCCTTTGTCACTCGCCACTTTCAAAGCACCGGCGGCAACAGCCTTAAAACCTACATCCACCGTGGAGCCTACAGGTTCTACGGTGGGGTCTACTCCCTCTGCCAACGATTCCCCATCACTTTCCACACGATCACAGTTTGCGGCTAATGCCCCGCCGCCGATCCCGGACAAAACGACTTGCTCTGTCAGATTTTTTGCTATGGCCTTTAATGACAACTCATTCCAGTCTTTTTCTTCACCGACAACATTCTCGTAACTTTCCTTTATCTCGATAACTTCACCCGGCGCATGAAGGATTTTTTGCGCGGCGGTATTGCCGATAGCTAGAGCTTTATTGACAGCCGACAAGTATTCACCCTTGGACTGTTCGCTATCGGCAGGCATGGCGTTCAGCTTGTCCTGCAACCATTCCTCCTTGGTGCTACCGGCGGCACAAGCTTCCTCTACTTGTCGTAAATTTTCATTGAAGCTGTCAATCCCCGTCATAAGAGTTGAAGCAACTTCTTTTGCTCCCTCGCCGATATGTTCTGCTAATTTGTCGGAAAGCCATTCCCCCGTACTTTGTTCCTTCGGCCTTCCCAACCATGAAGACAACATATCCTTTGCCGTTGAAAAAAGTCCGGTCTTTTCCTCCTGACCAAATCCCTTGATATTTATGCCCATATCATCAGCCCCTTTCCAGAGAAGCGTTGGCAAATTTCTTGTTCTCGTAGGTCTTTTTCATGGCCTGCAAGGAATCTTTCATGGTCTCCGAGATAGGATGTGTACGCTCGATAGTCGCCAGCAAATCTGCCGTTTCCAAGTGTTCCTTTTTCGCCACAAAAGCTTCCTCGATAGCTTCCCGCACAATTCCTTCTATATCGGCACCGCAGTAGCCCTTCGTTGCATCAACCACTTTCCGCAAGTCAATATTTGCCAAATCCTGCGGACGGCGTTTCTTGATATGGATTTCCAATATTTTCTTACGTTCCTCATCCTTGGGCATATCCACATAGAAAATCTCATCAAATCTTCCTTTACGCATAAGCTCCGGCGGCAATTTGGAAATATCGTTGGCAGTGGCCACCACAAACGCCATGCTATCCTTTTCCTGCATCCATGTGAGGAAATTACCGAATAAGCGAGTTGTGACTTCCGAACCGGTGCCGCCGGACTGAATACCTGCAAAGGCTTTTTCAAGTTCGTCTATCCATAGGACGCAGGGAGAACTAGCCTCCGTGAGATGAATGGCGCGCCTCATATTGCCTTCGGACTCGCCTACATATTTTCCCATAAGCCGCCCCATATCCATTCTGAGCAGGGGAATATCAAAGGTTTTGGAAGCCGCCTTAGCCGCCAACGACTTGCCACAGCCGGGCATACCAGCGATAAGCACGCCTTTTGGAATATCCAACCCATACTTTTTAGCTTCATTGACCCGCGCATAAATATCTGCTTTCTTGCTCAACCAATTTTTTAAGTTTTCCAGACCACCGATATCTGCCAGTGTTTCCTTGACATTTATCATTTCCAATATGCCAGATTTTTTTATCATCTGCTGCTTCTGTTTGCGAATAAGGGGCATATCACTCATATCCAGACGACCATCATCGGATATGGCCAGTGCCAGTATATTATCAATTTCCGTTTCCGTCAGCCCCCGCAAAGATGTAGCCAATGTTTCCATAAAGTCCGGCACTGGTTCCGTACAGTCATTCTCCTGACAAAACTCCCTCACACGCTCTTTTATCTGTTCGCCATCAAGATAACCGGTACTTATCAATGTCACATACAGTTCCAATTCCCTTGGAATGGTCTGCAGCGGTGCTAATATCACCAAATTGCATTCAGCTAAATTGCCTACAGCTATTTCCTCGGCGATGTGTCTCAGGTGGGAAATTATTTCCGGCCTTTCCAGCTGACTATTTATATCCTCAATGATAAAAACCTTTCCCTCCAAATCGCTTTCAATAGTCTGGACAGCGGTGAGTAAATCACTATTCATGGATAAATCCGCAGAGCGAAGTCCACCATGCAAGCTCCAAGTCGCACACTCTCTATGCTTGCGCTTTGCCACCTCTCCTATGAGATTTCTATACATCCCTATCTCAAGTGTATCAATGTAAATTATCGGCATTCCGGAATCCACATATCTGCCGATCTCTTTTTTTAAATCTTCCTGTGATTGCATTTTCTAAACCTCCCATACCTCCATAATAAACAAGGCATAACGGACAACAGCCGATACGCCTATTTTTTTACGCTGGTTAACGCTTTATGTATCAAATTTTTTGTTCACCGTCCACGAATGTGGTTTCCCGTTCCCCTTCCGCGGGCACTTTCCCGGCTGGGGCTTACCCATAGATACAAATCTGATTTCCTTCTTGCCACACTGGCTACACATATACTCAATTCTTTTCGTTGCCATAACTGCAATCCCTCCCATACAGATCTCTTCATTAGTGGCAGATATATCATGGTATTTCTGCCACCCGATGAATCCTTGATTTCGCGATTCCTTAAATATTATTGTAATCTTTTGACAAAAAGCGGAAAATTCCTGCTGGAACAATGTGAATTTTAGGTGGCAAATAAGCCATGGCTTTTTTGCCACTTATTCATGTGTCCATTTGTGGAAGGTAGGCCTAGATACTCCTAGAAGGCGTGCTGCTTCACGCTCAGATATCACACCAGCAGACCACTGACGGCGTATTTCCTCGAACTCTGCCGGTCTTGACAGCGTCTTCCTGCCGAACTGTACGCCACGAGCCTTGGCTGCCGCTATGCTTTCGGCAGTTCTCTGAATATTGAGTTCCCGTTCCTTCTGCGCCACATACGAAAAAATCTGTATGACCAAGTTCGAAATCAGCTTACTGGTGATGTCATTTACATACTTCTGCCGTGTGTCTACCAATGGCAGATCAAACACCACCAACGCAACATCCTTCTTGCGGGTAATAATATCCAGCTGCTCAATCATCTCATCATAATTACGCCCAAGCCTGTCAAGACTTTTAACCACTAAGGTATCGCCATGCTCCAATCGGGCTATCAGCCTGTTGTATGCAGGCCGGTCGAAGTCCTTGCCACTTTGCTTATCAGCAAATACGCATTCTCTGGGAACGCCAAAGTTTTCCATAGCAAGCCACTGCCGGTCATCCTTCTGCGCAAGTGTCGATACCCGGATGTACCCATAAATATTGTTCTCCATAAGAATTCCTCCCCATCTAGCTAAATAGTTAACGACATTTTCATTTTAGAGGAATCCTTGATTTCGTTATAGTGATTAGTCACTTATATTACCATAGTCTTCCTTGTTAGTGAAGTATCACTTGAAAATATTTATGCCATGTGCTACAATGCCTGTAAATATCATCATACGAGGTATACCATATGGACACACAAAAAGTTATTGCCAACCGCATCCGCCAGCTTTGCCGGGAGAGCAATGTAACGCCAAACAAGATGAGCAAGATATCTGGTGTGCCCCAGGCCACGATCAAGAGCATTCTTCTCGGCGAAAGCAAGAACCCCGGCACGGTCAACATAAAGAAACTCTGCGATGGTTTCGGCATTACGCTGGGAGAGTTCTTCAGCACTGCTGAATTCGATGCGCTGGCCATTGACATGCGTGACCACATTAACCAGACCTAAAGTAAGCCCCCTGTTTTCCGTTAAAATTCCAGGAAACAGGGGGCTCTTATTATATTCGTTTGTGTTTTCCGCCGGAAGATGGCAAAATTTCTCCCCATTCTTGCCACCATGAAACCTTATCTATCAAGCCTTAACTTCCTGTGCCGAACCAGATGCAAAACCATATCCTAACAATCAATAGTTCTACGCAACTCCTCATTCATGAGTGCAAACACATACTCCGGCAAAACCGAAGCATTCTTGTCTTGAAACAGCAACTCTCCATATAATTTGGCATCGTTAGGCTTTACAAAGATATGTGATACGGCAAAAACATCCTTCGACTTCTGAAAGCAATCTTCATCCCGGAGCGATTCCACTATATAGCAGTTACCTTTTTCATTTCCATCCGCATCCTGCTCCTTATTCATACAAAGCGTGAACTTCAAATCCGTGGTACCAAATTTATACGAACGGGTCTGTGTTGTAATTTCCTCGAGCAGAAAACTTTCTGCTCCGGCCAGATTTGCTACTTCCTCCAAATGCTGAAGTTTACGGCAACAAAGTTCATACGGATGTCTAGCCGTAAAGCCTATCTGATTAACCTGTAATTGCCTACGCACAGCTGAGCGATAGAATTCCTTAGCCGACAACGGAGAGTCTACCCCCGTTAGATGTTTAAAATTGGCGGCCTTGTATAGCACTTCGATGTAACGACCATCGAAAACATACATAAAAGTTTTACCTACCAGATGTTCCTTATAAATCCTTGCCGCCTGCTTGATAGTTTCGACAACACGCCTGCGATCAGCCTGCCTACGTGTGCCTAAATTGCCATGTGCCATACTCTCCCCATTCTCTACACACAAAGAAAGGCACCAGACTGTCTGGTGCCACAAGATTCCAATGAAGCGGTTTTATGCTGGCTGTCAGCCTCAGCACCCTTGCGAGTGCCTGTTGTCGCCGGTATATTAAGTCCCCGGCGCGGACTCGCCTTATCTCCCCGGCACGGGCTCAATGCCCTGACGGACATCTATAAGTCTCAGTCTTTAACCTGCCTGAGCACAGTACAGCTTTTACATGCCGCTACACGGAGCTTTCGCTCAACTATATTATACATGATGATATTCTCGATATCAATATCTGTCTGATAATTTTCATAAAACTTCTTGTAGGTTGGTGTCGCAGAGAAGCGTTACAAACAGGCTATATTTCCTGGCCACTTGCTCCGTCAGCTTTACTATCAGGCATCCGCATCAGATATGTCTCACCAGTGCCAGTATCTCTGCTTCATCAGCATATCGATGTATATGGAATCGTTCATTTCCAGCCAGCATAGCCGAAAGCTGCGTTTCTTTAGAGCAGTAGAAAATATGTACTTCCTTGCCATGAGCTTCAGCATAGGCCAGTTCATATCCTACGCCCAGCGATACCTGGGTACCATTCTGTCACCACAACATCACACTCTCGCAGCCACGCCGTATCCTGTTCATAGATGGCCTTGTCATCTTTGTCTTCCACCGTGGACAGGCTCAGGTCACCCACATGCTCGGTAAGCACCTGATGCTTCTCTTTCAGGGCCGCTATCAATTTGCGGTAAAGTTCAGCATCTTTTCTTCCACCACGGATAGAGCCTGCAAAATATACCTTCATCACCACAACCTCACTTCATCTTCAGATCCAGTAGTACCTTATCTGTTTCCCACGGAGATATCATTGTATAGCTAATCCCCGCGCCTTCCAAGACTGCCTTGATTTCCTCAGCCTTTACCTTGGCACGTTCCAGGTTAGTCTCCTTGCGCCCATCTATGCTGATAAACTCATCATTGCGGCGCAGAAGGTATTCCTCATTATCGAATTTGGCATGCTCGTGCATCACCAACTGATCAAAGAGTTCATCCGGCGTGTTGTTGTAGATGATGTTCAACAGCAAAGGAGAATCACAGACCGCATACTCGACACCATATCGTTCCAATGTCTTCAGTCGATGCACCTGCTCAGCAAAGAGATACAGCTGATCCTGCACAATGTCCGTGACATTCTGGCACCAAAGCCACTTGGCATATTCACCCACTAGCTCCGTCTTGTGGCCTTTGCGTTTCAACTTCGAAAAATATCTGCGGCAATAGTGCTCTTGCCAATGCCAGCACCGCCATAAAAATTTATTACTTTCAAATCATTCGCCTCGTAAAAATAACGCATGATCTAAAACCATGCGTCACATACCATCAATACTGTCTTTCTTGGCTTCCTTCATTATTCATTCTTCAGACCAATTTGCCATATCTTTAATACAATCAACATCTATAACTTTCTCAATATAACATAAAAACTCCGCCAAGACAATATTTTCTCGCCAAAGCCAATTTTCATTACCCCAAACAATCGGGGGAGTTAAGTGTTAACAGTCTCAAACCAATAAAACAAGTAAAACTCACTACTGTCGAAATATCTGCTACCATAGACACCCCTCCTCGAATGTTAGCCATCATGTTACAGTCCCCGATCCTTGTTGCCAAGACCATAAGCATCGCAATCTCTCGATTGCGTGGGGCAGGACTATTTAAGTATACTACTTTTTTTGAACTTGTGCAATCCAATACTGCAACACCCATACGTTATTAGCCTTTTTTTCTCCTTCTCAGTCAAGCACTTGAGATAATCAATAATTTGAGCCTCATTATTTTTTCTTAGTAATAAGTATAGATTTAGATGGTTTGGCTTTTTATTGGATATCCATAGAACCTTTGTCTTTAGCAAATATTTATTACTTTTTAAGGACTCAAGAACACTCATTAGATTTTCTGAGTATTCCCTCTCAGGATACCGATTAAGTATCTCTGTCGTTTCTCCTATCTCTATCCCCTCGCATTCCTTTAGGTTAGTATTTACAATTGCAGAATATTTCAAATCAGCTCCCACAAAATCACAACTTTTAAATTTACATCCTTGAAATACACAATCAATAAATACAGCATTTTTAAACTTGCATTTTTTGAAAGTCGTCCCCCAAAAATCACAATTCTTAAACAGTGTTTTATTAAATGAACTCCTTGAAAAATGAGCACCTCTAAAATTAATAAATTCGAAAGACTCATTATCACCTTTACAATTCACAAATATACTCTTCGATAAATAACGATATTTCATGGCTTTCAATTTTTTTACTTTTGAATAGCCTATTACCATCATCCGTTTTATCTTTTTTCCAGCCACTATATCCCTCGCTAACATTTCAAAAATCTTTAACAATCATTTTTATGACATCTTACATTAGAAAAATAGCTTCTTACAAACAGAACACATTGCTTGATATTATACTAAAGAGATCATCATTTATATATTCATTCACTACACTCATTATCTGTAATACAGGTTTCTTCATCAAAATGTACTTCAAAGTAGTTTATAGGGATGTTTTCCTTACCTCGAAATATATGATAAACCGTATACGCCCTCAAGTTTGTGGTGTATTCGCATGGAATATCACAACATTTTTTATCTCTTTCCGTTGGATTCAGCAATTATATTATATCCATTAGTATCCGCCCCTTTATTTGATTTAACCAAGAACTTCATGATAACACTTGTTAACTCTATCACATATTCCATTTCATTCTTATTCACAGAGTCATTATGTTTCACATGATGATTTTGAAAATCAGTATAGTATTTGATGATTGGATGAATCATGTTCATCAATTCTTTAGATGCTCCTAATTGGTGTAAATATATACAAATACCAGGTATTTGATTCTCTAAACTCTTATCATTATTAAGTAGATTTTTCACAAGCAATTCAAAAGCTAAGCGAATATCATCAAGTGCATTCCTTTCGAAGATTCCACCTTCATATTTACTCAATGCACTTTCATACTGCTTTAACGCCTCTGGATAATTAACAAGCCAATGCTTTGTTTTTTGAATAAATTCCGTATCACTTAAACGCTCTGTGGATAAATTTCCATATCTAAAAAATAGTTTTCCTCGTAAGGTATTAACTTCGTCATTCATAATAAAACACGGGAGGTCACATAAGTCCTTTATAATTTGGAACTGTTCTTTAGAATTAAAGCATTTAATGTTTTCAACAAAAGCTGTTCGTTTATTCGGTGCATCAAACGGATACTCATCAAATGGAATATTTTTCCCATAATCAATAGCATAACCATTAAAATATTCAACTATTTTCGACCCACTTAGGCCTTGATTTGTATCTGCAAGAATGTTAGCAGAAAAAATAAGGAAACTATTATCCAATGTATCACGGGATTGGTTATTCAATGTTTTTTCCTCCTGCCTACTTCAGCACATATCTGTTAGCCAAAAACTGTACAATTACAGAAAAGCGCACGGCATAACACCATGCGCCATATTTCATCAGTTCTTATCTTTCTTGACTACTTTTATTATTCGTTCTTCAGTCCACTTTGTAACATCCTTGATAAATTAAACATCCATGCCCTTTTCCCACAGATTTTTTATAATCTCAATGGTTTTATTCTCTGCTCCACGTTCATAGATTCCTTCACTCAAGTTGCACATCGTTCTCAACTCCTCTTCCAGCTCAGCGGTAACTTCAATATCAAACTTCTTTCTGAGGATTTCACTTTTCTCTTCAGCAGATTTCGTTGTTTCCTGAAATATCAACTGCAACATGGACAACATCCTGTTCCGCACCGGCCTTTGCGCTAGATAGACCATCACAATGTTAAGCAGATCATAATTCGCCTGTTGTTCCTTGTATTTGCCGACTAGATGGTGCTCTGTCATACGATAATGGTTGATGACACTCTTGTCTGTAGGAGATTCCATGCAAATCCATATAGTGTATACCTTCTTGACCTCGCTGTAGTCCGAGCCACTAAATTCTGTTTCCTTCTGTGACGATATCAGTCTGCTGCCGTAGAACAGAGCCCTTTTCATGAGAATATACTTCAGCGTTGATTCTGAGAAGGTTTTCTGAGTCTCTATGTTAATTATGAGACGTATACGTTCGCCGCTTTCCGGGGTAATGGCATGGAAGATGATGTCAAAGGTAATCCATCCCTCTGTTACGTCCCCTGCCTCGTTCTTAAGCCCCTTTATTTTCTTCGGCTTTTTCACCGCATTCGTCTTACCAGGATTCACCGGCACCTTACTGATCTGAATATCACCTTCTATACACTTTTCGGCAATTTCTTTAAGACCTACGTTCTTGAACTCCGGCACGGTTCCTTTCAGAAGGTATGCCGCTACAGAGCGCTCCGACAAGATATTCTTGGCAGCAAGATCATACTGCGGGATTATTGAAACCAAGCAGTTCTCCTGCTGGCGTTTGACTTTGTGTCATGGATGGTGACTCCTCTATTTCTTGCTTGAATTATACCACAAATCCTCACCCCCATAAAGCCCCCTTAGCCCAGGTAACTAGCTTCATGCCTATTTTGCATACCCTACAAACGATTTCCTTATAATATACAAACGATTGCTTTTTACCTTATGCACCCCCTTGATTCAATCAATGCTTCCTCATCCCCTCTCCAGGACCAACCTACCGTTTTTATATATACCCCAAAATGTACTAAAGACCTCGAAGCCCCTTATTTCATAGGGTTTCAAGGTCTTTATGTTTTCGTATAATTGTATCAAACAGGCTATAATTTTGTCCACAATGCCAAAGTCCGGGCCGAAGTGACCACCATGGACGCTGGCCCGCTTCAGCATGGCCTCACGCATTTCTGCCGCCAATGCCTGGCGCTGCTGAGCAGTGAAATCCTTGATATCTTCAGGGCTGTTAATCTTTTCTAAGTACATAAAGTCGCTCCTTTTCGCTAATGTCTTTGGGATGGCTATAACGATACACCTTGGAGCAAACTTCAAGTCAAGCAACTTTTTTCTGTCCTGATGAAAAAAATTTTTCCCTTGACTTAGAGTGCGCTCCAAGTGTTAAACTGAAGTTGTATAGACGAACTTTAAGCGCGAGGTGATATGCATGACCATCAAGGAAGTCAGCGAAAAATACGATTTATCTGCGGATACTATCCGCTACTACGAGCGTATCGGCCTTATCCCCCATGTGCCCCGCAAAGAAAACGGCATCCGGGATTTTGACGAGACCGCCTGCGGCTGGGTGGAGTTTTCTAAATGCATGCGCAATGCCGGTGTACAGGTAGAGGCTTTGATTGAATACGTTGACCTATACTTCAAGGAAGGCACCGAAGAAGCCCGCAAAGATATTCTGGTGGAACAGCGTGCCCGCCTCCAGGAACAGTACGAACAGCTCAAGGCCACCATGGAACGGCTGGACTACAAAATTGCCCATTACGAAGAACTCATGGCCAAGAAGTGCCCTAATTTGAAATAAATTCGCCGTCAAAAAATGAAGAGGACTGCTGCAGCAATCATTGCAACAATCCTCTTCATTTTTTTGGCCACACATGCTTATGATTCATTGACCAGCTTCCCGGTCATATGTTCCGGCACTAAAGCCAAGCACTGCACTCGGGGCAAGGCATACTTCAGCTCTTTTTCCAGATAGGCTTCATCATCGGTAAATTTTTTCACCAAAGCAGTGCCGATTTCCCTGGCTTTCGCTTCATCTGTCACCAGCTTCATCCTGCCAAAGACCACCACGCTTTTGATATTCAGCGCCCATTCGCCAGGATTCCTGTAACCTTCATCATGAACACAGAAACTCACCTTATCGCAGGCCTTGATGGCATCAAGCTTATGCCCCGCTTTGGCACTATGAAAGTAAATCACGCCATCTGTCTCTGAGAACCAATGGTTCATGGGAATGCCATAGGGATAACCATCATCACCAAGCAAAGATAATACTCCCCTTTTCTGCTCCCGCAGGATTTTTCTGCATTCTTCCTCACTAAGCTGCTGCTTGAATCTGCGCATTTTCCTAAACATATAATCTTCCTCCCTATAAAAAACGCCACTTCCTTATCTTCCAAGACCTAACGATAAGAAAATGGCGCTTCTCCTGCTACCCGGTGGCAGCAGGTACCTGTTGAAATTGTCTGCTTACAGCATACGGCAAAGAAACGATACTGTCAACATTTCTTTCCTCCATGCAAGTTAGGAACCATTCGTTATCGTTTTTTTGCTGATGCCAGCTTTTCCCACCACACGATTCCGGCCACCTTCTTTTGCCTGATAAAGCGCCTCATCGGCCCGCTTGACGAAGGAATCCATATCATCTGCTTCCATGATGCTCGTAACCCCAAAGCTCATCGTTACATGGCGCACCACCACATAACAATTTGCTTCAACCTGCCTACGCAGCATTTCTGCAAATGCTTTTGCCTCTTCCAACTCAGTATCTGGCAGTGCATATAAAAATTCCTCTCCGCCCCAACGGCCGAAAACATGCGCAGGCTGCAGATTTTCTTTGATCAACGCTACTGTCTCCCGCAGCACCATATCCCCCACATCATGTCCATAAGTGTCATTAACTTGCTTGAAATGATCAATATCCATAAAAATCAACGAGATTGGTGCATGGTCTTCCGTTCTGAGTTTTATCATTTCTTTTATTTTATGTTCAAGCTCCCAACGGTTATAGATACGCGTGAGCCGATCCGTATAGGCAATTTTCCCTAATTCTTTGTTCCGTTGATCCAATTCCAAGGATGTTGTCTCGAGGAAATGTAGGATCCGATCTACAAAGGGAATATAATCCCGCTCCTCTTCTTCACGCTTATCTTCTTCCGCAAAACGAATGTTGGCACGAATCGTGTCCTGCACCAACGGATCTTCGGTAAGCCCGACAGCAACCAGTGCACTATTTAGGACTCCGCCGCCAGCTACCGCAAAGAATAACTCTGCATAACCTACCGCTACCGAAAAATCCGGCGATAACGCACAATAACGATCTGTTTCGCGTTTTGCCTGCGCTTTGAGAAAGCGGACACGATTCCCACATTCAAATAGGAAAATGGCTTCCGGCTTAAATTCCTTCATTTTTTGTACCGACTGGTCAATAATGTAAAAAAGATTGTCCCGATTGCCATAAGATAAGCGAAACGTATCACCTTTTTCCACATCCGCAATAAGGTGAATGGCTCCTGCTGAATCGTAGGCAAAAGGAACTCTGGCTATCACGCAATCCTGCCGGTGAAAAATCAACGGAAATTCACATACATTATGCACAAAGTATTTATTGGGCCGCACATTCAGATATTTCGAATAAACCTCTGTCGCTGGCTTGTGATCAATCTCGGTTATGATATTATCGTTGTCTATTTTGGTTACCAGCATCTCAACGCCAATTTCCTTGAATCCCAGGCAGTTATCCATATAGAGCCGTAAGTCATCCCCCGCAAAAATAATAGCGGTTATTCCATTGGCATTGGCAGTTTTCCCATATACCTTAGCAATATTCAATGCCCGAATGCTGCGTCCTGCCTTGGCCCCAAAAACAGGCAATTTATGATGGCTGAATTCCGTGATGAACGCATTAATATCAGAGCTGCTGCAAGAATAACAAACCAGCATACAGCGAGCATCATAAATATCTTCTAGTTTATTATTCAGGATACGTCCAGCCACAAACCCGGTTTGCTGCGCCATATCAAAATCAAACGCAAATAATCGTGTCGTTTGAAAATAGGTGACATTCAATTCCACAGGATTATCCTGAATATCAAATTCCACATCTGCGATATTCGCACAGGTAATTCCCACCAGACAAGCCTTTGCGCAGTGTGCATGGATATACCCCACAATTCTCGTGTCATCCATATTGACCTTTGGATTATAAAGCTGCAAAAGGACTCCGGATGCTTTATCATAAACCTCACTAGTTAATATCTCTGCGATTATCTCTTCTAATCCAGCAAATGTCTGAAATACATATTTTTTCTGGAGCATTATTATCACTCCTTCGCCATCTTGCCACATCAAACAGCTGACTAATCAGCAAGCCCCGCGTAGCTATGCAATCGATTACCTTTTTCACATACTTCCTACTAACAAAATTCGCCTATACACAGTCGGATACCTTCTTATCCCTACGACTTTTCCTTATATTTTCCTGTCCGAAACTCGAATATAAAAAAGGATTACCCAGTTCATGTTCGAGGTAAATCGCCGGCGGCGGGGACCCCAGTACCAACGCTCCACCGGTGACAACCCGCTACAAGAAATTTTTGCCTTTTAATTAAGAGTTGGAAAACAGTTAAACGCGCTTCGCTTG
>NZ_JNKI01000001.1 GCF_000702005.1 Selenomonas sp. ND2010 | reverse complement strand
CACTAGCCTGTGCCTGAGCTACCGCCTGGTTCTTTAACAGTTCCATCTGAGCGCTGTTGAGGCTGGCGGCGTTGGAGTTCACGACGGCACCGACTTCATCGGATAACGACTGACTCAGCTGAGTCAGCTGACGCTGCGCTGCGATAACGGACGGATGATTGTCGGTATATTTCTGCCGTAGGCCGACGAGTTCGACTTCCTTCGCGACAATCTGCGCACGGATGCTCTGGACGGTGCTGTTATCGTTGATGTTGTAGCTGGCAGCTCCGGCTTTCTGCTCCCCGAGTTTCTGGGTAGCGACGTCGTACTGAGCCTGGGCCGATTTCTGCGCTACCTGCATTTCACCGATGGTTTTGTCATAGGCGTTTAACTGTTCGATAGCGAGTTTTGCCTGGTCACTGGGACTATAGAGCTTATGCTCTTTCTGGAAAGCAGCCAGTTTTGCTGCGGCATCGTCAGCTTCCTGTTTGGCATTTTCGATACGGTCGTTGAGGAAGGTTACCAAGAGGCTCTGTGTCTGCTGGCTGTTCTCCGTCTGCATCGTGAGGAAGTTATCCACAACACCCTGGGAAATCAGCTGCGCTTCTTCCGGCGTACGGCCAGTTGCCGTTACCGTGATGAGGTTGGTCTGCTTGGTATTCTCGATTTTGAGGTTCTTCTTGGCAAAGGCCTTTGCATCCGGTTTCTTATCATCCGGCCACTCGATTTCATCGATGATTGGTTCGAGAACCCGGCGGCTTTTCATCAGCTCGATGTAATTGAGCGGCGAAGCATTGGAGCTGCTGCCACCAATGTTTATCCCCATAGCGGCAGCCATGGCAACCGCACCACCGATGTCCTTACCCGCGCTGCGCGTCTGGACGAGGGTTGTCGATTCGTATTGTTTCGGCAAGATAAATGCCGTACCAATCGCCAGTGCCGTACAGCCGGCGACGATGCCCCCTACTACCTTCTTTTGCTCCAGCATGATCTGCATGAGTCTTCCCAGGTCAATGCTCTCTTCGTTTTCCATATCGTTACGCTGCTCCTTTTCCTACGTTTTATTTTCATGTAGTTTATACATCTATGAATAAGTGCTAGGTTTATCAAAAAGTGTACCTTTTGATAAATAGGGAAAATCGTCCTAAATCCATTGGAATAATCTCAAAACCTATCAATCCGTACACAAAAAGCATTGAAAAATGGACATTTGTAGCGCCTTTTGTTATAATGAAGTTTGTGAATGTACTGTCTCAAAAAGTACACTTTTTGAGACAAAAAACGGCCCTACATCCTTAGCGAATAAGGATGTAGGGCCGTTTCTGGTCTCTACAGACGATACTATTTATCTTTTTCTACATAAACAACATCACAATGTAAAGTCAAATTTTCCCATCGTATTATCAAGAAATCTATCCCATTTTACATAATCTGGATATTTATGTTCCTTTTCTCGGAAATCTTTGTCGTGTAACAAATTATCACGATGCAACATTTCATGATAAAGCACGTATTTTATGACTTCTCTCGGAACATCCTTTGAATTTAGCAGACAGTTAATTCGGATATGTCCACCGATATAGTATTGACCATAATAACTGGTATATGCCTTATCTGTCCACGCAACGGATTCAATGCCTTCGTACGTACCACCAAATCGTTCTTGGCAAACTTCTCGATATAGCTCCTGCAAGTCATAATACGGAGTTCGATCGAACGGAATGTTTTCCACAGGCATGAGTTCTATAGGTGTATTGCGAGCATTAACCTGAGCATCATCCGATAAGCAATCTCTCACCTGTTTTAAATATGACTCGAACCCACCATAAATACTATCGATTATGGATGAATGCCGCGTATAAGCATTCTGTACATATTGCCTCACATCTGCTACACCTATATTTTCTGCCAGCATATTTTTAGCAACTTCACAAATATCAATAGCGTCACGTTCATCAAATTCATGGTACGCTGGAATTGTGTTTGTTGATTTCCAGTGGCTATAGAACAGTTCCAAATCGTGATAGTGTGGCGGCATATAGAATCCACCAAAGAACTTGTTCATTATAGCTACTACATCAGATTCAAACGATGTGGCATCTTTCCCCTCAAGCATTTTGGCCAGATTTTCATATCCATCCTGCTGTTCATCGAAGACAAGAACATCCTGTTCCCCATCCTCTGACTTACAGGTATACCAACCACAAGGAAGCGACAACCATGAACTCATACTGCTATCACCCACATACTTGATATCCCGATAAATTGCTCCGATTGCCTCCACTGGGAATCGAAGCAACTCTACCTTCTTAGATTTCTGCTCTTTTTCCTCGCTGGTTGCATCGGGAATAATAAACTCTGGATTTAACCATTTATTAAAGACATTCCATTTATCACAAAAATCCACGATGTTAGCAGTAGCAGTCCCATGGGCCTTCGGACCTCTGAGCCCACGGCCTATCATTTGTACCAGCAAGCCTTCGCTCTGAGTTGGACGAGTCAAAAATACGGTCTGAATCTTAGGAACATCGCTGCCTTCCGTGAGGATATTGATATTCACCAAAACATCCAAATCTCCGTTCTGAAACTCTTTGATAATTCTAGCATTATCATCGCGGCCAGAATAGATGTAATCACACTTTACACCTTTTTTTCGCAAATCTTTGCATAAGGTATAGCAATGTTCGATATTTAAAGCAAATATCAAGGTTTTACCATACTGCTCCCTTTTTTTCATGTACGTATCAACAATGACCTTATTACGTTTTGCTGACTTTGCTACTCGGTCAATCAGTGTTGCCGGCAGCTCGCCAAAGCGCTTGATTAACTTTGCTTCATCCACATTGATTTGTGGCTCAAAATTCACAGCAGTTTCCACTCGTTCAAAATGCGGGTCTGACAAAACTTTTTGGCTGATGAGCTTACTCATCGAAATACTATAAATAATTTTTTCATTAAATACTTCCATCAGTCGCTTACTGCTTCTATCGTTACTGCGGATTGGCGTTGCCGTAAGCCCCAAGAGTTTCATGTTTCTGCGCTTGCGTCGAATGAAGTCTAGCACACGCTGATAGGAACGTGCCACCGCATGATGTGCCTCATCAATTACAACGATAACCTTTCGCGAAAGAACCGGCTCTATGTATTCCAGATTACGAAAACCAGACTGGACACTCACAATAATGACATTATCAGTTTTCTCAGCCTTCCGAATAGAACTATGCTGACCAGATATGCAAATCATGTTAAACATCTTAGCTTTAGGATTCTTTTTCTTAATGAGTGGATATGCATTCAAGAAAGCATCTGCTGCTTGATCAACCAACATATGGCGATGAGTAAGCCATACCACCTGATATCCTTGACTAATCATATCCCGCAAAAGAAAATATGTCGCTGTACGCGTTTTGCCACTGCCTGTCGGCATAACCAGCAATCCTGCAGCCGGACCATCTACATTAATATTTTCATTCAAGGCATTAATGGCCTTCTGCTGGAAATCATAGAGAGGAACATCGTTATAGATCGTTTTTCTTAGGTCTATGGAAATAGGGATACGATAGAGCGAATAATAGTCCAATTTCACATCACCAGTTCCTACATCAAACAAAGCAATACTATAAGAATCCAAAAGCGGCGCACTTGATGGTGCCTTTTTCAATTCCTCCATAACCACACGTGAATTTGTAGAACGAACATGCGTGATTCTCTTCAATACAGCCTTGGCCATAACTGGATTTCTATCCAAAATATAAGTCTCAATCTCCGCACGATAAGTGCGAACGAATTTATAATTTGGGCATTCTGCTATCATATTCATCGAAGCCACTAGCATTGCTTTATCCGAGGTTTTTTGAAAAGGTTGGTATTCTGTTGGCGTTGCTTCATGATAGACCACCGCCAACAGAAACTCCTCTGTAAAATTCTCCCATGAAAATTTATTATTAGCTGCCATCTTCTATTCACTCCCCTGCACATACATTTTCTTCATAAAGAATATTTTTGCCATCATATTTAATAATCTTATCGTAGATATCCTCTACCCATGGTTTTACCTTTTCCGACTGACTGTAATCCGCATACCAAATATTCGAACGGCCAAAACCATACTTTTCCTTTGTGGCTCTTGGGACACGCCACTTGCGTTCATTTACAGGCAAAAGCACAGCATCTTCCGCCTTGCATATAATATTTTTCCAAAGGACCGAACCATCCTCCATACCATATTCTACATAATTACGTAATACCATCGCATGATTGTACCAACCTACTACAACTGGATGTTTATCCCCAACCCTAGTTGCACAAAATATTACCAATACATCCTCTACATATGGCGCATTTTTATATCCTGCACAATCCTGTATTTTTTCTATGCATAACTGTCGTGATTTTCCGTTAGTGTGACCAGTCTCCACAAATCCCATGCAAATATCACCTTGTGGAAGACTTACTACCGTTCCATCATCCCATTCGATTGTAGGCGAAGCATTTACCACCGGCCAAAAGTTGTCATTTTCCTCTCCCTGTCGTGTCTGTTTCACATAAGAACCACCATTTACCGGAATATCGTTATTGCGATACCCCTTATACCATTTCATCCAAGCAATGTTACAAAATAAAATTTTCATTTCGCTTCAATCCTTTCTTCCCTAAATGGTTTTCCTGTTGATGCTTTAAGTATAAGGTTTGCATAACACGAAAAACAGGGAGAACTATCCCCCCTGTTTTGTCAAGTTCCATCTGAAATTCTTACTTTCGTATATTCTCGTACCTCTCCAATAAAGGAATATATATCATCACCATCCGCCAATGCATGGTAAACGATATAATCGAAATCGTTGCTGAGATTTAATAATCCCCCTTGCATGAAAAACAGCCTATCAGCATTCTCAATAGGTAATTTCAAACCCACACACAGCTTTGCTAATTGCGTACGTGTCACGCGAGTTCGGCCTGTGATTAACCTTTTTATGGTATCAATTGGAATATCACATGCTTTTTCCACTAAAGCATATTGACTGCATCTGCCCGGATGTTCTTCTTGATACTTCGCTTTATATTCTTGTACAATATTTCCTATTTTAAAAGCTAATTCTTTCTGATTCTGCATTGGCTGAAATCCTTTGGGAACACGACATGCGGATTGCTGGGGCATATCGATAATGCCATGCGATTCAAATTCAATAGACCGAAACTCATCTCTGTTAATCATACTATCATCTCCACATCATCAAACCGAATAAATGTATAGCGGAATCCTTTATACCATCGCATCCATGAGATATTGCAAAATAATATTCTCATCCTTTTTTCTCCTTGAAATATCATTTAGCAAGATTCAAAATGAGTCTTATCATCAAATCCTTCTCCATGTCTTCCATATAATAAAAATTCGCAGAATCATATTGAATCTGCGAATTTTTATTATATTATCTTAGAGACAAGCCTTATGACTGAGGTTTACGCGGCCTTTGTCGTCGATTTCAACGACTTTGACCTGCAGCTGGTCGCCAATCTGGACGACGTCTTCGACTTTTTCGACACGATGGTTCGAAAGCTGCGAGATGTGGCAGAGTCCTTCCTTGCCCGGCAGCACTTCGACGAACGCACCGAATTTCATCAAACGCGTTACTTTGCCCGTGTAGATCTCACCGACTTCGACTTCGCGGACAATGTCTTCAATCATCTGTTTTGCCTTCTTCATGCCCTCAGCATCAACGGAGGAAATGAAGATATTGCCATCTTCGTGGATGTCGATTTCGACACCGGTCTCATCGATGATTTTCTTGACGACTTTGCCGCCCGTACCGATGACGTCGCGAATCTTGTCGACTTTGATCTTGATCGTCTCAACGCGCGGTGCATACGGCGAGAGGTCAGCAGCCGGTTCAGCGATGCACTCGAGCATCTTGCCGAGGATGAACGCACGGCCGCGTTTTGCCTGCTGCAGGGCCGACGAGAGGATATTGCGGTCAATGCCGGCAACTTTGATATCCATCTGGATTGCCGTGACACCTTCGGTCGTACCAGCGACCTTGAAGTCCATATCGCCGAGAGCATCTTCCATGCCCTGGATATCGGTGAGAATCGTGTAGGCATCGCCCTCTTTAACGAGGCCCATAGCGACGCCCGAGACCGGACGTTTGATGGGCACGCCGGCGTTCATCAGCGACAGCGTGGAGCCGCAGACCGAGCCCATGGAGCTTGAGCCGTTGGACTCGAGGATTTCCGATACGAGGCGAATCGTATACGGGAATTCTTCCGTGGACGGGATAACCGGTACGAGTGCGCGCTCAGCCAACGCACCATGGCCAATTTCGCGACGGCCCGGGCTGCGGATTGGCTTAGCTTCACCGACCGAGTAGCCTGGGAAGTTATAGTGATGGATGTAGTGTTTCTTTGTCTCAGGTCCAAGGCCATCGATAATCTGCTCATCGCCGAGCGAGCCCAGCGTCGTAACCGTGAGCACCTGCGTCTGGCCACGGGTAAAGAGACCGGAGCCATGCGTGCGCGGCAACAGGCCAACTTCGCAGCTTACCGGACGTACTTCTTCGACCTCACGGCCGTCCGGACGAATCTTCTCGTGCGTAATCATATGACGGACGATGGATTTTTCGAGGTCATGCAGAGCCATGGCAATCTCTTTATCCATTTCCGGATAGTCGACGAGGAAATGCTCCATGACATCGGCGTTGATGTCGGCGATATGCGCATCGCGGTCGAGTTTGTCGGGATTGCGCGTTGCTTCGTCGAGACGATCTTTGGCATAGTCGCTGATGGCTTTTTCGAGTTCTTCGGGAACCGTGAACAGCTTGACTTCGCGTTTTTCTTTGCCGCAAGCCTGCTGAATCTCTTCCTGCCAGGCGACGATGCGCTGGATTTCTTTGTGTCCGTAGAGGATAGCGTCAAGGATGACATCCTCCGGCAGTTCGTTGGCACCAGCCTCAACCATCATGACGGCATCTTTCGAGCCAGCCACCGTAAGGTTCAGCGTCGAAACCTTGCGCTGCTCCTCCGTCGGGTTGATGACGAATTCATCGTTTACGCGGCCAACGCGGACGCCGGCAATCGGGCCCATGAACGGGATATCCGAAACCGTCAAGGCTGCCGAGGCACCAATCATAGCAGCAAGTTCTGGCGCATTGTCCTGCTCTACCGACAGAACCGTAGCAACAATCTGTACGTCGTTGCGGAAGCCTTTCGGGAAGAGCGGACGAATCGGACGGTCAATCAAACGAGCGCAGAGAATGGCATCGCTTGACGGACGGCCTTCGCGTTTGATGAAGCCGCCCGGAATCTTGCCCGCTGCATACATCTTTTCCTCATAATCAACCGTCAGCGGGAAGAAGTCTACGCCCTCGCGCGGTTCAGCGGATGCCGTAGCCGTAACCAGCACGACCGTATCGCCGTAGCGAACCAGTACCGCACCATTTGCCTGTTTCGCCATTTTTCCGTTCTCAATGACGAGCTTGCGGCCCCCCAGTTCCATTTCGAAACTCTGCATGAATCTATTCCTCCTAGTATGTTAGTACGATAATTATTTCCAACGTAATGTATCATGTTCGACGTATTTGGGAATAATCCTTTATGGTAAAGTAAAAAAAGCGGGATAAAACCCGCTTTTTTATCAGGAATCGCCTGTTATTAGCCAATCGTAGCGCGGATGCCGAGCTTAGCGATGATGGAACGATAACGCTCGATGTCCGTCTTGTAGAGGTAGCTGAGGAGACGGCGACGATGACCAACCATTTTCAGCAGGCCACGACGGGAATGATGATCCTTTTTGTGCTCCTTCAGATGGTCCGTGAGGTACTGGATGCGAGCCGTGAGAACAGCGATCTGTACTTCCGGCGAACCCGTGTCACCCTCGTGAACGGCATACTTCTGCATGATTTCCTGTTTTGCTTCCTGAGTTAACATGTGAAAACTCCTCCTATAAATAAAATATTAGCCATCAGCTAAGGGTGCGTCGGAGAACTTCGCAAGCTGAGCTGAGGTCCTGTGGTGAAAAACCACCTTTTGCTAGTATAGCATAAATACACGGACTTTGTAAATGCCTAAAACCAAATTATAAGATTTCACGCCAATACTTCCGCGCATTTTCTTTGTCTCGATGCATTTGCGCCACTAAGGCATCGATTCCCTGGAATTTTTTCTCGTCGCGCAGCTTGCCTAGGAATCTCACTTCAATCACTTTATCATAGATATTCTGGTTGAAGTCCTGGATGTTTACCTCCAGCCGGCAGTTGCAGCCCTCAAAGGTTGGATTATTGCCGATGTTGGCAAGACCAGCGTAGTGTTTGCCTTCATAAACTACCTCACAGGCGTAAACACCATGGGGAAGCATGACCCGCTCGTCAGGAATGGCCAGATTCGCGGTAGGAAAGCCCAGCGTCCGTCCCCGCTTGTCGCCATGAATCACGCGGTCAACCACCGTGAAGGGATAGCCGAGAAAATCGTTTGTTTCTTCAAGATGCCCCAAATCGATCAGCGCGCGGATGCGCGTACTGCTGACAGGTCTTCCGTCCCGCAGGATTGCCTGGCATACTTCTGCCTGAAATCCGTAGTCTTTGCCCTCCCGAAGCAGCTGGCGCTGGGTTCCCTTTCCCTTCGAGCCAAAGGTATAATTAGGCCCTGTTACCACATACCGCGGCGCAAAATACGTTTTTAGCATCGCGAGGAATTCCTCGGGGCTTTTGGCGGCGAAGTCCTTCGTAAACGGAATCGAAACGAGCACGTCGACGCCAAGCTCCGACAGACGACGCTGCCGAAGCAGATTGTTGCCAATTTGTTTCGGCAGCGCCACAGGAGCAATGACCGACATCGGATGATTGCTGAAGGTAAAAACCACCGCGGTTCCCTTGATCTCTTTTGCCAGCTCTACGGCCCGGCAAATGATGCTCTGATGTCCGATGTGAACGCCATCAAACATGCCTAACGCCACGACAATATTTTGGTATTCCTTGCTCAAAGCGGTCAGCTTCGAGTATATTTTCATGATATCACCTGTTTATAAAGAATTTTTCATCGGTATATTATACTACACTTATGGCGTTCTGTCAGTCTATGTTTAATTCCGTCACATCAGCTAAGTAAACGTAATAGACATATTCGGTTCCATTAAACACCTTATATCCCACATCGGCCACATGCCGGATGACACCGTCCTTGCGGATGATGTCATAGTCGATGTAATCGAGGTTGTCACTAGACTCCTGCTGTTGTTCCTCAATCGCTTGCTGCACGGCAAAGATATCTTCTACATGAACCATTGTTTTGAAGGAACCACCGACAAACTGCATAAATTCGGCTATCGTCGAACAGCCAAAAATAGCAGCGGTATCCGCATCCGCATAAATGATCTGTTCATCAAAACCAGCCCGATAAACAAAAAAGCCGCATAAACAGCCAAGCTGCTGGTATTTCTCCCGAAAGGTTTCCAGGGCATCGTGATGAACGTAACGGTCTTTCTCGAGCAGAACCTCCTCGATCGTATCGTAGAGTTTATCGACGTCAAAGGGTTTGGGCACATGGGCGTTCATTCCCGCCAGCACCGTGCGGTGCTTGTCTTCATCAAAGGCATTGGCCGTCATCGCAATAATAGGAATTTCCGCTTGATAGGGATTCGCCAGCTTTCGAATCCGGCGCGTTGCCTCATAGCCATTGAGCTTTGGCATCTGAATATCCATGAGAACCAAGTCATACTGCCCTTCTGCTGCCGCGGTCATCATAGCGACGGCAGCTTCACCATCCGCTGCATGCTCCACCTCGAATCCTTTATCACTCAGAATCGCCATGGCGATTTCCGCATTGAGCTCATTGTCTTCCGCTAAGAGGATACGCATGCCCTGGAATTTCGCATAATCCCGAACCGTATTCTCCTGTTTGCCTGTGTGAACTAAGCGCTCCGCGATGCGAAAGGGGAACGTAACGACAAACGTAGTTCCCTTCCCTAGTTTGCTGGATACTTCGATCGTTCCGCCCAATAAATCCACGAGTTCCTTGACAATCATCATGCCAAGGCCCGTCCCCATGATGCCGCTCTGCGTTGTCGTTTTCTCGCGCGTAAACGCTTCATAAAGATGCGGCAGGAATTCTTCTGGCATGCCCATTCCCGTATCGGCAATCGTGACCTGATAGTACGCCACCCCCGCTTTCACTGAGGGAATCTCGCGGATATCCATCGAGACGCTGCCACCAGCTGGCGTGTATTTATAGGCATTGCTCAAAAGGTTCAGCATGATTTCGCGGAACTTGGTGAAATCGACCAGCAAGTCTTCATGCTCGACATCAAGCGTATGCGAAAAATGGAGGTCCTTTTCCCGCATCTGCGTCTCAAAAACCGAGCAAATGGCCTGATAGATCTCGCGGGCATTGCCGTAGGATTCATCAATCGTCGTCTTGCCGCTTTCAATCCGAGCCATTTCGAGTACGTTATTGATAAGCGACAGCAAGAACTCGTTGGATGCCTGTATTTTTTTCAGATACTCCCGCACCTGTTCTGGATTGTCCAGATTTTTTTCGATGAGATTCGTGAAACCGATAATGGCATTCATCGGCGTGCGGATATCGTGCGACATATTGAATAGGAACGCCGTCTTGGCTTTGTTGGCCGCATTGGCGGCATCTTTGGCAATTTCCAACTCGTCGTTGAGCACACGGATTTCTTCGAGCTGGGCTTCCTGGGTCTCGTAGGCTTCGGCCAGCTGCCGGCGCCGCTCCTGTATCTCGTCCTGCTTTTGCCGCTCCTTCTCGACAATCTCACTGACATCACGGCAGCCATAGAAAAAAGCAACATTGCCATTTTCATCAATGATCCGTGAATACGTTCCTTGATAATAACAACGCCGATTGCATTCATCGACCAGCATAAAATTCACATGGTATAAATTGCCCGCTTGCGTTTTTTTCATCAAGGAGTCTATGGAAACATCACGTTTTATCCAAGCGCGATCCTCCGGAACGATATATTTTTCGCATAAATTTTCGAGGAATTCCTCATAAGAACCGCCATCGAATGCCGCCAGCTCTTCGTTGGCATTTTCGGCTTTGCCATCGTTGCGGACGACGCGTATGGTATGATTTAAGGCATCGATGATATAAGTGGTCAAAAACTCCTGTGCCAGCACTCTATACATTTGCCGTTGCAATTCAACCTGTTTTTGTTCCGTAACATCGGTCATGATTCCTACGGCTTGCCACGGGACTCCGTCTTTATCACGAAGTTTGCGCACGGCGATATGAAACCAGCGTGCCACGTTGTCCTTGCGCCACATGCGAAATTCGATATGAAAAACGGCGCCATCTTCCTGACATTTATCGACTTCATCGACATGCTTAAAAATGCGCCCGCGGTCTTCCGGTAAGACATAATCGAGCCAATGCGACATGACCTGCGTAAATTCCACATCATCTTTATAGCCTAGCATGGCTTTAAACGAGTCATTCCAGGACATCTTGGCAATCTGGCCTTGCGCGTCATAACTTATCTTCCATTTACCCGAATTACGCGCCGTATAAAGCACCTCAAAGGGATTCTCATTTGCAAGCATATTCAAGAAACTGTCACTGGTCTTTTCGATTTTCCCGTTAAACTTTTCCATAATTCAGACCATCCCATCGCAATAGAATTCTTCGTGCCATCCTTCTATTTCTTACAATAGACAATTAGACAAAAATAAAAGATTTCCTGTTTATGGCAACAAAAAAGAGGCTGTGAAAAAACACTTCAGCCTTTACGAAAAAGCATTTATGTTTTTTCACAACCCCTTAGTCATTTTCTAAAAACCTTAACGGGAACGACTTCCATGTTTGACCGGTCAAACCGGCCAATTCCAATGAATCGATCGTTTGCATATACTTTCAAGGTATCACTCGTGGGAACATGTTGACGCACCCCGGTTGAAAGGCCATTGCCAAAGGCCTTTTCGCGCAAGGGATTCAAATCGTAACGCTCCAAATGGCTCAGGAATTGGGCCGGGTCCAAGAGCGCACTTGCTCCCTTTTCCTGAAATTCTTCCAGCGTCAACGCATCGGCCAGCTGGAAATCCCCCACGCGGCGGCGTACGAGAAAAGCCATCGTGGCAGGGATTCCCAACGCGGCACCGATATCGGTACAGAGACTGCGAATATAGGTGCCTTTGGAACAATCCGTATCGATGAGGATCGTATCCGCACGCTGCGCTAAAAGTTCTAACCGATGAATCGTGACCGTACGAGACGGTATCTCCACCGATTTTCCCTCGCGTATTAAGTCACAGGCGCGGCGTCCGTTAATCTTGATGGCCGAATGCGCAGGCGGTACCTGCGTGATGCGGCCCGTAAACTTTTCCAGCACCGCGCGAATTTGGTCCGCGGTCGGCATGGCAAAATCCGTCATGGATTCGATGATTTCCCCCGTGTCATCCCCACTGTCCGTGGCAAAGCCCAATTTCACCTCAGCCCGATAGGTTTTATCAGCCAATTCGAGGTATTCAATCAAACGGGCAGACTGACCCACGGCGATGGGCAGGACACCAGCGGCTGCCGGATCCAGCGTCCCCGCATGGCCAACGCGCTTCACATGAAGCACGCGCCGCACGAAGCCGATAACATCATGAGAACTCATGCCTGGCGGCTTTAGGATATTCAAAAAACCGCCGATTTCGAGATTCACCGGAATTTCCGGTCTTCTCTCCGTCATGCCCGCTGCTCCAGAGCGGCAGCAATTGCCGCCAAAAGTTCAGCCTTGGCTTCGGCAAAGGGCTTTTGAATGGCGCAGCCAGCTGCGCGAACATGACCACCACCGCCGAACTGCGTGGCAATCTTCGTGACATCGAGTCCCTTCGAGCGCATGCTGACACGGCAGAAGTCTTTTTCCTTCTCTTTGAGTACCACCGCAAGCTCCGTGCCCTCAATGGTGCGAATCATATCGACCAGGCCTTCACTTGACTCAATCGTTTCCAGCGTAGCATTATCCAGGAATACGCCGACAACGCGTCCTTCCTGAAAAAGTTCCATGTGTTGCAGTGCATCCGCCAGCCCCTTGACGCTTTCATAGGGTCGGCGTTCCAGGCCTTCGGAGATGATATTCGGCTCGACCCCTGCCGCCAAAAGCTCAGCGCCTGCACGCATCGTCGCTGGCGTCGTATTGGAATAGCGGAACCAGCCGGAATCCGTCGCCAATCCCGTATAAAGGCACATCGCACAGTCCTTCGTAAAGGCTCCCTTCATCTCTTTGACCAATTGATAGATTATTTCTGCGGTAGCCGCACAAGTCCCATCGAGATAGAGCATATCGGCTACATCGTCATTCGTTATGTGATGATCGATATTTAGGACCGGAGCCTTGACCACATCGCCGACTTTGCCGATGCGGTCAAGACTTACATCAAGCGCCACCAACAAATCGGCGTCGATGGTCTGGCCTTCTTCCGGTTTCCCTATATGCTCATATCCCGGCAACATATCAAATATTGCCGGGATATCATCATCGATGAGAACCTGCGCCTGTTTGCCAAGCTCTTGCAGAAAATGCATCAATCCCAGCGATGAACCGATGGCATCCCCATCGGGATTCGTATGTGCTGTGATGATAATCTTCTGCGCAGCGGACAACTTGGCCGCAGTTTCCCTCAATGAAATTTTCATATATTATTATTGCTCCTCAGTCGGATTCGCTTTTCCTTCCTCGTCTGCTTTGATTTTTATCAGCAGTTCCTGAATATGCGCACTGTAATCCAGCGATTTATCCAGGGCGAAGGAAAGCTCCGGCGTGAAGCGCAGGCGGATACGTTTGCCGATTTCGCGGCGGATGAACCCGAGACTGCTCGTAAGTCCAGCCCAACAATCCTTTACCTGCTGCTCGCTGCCCATGAGGCTCACGTAGATTTTCGCTTCACGGAGGTCACCCGTGCATTCAACGGAAGTAACCGTCACAAACCCGATGCGCGGGTCCTTTAATTCCTGCAGGATAATCTGACTGATTTCCTGTTTCATGAGCTCCTGAACTTTTTCTACTCGAAGCTGACTCATCGGCACACGCCCCCTTTATTGTTCCTTGTAATTATCAATCTTCCATCTCTTTCCGAGCTTCTGCCTGTGCCTTGCGTTTCTCAGCAGCTGCTTTGTTGGCCTCGGCGATAGACGTAGCAATCTCCTCCATCGTGTAAGCCTCGATGATGTCGCCTTCCTTGAAATCACGGAAGTCAACGATGGAAATACCGCACTCATAACCTTCGCGGACTTCCTTGACCTCATCCTTGAAGCGGCGCAGCGAATCGATTTCGCCATCGAACACTTCGATGTTGTCGCGGATGATGCGAATCTTGGAATTGTTGCAGATCTTGCCCTCGAGGACATAAGAACCAGCAACGAGTGCCTTCGAGAACTTCATGACCTGACGGATTTCGACACGGCCCTGAACGACCTCTTTGTATTTCGGCTTGAGCATGCCGCTCATAGCATCCTTGACATCGTTGAGCGCATCGTAGATGACACGGTACGTACGGATATCGACATCCTCCGTGTCAGCGACCTTGCGGGCGTTAGCGTCCGGACGGACGTTGAAGGCGATGATGATGGCATTAGCAGCCGAAGCGAGCATGACATCAGACTCATTTACGGCACCGACACCGGAATGAACGATGGATACGCGAACCTCATCGTTCTTGTTGAGTTTTAAGAGCGAACCACAAAGTGCTTCAACCGAACCCTGAACGTCAGCCTTGACCACGATGTTAAGATCTTTGATCTCGCCTTCCTGAATCTGCTGGAACAGCGCATCCAGCGAAACCTTCTTGCTCTTCATGAGCTGGTTGCGCTCGCGCTCGACGCGGGCCTCAGCAATGCTGCGGGCCTGTTTCTCCTCGAGGACAGCCAGGATATCGCCGGCAGCCGGTACATCGTTGAGGCCGAGGATCTCGACCGGTACCGACGGACCAGCCTTCTTGACGTTGTTGCCGCGATCATCGACCATCGCACGGACTTTACCATAAGTCGTGCCGCAGACGATGGAATCGCCGATGCGCAGCGTACCGCTCTGAACAAGAACCGTTGCTACCGTACCACGGCCTTTATCGAGTTTTGCCTCGATGATGACACCGCGTGCTTCACGGTTCGGATTTGCCTTGAGCTCTTCGACTTCGGCGACGAGCAGGACGTTTTCGAGCAGATCATCAATACCCATCTGTTTCTTAGCCGAAACCGGAACCATGATGGTATCCCCGCCGTATTCCTCCGGTACGAGGCCATGTTCCATGAGTTCCTGTTTGACGTGGTCCGGATTTGCGCCCGGCTTATCAATCTTGTTGATAGCCACGATGATAGGAACCTCAGCGGATTTCGCATGGTTGATAGCCTCGATGGTCTGCGGCATGACACCGTCGTCCGCAGCGACTACAAGGATCGCGATATCCGTAATCTGCGCACCGCGGGCACGCATAGCCGTGAAGGCCTCATGACCCGGCGTATCAAGGAAGACGATCTTCTTGCCCGAGCAGTTGACCTGATAAGCACCGATGTGCTGCGTGATACCGCCAGCCTCGTGCGTCTGCACATGCGTATTGCGGATGCAGTCGAGAAGCGACGTCTTACCATGGTCAACGTGACCCATGACCGTTACGACCGGCGGACGAAGTTTCAAGGACTTCGGATCGTCCTCAATCTCCGGAATTTCCGTCGGGTCTACATCTGGCGGCAATTCCTCACAGGTAACGCCGAACTCCGAAGCAACGAGTGCTGCCGTATCAAAGTCGATTTCCTGGTTGATGGTGGCCATAACGCCCATCATGAAAAGCTTCTTGACGACTTCTGCCGCTGTGTAGCTCATCTTCGACGCCAGGTCTTTTACTGCGATGCTCTCTGGCAGTTTGATATGCTTCGGACGAGCAATCTCGACTTTTGGTGCCTGCTGCTGATTGTTGCCGCGGCGATTGTTACGGCCATTGCGACGGTTGTTGCGCTCGTTACGGTCGTTGCGATTATTGCGGTTGTTGCCCCCGCGATTATTGCGCTCATTGCGATTGTTGCGGTCATTGCGCTCACCACGGTTCTTGCCACCGCGGTCATTACGGTCATTACGGTCGTTGCGATCGTTATGACCGCCATTGTGACTACCCCCATGATTCTGGCTGCTTTCCGTCCGGCGTTCCCCATTGTTATGGGCGCCATTGCCGCCATTATTATGGTTATGGTTGTGGCTGTTGTTATGCGAATTGTTCTGCTTCTCCGCATGATTTACCTGTTTGGGCTGCTCTTTCTTCTCCGGTGCAGCCTTCGGCTGATTCTTAGCAGCTGGTGCTGATTTCTTCTCGAAATGATTCTTGATTGCATTACGTTCTTCGTCACCAACACTGCTCAGATGATTTGCCACTTTATAATTACCTTTCTTCAAGATATCCAGTACAACTTTGCTCTCCGTATGGAACTCTTTTGCCAATTCAAAAACTCTGTATTTGGACATCGATCCACCCCCGATTATATCATAGCGATTCCTCCATTAACTGGTGCAGTTTCTTGGCAAATCCCGCATCGGTCAGTGCAGCTGCTGCCCGGTATTCTTTTCCGAGACAAGTGCCCAGCAACTCGCGGTTAAGCCCTTCTGCATAAGGAACCTCATATCTATTTGCTAAACCTATATAAGTCTTTTTTGATTCATCAGCTGCATCGGCGGCAATCAAGAGATAGACTGCCTGTTTTTTCTTCATTGCCTGCTCAACCGCGAAGGCACCAGAAACAATCCGGCGCGCCCGCTGAGCCATGCTCAAAAGATTTGTGATGCGCTGTTCTTTTGTAAATGCCATAGTTATTCCTCTGTCCGAACCGCCTGAAGACGTTCCAGCTGCTGCTCGAGTTCCTCATAGACGGCAGGATCAATAGCATTCTTGAAGGAACGCTCGAGGCCGTGATTCTTGCGTGCGGCCTCAAAGCATTCCTGCTTTGGACAGATATACGCACCGCGGCCGGCTTTTTTGCCCGTGGTATCCACGGAATACTCGCCTTCCGGACTGCGTACAATACGAATAAGTTCCTTTTTCGGATGACTTTCCTGGCATCCCAGGCACATCCGCTGCGGAATTTTCCTCGTCTTCAAAATCATTCACCCTCTGCTGTGAAAGACTCGTCGCTCTCGACCTCGACTTCGTTCATGTTCGCATCGAGCTGTTCATCGGCAGCCTGCGACTCGCTCTTGATATCGATTTTCCAGCCCGTAAGTTTGGCAGCCAGACGAGCATTCTGTCCTTCTTTGCCAATAGCCAGCGACAACTGATAGTCCGGAACGACAACGCGGGAAACCTTTTCCTCCTCGTTGACTGCTACCGATACGACCTTGGCCGGGCTCAGTGCATTGGCGATGAACTTAGCCGGATCCTCGCTCCATTTAACGATATCGATTTTCTCGCTGCCGAGTTCGTCGACGATGGCCTGAACGCGCATACCGCGATGGCCGACGCAGGAACCAACTGGATCGACATCTTCATCTTTGGACCAAACCGCAATCTTCGAACGATTTCCCGGCTCACGGGCAACCGACTTGATTTCAACGATACCTTCCTGAATCTCCGGTACCTCGAGCTCAAAGAGACGCTTCAAGAGACCTGGATGCGTACGGGATACGACAATCTGCGGGCCTTTGTTGGTCTTTTTGACTTCAACGATATAAGCCTTGATGCGGTCACCATGTTCGTAGCTTTCCGTCGGAATCTGCTCAGCCGGAGTCAGTACGGCCTCCGTCTTGCCGAGGTCGATAAATACGTTGCGATTTTCAATGCGCTGCACGAGACCCGTCAGGATATCGCTCTCGCGGCTCTGGAATTCCTCATAGATAATGCCGCGTTCTGCCTCACGAATGCGCTGAACAACAACCTGCTTCGCCGTCTGAGCAGCAATACGGCCAAAGTTTGCCGGCGTTACTTCAATCTCAATAACGTCGCCTACCTCGTAATCCGGGCGAATCGTACGAGCCTGAGCCAGCGAAATCTCCGTAATTTCGTCTTCCGTGTCCTCCACAACCGTCTTGATCGCGTATACGTGATAATGCCCCGTCTCGCGAGAAAGCGTTACACGGACATTCTGTGCCGAGCTGAAGTTGCGCTTATACGCAGAAATCAAAGCCGCCTCGATAGCTTCAAACAGCACCTCTTCATCGATGCCCTTTTCTTTACCGAGTTCACGCAGTGTCTCCAGGAACTCCTGTCCATTATCCTTCGCTTTCGTTGTTTTTCTTGCCAAAATCTTATCCTCCCAATTATAAAAGGCCTTTGGTTACAGCCTTAAAAATCAATATGCAGGCGAATCTGCGCCGCCTTCGAAAGTTCTACGACCGTAGAATCGTCCAGCGTAATAGCTTTGCCATCAAAGCCAGTCAGGACTCCAGTCAATTCCTTTTTACCATCCATTGGAGCATAAAGGGAGACATCAACCTTCTTGCCCTGCTCACGCTCATAATCGCGCGGCTTGCGCAGTACGCGGTCAATTCCCGGTGACGATACCTCTAGGATATAGCTGTCCGGAATCGTGTTTTTCTCATCCAGAACGGCTTCCAGCTTTTCGCTGAGCTCCTGACAATCCTCGATATCAATACCACCGTCTTTATCGATGTAGACGCGCAGATACCAATCCGTATGCTCTTTGACGTACTCGACATCAACGAGTTCCACGACATCTTGACCGGCCAAAAGCTCAGCTGCCATAGCCTCAACTGCCTCTTCGATATTCTTTGCTGCCATACATCCACCTCCCCATATAATCTGTTTCCATACATACGATTAAAGAGTGGGTTCGCACCCACTCTTTAACATAAGATAACTTAAATTAACTTTTAATAGTATAACACGCGCCAGACCTTGTGTAAAGGTCTTTTTATGCTTTGCGCGAAAGCTTTTCGCCACCATCAATGGAAATATGGGGTTCTACATAGGTATTATTTTCCCAATAACCGCCTTCCCACTGAATGAACATGTCATGCTCACCATTTGCTTCCAAGATGACATAATGCCCCGAGCCTGGGTTCGTATTCGTGATCCCGTAAGTCCGTACAATACGGCAGCTGTTGATGACTCCCGGCTGAATATTCACTACAAAATGGCCATCTTTATCATACCATTTCCCTGTGAAGGTCTGGTCAGCCTCTGCCGCGCTAGCCGTAGACACCATGCCCAAATCCGGTGCCACATTCGACACCGCACCAAAAGAAAGTACAGATACTGCCAATGCTGCCGCTACCCAAAAACGTTTCATCATAATATATACCTCCTAATGTTGATATATATGATATTCGCGGGACTTAGGCAATATCCTTCTTTTTTCTTTACCCCATTGCAACTACATAGCGACTTTGGATTGCTTCCATCATCTTTTCGTAGCAGGCAAAGAGATTTTCCAGTACCGTAAGGCTCTCATCGTACTCTCTGCGGCCAAACATATTGCGGATTTCCTGCCGTGCGGCGATGTTGTCATCGTCATAGATATCGAGCAACAGTCTCATGCTGACGCGATGACCAGAACTCTTATCACTGCTTAGTTTGTTAAGTAGTAAGGTATAAAGCACCTTAAGCCGTTCAGTAAAATCGTGAAGCCCCTTTGCTGGATAGCGTTTGAAATGAATCGAAATAATTTGACCGGTCAATAATTTCAGTTCTTCCCACTTGTCATCATCGAACACCCAATCATCACGCATCCGCAGGTCTTTCTCGATAAATGCGTACGCACGCATACGCTCCGTCCAAGACGTCGACAACAGCCATCGATAAAACCTTTCCACAAAACCCCCTCACTTTCTTAGTACCCCTCTGTCTGTAGAATCCTTATCGATTCCAGTTCCACCTGAATTGGTTGCTGTCTTCTAGTTCTCTAGGCCTATTATACTGTATTTTTTTAATATTCGCAATAAGGCCAGAATGTATACACAGCACGCACAACGGGGCTGTGAAATTACAGTTTGTAAAAAGTGCGTGGATAAATTCATAAAAGCCTCCATAAGGTAGATTCATCAATCTTATGGAGGCTTCTATATTTTCGATCAATATAAAGGGATTTTTTCACAGTCCCGTTAACTGCGCGCATTATCCTCGCGCCATCAACGACGTTCTTTTACCAAGACTTTAACCTGACGCAAGAAGTCAATCATGCTGCAGGCAATCACGTTTTTCTCGCTCATGAGCTCTTTGAGGCCATGGATGTTCTGGCGCATCGATGTGACCAAGCCGCCAACGGAGCTGGCACCATCCGCTATCGAATCCATCATACTGCTGGTCTTATGGATTCCTGCGGCAATGCGCTTACTGTAATCGCCAACGCTTTCCGTGCTTTTGGTCACATCATCGAAACTTGCCTGCACCTCCCCGACGAAGGACGCATTCTCCGCGGTCTTCTGGCGGGTCTGTTCGATAGCCTGATTCAGTTCGGCAATGGACTGATACAGCGAATTGATATTCGTATCGATGCCTTCGACCAACCCCTTTGTCGATGCCGCCAGCTCGCGGATATTCTCCGCTACGACGCTGAACCCGCGGCCAGCTTCGCCGGCACGGGCAGCCTCGATGGAGGCGTTGAGCGATAGGAGGTTCGTGCGCGTAGCAATCCCTTCGATTCCTTCGGACATCTTTTTGATATTGGTGAACTTTTCCTCGAGCTGTTGGAACACCGTCGTGATTTCATCGAGCTTACCCTCGATTTCCTGCATCTTACCAGCCAGGGAGCCTACACTACTCCCGGCATTGCTGACTACCGACTGGGACTTTTCCATGATGGTGGAGATATTTTGCGCATAGTCTTCCAGCTGATTGAAGTGATCATTGAGCGAGGCAAAATCCTCATTCACCTGACCGATGCCCGCATACGTTTCGTTCATCTTGTGCACGTATTCGGCAATACCCGCTTCGGCCTGGGTAAGTTCATTCATGCGCTCATCGAGGTAATCGATGCCATAGGCGATCTGCTCATCGACCCGCTCTGGTCTTGCCGGTGCTGCAGCAGCCGGTTTTGCCATCGTTTTCACGGTTCTAGGCACTGCTGCCTGCTGCTTGTTCTCTTCCGCTGCTCGCTGATTGTACAGCGGTTCTTTGCATTTGCCAAAATTAAAGAATCCCATAATATGCTCCTTACTCAAATACCGCTGCAATCATCGTCTGATTGAAATGCTGCTCATAGATCTGCTCGCCATAGCCGCCCCAGCCGACATAATCGCCGAGCACGGTGCCCATGCTGCGGAAGAATTCATCGGCATAGCCTTCACTCTCGAAGAGCAGCGTGCGTGCCAGGCAGTTTACCATGATGGAAAGCGACGGCTGCGGCACATCGCGCTGGATTTTCTGCATAGTTTTCCGATTGACCTGGCGATAATCGTCAGGCTGCAACATGACAATCTGGTCATTCTCATAGATGCGCGCATGATATTTCATCGTCCGGCAATCCGTGTCCATGTCATCGTTAGCAATGATATACATATCTTTGCCAATGATGCGGCCTACCGGGTTGCTGTCCAGGAAGCTGCGATCCATCTGCGCAGCCGCCAGGCCGTGCATCTTAGCCTCCATCTCCGAAGCCGGACGGCCATCATAAGCCATGACCTTGCGATGGAACGCATCGACAGCCGTAGCGGTCAGCGGCTCGCAGATTGGTTTATAGATATTCTCACGGTAGAGATGGATACTGCCGCCCAGATTGCGGAGCAGCACGAATACACTAGCTTTATCATAGACCTTGCCGTTCAGCGATACCAGCGTCTTTTCCGCTAAGCCGCGGTCGCCGGCAGTACCGCCGAATACGGGGATATTCTCCTTGCGCAGCACCGAGTTCAATACGGCCAGTACCGATTCCTCACAGGAAATCAAGCCATTGGTGGCCGTCAGGCAGATCGTATCATCGGCGCGATGCGTGCCGAGCCGCCTAACGGCCTCCTGTACACGCCCAACGTATTTTAACGGACAGCGATCGGCCTCCTCGAGCACATTGCCCACGCATTCAATGCCGCTTGTGATTGCCAGGACTTCCAGCGTGTCGTGGAAGATACCCGCATGGGAAAAAGCAGCAATAGAGGTCGTCCCCATGACGATGCTCTGCGGGAACCGCGCCTGCATCTTGCTGGCGGTTTCCGCAAAGGCATCTACCGTTGTCGTAAACCAAACAAATTTTGCCTGCGTCACGCCTTGACACGCACGCTCGATGGCATCATCCACCGGCACGGCCTGACTGCGTCCAATCTTATACTCCATATTGTTCTCCTTGTCTCTTCCATCCTCGCAGGGACTTACGTCCGCTTTAATCCATCTTTAATTTGAGTATACTATGCGGCATTTTCACCTGTCAATTGTACAATGCCTCCAAAATGAAAAAATCTTCTGTTTTTTTCGTTTTCCCCTCAAAACCTGCGCCTGCTATGCGTTCTGCTGCCAAAAAAATACCCGCTGCAGCTATACTGCCTGCAACGGGTATTTTCGTGAAATCCTGTAAGATTTTTATGCCTTGGTAATCGGCGCGTATTTCTGCATAAGACCTTTGACCCCCTGACCAGGGAAAGCGATCTTGAGCTCGACTTCTTCACCGCTGCCCTTGACCGATACGACAGTGCCGACGCCCCATTTCCCATGGCGAGCCTTGTCGCCGACCTTCCACTGGATGCTCGTGTCCGGACGGATGACGCCGCCGCTTGGCTGCGTGTTGACATTCTTCTTCTGTAGCGCTGCCATCGCCTCAAGTGCCGACTGCGGCTTGCCATTGAAGTGCACGCCATTTCCCATCTGGCTTGCGCTCGGACGGAAGCTCATAAAGCCGCTCTGCTGCTGGGCACCGTAATGATTCGCATTGGCAAAGCCATAAGCATTGGCGCGCGGCACGAGACGCTCGACGTAGTCGTCGGGAATCTCCTGCAGGAAGCGCGACGGCGGGAACGCATTGGTTTTGCCATAAATCGTGCGCTGACGTGCATTCGTCAAATAGAGCTTGCGCTCCGCACGAGTGATACCCACATAGCAGGTACGACGCTCCTCTTCAATCTCGTTTTCATCCATGAGCGTCCGCGAATGCGGAAAGAGTCCCTCCTCCATGCCAATCATGAACACAATCGGGAACTCTAAGCCCTTGGCGGAATGAAGCGTCATCAGCGTAACGCGATCCTCTTCCATGTCCGCATTGTCGATATCCGAGACCAACGAGAGCTGCGACAGGAACGTCTCGAGATTCGGATTGGCCTCCGTCTTTTCAAAATCTTTGGCCACACCGATGAACTCGCGCAAGTTTTCAATGCGCGATTCGTTCTCTGGCTTATTCTCAGACTTTAATTCAGCCAGATAGCCGGACTCCTCCAACACCTTGTCGATGAGGTCGTCTAGATGCATGTTGGCCTGATAGCCCATGAACTGGAAGATAAACGTCGAGAACAGTTCCAACGGTTTCTTGACGCGGGCCGTAATTCCCGGAATCGTATCGAGAAGTTCCGGATTGGAGATGACATCGAACAAGGACAAACCGTTCTCATCGGCATAAGCGGTGAGCTTGGCCAGCGAAGTGGCACCGAGCCCGCGCTTTGGTACATTGATAATGCGCAAAAGGCTCACGGTATCCAGCGGATTGTAAATCACGCGCAGATACGCAAGAATGTCTTTGATTTCCTTGCGGTCGTAGAATTTGAGGCCACCGACCATCGTATAGGGGATGCCTGTGCGCATGAACGTTTCCTCGATGACGCGCGACTGGGCATTCGTGCGATAGAGAATCGCTATATCGCCATACGATGCATTAAATATCGTCTTCTGCTTGGAAATCGTCGTCGCGATAAACTGCGCTTCATCGCGCTCATCGCGGGCTTCATAGCTCGTGAGCTTCTCGCCCGTCGCATTCTCCGTCCAGAGGTCTTTCTTTTTGCGATTGACGTTGTGCTCAATAACCGCATTAGCTGCTGCCAGAATGTTTTTCGTCGAGCGGTAATTCTGCTCGAGCTTGATGGTCTTGGCCTCCGGATAGTCCTGCTCGAAATCCATGATGTTGCGGATATCCGCACCACGCCAGCCATAAATGGACTGATCGGCATCACCGACGACACAGAGGTTATGATGCTGCGCCGCGAGGATTTTCGTCAGCTGATACTGTGCGCCATTGGTATCCTGATACTCATCGACGAGGATGTATTTGAACCGGCGCTGATATTTCGTACGGATTTCTTCGTTCTCCTCGAGCAGGATAACCGATACCATCAGCAAATCGTCAAAGTCCAGCGCATTGTTTGTGCGCAGCTTCTGCGCATAGAGCTTATAGACCTCAGCGACTTTCTTCTGAAAGAAATTGTCGGCATCGCGCTCCATGGCCTTCGGCCCCATGAGCTGATTCTTGGCATTCGATATGGCATTCTGGATGGAGTTTGGCGCATACTGCTTCGGATCGAGATTGAGTTCTTTGAGGCAATCTTTGATGACTACCTGGCTGTCGCTCGAATCATAGATGACAAAATTTTTCTTATAAAGGTCTGTCGCTTCAATTTCGCGACGTAAGAATCGCGCACAAAACGAATGGAACGTGCTGAGCCAAACATCTTTTGCCCCCTCGCCAATCATGCGATCGACGCGCTCACGCATCTCTGTAGCTGCTTTGTTCGTAAACGTGATGGCCAGAATATTCCAGGGCTGCACCCCCTGCGCCAGCAAATTGGCAATCTTACAGGTCAGTACCTTCGTCTTTCCTGAACCGGCACCGGCCATAATCAAAAGCGGACCGTCCGTATGCTTTACTGCTTCTGTCTGCGCGGGATTCAAACCTTCAAAAATTTCCAAAATGTCCTCCTGTATCCTAATCAACGGAATAATAAGCCTTCCCCATACGGGGAAGGCTTTGATTTCTATGGTATTGTTTGTCCAACCTTAGTTGGCAATGCGTTTTACCGCCTCGGAAAGTGGCGGGATGATCTGCTTTTTGCGGCTCATGACGCCCGGCAGATACACATGCGTACCGCTGGCATCCTTCTTGAAGGCCTCACCAATCAGCGTCTTCGGCGAACCAGCGTACAAGAGATACGTTGCCTCTTCGAGGATATCCGTAACCATGACCAGGCTCATATCGAAGCCTTCTTTTTCGCAGATATTGGTCATCGCTTCAATCATCTGCGGCTCAAGATCCATTACCTCTTTCGGGTCCATAACCGAAATCTGGCTGACGATGATGCGATAATCACCAATCTGGAACTCCTTGAGGTCATTCTTGGCAATCTCAACCGGCGTCATATCACCGATGCCCGAACCAGCTTTGAGCATTGCCATGCCGTACTCGTTGATGTCAACGCCAGCGATTTCAGCCAGACGCTCAGCCGTCTTCTTGTCATACTCCGTGCAGGTCGGGGACTTGAACAGGACCGTATCGGAAAGAATAGCCGACAGCAGCAGACCAGCAATCGAAGCCGGAATCTCGACATCGTTCTGCCAGTGCATGTTGGCAACAATCGTTGCCGTGCAGCCTACCGGCTCAGCATGCGTGTAAATCGGCTCACTCGTCTGGATGCCACCCAAGCGATGATGATCGATGATTTCGACAATCTTAGCTTCCTCAATGCCCTCAACGGCCTGACCACGCTCGTTGTGGTCAACGAGAATAACCTGCTCGCGCTCCGGCATAACCATATTATCGCGGCTGATGATACCAACGAGACGGCCGTTTTCGATAACCGGATAGTTGCGGTAGTTCGTCTCTTCCATTGCGCCCTTGATATCCGAGAGCATATCCAGCGGTTTGAAGCAAACCGGATCTGCATGCATGATGCGGCGGATTGGTACGCACTGATTGATCAGACGAGCAATCGTATACGTGTCATAAGGCGTCGACAGGACGAAGGTGTTCTGCTCCTCGGCAAGTTCCAGGACTTCCGCGCAGACGCGGCCGCCCCCCGTGATAATCATGCAGGAAACGCCCTGTTTTACGATGTCAATCATCGTCTCGTCATGACGGTCGCCAACGAGAACGATGTCTTTTTTATCGATGACTTTTTTAATGGTCTCAATGCTGCCCGCAGCGATACGGACACTGCCTTCGATGAAAGCACCCTCATCACCGGCTACGAGGACTTCACTGTCCGTAGCAGCGATGATGTCACGATAGCGAACACGCATCTCCGAGAGGTTCTGCATCGAAAGCTCCTGGAAATAGCGTTTCGCCAAATCCGAAACCGTAACGATACCAACGAGCAGGCCCTTGCTGTCCGTAACCGGAACCGATTTGAGCTCATGCTCGCGCATGACTTCGCCCAAATGACGCAGCGTGTCATGCTGCTTTACCACGATTTTGCAATCCATCGTGATATCTTTTACCCGCGGGTAAAGGTCCGTCAGCAGCAGCGGCTGCTCAACCTTAAAATATTCCAGCGCGTATTTCGTCTCAGCATTTACCTTGCCAGCACGAGCCGGAACAACATTCTGTCCCAGCGCCTGCTTCAAATGCGCATAGCCGATAGCCGAGCAAATCGAGTCCGTATCCGGATTGCGATGACCAATCGTGTAAATAGGTTTCGTATTCTTCATGGTTTGAAAGAACCTCCTCAAAATATCTAAGCGTGACCTGCGCCACGATTTTTACATAGTCCGTTTCCTATTATACCGCTATACCCCTCGGCTCGTCTAGTTCTTTCTTAGAAATTACTGCTAGCAAAAAGCAGCCTGACTTGTCAAGATTTGACTTGTCAGGCTGCCCGTTTGGTATTTTGTGGCTATTTATTTGACCAGCTCGCCGTAAAGTTCTGGACGGCGGTCGCGGAAGACGCCCCAGCTTTGGCGATCTTGCTGGCATTGGTCGAGGTCAAAGGTCGCGGTAAGTATCGTTTCGTCGCTGCGGTTGGCCTCAGCGACGAGCGCGCCGGTATTGTCAGCAATAAAGGACGAGCCGTAAAAGCTAAGGGCTGACGACTGGCCGCCGTTTTCCTCGCAGGGCTTGACCTCCTCGACGCCGACGCGGTTAGCCGCAACGACCGGCACGAGATTGCAACCGGCATGGCCCTGCATGCAGCGGCGCCAATGCGGCATGCTGTCAGCCCCCAAGATTGGCTCCGAGCCAATGGCCGTCGGATAGAGCAAAAGCTCTGCCCCTAAGAGCGCCATCGCACGGGCCGCCTCGGGGAACCACTGATCCCAGCAGATGCCGACACCGATTTTGCCATAGCGCGTCGGCCATACTTTGAACCCGGTATTACCCGGTGTGAAATAGAATTTTTCCTGATAGTAATGATCGTCAGGAATATGGGTCTTGCGATAGACACCGAGCACCTTGCCATCCGCATCGAGCATGGCGATGCTGTTAAAGAACCGGGTGCCATCCTTTTCATAGAAACTGATGGGAAGCACAACCTCAAGCTCACGAGCGACCTTTTGGAAATGCTGCACGGCAGGATTTTCCTCGACTGTCGTTGCATAGTCATAGAATTCATACTGCCGCTGCTGGCAGAAATACGGCCGCTCGAAAAGCTCGGGCAGCAGAATGACATTTGCCCCCTGCTTGGCCGCCTTGCGCACGAGCGCATCGGCCTTTTGGATATTTTCCTGTACGTCCGCCGTCATCTGCATCTGTACGGCAGCTACGGTCACATTTCGCATCGAATCACCTCGTAATCAAATTCCTACTGCTGGTATCTGCTGGGTCAGGCAGTGGAAATTGCCACCGCCGACAATAACAGCCCGCGCAGGCAGTCCCACGACTTTGCGATCAGGAAAACACTTGCCCAGGATCTGCAAGGCCGTCGCATCCATCGCATCGCCAAACTGCGGCACGATGACCTTGCCGTTGCAGATATAGAAATTGACATAGCTGGCCGCAAGGCGCTCGCCAGGCTCGCGCATATCTTCGCCATCAGCAAAGGCAAAGCTGTTTGCCTCTTCGGCCGTGATGCAGACAGGCTGCTCAGGAATGGGCACCTTGTGTATCACCAGTCGGCGTTCCTTGGCATCCGTTTCCCCTTCGAGAACGGCAAGGTCAGCCTGGCTCAGTGCATACTGCGGGTCCTTCTCGTCATCGGTCCAGGCCAGCACAGCTTCACCAGGGCGGACAAACGCAAAGACGTTATCGACATGTTCGTTGGTCTCGTCGTTATAGATGCCGCGCGGCAGCCAGATGACTTTCGTGACCCCCAGATAGTCTTTTAATTTCTGCTCGATCTGCTCTTTCGCAAGCTGTGGATTGCGGCCCGCACTCAGGAGGCAAGCCTCGGTCACCACGGCTGTACCCTCACCATCGACGTGAATGGAACCGCCTTCGAGTACGAAATCGCCCGCCTCATAGCAGTCATCGCCAAGGGCGGCCGCCATAAGCGGTGCCGCCGCATTGTCGCTGGCATAGTCGGGATACAGGCCATCGACTTCGCCGCCCCAGGCGTTAAAACGCCAGCTGATGCCGCGACGCGTCTTGCCGTCCACCACATAGGTGGGCCCCATATCACGCGCCCAAGCATCGTCCGTCGGAATCGCGAGGTAATGGATGTGCTCCTGCGGCAGATGTGCCAGCATCGCTTCAGCCTGCGCGCGATGCGCGTCGCCGACGAGCAGATACAGCTCCTCAACCGCAGCAATTTCCTCGATGAGCCGTACAAACACCGGCTGTACATCACGCCCTCCATTGGTCCAGGAGCCTGGACGAACCGGCCAGATCAAAAACGTCCCATGATGCGGCGCAAACTCTGCCGGCATATAAAAGCCATCCGCAGTGGGTGCAGTATTTTTTCTCACCATATCACGACAGCCTTCCCTTGAAATCTTCATAACCAAACTTCTTCACGAGCGTGCAGACGCCATCCTTGTCCATGCGCCAGATAGCGGGCAGCGCCATGCCATTGAACGTGTTGTTCTTGACCATCGAGTAGATGACCATATCTTCAAAATAAAGCCGGTCGCCGATGGCGATGGACCGATCAAAGGAGTAATCGCCAATGATATCGCCAGCGAGACAGGTGCAGGATGACAACCGGTAAGTATAATTCTTCTCCCCTGCCTCCCCAGAATCTTTAAGCGGCGGCCGATACGGCATCTCGAGCACATCGGGCATGTGGCAAGCCGCAGACGCATCGAGCACCAGGACCTGCGTGCCGTGATTTTCGACGATATCGAGCACCTCGGTTGCCAAGTAACCGGCGTTCAGGGCGACGGCCTCGCCCGGCTCGAGATAAACCTCGACGGCGTATTCCTGCCGGGCTTTTTTGACAAGATTGATGAGCAGGGCGCGGTCGTAATCTGCCCGTGTGATATGATGACCGCCGCCCATATTGAGCCAGCAGATATTTTCGCACTTGAGCCAATGGCCAAACTTTTCGCGCACCGCATCAAGGGTCACGGCCAGCGCTGGGCTGTCCTGCTCGCAAAGCGTATGGAAGTGCAGGCCGCTAAGCAGCTCAAAAAGCTCCGGTTCCTGGGAAACGGCAGCCGCAAAAACTTCGGCGGTAACCCCGAGACGCGAACCCGGCGCGCACGGGTCATAGATTGCCTGTTCCTGCGTCGAGCACTCGGGATTGATGCGCAGACCAATGCCATGCGTTACGCCGCGGTTCGCCTGAATGCGCTTTACGAGCGGGCCGAAACGGCGCAGCTGATTGAAGGAATTGAAGATGACATGGTCACAGATTGCCGCAATCGTTTCGATTTCTTCCGGGCGGTAAGCCGGCGAAAACACATGGTTCTCGCCGGCCATCTCCTCATGGCCGAGCTTTGCCTCATAGAGCCCGCTGGCCGTGGCCCCATCGAGATAGCGGCTGATCAGCGGATATTCGGCAAACATCGAAAAACATTTCTGGGCCAAGAGGATCTTGCAGCCCGCCTGCTCTTTCACGTCTTTTAAAATCTGTAGGTTCTTTTCGAGTGTCGTTTCGTCAACTACATAGGCCGGCGTCGGCACCTGCTTGATCGTTATGGACATGCTTTTTCCCTATCAGTCAACCAACACCGGATTTTCTACGACCTTCCACGGCAGCCCCCACTTATTGAGCGCCTCCATATACGGGTCGGGATCGAATTCATCCGTCGTAAATACACCCGGTTTCTTCCACTGGCCGGTCACGACGAGCATCGCTCCAATCATCGCCGGCACGCCCGTCGTATACGAGATGGCCTGCGAGCCGACTTCCTTATAGCACTCCTGATGGTCACAGACATTATAGATGTAGATGGAGCGTTCCTTGCCATCTTTCTTGCCCGTGAAGATGCAACCGATATTCGTCTTGCCCTTCGTGCGCGGCCCCAGCGATGCGGGATCCGGCAGCAGGGCTTTAAGGAACTGGATCGGCACGATTTCCTGCCCATTGTAGTTAATCGGCGTCGTCGAAAGCATGCCGACGTTTTCGAGGCAGCGCATGTGGTCCAGATAGCTCTGACCAAAGGTCATGAAGAAACGGATGCGCTTGACCTCCGGCATATTACGGCCCAAAGCCTCAATTTCCTCATGATGCAGGAGGTACATATCCTTCTTGCCGACACCCTCGAAGTCGTATTCGCGCTTGATGCTCATAGCTGGGATTTCCACCCACTTGCCATTTTCCATATAGGAGCCCGGCGCCGAAACCTCGCGCAGGTTGATTTCGGGGTTGAAGTTCGTTGCAAAGGCATAGCCATGGTCGCCGCCATTGCAGTCGAGAATATCAATCGTATCGATCGTATCGAAGTAATGTTTCTTGGCATAGGCCGCAAAGACCGACGTGACGCCCGGATCAAAGCCCGTGCCCAGGAGCGCCGTAAGGCCAGCCTGTTTGAATTTATCCTCATAGGCCCACTGCCAGGAATAGTCAAAGTAAGCCGAAAAGCCGAGCTCCTGGCAACGTTTGTCATAAACCTTGCGCCACTCCGGGTCTTCGGTGTCCTCCGGCTCGAAGTTTGCCGTATCGATATAGTCGACGCCAGCAGCGAGGCACGCATCCATAATCGTGAGATCCTGATACGGCAATGCCACATTGAGAACCGCATCGGGCTGATACTCCTTGATGAGTTTCGTCAAGGCCTCGACATCATCGGCATCGATTTGAGCCGTCGTGATTTTCGTCTTCGTCTGGCCCTGCAGCTTGTCCTTCAAGGCATCGCACTTGGAAACCGTGCGGCTGGCAATCAAGAGTTCATCGAAAACACCGTCGTTTTGGCACACTTTATGGATGGCAACACTTGCCACACCACCACAGCCGATAATCATCAATTTGCTCATTTCTTCGTCTCCTCCTCTGACAGGATATCCTCTACGTACTTGGGCAGCATAAAAGCGCCCTTATGCAAATGGGTGGTATAATACCAGGTCTTTAGTTCGCGCTTATTCCAGCGCTTGGCATCAAAATCCTTAAGCGGATGGTATTTCTTCGAGGCAAAGCCAAACATCCAGATGCCGGCAGGACAGGTCGGGATGCTGGCCTGATAGACGCGGCTTACTGGAAAACTTTGATAGGCCTTGCGGTGCATCGCGCGAAAGGCCGCTTCATCCTCGTCATAGAACGGGCTGCCATGCTGATAGACCATGATGCCATCGTCATGCAGCGCCCGATAGCAGTTGCCATAGAACTCCCGCGTAAACAGTCCTTCGGTATGGCCGAAAGGGTCCGTCGAATCATTGATAATGAGGTCGTATTTATCCCGGCAACGGCGCAAGAACCGCAGGCCGTCCATATTCGTAATCTTGACCCGTTCATCATCAAAGCCCTTGGCCGTCTCGGGGAAAAATTCCCGCGAAACCTCGATGAACATCTCATCGGGCTCGACCACATCGATGGACTCAATCTCCGGATACTGCGTGAGCACCTTGGCCACACCGCCATCACCACCGCCGATAATCAGTACATTCCTGACCTCGGGATGGACGGCCATCGGCACATGTACGACCATCTCATTATAGATGAATTCGTCAGCCTCCGAGAAGATAATCTCACCGTCGAGCACAATCATGCGGCCGAATTCGTTGGATTCAAAGACGTCAATCCGCTGATACTCGCTCTGCTTCGAAAACAGCTGCTTATCCACGCGCACGGAAGTCTTGACGTTTTCCGTATCCATCTGTGAAAACCATATTTCCATTGCTTCGGTTCCTCCCTTTTGACAAGTCAAACTGACGGGTCAACTTGACTTGTCAAGCTGACTTGTCAAGTTTCCGTCAAAATGCGCAGTTCCCGGCACTCCGGGTCCTGCGTTCCCTGCAGGGAACAGCCTTTTTCCCGCGCGTATTCAATATAGGTAAGTATCTCTTCCGTGATGCGCTCCCCCGGCGTAAGGATGGGGATGCCCGGCGGATAGCACATCAGCATCTCCCCCGAGATGCGGCCAACGGTATCCTTGAGTGGCAAGCGCTCACCCCTGGCATAGAACGCTTCCTTCGGGCTCATGACGAGCTCCGGCGCGATAAACTCCCCGCAATAAAGCTCCCGCTTGTCCTTGGCAAAGCGGCCGGCGATATCCTCAAGGGCGCCAACCAGACGCTCGATATCACGGATACGGTCGCCAATGGAAATATAGGCCAGGATGTTGCCGATATCGCCGAATTCAATCTGGATGTCGTACTCATCCCGCAGCATATCGTAGACCTCGATGCCGGTCATGCCAATGCCCTGGGTAAAAACCGACAGCTTCGTCACATCGAAATCGTAGACGCTGTCCCCATCGATGAGCTCACGGCCATAGGCATAGAAGCCGCCGATGTCATTGATTTCTGACCGCGCGTACTCAGCCATCGAGCTGACCTTCTCGAAGGCCTCACAGCCATGAAGTGCCAGATTGCGGCGGGAAAGGTCAAGGCTCGAAATCAAAAGATACGAGGCACTCGTCGTCTGCGTGAGGTTGATAATCTGCTGCACGTACTCAGCATCGACACCCTCGCCGCAGAGCAGGATGGAGCTCTGGGTCAGACTTCCCCCCGACTTATGCATGGAAACCGCCGCCAGATCGCCGCCAGCTGCCATGCCCGAAATCGGCAGATTCTTGCCAAAGTAAAGATGCGTGCCATGGGCCTCATCGACCAGCACCTTCATGCCAGCCGCATGCGCAACGCGCACGATGCCCGCAAGATCCGAGGCGATGCCATAATAGGTCGGGTTGTTGACAAAGATGGCCTTGGCCCGCGGATGCTCGCGGATTGCCTTTTCGACATCGCTGAGCGCCATGCCCGTCGCAATGCCGATCTGATGATTGACGCGCACAGGCACGTAGACCGGAATGCCACCGCAGAGCACGAGGGCATTAATGACACTTTTATGGACGTTGCGCGGCAGCAAAATCTCGTCACCAGCGCGCACCGTCGCAAGCACCATCGCCTGCACGGCCGAAGTCGTGCCATTGACCATAAAGAACGCATGCTGCGCACCAAACGCATCCGCCGTAAGCTCTTCGGCCTCGCGGATGACAGAGATTGGATGGCTGAGATTGTCGAGCATTTTCATCGAGTTGACATCGACCCCTACGCATTTCTCACCCAGAAAATCCAGCAGCTCCGGATTGCCGCGCCCGCGTTTATGCCCAGGCACATCAAAAGGAACCACTCGCCGCTTGCGCAATTCGAGCAGTGCCTCATAAACCGGTGCTGTATGTTGATTGATTCGATCCAATTTCGTCCCTCCGGATAAAACAATCTGACGATTATCACTTTTTATTCTTCGTGTTAAATTTTATCATCTTTGATTGACCACGTCAATTTTAGGACACATGACACAACTCAAACGACTTGGACTTGATGTCGCGTATTGATGCGTATTTCTTTGTCCACCAAGCCCTTGATTCGTTCTATTTCATGGGTCGATATCATAAGCGTCTTGCCGGCCGCCTTCAACGCCATCAAAAATTCCAAGAGCCACTTCCGGGATTCTTCATCCAGTGAACTAAGCGGCTCATCGAAAGTCCATACCGAAGGATTCATGGTGAGAACCGAGGCGATTGCCACTTTTTTCTTCTCGCCCCCCGACAGCGTAAACGGCGCTCGCTTGCGTAGTTTTTCGATTCCGAGCAGCGACAATGCATCTTCGACCCGGGTATGGACTTCTCTTGAAGTAAGCCCCATTTGCTCAGGGCCAAACGCCAACTCCTCTTCCACACTACCACAAAACAGCTGACTGTCCGGATTCTGCCATAGGTAGCCGACTTGCTGATGAAACCATTTCGAGTAGCGATGTTCCCGCATCTTAGCTGCGGTGATTTTCTCGCCCTCATAAAAGTAACCGCCAAGCTCCGGATAGATAAGGCCATTTACCATCCGCAGAAGCGTTGACTTACCAGCTCCATTCGGGCCAGTTATCGCCACCACTTCGCTCTTTTTCACGATAAAATCCACATGACGCAGTACCGGAACACCATCATAGGCATAGCAAACATCTTCGAATCGAATCATAAATGCACCTCCAGCGACAGAAACAAATAGCAATAACCGAGAAACACCAGGAGTAGAAAAACGTCTGCCCAGTGGAAATGTTTCCCTGGAGATGGATAATATTCACCAGTAAATCCGCGGCATACCATGGCTTCATACAGAACTTCCGACATCTCCTGAGAGCGCAGGAAGAGGACCCCCAACACGCCACCGATTGCGCGATGCTTTTTCCTATTATGACCCACCGAACGCAATTTTAGGGCCGTGAGTAAATCTTCGGCCATCTCCCCTAGCAAAATCACATAGCGAAGGGTAGTATCCAACAAAAAAATAACCGGCTGCGGAATATGAAAAAAACGCAGCGCCCTTGTAAGCTGATTCCACGGCAAGCATTCCTGAAGAATACCTAGAGCCGTCACGGTCAAAAACGTCTTAACGGGAAGCAGCAGCACGAGCCCGCTATTTCCCCACCAAAATGCCGGCAACATGAGCATCAGCGAAAACAAGCCCGCCAGACCCGCACTCGATAAAATCCGCCGCGAGGCCTGACCGGTCAAAAAACAAAGAGCGACCACTTCCAAAGCCAATTGGCAGATGAGAAACGCCATCGTATGAGCGGCCACACTTAAGAGCAGCCAGCCCAATAAAAAACAAAGTGCCCCTACCGCCGGAACATCTTTTTCCCAAGTGGTCTGCGCCTGACGGCGGATAGCCGCCAGTACAGACATGACACGCAAAAGAGACCGGGAAATAAAGTAATCCCGGTCTCGATTGGGTCGATATATTTCTTCCTGTTTTGCCCATTCGGGAAGATTCAAATCTATCGCCTCACCACAAAGCAATCAGTTTCCCTGAACCGACGTATCATAATCGGTATGATGATGGAAAAACGTTGCCATAATTTTAAATGCAACAATCAAAAGCGCCGTGCCAATGATGGCCGACAAAATATAGCCAAAGGACTCCGGCATCCCTGCAATCGAATAATCAGGAAATAACGCCTCAAAGGAAAAACCATTTTCCATACCGGCCGGTGTATAACCAAGTTCCGTCCCGAGGAAATCCTGCTCCGCCAGTTCCTCCGGATCCCATTCACCCCAGGCAGTCCCAGCTGCTAAAAGTCCCAGCGGCGTGCCGACAATCAAAAGAGCCAGCAAGCCGTAAACCATCGAACCCGCATGAGAGTTCTGCTCCTCCAGCATAGCAGGTGCCGCTTTTTTGAGATACCCAAGAATCGCCACGGTAAACACGACCTCCGCCAGTCCAAACAACGTCAAATGACCTGCCATCATAGCCGGAATCGAAATGGACAAGGGATAGGGACAATAAAGTGCCTGTCCGGCCGCATCGGTAAACAAAAGCGGCTGAACACCGAACTCAATAGCCGCCGCCAGCGCAGCCATATTGATGCCGACATAGCTGCCAATACCAGCGGCGAAAAGCGTATGCTGTGGCATCATACCCCGAAGCTTGCGAAATATTCCCCAACCCACAAAGGGCATCACAAATGCCATATTAAAACAGTTCGCACCAAAAGCCAGAATTCCTCCATCCCCGAAGAAAAGCGCCTGGACGAACAAAGCCACACTGACGGCCAGGCAAGCTGCCCATGGGCCAAACATGATGGCCAGCAGTGTAGCACCGACGGCATGTCCAGTAGTCCCCCCAGGAAGTGGAACATTAAACATCATGCCCAAAAAGGAAAAAGCAGCACCAATCCCCAACAAAGGCATCTTTTCCTTTGGCAGTTCTTTTTTCACCTTCTGAACGGCCATGAACCAAACCGGCAGCATCGCCGCCGTCATAACAGCACAAGTCGACGGACTGAGATAATTCTCTGGAATATGCATCTTCCTCAACTCCTTTTATCAAGAAAAAGAATAAATGAATACCCTTTTATTCTAATACCTGATAAAAGGTGTCGTAAGCCCCCTAGGGGGATAAACTTCCTATTTATTCAATTTACGTTCCGTAAGATTATCGAAACACCCAGGGCTTTGATGCGCCGAATCATCTCGTCCATTGCTTCCATACTTCAGGATGAAAAATATAGGAGGCCCAATACCTGATGGTTAACTGACGACCTTCTCAAAATCCGCCGCTTCACTTATCACGGACACGGTAAAAGCCTTAGTCTCCAGGATAATATCGTGGGTGTAGTTTCCCTTGTTTACCGCAATGGTTATCTGATTGGGGTCTGATGTAACTTAGGTCACCGTGTTGATGATGCAGTCGTTGTCCTTCTGCCCAGCATTAGCCGTCAACACGTATAACCAGAAATATTAAACATCGGATTGCTCATTTTTATCTCCTCTTCCTCACTAGCTATCATACCTGCACTTGGACGCGAATAGCGATGTCTTCCTGCTCCTTAGGTTCCGGTTCAGCCACAATGCCGCCAAAAGGCATCTGCGCGATAAGTTTCCACGATGCTGGTAAATCAAACAAATCCCGCACCGTCTTATCGATAACTGGATTGTAGTGCTGGATATTAGCTCCCACATCCAAGTCGCGCAGAGCCGTCCAAATGGCAAACTGCAGCATGCCATTTGCCTGCTGGGCCCAAGTCGGGAAGTTTTCCGCATACATGGGGAACTGGCTCTGCAGGCTCTTGATGACTTCCTCGTCATAAAAATAGAGTACGGTGCCTGCGCCGGCCTTGAATCCGTCAATTTTCTCCCGTGCCACCTTACCACCGAATGCATCATAGACGGCATCCCAAAGCGCATCTTGCTTCGCCCCCAGCGCCAATACGACGCGGGCCGACTTCATATTGAAGGCATCGGGAGTAAGCTCCGTTGCCTGCTCCACCACTTTGCGGATCTTCTCTACTGCCACCGGCAACTCCTTATTGATCTGATAATAGGTGCGACGCTTGCCGATGGACTCCAAGATTCCCATAGAAAAACCTCCCTTATCATGCATAATTCTCCTCACTATACGCTAGTATTCGCGTATAAACGGAAAAGTCCTGCCAAGGGAGGCTGACGATATTCGGTTAAGTATTTGCCGTCTTGACGAGGCTAGACCGGCGGCTGCCATGCAGCTTGAGCACCGTTGCAATCAGGAAATTGAGCACAAAGCAACCCGCAAAGAAGGTCAGCGTCGTCGTATAGCTATGGGTGTGCTCCCAAAACCACGAGACGATGGTCGGCCCGACGACACCAGCAACGCCCCAAGCCGTCAGCACGCGGCCATGAATCGCACTGAGTTCCCTAGTACCGAAGATGTCGGAAAGATAGGCCGGCATGCACGAAAAGCCGCCGCCATAGCAGCTGATGATCAAAAACACCAGCAGCTGGAACAGCATGGCATCCTTAGTACCAGCCAGCAGATAAAACGCACCGACTTCGAGGGCGAAAAATACCATGTAGGTAAGCCCGCGGCCCAGATAATCCGACAGCGTCGACCAAAGGATGCGGCCACCGCCATTTAAGAGGCCGATGATACCGACCATCGACGCGGCCTGCGCGGCATCCATGCCAACGACGTGCTGGGCCATGGGCGAAGCCACCGCCAACAGGCCGATACCACAGGTGATATTGACAAAGAACACCCACCAAAGCGCACCAAACTGCCAGGTCTTGATGGCCTCAGCCGCTGTAGCCCCATGCTGCAAGCGCGTAACCTGTGCCTTGCCTTTTTTCTGCACGGGCGGTTTCAAGTAGAGAGCCGACGCGCCCATGAGGATCATGTAGACCGCCCCCAAAATCAGGAAATTATTGACAAGACCAACGCGAGCCGTCAAAAACTGCATGACAGGCCCGGCTACCAGCGCGGCAAAGCCAAAGCCCATGATGGCAAGACCTGTCGCAAAGCCGCGATGATTGGGGAAATACTTTACCAGCGTCGATACCGGCGTGATGTAGCCGACGCCAAGGCCAATACCGCCAATAACCCCGTAGAAAAGGTATAATAGCGCCAAATTATGCAGGTGCAAGGCCAGCGCTGTACCAAACATGCCCGTGCAAAATAACAGCATGGATATCAGTCCGCTTTTTTTCGGGCCATACTTTTCCACGAATCGCCCCAAGAGCCCTGCCGACATTCCCAGGAACAGAATCGCTAGGGAAAAGGTCCAGGTCGTTTCCGAAAGGGTAAATCCCATCGCCTCAATAATAGGACGAGTAAGAACACTCCAGGCATAGACACTGCCGATGGAAATATGAATACCAACGGCTGCTAACGCAATGAGCCAACGATTTCGCATGAGAACCATCCTTTCTGCTGCCAAGCAGCAATCCAAAGGAGATTATGCTCAAACGACAAAAACCGCCTGAGCATAATCTCTGCCCAGACGGTCGGCGTTAAAAGCCCTGCAGTACATGTGGTCAATTCCACGAATCCGTCAGTCCTGCACGGCTATATTTACTTGTTACGCTCAGTTTAGCAGATAGCTAATTGACCTGTCAAGACTTTTTCCTGTTTGACATGTCAAACTGTGCCCTCAGCAATTAGCTGGATCTTCGACGCCGTTGGCGTGGAATGCGGCGGCGCGGTCGATGCAGGTGCCGCATTTGCCGCAGGGCTTTTCACCGCCCTCGTAGCAGGACCAGGTCAGCTCATAGGGAACGCCGAGTTCCAGGCCGATTTTTACCACTTCGGCCTTGTTGATGTTCACAAAGGGCGCTTCGATTTTCAGCTGATGTCCCGATCCTTCCCATATAGCTTGATTCATGGCATCATTAAATACCGGTGAACAATCAGGATATGCAAAGCCAGCCGCATCGTCGGCATGGGCACCATAATAAATGATGCTGCAGCCCTTGCTAAGGGCAATGCTGGCCGCCGTTGAGAGAAACAGCCCGTTGCGGAAAGGCACATAAGTGCTGACCGGTGTCTCCCCCTTTGTCTCCTTGATTTGTTCGGCGTAGCTCTCTTCCGGGATTTCTTCATCGGACTGCTTTAACAATGAGCAATTGCTGTACTGGAAAATCTTGCTGAGATCCAAAAAGAGCTGCTCAATGCCATAATGCGCCGCCACCGCCTTCGCGGCTTCAATTTCTTTGTCGTGTTTCTGCCCATAGGACAGGGACAGAGCTATCACATTTTCCCGGCCGTATTTTTTTATTGCCAGCCCCAAAGCCGTCGTGGAATCCACGCCGCCACTGCTAAGTACCATTGCTTTCATATGTCTACTTCCCTTCTTTTATCGATACTGCCGTCTTTATCCGAAGCTTCTACTCCCACTTAGCTATTTTTGCTAGAGTTGCCCCTGCCGGTTAAATCAGAATCCCCTGGCAATGGTCGATTTCATGCTGGATAATCTGGGCCGTAAAGCCGCTAAATTTTGCTTTCTGCTTGGCAAAGTTCATATCCCGGTATTTAACTTCAATCGTCTCAAACCGCTCCGTTTCCCGCTCCCCAGTTAGCGACAAACAGCCCTCTGTCGTCTTGTAGGACTTAGCCGAATGCTTCACAATCTCGGGATTTAGCAACGCAACGTCCCTATCACCCAGGTTTACGGCAATAATGCATTTGGCTTCGCCAATCATATTGGCCGCTAAGCCGACACAGCCTTCGCGATGTGCGGCTAATGTATCCAGGAGGTCTTGGGCCACGGCAATATCTGCTTTTGTTGCCTTAACCGATTTTTGCTGTAAAAAAAACACGTCTTTTACAATTTCTCTAACCATTTCTATCCCCTATATCTATTATTTTAATGACGAAAACACATGGCGCTTGGTTCCCCAGCCCTTTAGCCGCCAGAAGAAAAACAGGCAGATGACCACCGATACCACCGAACCGGCACAAGTGGCCAGCCCCATTGGGAAAAGGGTATCGGGATACCAGTTGGAAGCCAGCCAAACCAAAGGTATCCGGGCGGTAACGATGGCAATGAGATTATGCAGGAAGGAAAACTCTGACCGTCCCAGAGCGCAGAAAAAACCACTAAAGGAAAAATGTATCCCGGCAAAGATACAGTCAAAGATATACCCTTGCAAATACAAAGCTCCAGCCACAATGACAGCAGGCTCCTGGGTAAAAATGCCAACGATTCTGTCCGCTGCGAACTGGGTCAAGAGGGAAACCACTACCCCAAAGATAAGGCAAATGTCCAGGGCATACCAAAGGGTCTTGCGGGCACGAACCATCTTGCCTGCCCCGATATTCTGCGCCCCCAGCGCTGAAACCGTGGCCAGCATAGAGGACGGCACCAGAAAGACAAAGCTGATGAATTTTTCCACAATGCCAACCGCTGCGGCATCGGTGAGCCCACGCATATTCGCAATGATGGTAATGACCAGAAAGGCAATCTGGATGAACCCATCCTGCAGGGAAATGGGAACACCGATGCGCAAGAGCTGCCCCATGACTTTTTGCCGAGGCCGCAAATCAGACCAGGCAATCGCCATGGCTTTTTTCTGCGCGATATAACCTAAGGCCAGCACCACACTGACACCTTGGGCAATCAAGGTGCCATAGGCTGCCCCCACCGGCCCCAGCCGCCAAAATCCCATAAAGAGATAATCCAACAGGATGTTTCCCACACAGGCCACTGCCACAAAATACATAGGGGATTTGGCATCTCCCAGACCGCGAAATATGGCACTGATGATATTATACACCGTAATCAAGGGAATCCCCAAAAAGCAAACAAATAGATACTGGCAAGTTCCCGGCACTGCCTCCGCCGGCGTCGACATCCAGCGGGTGATGGGCTCCGTACCTAAGACCAATACCACGGCCAGCACCACCGCCACCAGCAAAAACAGGGTAATGGTGTTGCCAATCGACGCCCTGACGCTGGCCTTATTCCGCGCGCCAACGGACTGGGCAATCATTACCGTTGTGCCCATGGACAGCCCCACCAGCATCACCGTAATCATGTGCATGACCTGACTGCCCACCGAAACCGCCGTTATACTGGCCGCTCCTTCAAATTGACCGATAATGAAGAGGTCTGCCATCCCGTAGAGGGTCTGCAAAAAATACGAGAAGAAAAACGGCAGGGCAAAGACAAAAATATTGCGAACCACACTGCCGGTTGTAAGATTCTTTTCCATCTGCCACCATCTCATTAAATATGGAAATATTTTTCCAAATCATTACGCTTGCCGATTACCAATACTGTGTCTTCTTGGTTCATTGTGGTCTCAGCCGTTATCTCTACATCGAGAATACCGGCTTTCTTGATTCCCAGAACGTTGACATGATAATGCTTGCGAACCTGAAGCTCCCCCAAGGTTTTGCCGTTCCATTCTTCCGGAATCGGCAATTCATAAACCGCATAGCGGTCGCTCAATCGGAAATAATCGAGGATATGGTCATAGCCAAAGCGGATAGCCGTCCACTTTGCCAGTTGTTTTTCTGGGTAAACGGCCTCATCGGCGCCATTGCGCAGGAGAAATTTCTCATGAATTCCCCGCGAAGCTCGCGCGACTACGTATTTTGCCCCCAATTCCTTTAGCAGCGAAGTCGTCTCCAGCGAACTCTGGAAATCGTCACCAATGGCTACTATGCACAAATCAAAATCCCGAATCCCCAGGGATTCCAAAAAGCTTTTATTCGTACTGTCGGCCATTAATGCATTCGTCACGTATGGCAATACCATATTGACGCGCTCCTCATCCTTATCCACGGCTAGGATATCGTGTTTCATTTGGTAGAGTTCTTGTGCTACATGCCGCCCATAACGACCAAGACCGATCAGTAATACAGATTTTTTCATGAGTACCTCCTGCCGTCAGCCGACGGTAATCTTCTCCTGGGGCAGACGCCCCGTAACGGGAACACTTCGCTTATTCAGCGCATAAATCATCGTAAGCGCTCCTACGCGGCCAAAATACATCAGCAAAATCAAAATCAGCTGGGAAAATACCGATAATTTTTCTGTCAAACCGATGGACAAGCCAACTGTCCCCAGCGCCGAAGCAGTCTCGACCATGCAGTCCACCATCGAAAATCCATCCACGACACTGATGAGCCAGCTGCTCCCGACGAACAGCAGCAAATACATCAGGAAAATCGTCAATGCCTGCTGATTTGTCTCCTCGGCAATGCGGCGGGAAAAGAACGTCACATCCCGCTTGCGACGCAGCGAAGCAAACGCCGAAGTCAACAAGACAAAGGCCGTCGTAGCCTTGATGCCGCCGGCCGTCGACCCAGGAGCCCCGCCCACCAGCATCAAGACCACCAGCATCAATCGTCCGGATTCGCTAAGCAGATTGATATCCACCGTATTAAATCCGGCCGTCCTGGCAGTTACCGATTGGAACAGCGCCTGAAAGATACGGACTTCTTCGGGAAAATCCTGAAACTCCAAAAAGAAAAAAAGTATCGCCGGAATCAAAATAAGACCAGCCGTCATCAACAAAATAATTTTCGTCTGCAGGCGATAACGGGAAAAGCGAAGCCCGTTCCAATGCAGATCTGCCCAGGTTATAAATCCCAATCCACCGGCTATGATGAGTCCCATAATCGTCAGATTGACCCATGGATCCTCCGCATAGCCCATTAGCGAGCCACCATGATGCGCACCCATCAAGTCAAAGCCCGCATTACAAAAAGCCGAAACCGAATGAAAAAAAGCCATCCACAGGCCATCTGCCCATCCGTAATCCCGGGCAAAAATCGGAAAGAGAATCGCCGCCCCTAATCCTTCAACAAAAACCGTAAACTTTAAAATAAAACGTAAAATGCGGACAATACCACCAAGCTGCGGCGCAGCAATAGCCTCCTGCATCGTACTGCGCTGCATCAAATCGATGCGGCGGCCCGATGCCATGACAATCGCCACCGCCATTGTCACGACCCCCAGCCCGCCGATTTGAATGAGCAGCAGAATAATAAACTGACCAAAGCCCGACCAGTACAACGCCGTGTTTTCCAGTGTCAGCCCAGTCACACAGGCAGCCGAAACCGTCGTAAAAAGTGCCGTCAAAAACGGAGCCGGCTGGCCGCTCTTAGTTGCCATGGGCAGCATCAGCGCAAAAGTTCCCAGCGCAATCAAAAGCAAGAAACTCAGCATAATAATTTGAAATGGTGATAACTGGTGTCCCCAGTGAAATAAGCGCATAAATATCCCCTTTCCACAAAGACCACTTTAGGATACTACGCAACTACTCACCTGTAAAGCCCTTTTGACATTTTCCCACGCAACCAGGACGGAATGACACCCGCAAAGCAAAGTACCGAAAAGAATACGAACGAAATCACGACATTGCGGGTAAGAAGCTCCGCTGGCGAAAGCTCCGGCCAGGAAAAGGAAAGGATTCCCGTCACCAGCGCCATGCTCAGCACCTGTCCACTCATACGCATGGTGCTCAAAAGCGAAGAAGCCATGTTGTAATACTCCCGCGGCAACGAACTCATAATGGCATTATTATTGGGCGCAGCAAAAAAAGCAAAACCGACACCGATTCCCATAATGATAGGAATGACCGGCCACAAGGCCTGGTAAGCGACCAAAACGGCCAACAGCAAAAGCCCCAAGGTGATGATTCCCATGCCAATCGAGCATAAAAGCGACGCCGGCTTGCGGTCCGACAAAGCCCCGGTCAACGGAGACAACACCATCATGAGAACCGGCTGCGTCAACAGGATAAAGCCAGTCATTTTCGCACTAATGCCTAATACACTCTGCAAATAAAGCGAAAGCAAAAAGCTGATGGCAAATGTCGCACTGTAGTTTAACATCGCCGTAAGGCAGGACAACGAAAACTCCCGATTCTCGGTAAAAAGCCGCAGAGATATCCTCGGCATTGCTTCCTGTGGCTGATTGGCGTTGTGATTTTCAGGATTTAGCACCCGCAGCGCCACCAACAAAACCAGTCCAGCGTAAAAGGCCATAAACCAAAACAAGCTCCGCCAGCCAAGACCATCATTCATAAAGCCGCCAATCACCGGTCCAAACGAAAGCCCGGCATAAACCACGGATACCATCCATCCCATCGCCTTGCCACGATTTTTCCCCGGATACGCATCGGCAAGGATCGAAGTACTCGTAGCAAAAATCATAGACGACCCCAGTCCCTGCAATCCACGCGCCAACAGCAGCAACGCAAAGGAATCAAACAGCACGGGCAAAAAGGAAAACAACAGGAACAAGAAATTTCCCAGTTCAAACACACGCACCTTCCCCCAGCGGTCTGCGGCACGTCCCATCGGCAGCAAAAAGACCAGCGACGTAATCAGATAGGTTTCAATCACCCAACTAAGGGTTTCTGCCCCTACTTGAAACTCCTGTCCCATCGCCGGCAGCGAAAGGATCAACGCACTGCCGGAAAAGGGAGTAAGAAACGAAGCCATCATGATAACAGCCAATATGTTGCGATTGTTCATACGACGATAAGCTCCTCCCATTTTGTATAAAAAGCTCTTTTCCGTTATAATAAACCTATTGTTTATTTTTAGCAAAGAAAAAGAGGTAGCTATGAAAATCAATCTTCCCCAGTCCTATTTCAGCAAACTGTTACGCGCGGTTGTCGAATTTGATATGATTCAGGACGGCGACCACATCTTACTCGGAATTTCTGGTGGTAAGGACAGCATCTTTCTCGCCTATGCCATGAAAATTCTCCAACAGCGTTTACATAAAAAATTCAAACTGTCTGCTCTGACCATCAATCCGATGTTTAAAGACGAAAACGGACAGCCCGCTTTTTTTGACATTGACCGGGCTCGCAAATTCATGCAGGCGTTAGAAATCCCCTATGATGTCATCGATGTCGATATCGAAGGTGCCATGGCCGAAACCGACTACAAAAGCCCCTGCTTTACCTGCGCCTTCTTCCGCCGCGGAGCAATGAACCGCTATGCAAACGAACACGGTATCCGAAAAATCGCCTATGCCCATCACAACGATGACGCGGTTGAAACCTTCTTTATGGGACTGCTGTACTCCGGACAGCTTCATACTTTCACGCCAGTCACCTACCTTGACCGCACCGATATCACCGTCATCCGACCACTCATTTACTTCCGTGAACAGGAAATCATCGACGCCCAGGCCTTCCACGGATTCGACCCGGTCAAGAATCCCTGTCCCCACGATGGCAATACCAGCCGTCAAACCGTAAAAGAACTCATCGCCAAACTTGACCAGTCAATTCCCGACTGTTACAACCACCTTGCCGCCAGCATGCGACAAGGTGCCTTAGGTCAGCTTTGGCCAGCGGCCCAAAGCCGGAAAGAAATGCGAGAAACCTATTACCGTTACATGGGAAACCACATCAAGCAAAAAAAATAAAAGCTCCATCTTACGACAGAGCTTCCATCATTCCCAAGAGTGGCAACAGCACCGACAGCGCAAAAAAGAAAACCAAACCACCTACAACGAAAATCGCCACCGGCTCCGCCAGCGATTGTAGCCGTGCGGATTCATTTTCCGCAATCACGGCACAAAGTTCCGCCCCCTTAGCCAGCATCCCTTCCAGCTCGCCAGACATATCGCCGGCCATGACCATTTCTCTCAACACCTCAGGAAAGGCATCACATTGATACCAAACCGCCCCTAGCAACTGTCCACGCTCCACCGCTGAACACGTAGACGAGATAACCGCCTGCAAATAATGATTATGGGTTGCCGCAGGCAGCAGCTTCAATGCCTCATGCAGGCATATTCCGTTTGCCAGCAACACCGCCAACGTTCCCAGCAAGATCTGCCACTCCGCATAACAAACGAGCCGTCCATAAAGGGGAATTCGCAATTGCCAAGCATCCAGATAATAACGAACCGCCGGCTGATGCCAGGCTATCACCACTGCCAATACGAAAAAACCTATCAGCACCGTCACCACCAGACCATGCTGCTGAAGAATAACCGAAAGCTCCAGCAACAGCTTCGTCGGCAGTGGCAGCTCTGCCCGAAAATCCGTTAGCAGCGAGGCAAACGTCGGCAGAATAAAAACCGTTATCCCCAAAAGTGCCAGCAAAGTCGTCACCGCAAGAATCAGCGGATATAATAGCACCGACTTCAACTTTTCTTGGGCGGCAAAGGATTTTTCCAAGAAATCGGCTAACCGCAGGAACAGAATATCCAGCGCCCCTGCCGCTTCTCCTGCCTTGACCATGCTGACAATGCGCGCGGAAAAAACTTTTGGAAAACCATTCATCGCTTCATGCAACGGTTTTCCCTGTGTAACCTCTTCCAAAAGCCTGCCAAGCAGCTGCTGATAGGCGCCCTTGCCATTTGGCTGACACAAGGCCTGCAAGGCTTTATGAACCGGCAAACCGGCTGAAAGCAGCACGGCAAGCTGCCGGCAAAATAAAACGACTTCCAATCTCGATGGCTGAGCTGACAAAAAAGACTTCCTCGACTTAGCCTTTGACGTTGGGACTGGCTCTAGCTCTCGCAAACTCGCCACCCATAATCCTTTTGCCCGAATCTCATGAGCCGCCTCTCTGCGTGAGGCGGCTTTTATCTTGCCCGTAAACAATTCCCCACTTTGGTTTCGCGCTTTATATGCGTATGCCGCCATACGGTCAGCCTCCCATCCACCCCAACTAACATTCTGCTTCACCAGCCCGCGCAATAAGCCCCGCTCGATATAACCGTTCCCGAGCTGCCTTTTCCGTCTGCATTCCCTCTTCTTGATGGCTCATCATCACCGACTCCAACTGACTATATTTCCCCTGACGAATAAGGCTCTGTACCGCTGGATTCGTCAATAGCACCTCCGTCATACACACCCGTCCGCCAGAGAGGCAGGGCAACAGCCGTTGGGAAAAAACACCCAGCAGCACCTCTGCCACCTGCGCCCGAATCGAATCCTGCTGATTCAAAGGAAACATGCCCTCAATACGCATAACCACATCCCTAGCCGATAGGGTATGAAGTGTTCCGAGTACCAGCGCCCCAGATGCTGCAGCCATCAGCGCCGTCTTCATCGTCTCCTGGTCACGAATCTCACCGACCAGGATGACATCCGGCATCTCACGCAAAGCACTGCGAAGTGCCTGTGGAAACGAAAAGAAATCACAGCCCAACTCCCGCTGACTGATAAAGCAGCGCTTTGGCTCATACAGAAACTCCACCGGATTTTCCAACGTGATGATATGATACGATTTCTCTTGATTAAGCGCCTCGATAAAAGCCGCCAGCGTCGTGGTCTTGCCGGAACCCGTCCGGCCCGTAACTAAAATAAGCCCCTGCTCCATTGCCTTCATCTTCTGCCAGGCTTTTGGCGCCCCAATCTCCGCAAGACTCGGAATCCGCTCTGGCAACAGGCGGATGGCAAGCGCAGGAACCCCCTGCTGATAATACGCATTGACACGAAACCGCCGCCCCGCAAAACTCCAGGAAAGGTCCATGTCCTTTTCCCTATCCAGCCGCTGCCGCTGCGCATCATCCATGATGACCGCACAAAACGAAACCATAAACTGCTCCGTAAGCGGGCGATCATCCATAGGCGCCAAGACCCCATCACAGCGCATATGCGGCCGTTGCCCTACCGTCAGATGAATATCCGATGCCTCTTTTTCAATCGCCTTATTGATAAAAGCCTGCCAACTTACATCCTCGCACATATCATCACCCCGTATTCTCTAAAGACGTTGTACATCTTCTACATACAAAGCCGAATACCTGCAAAAAAAATAACACCTCCATGCAAAATGAAGATGCTTTTCTTATACCTTGACCTCGCTGCCATTACGGTATCACGGAACAAAGAGCGCGTAATGTAGCATGATTTTCCATCCTTGGATAAAAATACATAGTAAAGGCCCTGCCGCAGCAGAGCCTTTTGCACATTTTCTGTCAGCCAACTATTTCATGGCATAAGCTAGGTCGTGGCAACGTGCAAGCCCGGAAACGTGGCTCATCATGGCAACGCATCCTAGCACGCCCCCATGAATCAACACCAATTAACAGATAATCAAGTCATCTGTTGTTACATTTTAATTATAAGGCAGTCTATCTGCCTAATCAAGCTGTTTATGATAATTGTATTAAATTTATTCCGATAGAGGTCGCTTATAGAAACCTATTTTCTTTTCACTGCCCCACTGTCATGCGCCGTCGCAAATTATACAAGGCCTGTTGTATTGCAAGGTCACGCTCATTCCCTTGATGCTTGATCAGGCTTTTCAACCTTTTCATTTCAGTCTTGGCTTCCTTACTTCCCAATTTTGCAGCCTTCAAGAACCACTGCAATGCTTTGTCACAATCACGCTTTAAGACTTTTCCCTTGTAATACATAAAGCCTAATGCCCGCATAGCTTCAGTATTCCCGGCAAATGCAGCTTCATATATGCGCTGTCCATCAGGTATGATATAGGATAGTTTACTCTTCTCATCCGGAAAATTCATCCAATAAGGTGCCGACAAGCGCTGCTTATTGGACTTACTTATCATTTCCTCCAATCTCAGATAGTATCCATCCACTATTCTGTTAGCACCCAGAGCCAGCAACTCATTTAAATTCATTTCATCTACTTCTTTAACATAAGGGATCTGTTCAACCAAAATATCATCAAATGCACGCAGTTCTTCATCAGACAAAAGCTTCAACGTCCCTGATTCAATCACTAAATTATGATACTTCGCCCAAAAACAACATATACGATTTATATCGTTTTGCAATCTATGATTATACTTCCCCAATGCTTGCACAATATGACAGTCCTTTTGTATTTCTATACAAGCCTGATATCCGAATTTATTAAGCAGATAAACAATGATGGATTTATGTTTTATCACGCTATCTCGATATGTTGCTACACAATTATTAAACACCGCTCCAAGTTTTGGAAGCATCCCGGTGTTATGTACCAGTCTAAACTCATAGTCCCCTATTCTACATTCATATGCTAATATGTCCTCATCATATCTTATCCTGGTATGTTTCCAATTTTTAGATAAAGCCGTGACTTCCACACTGATTGCATCGTGTACATACTCAGTCAAGCCATCTCGCAACAACCGGGATTTTACTTCTTCTGACAAATCATTATGATACTGGTAAAAAGGTATTATAATATCCCACTGAAGTCTCGACATTTCTCTTTCAGCAGATACATAATACAGCCACTTCATCATCTTTTTTTCGCCTTTATATCTCATCAACCATTGACAGTAATACTCTACTGCTTTCCAACGGTCTAGTGCATCCCGCTCGGTACGGGTTGTTCTTTTTTCAACTGGATTGTAATAAAACTTCTTGAGATACATATTCGCAATGCAATCATCAAGATAGAAGAATTTTTGCATATAATTTATATCTTTGATATTCCATTGCTTAAATATCATATACCACACAATCGAATATGGGTTATATGTATATGCCTTTCTTAAGCTCTTAGGCGGCTTTATATCCAGCAATTTACAGATTATTTTATAATTATCTTTCTCTTCATAAGGAAAGATTTTATCAAAATCATCTCTACCATTCTCACAAGTATACTTCCAAAAAAAATACTTCAAAAACACAATATTTACATCAAATGGTCGTTCTATATATGCTTTTATCTTATTTTTCCCCTTAATCTGGCTTAACACACTGGGTTCTATGCCATAAGTTTGTTTAACACTTTCTCTCATAGCATTTATTGCTGCATCAACTACGACATCTGGGATATCAACATCATTTAACTCTGTCCAATCTTTTCTGTCCCGACGGGAATATCCATATTTTGAAATTATATATTTTCGCTTTATTATATCTATCGAGAATGCAAAATTATACCAATGATATTTTCTTCTATCCAAACACACCATATCCAAGACATCGGCTGCTACATTTATACTCGAACATACATCCCGTTGAAAAATTCTCCATCTATATGGAACTAAGCTATAATAATAATAATCGTATCGAGATTTTTCCACACATTTTTTTATACCAAATAATCCTTCAATAATGCATCCATCGCTAGAAATAATCTTACCATCTTTGATTTGTTGTATATCTTCTATTCTATTATGTTCACGGCAATAAACATACAATCCATTCTCTTTTTCATCTTCACGCCCCGTCCATTCTATCAATGGTACAACCGGTAATTTTTCTATATCTTTTTGGGCATAGTCAGTGTTAGTACATTTTATCCAATCATTTTCCTCATAGCTGTATTGAAAAGCTATATCCAACATACCAACACCCCCTTATGCTGCTCACGAAAATATGCTTCTTGTTTTATATTATAGCAAACTTCTAGTTTTTTTAGGTCGCTCACTAGGCGACATTTTAACTTTTCCTTTCGCCTAATGTCGGTAAACCATAGTGTACTAAAACTTCATTGATTGTTGACACATCATAGTTCCTATGTTCCAAGAAATAGTTGACTATAACATCTTCTTTATTACCACCAGATAATGCAAATCCAGCTCGTTTTAACAAATCCTCAAATTCTTCCTGACTAAGTTCTAATGCCAGCCCTAATGCGATTGCCGTACCTTTACTAGGCCTATATGCCTTCTCATTTCTAATTTTGGAAAACAACCTCCTATCAAGATTGGCTTTTTTATACACCTCCACATCTGACATTCCCTTTTTCTTAATCAGCTTCCATAAACGCTGCGTAAAAGTATCCTCTAAATGAGCAAAGATGAAATCCAACCTTTTTTTCATCCGCTGAGACCATGTTTCTTCAATACGAGCTATGGAAAATTTTACATCTTTCAATTGCTCACGTATCTTTAATGCTCTATCCGAATACCAGTAGTTCTCTTCTATATATTCATCAAGCTGTTCCAATAAGGACTGTTCCATACCATCATCTCCCGGGCACATATTAGTCGGTTGCATTTTCGTTGTAGTTACTGATTACATCAAAATAATTATTTTTCCAGTATCGCACAGCACCATTATAGCTTCTTATCGGGTATCTACCACTATTGTCACTAGTCGTAATATGATGCTTATATATATCGTCTGTGGGAAAGTTGAAGCCAGTGATGAAATGGCAATCGCTCACAGACATGAAGCATACACTGTAGGTTTTCTAGCATCCTGCTTTGCTATTCTGTTCCTACTCCCGATTGATAAACATTTCATCGACGGAGGCATACCATTTAGTTTTGCTGGGTATTTTGTAATGGGTATTGGAAACCTTGCCGCCGGCTGGAAATTCTACACCCTTGAGCGGGATGGAGAATAACCCATGGCAGAACTGATTACTAAGATACATGAATTGCGCCTCGCCAGGAAGCTATCCCAAGGAGAACTAGCCGAGGCTGTTGACATTCGTCGAGAAACCCTTTCTCTCTTAGAGAATGGCAAATACAACCCTTCTTTGCGGCTAGCCATGAACATTGCTAAATACTTCGACAAGACAGTCGAAGAAGTATTTGTATTCGTAGATGAAGAAGACGAGGATGAATGAGCATTAACTACAAGCAAAAGAAATTGACACCTAGAGTACCTAATATTATAAGGCTTCGAGACACTTCATACATTTGTATCATATCTTTGGTATTGATTTTTTCCAACGTGATGATATGATACGATTTCTCTTGATTAAGCGCCTCGATAAAGGCTGCCAGCGTCGTGGTCTTGCCTGCCCCCGTCCGCCCCGTCACTAAAATAAGCCCCTGCTCCAGCGCCTTCATCTTCTGCCAGGCTTTTGGTGCCCCAATCTCCGCAAGACTCGGAATCCGCTCTGGCAACAGGCGGATGGCAAGCGCAGGAGTTCCCTGCTGATAATATCCTGCCAATCGGCACAATCCATCATGGCCTATCACCTCGTAGCTTCTAATGATACGGTACATCTTCTACATTTCCCTCCCAATACCTGCAAAAAAAGCACTCCCATCTGGAAGTGCTTTTTTACTGCCGTCAGCAGTCTCTTAACCGGTTATTTTCTCGAAATCTGCTGCGCCATGCTTGCAAATCGGGCATATATAGCCCTCCGGCAGCTCCTCACCCTCGTATTCATAGCCGCATACGGTGCAGCGCCATACGGTTTTCCCCTTGGCTGCTGCCTGCGGCCGCGGTTTGATCTTCTCCTGATAATAGCCATAGGTGGCAGATTTATCCGCGGATAATATCATGCTCTCCACGACGTCCGCCAAGAATATGGTGTGGCTTCCCACATCCCAGTTTTTGGTAACACGGCCGGAAATATACGCGTTGGTTCCTTTTGTCACGGCTAACGTTCCATTAGCCGTGCGCCTGGCTGCGTCAAAATCCTTGAACTTGTCCACATCACGGCCGGAGCAAAAGCCAAAATGCTTGAACAACGCAAAATCCGCCGCTTCGCTTATCACGGATACCGTGAAGTCCTTTGTATCCCTAATCATGTCATGCGTATAATTTCCCTTGTTTACGGCAATGGTTATCTGATTGGGTTCCGAAGTAACCTGCGTCACGGTATTGATGATACAGCCATTGTCCTTTTGCCCATCGTTCCCCGTCAACACATATAGTCCATAGGAAATGTTAAACATAGGATTTCCGCTCATTTGAGTATCCCCTTTCTCGGTTTATTCCCGACGACATCCGGATCTTTTCCCAAGGAAAGTGCGCATTCCTTTATGTTATTTTTCTGACAGCAACCTAACCTTTCCTGCTTCGAGCAGAATTTTTTCCTTCAGCCGTTCAGCGCTTTCATGATGTTATCCTTAGTAAACTCCTTCCCCAGTCTTTCATCCGTTATCCCCCGGCCATAGAAGTCCACATAGGCCCAGCCGCTTTTCCTCTTCTGGAGCAGTATGCCGCCAAGTGCCAACAGATTCTTGAACTCCTTGAAGTTATGAGCCGAATCCGCACAATCGCTGATGTTTTTCCGCATGCGGTTTAGAAGCGTCTCCCGTTCCGTTTCCCACATCGTAAGCTGTGAGGTTTTGCGGTGCTTGCTGGCATTTTTCGCTATCCAAGCCCTTTCCTGCTCCTTGTCCCGCTGGAGCTTGCGCCTGTCCTGTGCCTTCCGGACCTGTGCCTCACATTCCTGTAAGTGCGCAAGGATTGCCTCCCGACTTTGATAAGCAGCATTCTCCGTCATATCCACCAGCTTGATCTGCGCCCTGGTTACCGCGACATAATAAAGATTGAGTTCCTGGATAAAGTCCTTGAACCGCTCATCCTGCTGCTCTAAATGGCTCATATCCGAACGAATTTTTACCGGATGGAAGCGGCAGCTCATATAACGAACCCCTAAATCCGGGAAATCATCCATCAATTTTACGGTATGCCATTCCAGGCCCTTACTGGTATGCGCATTGGTCAGCACGACAGGTGCCTCCGGCCTGTTCATTCGGCCGGCAACATCCAGAAGCTCATACAGATCATCCTCGTAGGTTTCCGCAATCTTCATGGCCGACAAGATTTCCACATCGGCAGTGCTCTCCGCATAATCCTTCAATTCTTCCTTGCCATGCAACCGGTTCAGGAATTTGTATTCCCCCACGAAGTCGTTACGCCGGTCAAAGAGGAACTCCTTGACGGCAATGGCCGTCTTGAACACATTCTCGGGCTTCTTGACCAAATAAACCCGCTCCGGCTGTTCGCGGTGCGCATCAATCAAATCCACCAACGCCGAATTGGTCCGGGTAATGCAGGCGGTCTGCTTATTCTTGAGTTTCGCTTCATTGATCAGGGAATTCATCGGATAGTACGGCACCTGCCCATCGTAGAGGATATCCATGAACACCTGCATATAGAGATTCGCTCGATCAAGAATCGGCTGCCGGGCGCGAAAGGAATTGGTCAGCTGCAGTGTCACGTCCGCTTTCTGCCGCGCCAGTGCATTGATTGCCCCGCGAAAACCATAGATTGACTGATGCGAATCGCCCACGTAAATCCGGCTGCAGGCAGCCCGATTGATGATGCTGAGCGTCACGGGATTGCAGTCCTGGCTCTCATCCACCAGAATGCAGTCATACCTCCGGCCCAAACCTTGTTCCTCTGGCGAAAGCATCTGAAAAAGCTTCAGATAATGGTCGTGCGGCATCGGAAGTTTCCCTGCCGCCACCAGCGCAAAAATCTTCTTGATCTCGAGGCTTGGAAAATCTCGCCCGGAAGAAATAAGGAATTCCTTATACCGGCTGAGCAGTTGGAAGAGCTCGTGATTCGCCTTGTGTGGAAAAGCATCATGGAGCATATCGATCTTGATAGCCGCTAAAGCAGGACGCACCCCACTGCGAAAAAAATGACGATAGGCCATGCTGTGCATAGTCATCGCCCTGGTATTTCCCGGAAATACCTGATTGGCCTTGTCGGCGATACTGCGATTGAACGCCAAATACAAGAAGCGTTTCTGCGGATTGGCATTGGCCACTGCCACCAGCGTAGTGGTCTTGCCTGAACCTGCGCAGGCGTCAATCTTCATGACCTGCCCGCGCTGCAGCGCCTGTGATGCTCGTATTATCTCTATCTGTTCCGATGATGCACGCATTATTTCTCTCTCATTTCCTTGTTCATTCGTTTCTCCCACCAACCGGTTCAAGTTCCGTACACTATTTAAGTAATAATTTAATACTTTCGTCGATATAATGTCAACAATCGCCAGAATACCGTCATTTCATTTTCGCCTCGCCTTGCCCCACTCTCGCCTGGATAAACGTCCTAACAAAATCAAAATTATCATCATCCACATAGACCTGATTGTAATTCATGGGTTCATTGAGCTTTATGACATTTCGATTCCGCAAAATTTCCATACGTTTCACCTTAGAAAATTCCGAATACATACTATTGTGAGAGGCAGCTAGCACACCCGCTCCCATTGTCGTAAAATTCCCCGTAGCTGCCCCCGTCATAGCAGCCAATATCCCAATTACCTGCGCTTTTTTCATCTGATGCGGCAGCTGGGTATGTTTTACGCCCCGCTCATCCATCTCAAACAGCACACAATATTTTCCTCCCATAATAAAAGCATAAACCAAATACCCCACACCAGACAAAACCAATATCCCCGCCGAAAAACCTGCAAACATAACCCCACAATCTAGCAACCGCTCGAATTGGAAGCCATCTTCTAGCACTTCCAATAAACCAATAAACACAAAGAGTCCTAGACCAATCGACAAAAATATTTTACAAACCAGCAAAAAAATTGTTGGATTCGTATATAAATTCAATTCATAGACCCAACGATAGATTCCATCGCTTCCTCTCTGTATCGTTCCCATCTTCATCCCTCCTGCTCTACCATCTTTTTCCACACGAATCCTTTAATTCGAATCTCGTTATATTTTCATCCCCCCCTAAGAATAACCTGCTACGCTATCTTTTGGAGGTGTTGATATAATGAATGAGGAAGAAAACTTTATGACATCCGCCCGCTATCTAATCTATATGGGACTGGTATTGCTGGCATTATTTATCGTGGATGAACCGCACAAAATGGAGGTATTTGTATTTGCCGGGGCCGTGGGATTCTATCTAGAATCTCGGAAAGAGGGCTGGCAAAGCCCCTTGATTGAATGGCCGGAGGAATTATCCTTCCTATCCACTTGCTATTATGCCTCGCTAAAATTCATCAAATTTGGTATTATCCTCGAGGCGGTCGTACTTATGTATCTATTCCATAACGGCCTGATGCAAAGCCCCTATCTCTTTCATATTGCAGGGACCATCTACATTATCTCTCTTATCTGGCTGACAGCCACGGCCAGCGTACTTTCCATCTGTTGGTCCATACATGACCAATGGGCAAAACGGATGGGAAGCACTACAATAGCATCATTAAAACCACCCTTTACCCAAGGAACTCGAGGCTTCAAAACTTCGAGCTGGCTGCTCTTTGATGCCATCGTAGTCATAGTATTGACCCTCATGTGGTGGGACTACTTGTCCATGCATATTTTCAATGTATTTGAACTGACGGCCATTGCTACGGTCTATTTCTTTTTGATGCTGCCTTTGCAGTTGTGGATGTATTTCCACTACAAAGGCCTGCTCCCTCAAAAACTGACCAACGCCGAACAATAAGCGCACGTACACATACAGCCATGCAGGCAACTCATGAACCTGCATGGCTGTTTTTTCATTAATTCTGCCAAAAGAGATACATCAGCCCGGCCACCTGCAGGATAAGTATCAATGGCAAACCATATTTGAATTTCCAATGCAACGTCTTATGATGAAACACTTGAACAGCGATCATGGCCCCGATGCTTCCCCCTGCCACCGCCAAAAGTAAAAGGGTTAATTCCGGCACACGCCACCATTGGCGCATTGCACATACTTTATCCCACCCATAAATTAAAATTGTCACGACATTTAAAATAACCAAATACCAAGTGATTACATGATGACCATAAATTTCCATCGTTATCCTCCTCATCCAATCGAAAACGGAAATTTCCTAGCTGCCGTAAAGCACTCTTCGTACCTCCGCCAACGTGGTAAATCCTGCTTTTACTTTCAAAATTCCGTCCTGCCAAAGAGATTCCATGCCATGCTCCACAGCAATGTGAGAAAACTCCTGCCGCTCACATTGCTGGAGCACCGCTTGTCGCAGACAATCATCCATGACCAACACCTCGTGTAGCGCCATCCGGCCGTAATATCCCGTTCCGCCACAATGGATGCATCCCCTACCATGCCACAGCACCATTCCCGGTTCATAACTATCCCCCAGCAGAGCCGCTTCACAGGAGCCTTCCTCCACCACATGCGAGCAGCGACATGCAGGGCAGACACAACGCACGAGCCGCTGCGCCACAATCCCTGATAAAGTCGCTGCGAGAAGATATGGTTTTATTCCCATCTCCAACAAACGAAAAATTACCGATGGCGCATCCTCCGTATGAAGTGTCGTCATGAGCAAATGCCCCGTCAGTGCAATACGAACAGCCATCTCCGCCGTCTGGCTGTCACGAATCTCCCCGAGCAAGACTTTCTCTGCATCCTGTCTTAGAACAGCACGCAATCCCGTCACATAGTCGAGCCCGACTTTCGGATTGATCTGAACCTGATTCACGCCAGCCAAATCCCGTTCCACAGGATCCTCCAATGTGATCAACTTCGCTTCTGACACATTTAACGCATTCATTGCAGCATATAGCGATGTAGTTTTTCCCGAATTCATAGGACCACATATCACTAACATCCCCGCAGGTCTATGGATAAGCGTCTCAAACTTTTGCTGATTCCTCTTCGAAAATCCCAGTTCTGCCACCTTCAGCATCTCATCCTCAAGATTCATAAACCGCAGAACCATCATCTCGCCATTGGTAACCGGCATAGACGCCACGCGAATATCCAACCATTTCTTCCCATCCCGCTCATAGCGGATATGTCCATCCTGTGGTCGCTGCCGCTGAACAATATCCATCCCAGCCATTACCTTAAGACGCGAAATCACCGCTGCTTCAATCTCCTTCGGCAACTTTCGCACATCCTCCTGCAGCAATCCATCTCGCCGATAACGAACACGCATCCCATCACGCATCGGCTCAAGATGAAGATCACTGACCCGCCACAAAATAGCCTGATCAATCATGCTATTAACCAAACTAACTACAGCGGATAAACTATTGCCACCACTCTGGTTGACTTCGCGTACAGCCTGTCGCACCCAAATATACCAGGAACACGCTTTCTCCTGCATAAAATCACTGTCCTTACAAATGAAATTTTTGTCTTTGCGACTCCATTTCTATAGGGCAACGATGAAATCCTGCTTCGATGCAAGAATAGCCAATAATTCTTTTGATACCCTATTGTTTATTATTCCAATACAAAAACAGTTCCATAACGATAACGCATCATTACCGTCATGGAACTGTTTTGGGTATTATTTGTTATTTATTTTTTAAATTCTGCTAATATCTTCTTCTTGGCTATCTTACCAGTTGTCGTACGCGGCAATTTATCCATAACATGAAACTCCCGCGGAATCTTGTAAAGAGCCAAATTATTTTGCAGAAACTGTTTGAGCTCCCGGACGTTTACCACAGCCCCTTGATTCACACTATAGAAGCAAGCCCCCGCCTGCCCGCGGAGTTTATCCTCAATGCCAACGACAGCAGCCTCATGAATACCTGGGAACTGGTAAATCACCTCTTCAACTTCACGCGGATAAACGTTTTCACCCATGCTGATAATCATGTCCTTAATGCGGTCGACGATGTAGATATAACCATCTTCATCGGCACGGGCTACATCACCGGTATGAAACCAGCCCCCCCGCATGGCATCATGCGTCACATCGGGAAGATTCCAATAACCCAGCATGACGTTCTCCCCTTTGACAATCAGCTCACCGACTTCACCACAGGGAACTTCCTTGCCCTCATCGTCAATGAGTTTCCATTGCAAATGGGGAACCACGGGACCACAGGAACCGACTTTCGTCTTCCCCAATGGCGTCATCGTAACGATTGGTGCCGTCTCAGACAGGCCGTAAGCCTCGCAGATATCCAAACCAAACTTTTCGGTAAAGTCCTGCTGAATTTTCAGTGGCAGTGTCGTACCAGCACTGACGACCAGCCGTACACTCTTCATATCTTCCAGAGTCCCCAGCTTGGTCAGCAGGCTGCAAATCGACGGCACGATATAGAGCTCCGTTATCCCTTCCTCACGAATTGTGCTGATTGTCGTCCGCGGCGTAAACGAATCGAGAATCACGATGGCAGCACCAACGCTTAGTGTATAAAACACCGCACAGGTAAGACCATAGCAATGATACATCGGCAAAACGCAAAGCGCCTTATGCCCCGGCCGACAACCCATGTAATCAATCTGCTTCGTATTGAAGAGGATGTTATGATGAGAAATGACTGCTCCCTTCGGATTGCCCGTTGTACCAGACGTGTAGATGATCTGGCACGGATTGTCCGCGCTGAAATACTCCGAAAGATCTGGTGCCTCTTCAATTCCCGTTTTCGGCTTGCCAATGGAGCGAATATCATACTGCGCCACTTTGAGCTGGCAGCGCAGCTGTGCCAAAGCATCAACAAGATTCAACGGCTGATACGTCAAAAGGACTCGTATCCCCGCATCTTTAATAATGTAGGCAATCTCGCGACTACTCAATTGGAAATTGAGGGGAACCGCTATCGCTCCCAGCGACGTAATGCCCATATAAGCAAAGATAAATTCGGCACTATTGCGCGTAAAGATCCCCACTCGGTCACCTTGATGAACGCCCATTGCATAAAGCCTGTCACGGCAGGCTTTTACGGCTGCCTGAAGGTCTTTATAAGTGAAACGGCGCTCATGGTCAACGATTGCCAGATCATCCGGCGCCCCTTGGTAAATCAAATCATGAATAAGCATTTTTATCACTCTTTTCTTTTTGGACAAAAATTAGTACCTGATGCTAATTTTATACCAGGTACCAATTATTGTCAAAGAGAAAATAAAAAGCGCAGCCGAATCAGCTGCGCTCTTCGAAGTATAATCGCTCAATCTTCCTCTTGACCGTATTCCACCCAGTATGTGATTAATGTTGCCACTACTGCCAGAATCAGCCACACGTATGATGGTACCATGTTGCTCGTTACCTCCTTGGGTCACTTTGGGCTCGGTGTGATAGCGGGTAATCCCCATCAATTCTATTCTAAGAGATACGGGCCATTAATTCAAGAACTTTTTATACGCTGAGTTTTTTATCCGCATACTGTAACAAGATATGTGCACTCTTGCGATTTGTTGCCAATGGAATGTTGTGAACATCACAGAGTCGAAGGAGTGCATTGATATCCGGCTCGTGCGGCTGTGACGTCAACGGATCACGCAGGAAAATAACATAATCAACCTGCTCGGTGGCCACGCGAGCACCAATCTGCTGGTCACCGCCCAATGGCCCTGACATCATGGTCTCCACATTCAACTGATATTTTTCATTAATCAATGTTCCAGTAGTCCGCGTTGCAATCAAATGGAAGTGTTTGAGGAGGTCTTGGTGATGACTGACAAAATCGAGCATTTCATCTTTTTTCTTGTCGTGTGCGATAAGTGCAATGGTTTGCATGGAACCACCCTTTCCAAATATTTTTAGCTTCTTTATTATATTATAACGCATCCGCGGTTATAATTTCAATGGATATTCTTAATTTTGCAATAAATTTGAATAATAAAAAGAGGCTTTTTACAGCCTCTCATCACACTTTTTTACTGCGGGGCCTTTAACAATCCCTCATGATAGAGCATATTGGCCCCCTGGTACCACGAAACCGCCTGCTGCCGCATTTCCTCGCTGGTGGTAATGGGCGTATAATCCGCCTTAGACCAATCATCGATACGATACGATTTTACCCCTTGATTCGGGGACAGAATCGTCAACTGGTCATCCTTTACCAAACCTAACAACTGATAGGTACTGATAAAGGCGCGGTCCTCCGACTCCGGTACCTGGAACACATCATGACCGAAAAACCGCGACGTATAGGACATACCGAGGAGCCCCAACAAAGTCGGCCCCACATCAATCTGACTCATCAGGCGATTACACTGTCCGGCCTTGATAAGTTTTGGCGCATAAATCAGGCAAGGAATATGATAGCGGTTAATAGGCAAATCGGCCTTACCCGCTGCTAAGGCCTGATGATCTGCCACAATGACAAATACCGTGTTATCAAACCAAGGCTTTTTCGCTGCCTTATCCAAAAAGTCCTTAATCGCCCAATCGGTGTAGCGCACGACGCTGTTCCGCACCCCCTGCGGCGCATCGACTCGACCCTCTGGGAACTTAAACGGACGATGATTTGACGTAGTTAGTACCATCTCAAAAGCCGGCTCCCCTTTTGCCTGATGCTCGTCCAAGGATTTTAGCACTTGGTCAAAGAGAATTTCATCGGGAACTCCCCAAACCGTTTCATCGTGAATTTTTTCTTCCGGAATGTCCTTCCGGTCCTTCACCGTATAGCCATTGCCAGCGAAAAAGTCATTCATATTATCGAAATAACCATAGCCGCCATAGATAAAGTCGCTCTGATAGCCATTCTGGCGGAACGCATCCCCCAGACTTTCCATATTGCTATTATCCTGACGGCGAACGATGGACTGTCCTGGTGTTGGCGGCACTGAAAGGGACAGCGCCTCAAGGCCGCGGACGGTCCGCGTCCCCGTTGCATAGAGACGGGTAAAGCTCAAAGACTTTTGCGCCACCTCATCCAGGTTCGGGGTCAAGCTGTTCGCAAAGCCAAGGAAGCCAGCATAATCCGCACTGAAACTCTCCACCGTTATCAACACAACGTTGGGCTTTTTGCCAGTCAGTTCATTTTGGTTTTCGACGCGGCGCGTCACCCCATTATCCCCCAGCAGGGCTTCGTTGTTTCCCTTCACCTCACTGCGCAGGCGCTGACGAAGTACCGTCGTATCGGTCTCTTTCGCATAAAAGGAATCGTAGTCGAGTTCGTTGGTGAAATAGGCACGGACAAATTCATAAGGGCCATTACCGGCAAGCTCCTGATTGATTTTGTCCGCTGCCACCTGCAAACGCCATGCCGATTGCGGCAATGCCGCCGCCACGGCCGGCACCAAAGCCACGAATCCTACCGCGGTAACGAAATGCTGCCAATCCCGCACCTTCGGAATAAACTCCCGTCTACGAAGCTGCAACCAAGTAATTCCCAGCGTTATGACCAACATCACGGGCACAATGATGCCTAGTGGGAACGACTCTTGAATCGTCCCGAGCATTTCGCTGGAATAAATCAGATAATCTACTGCAATGAAATTGAAACAGGTGTGAAATTCCTGGAAATAGAAAAAGAGCGTCACACCGGAACCGACCATAAATCCATTAAGCAAAAATACCAGTAATTTTCCCAACCATTTTCCCCAAGCAGTCGAGAGCACTTTTGCTGGCAATAAGAACACGAACGCCAAGGGCAAACAGAAAAAGACACCAGCCGAGGCATCATAGACAAGTCCCAGCAAAAAGGTTCGCAACAAATCCAAAGGACTCCACGATAACTCCGAATAAAACCGCATCCCCAAAAGCAGCCGAATCAAACTCTCCCAAATCATCCAACTGCCAAACATAATCCCTAGCAAGCCCATGCGATCAACCGACCGCACCGAAGGCTGACAAAAACGAAGCATAAATAAACCACCTTTAATGAAATAACTACATTAAATTATAGCAAAATTTGGGTGAGAAAAAAATGAAATACTGTTACGTTTTTTCCCAAGATGGCAAAAGCTTCATCGCTTGTTGCGGACAGTTTCCACTACAAAGTCCGCAGGCGCTGCATTTTCGCGCATCAAACTGTACCGATTTTCCCCCAGCATTTTCGAAAAAGTGCAAGGCTTTTTCCGGACAAAGTGACAGACACAGCCCACACGCGTTGCAAGCATCCGATATCTCCATGCCAAAGAAGAGCTCATTCGGCGTCGTTTGCTGTTTTTCCAGCCAAAACACCCCATCAAAGGTATATTGCCGCTTGATCTGCTCCTCGGTAAAATCCTTGACCCCTTGCGCGGTAGATTGAAATAAGGAACGGAAAAATCCGCGCCGTGCCACTTGTTTGGCTGCGGGCTGTGCCGCTTTCACATGAACCAATGTGATTTTTTTTCGTCCCTGTCGCTCAAGCACAGCATTGCAGGCAGCGATTTCCTTATCCAACCACAAAAACACCGCCGGATTGCATTCCTGGCAGCGCGAGGTATCGATGGCAAGATCATTCGTTTCCGCCAAACTCCAAAGCAATCTGCGATTGAGAGCGCCCAAACAGGGCATTCCCTTTTTATCCACCTTCCGACACATGAGTACCTGGGGACAAAGTTCCTTTGTCCTTGCCAGACAGCCATCGTAATCGACCCCAGACAATATGGCCCCCGTCGGACATACTGCCGTACAAAGGCCACAGTTATCACAACGCGCTTCATCGACGATCCGATTATGAATTGCCTGTTGGGGACAAATCCGTTCGCAACGGTTGCAATGAACGTTATTATATTGAAATAGGCAACGCGTCAACATTATCGTACGTTTCGCCATATTATCCTCTCCCAGCAAAAACAGAATACGGTATTGTAATTCTGCATCCAATCGGAAAAACCTTCCTTGACTTCGCCTTGCCCCTGCTAGATCCATTTGTTACAATGTAAACATAAAAACAATTGGAGGGATTCAAATGAAATTTGCAATTGTCGGCACCGGTGGTACTGGCGCCACTTTAGGCGCTTACCTTGCCAGCATTGGTCAGGATGTAACCTTTATTGCTCGCGGAAAGCATCTCGCAGCCATCCGTCAAAACGGGCTAACCATCCGCACGGAACACCGCGGCGATATTCTCATAAAACCGGCCAAAGCCTGCACGATGGACGAATACACCGATACCCCTGACGTCATGCTCGTCTGCGTGAAATATTACAACATCGACGATGCCATTGCACTGGCCCGCCGCACCGCCAATGCAGACACCCTCATTGTCCCCATCCTAAACGTATTCGGCACAGGCGAAGTCATGCAACAGGCACTGCCTGACCTCACTTGTTTGGACGGCTGTATGTATATCTTTGCGAAAATCGAAAGCCCTGGCATCATCGTTCAACCGGAAAAAATCCTTCGGGTATTCTTTGGCTTCCGCCCAGGACAGGATACCCGACTGGCTCATAAGGCAAAAGCGCTCGAAAAAATCATGCAGGACGCGGACATTCATGCACACTATACCAAGCATATTCAGCGCGATGCGTTACAGAAATTCGCCTTTGTCTCGCCTATGGGCGCCGCCGGGCTCTACTTTGATGCCGTCAGTGAAGATTTCCAGCACGAAGGCCCACTGCGCGATTTCTTTACCGGCCTGATTCGCGAAGTCGTAGCCATCGGCCATGCCATGGGAATCACCTGGGAAAACGATTTGGTAGCAATCGGACTAAAGATGATTGATGCGTTTAAACCTGGTCTTCGCACCTCGATGCAACGAGACGTTCTCGCAGGCAAGTCCTCGGAATTCTCTGGACTCGTTTCCCGCATCGTTGCTTTAGGTAAAAAATATGATGTTCCCACCCCCCTGTATCAACAAGTTGACCAATGGGGCCACGAACACCATATCCTTTAATCGCATCATTCACTTTACCTCTACCGCTAAAACTTTTTCAATCGCCCCAGGCTTTTCCTGGAAAAGCTCCAGCACCAGCCCATCGGGAAGCTGCACCCATTTTTCTGGCTTGCCCTCCATAGCATGTACGCCCTCATACGAAAGCATTTCCTGCAACGTGGCCTTAAAATCCTGTACCACAATGCCCAAATGGTGGCCCCGGCCTGCTGCAGCATCTTCAGGGGCGGCGATCAACTGCAATCCGCCTTTCAGCCAGACCTGTTGCAACACGCCATCCTGTTCCTTGCGCCGAGTTTCCGTCATGCCCAGCACCGTCTGAAAAAAGTTCAGGCTCCACTCGATATCGGCTACGGTCACCGCCGCATGTTCCAGGTAAGACACTTTATTTTCCATCGAAATTTCCTCCTTAATAATATGCTCTATTTCTAATCCGTCACTGCTGTCCATGCCGAGCCAGCAGGAATACTGTCCCCAAAATCAACGCCGTACCCAGTAAATCCATAAGACCGAAACTGGCATCCAGGAACAGCAAAGAAAAGACAATCGCCGACAAAGGCTCCAGCGAACCAAGGATACTGGCTTCCGCCGGCTGAATATATTTCATGCTGCCCAGATAACAGCCGAAGGCCACCACGGTTCCGAAGATAATGATGTAGGCATAAATAAGACCGGCTAAAGGATGCCAAATCCCCACAAAATTCCAGGGCGGGCACAGAAACGAAAGGGCTGTACCGCCAAGCAGCATGCCCCAGCCGACAACCAAGGTCGGCCGCCATTTGCGGATCAGCCGCTTGGGCTGCATGGTGTAGAATGCCGCCGCCACTGCCGCCGCCAATCCCCAAAACAAGGCCTGCGGCGAAATCGACAACGTATCCAGGCTGCCATGGGTGACCAACAGGAAAGTTCCGCCCACAGCCATACCCACGCAGAGTATTTCCTGATACCGGGGAAATCTCCAGACACGCAACGCAGTATAGCCGACAATAAACACCGGCATAAGATATTGCAATACCGTAGCCGTGGCCGCATTGCCCGCCTTGATGCAGGCAAAATACGTATACTGCACCGCCAGCATCCCCAAAACAGCAAACAGCAGCACTTCCAAAGCATCTTTCTTATCCTGCCAGATATGCAAGATGCTTTCCCTGTAAATACAGGTATCTATCAGCAATAAGATGACACCTGCCAGCAGCATCCGGGACACCACGAGCCATTCCGTAGAAAAGCCGCAATCCTGCAGCAGATACTGCCCGGCGACACCACTGCCGCCCCACATGGACGCACCCAAACATACCATGAGCAGTCCCCTTTTCCGTTCGTCCAATAGCTTCCCCCCTCGTTTTGCAACAATCCCATGCGATACCTTTATTATACCGCGAAAAACCTCTATAATAGAATTGAATTTTTTTCTAGGAGGTTATCCATTCGTGTCCATTGTTACCCGTTATTCCCTGTTTGTTTTCGCCGTGATTGTCCAGGCTTCCGGCATCGCTTTAGTTGTAAAAAGCCTGCTCGGCACATCACCGATTTCCAGTCTCCCCTACGTCATCAGCCTGGCCTCGCCATTTTCGCTGGGACAGATGACTTTTACCATCAATATGCTGATGTTTGCCGGCCAATACCTGCTCCTGCGCAAGGATTTCGATAATGTCCAGTTCCTGCAGATTCCCGTCACGATGATTTTTGCCTGGTTTATCGATTTCTACATGCAAATGTGGAGCTGGGTCGTCCCCACCAACTACCTGTTGCAATTGCTCCCGCTGCTTATCGGCACCACCCTCATCGCCTTTGGCGTCGCCGTGCAGGGAATCGCCAATGTCCTCATGCTCCCCGGCGAAGGCATCGTTTACGCCATCTCCCGGAAGTTCCATATCGACTTCGGCAAAGTCAAGACCGGCAACGATGTGTTATTGGTCATCTTTGCTGCCATTATCTCGCTTATCTATCTGAATGGCATTGAAGGCATCCGGGAAGGAACCCTGATATCTGCCTTGATAACCGGCTCGATTGCCCGCTTTTTCCTGAAGCATCTGGGAAAAGTAAATGCCCAGGGCCAATTAGTCTTTCACCCCCATTGGTAAATCTTTATTCTTTTGTTTTCATCATACAAAGGCACCCCTTGCCATGTGAATCTGGCAAGGGGTGCCTTCTTTATCTCCGCCTAAAATACTTATAAAACTTTTTGATAAACATAGCGGGCAATAATGAACTGCAGGGCCACCAGCCCGGCCAGCAGGCCGAAGGCGGCGTAAAGGCTCGTGGCATGAGCCAGGGCGCCGATGGCCGCGGGGCCCATCAGGATGCCCAGATACCCCAGCGTGCTCACAGCAGGTACCGCCAGGCCGATGGGCATATCCTGCTGCTTGCCCAGCAGGGAGAAGAACACCGGCACGATATTGGCACTGCCCACGCCGATGGCGAAGAAGCCTGCGTAGAGCAGCCAAGCCTGCGACGCAAAGATTACGGCCAGGAAGCCAGCAAAGGCTAAGACGCTGCCGCCCAGGATAACGACTTTCTGTCCCATTTTCTGTACCAGCCTGTCACCCACCAGTCGCATCGTCAGCATGGCGGCGGAAAAGACCGTAAAGCCCGTGCCCGCCAGCGACATGTCAAAGCCGCGCACAGTGGTCAGGAATACGCCGCTCCAATCCATAATGGCTCCTTCCACCAGGAAGGCAATGCAGGCGATAATGCCCACAAAAGCCACGATGCCTTTCGGAATGGCCAGCATCTTGCCACCGGCATCACCGCCATAGGGCAACAGAAAGCGGGCAAAGAACAAAATCGCCGCCACCATGATGCCAGCGGCAATCAGCGTAGAAACCGTGGGCGTAAGTCCCAATCCGCCTACCCAGACTCCAAACAGGCCAGCCCCGGCAAAACCGCCGACGCTCCAAAGGCCATGCATGCCGGACATCAGCCGTTTGCCCGCAGCTTTTTCCACGATAACAGCCTGCACATTGGCCACCACATCAATGCAGCCCATGATGGCGCCAAAGAGCAGCAGCACCGGAATGGCCAGCAGAATGTCGCCGACCTGGCTCAACAGGAATAGTAACAGGGCAAAGGCAATGCTGGCAAAGGTCAGCACCTTCCGGCAGCCCAGCCTTACGGCCGCGGCCCCGGAGAGCGGCATGGTCAGCAGGGAACCAATGCCAATGCAGAGCAGCAAAAGCCCCAAGATATCCTCGCCAATGGCCAATCGTTGGCGTAACAGCGGCACCAATGGTGCCCAGGAGGCAGCACCAAAGCCGCCGATAAAGAACACGGCCCTCGTGGCATGCTGTGTCCATAGGTTTGCCGGATTAAACTCCGATTCTCGGAGCGATTGTGTCATTTCCATAAAATCCTCTCGTCAAACATCAAAAATCATACGCTATGGGCTCGCCATGCACAAAGGTATAGATTTTCGCAAAACCGATTTCATTAGCCAGGATTTCCCGGGCATCGCGCATATGATCTGCCAGATATTCCGTCGAATGTGCATCGGAGCCAATGGTGATGATTGTGCCGCCCAAGTCCTTATACAAGCGTAAAATATCGCGGGAAGGCATGGTATCGTCAAGACCATAATGCCAGGACGAAGTATTGAGCTCTATGCCTTTGCCGTCGGCGATGGCCACTTTCAAGATTTCCGCCACCATATCCCGGACTGAGGCAAAGGGATATTTTCCCTGCTTATCATAGCGGCTGATAAGATTCACATGAGCCAGCACCGAATACTGCTTGAAGTTTTTGATCACATCATACATTTCCTGATAGTAACGCTCGTTGTATTCCTGTTGTGTCCGCCCCTGCTGGAACTCCTGATTCCAGAATTCCTTGTTCTCCACTTGATGGATAGAGAGCAGTACGAAATCCAGCTCCTGCTCATAACGGGCAAAGAGTTCCTCATAGCGGGGAATCGTCCCCATCTGCACGCCGAATTCCAAGCCGCAGCGCAAGGTAATCTCCCGGCTGTATGCATCCCGCACTCGGCGGAACTTGGCAAAATACGCCGGATAATCCACATTGGCCAAGGGCTGCTGTTCTTCTGCTGCCAGGCCGACGCCGTCCCCGCCCCGATATTCGATATTCCCCTCGGCCCAATCCTTCTTGATGCCATAGTCCACATGATCGGTAAAGCAAAGCTCCGTAAGCCCCAGGCTGATGGCCTTTTTGACCTGTTCTTCCATGGGTTCCCGGGAATCGTCACTGAACTCCGTATGCACATGATAATCCGCCAGCATCTTAATAGCCTCCTTCAGAACGTAACAGTAATTCTCTGCCAATCTGCCGCAATCCCTGCACATAATCCTGTGCCAGATCAGCTCTAAGCTCTACCTGCGGCAGCAATTCGCCGGGCAGCTCTCGCCGGCAAGCTGACAGGATTTCCTCCAGCCTATCTTCCGTCAAGCCCTCCCGATAGATAACCAGTCGATGCGGATTCCAATACCGTACTAAGCGGATGATTTCAGCTGCCGCAAGCTGCGCGAAGTCTCCTTCATGATAAGGCTCTCCCGTCGAAAAACGGCATCCCACTTCACCAGCAATGCCATCCCGGCCAATATAGAGCCTGCCGTTTTGCAAGATGCCCGCCCCTGGCGGATATCCATGGGGCCAGTAAAGGCCGACAATAGTTTCCGCATCAGCTTGCGGGCATTCTCTGCCATACCCCATCACCGCCGCATTGATATCATTGCAAAACTGTACCGGCAGGCTGAGTTTTTTTGACAAGTCAAATGTCAAAGTCAAATCCCGTAGCTCAGGATAATCAATGACTAGCATTTTGCCTGCCACTTCCACACCGGGCATTCCCAACAGCACCTGACAGGTCTTGGGAAATTCCGCTAAAGCGGCCTGCAGGTTCGCCAACAGGACAGCTTCCGTAATTTCAGCGGGAAACGCTTCCTTCTGCCAGATGATTTCCCCCAGCAGGTTTTCCACGGCCAGCACCAGTTTATCCCGCCCCTGCTCCTCAAACATATACAGCAACAGCACCAGCTTCCGATTGCGGCAATAAGCAAACTGCTGCGCCGGCCGCCCACCAGCCGCACCCGAATTTATAGTTTCTACGGCCTCTGCTTCGCCAGCTGCCAACAACTCCTTCATCAGCGCATTGACCGTCACAACACTAAAGCCCGTGACTTCCGCAAGCTTAGGCTTTGTAGCCTGCCCAAGTTCCATCAATGCCTGCCGCAAAAGCTGCCGATTCGCCCGACGCATATCCTTTTTATCCATAGCGTAAACCTCAAAATAGTGTGTTTATAAAGTAACTTTATAAACACACTATATCAAAGCAGTTATTGACTTGTCAACCTTATAGTTAAGAATTTACGTTACATATTTTTTGCTCACACAAGGATATTTTCATCAATCATCGAATTTATATAAAAATAAATTTTTTCACTGCAAAGGAGCTGATTTTATGCCCAAGATTATCCTTACCGTGCTTTTGTTCTTCCTTTTCTTCACCCCCATAGCCAATGCACAACTAGTCCAAGTTTGTGACCTAACTGTTCCCAATTTTTACGCAAAAATGAATCGTGAATTAGCATTAGCTTACACCGATCATAGAGCTACTCATACGTTCGATGAATTATCTCCACCGATTGAAATGGATAAAAATGCTGCATATATTAGCTATATGACCGTATTAAAATCTGGACAACAGGGCGCAGTAGTTACGCTCTATGCTAACCGAGCAGGCTATGTATCAAAAATCACGGTCATGTCACGCGATGATATAAAGGAAGCACTTAATCTTAATTTTCTAGCCACCTATGTAGTCATGAAAGCCCTTGACCTTAGCGATGATGAAGCAAAGATATTAATCGGCAATCACGGCCCCCATGGCTCTAACGCCTGGTGTTCAGTAAGCAACCGCAGAATATTCCTGGAAATGTCCAAACAACACGGCAATATTGCCTATATGCGATTCACTGCCAGCGATCAATAACCACCATTTTCTCTGCCCGTTTTGCCAAAAGTTCCCTACGTGACGCATTGAACCGCAGACAAAACAGGATGCCCACAATACCCATATAGATGAGGAAAGCACCAAAGGTCTGGGAAATGTCCCCGAAACCTGCACCTCGGGCGATGATATCCCGCTGGAAATGAAATTCCCAGGTCAGCGGGAACACATGGCTGAATTTCACCACCCAGTCCGCAAAGAAAGTAGTAGGCGCCGTCATGCCGCCGAAGATAAAGCCGCCGGGAATAAAGAGAATCATGCGGCTCGAGGCGATGCCCGGATTGGCCGCCGTCCAGCCAAAGAACAGGGACAGCGCCCCAATGGTGGGAATCATAAAGAGCTGCACGAAGATAAAGGTCAAAAGGCTTCCCGAGAAAGTCAAATCCCCCCAGACGCGGAGCACCGCCAGCCCCACTACCCACGACACCAGCAGGCAGAATCCATAAGGCACCAGACGGATCAGTAAATCCCAGGGCGTGCCATGCAGCAGCACTTCGTCAAGCTGCTGGCTAAGCCGCAGCCGGGGAATCATGCCGATGGTGGCAAAGGTAAAGAACATGGAGCCAAAGAACAGCAGAAACCCTAAGGTTTCCCCATTGTCCTTGGAATCCTGGGGATTGAAGAGATTGCGGGAAGCCAGATTCAGCTGCCCCTGCAGGCTGTCGTTGGTACTGCCCACATCGCCATTAGCCGCCGCATTGTCGAGCCCTACGATTTCATTCAAGGCCTCCTTGACATTGCTGGTAGCAGCTGAACTGGTGTTATCGTAGAAAACACCGATATTCGCCGCCATGCCGGTATAGCGGGCTTTTTCCAGCCCTTGGGGGAAATAGACCACGGCTACTGCCCTATCCTGATAGAATAAATCCTTGGGGTCCTGCGGGGTATTGAGTACCGCTGTGACCTTCATAAACTCGGAAGCCTCGATATGGTTAATCAATTCGCGCGAATACGCCGAGTTATCCAAATCGATAACAGCGACCTTGGCATCTTTGGCAATGTTGCCACTGAGCAGCACTGACATGATGACCGTGATGACCATGGCCACCATCAGACAGACTTTTTCATAAGGCATCCCCTGACCGGAAAATAAGAACTTTATCTCATCTCTTAGTGAATTCACTATCTTTCACCTCAATCGTCATGCCGGGAATGATGCCTTCCTGCTTATCGACATAGATGCGCACCTGGAAGGCCGACAGATCCGACTGGCCCTTTTCCCGGGAATTCTTCAAATCTGCAAAGCCCGGCGCTTGCGTCAACAGACGTATCGTTCCAGTCACTTCTTTATCTCCGGCTACCGTAGTCCCTGTAATCGCTTTGCCTTCGGCAAGGTGAGCCGCCTGCTTTTCACTGACATAAATATCGTAATAGCTGCGGCTGCTTTCGAGCAGTACCACTGGCGTAGACGGCGAAATCATCTCGCCTTCCTTGGCGAGCACCTTGAGAATCTTGCCATCTTCAGGGGCCCGCAGCGTTAACCGTTCCTTAGCAACTTCGAGTTCTTTGAGCTGAACTTCCAAAGCCTCCTTCTGCTGGCGCAGGGCTTCTACATCATTGCTCATATTAGCGGCAGCCAAGCGCTCCTGAGCGATGGCGTCCGTGCCACTGCCATTGGTAACCGCCGTCAATTTATTCAGCAGCTGTTTTTGCTGCTCCACGTTAGCCTGAGCCACATTAAGGGCCATTTCCGCATCGTCAAGCTGCGATTGAGCAATAGCACCTGCCTCTACCAAAGCAGCCTTGCGATTATAGTCAAGCTGGGCATTTTTCAAGGTCACAGCAGCCGACTGTACCGCCGCCTGCTGCTGATCGATACCACGGTAATTCTGGCTTGCATCCGTATCCGCTTTGAGATAGTTGATGCCCTGCGTACCGCTGGTGGATGCTATCTGCGCTTCCATCTGCGCGATCTGGGTCTTGAGTTTCTCGATGGCAAGGTCAGTATCCGTGGAATCCAGCTCCATGATTACATCGCCTTTTTTGACATAGTCTCCTTCCTTCACCGCCTCTTTGATAAGCCGGCCGCTGACGGAATCAAAAGACATCTTGACCTGTTCCGCCGTGAGGATCCCTTCTTTTTTTTCCGTAGCCAGAACCAGGGCATCATTGCCCGTATACATCAGCACGAGCCCTCCGATGAGTAACAGGGCAATAAATAGCATTCCCGTGCGCTTGGCTTTTTCCTTCGTATTCATACTCCATTCTCCCCTCGTTGTAGTTTGCTAACTAACTACTTTAACAAAAAATAAGTGCCTTAGGCACTTAATTTTTCCAACAACATGATGAGTTCTTTCTGCTCCGCTTCTGTAAGCTTCTCCATCAGTTTGCTGACCCGCAGATAATGCGGCGGCAGGATTTCCTCCATGAAGTCGCAGCCTGCTTCCGTCAAGCGCACGACTTTCGCGCGGCCATCCTGCGCTGCGGGACGGATATCCACCAGGCCATCCCGCTCCATGCGCTGGAGCATATTGCTGATGGTGGCCCGGGTAACCCCCACTTTCGCTGCCAAAAGCGATGGCGCAATGCCCTCCTTGCCGTACTGATGAAGTACCACCAGCGCACAGAACTTGCCCTCTGACAGTTGATAGTCCCGCTGCAGCACATCCAAAATGGACTGCTGGATTTCCTCGCTGGCCGTCTTGATGCCCAGCATGGCAATGACTGCCGCCGGATTGATTTCCGGCACCATTTTCTTATGGCGTTCCAACTCGGCAAAGGTCGGTACCAATTCTCGTTTCATAATCTTCTCCATTAAAATAATTAGCTTGCTAACTATTTATTATATTGATTTTTTTCCTTTTGTCAACGCCATCGAATGCAAAAAGCTGTTCCTCAAGTGCAACACACTTAAAGAACAGCCCCATATCTCTTACTTCAGGAAGCCATTGACAATCTGTTCTTCGGCTTCTTTTTCCGTCAAGCCCAATGTCATCAGTTTGATGAGCTGGTCTCCGGCAATCTTGCCGATAGCGGCTTCATGCACGAGCATGGCATCCACGTTGTTGGCTTCCAGGGAAGGTACGGCCAGAATCCGTCCCTCGTCCATGATGATGGAGTCGCACTCCGTATGACCGTGGCAGGCAGCATTGCCCACAATGCGCAAATCCAGTTTCTGGTAGGACTTATCCTTGGCTACGCCACGGGATACCACATCAGCACTGGCATTTTCGCCATCCAGCGAAACTTCGTACTCGCTGTATGCATACTGCTTGCCATGCGTCATGAGGCGTTCGCGTACGATGAGGCTGGCATCTGCCTTGAGATTGGCCTTGGTGGTACGGCTGGTGGAATCTACGCCTTTGATCTGCACCATTTCCATCTCCATGGAGCTGCCGGCCTCCATGGTCACTTCCGTAACGGGATTCAAGATACGGCTCCCCTGGCCATCACCGGAACCATAATGTTTTTCCACGTACTTGACCTTGGCATTTTCCCCGACGAAGAAGCGATGCACGCCGTCGTGTTCCGAATCCTGGGTACCGCAGTTGTCAATGCCGCAGCCAGCCACGATTACCACATCGGCTCCCTCGCCGATATAGAAATCATTATACACCGTTTCCTTCATGCCGCTTTCGCTCATGACCACGGGAATATGCACGCTCTCATTCTTGGTGCCAGGCTTGATATGGATATCGATGCCCGAGCCATCTTCCTTCGGCGTTATTTCAATATTGGCACTGCTGCTGCGGCCCACGGACTTGCCATTAGCCCGCAGATTGTAGGCTCCCATCGGAACATCGTGGAGGTCGGCCACCTCCAGCAACAGTCTTTTCTGTATTTCATCCATCTTCAACATTGCGTGACTTCCCCCTTACTGAAACTTCCGGCACATTGGCATACTGGCTTCCGTGTCCATGATTTTCGGCAGGATATCTTTGCCAGCACCATGTTCCTGCACACGGCCATCGGCCAGCACAATGATTTCGTCTGCAATCTGCAGGATGCGCTCCTGGTGGGAAATGATGATAATCGAGCTGTCCTCGATTTCCTCCCGCATTTTTTCAAAGATGCGGATAAGATTCTGGAAGCTCCAAAGGTCAATGCCCGCCTCCGGTTCATCAAAGATGGAAAGATTGGTCTTTCTGGCCAGAATGGTAGCAATCTCGATACGCTTGAGCTCGCCACCGGATAACGAGCTATTCACCTCGCGGTTGAGATAATCATTGGCACAGAGTCCCACTTCCGCGAGATAATCGCAGGCCTTGATATGGGAAATCTTTTTCCCAGCTGCCAGACGCAAGAGGTCAATGACCTGCAAGCCGCGGAAGCGCACAGGCTGCTGGAAGGCAAAGCTGATGCCCAGCTGGGCGCGTTCCGTAATGCTCTTATGCGTGATATCCTCACCATCGAGCAATATCTGACCAGACGTGGGTTGCTCAATGCCCGCAATGATTTTGGCCAAGGTGGACTTACCGCTGCCGTTCGGTCCTGTGATGACCACAAACTTCCGGTTGTCAACCGTGAGGCTCAGGTTCTGGATAATATCCACCTGGCTGTTGCCCTCAGTGACATGGAAGGAAATATTCTTCAATTCCAACATGTATATTCAGCTCTCCCTTTTATTTGCATAATTTATGCTCTCGCTCTTTTTTATATTATAACTCTATTGTTTCCTTTTTGTCGACTGATAGATTCTCCCTCACACAAATACCACTTTTTCCAGCAAAAACCGCAGGAACTGAGATAATTCCTGCGGTTCTTTGTTCATGAAATTTCCTCTACTTCTTCCAGCACTTGTTCGCTGCGATGGTAATATTGGAATACTGCCAGTACCAGGAACATCGACATGATGCCAATCACATACCAGAACATGTTGGTATAGCCTACACTGCCCGCTACAGCTCCCAAAACGATCAAACCGGTGCTTGTGCCGATATCCAGCATATTATAAAAGGTAGCACTAGCAGCACTGTGTCTGTCCGGACGCACCATGTTCAGCATCCAGGTTAGAAGCGCCGGCAAGAGCGCCCCTGCCCCCAGTCCATAGAATACCGAAGCGACGAGCAAACCCGTAAGGGAATCGGCCATAACCATAATTCCCAATGCTAACAGATAGGAAACCGCACCGGGCAGGACTACTGCAAAGGCACCATACTTATCCAGCAACCGTCCGCCAAACGGACGAGAGATAAAGACAAACAAGGTGCCAATCACAAAGAAAAGCCCCGCATTCTCCACGGATTTTTCGGCCGCCAGCATGGCAATAAAGGTATTGACACTGCCATAACCTGCACCAAACAAAATTGTCAACAGCGATGGACCCGCTGTGCCATGCTCGCAGATACGGTTGCGAATGGAAGAATGCAGCGGCGGTGTTGGTGGCAATTCTGTCACGGCCTCGTGTGTCTTGCAGACATACGCCATCAGGATTGCCAAAAGGCTCACCACAATGGATGCCGTAAACAGCCAAGTCGCACTTTCGGCCAGCAGATACAGTCCAAAGGCCGGTGCCAGCGCCATAGCCACGGTACTTCCCATACCGAAGTAACCAATCCCCTCCCCACGGCGCGCCGCCGGAATGACATCAGCCGCAATCGCTGCCGCAAAAGTAGTCGAAAGACCAAAGCCCAGGCCATGAAGCACGCGGGCAAAAATAATCGCATCTGCATTTGGAAAAATCATATAGCCGAGCACCGCCGCTACACAGAGCAGCAAGCCGGCATACAAACACTTCTTCTTGCCGAAAGCCCGCACCCCCGTATCCGTAAACAAGCGGATAAAAATCGCCGAATAACCGAAGATGCCGCCGATCAAGCCAATCTGCACGCCCGTAGCCCCTAGGCTAGCCGCATACACCGTAATGGTTGGCAGTAGAAAATGAAAGCTGGCAAACAGAAAACCATTTGCCGCAATCAACGCGATAAAATTTCTTGTCCAGAGTTTTTCACGAGTCACTTGCGATACATCCCTTTCCTAAAATAAGTAATTATTTACATATATAGTGCAATTGCTACTATAACACGCTGAAAATGACTTGTCAATTTTGACATGTCAAAATTTGACCAGTCAATGCGGAATAAATGGATTGCCGACAACAAAAAGGGGCAACTGACCAGTCATATTGACCGGTCAACTGCCCGCCAGTTCCTTTTTATCCTCAAACGTCAAAGGCTTCCTTCTGTTCAAGCATGCCACGGATTTCTGCATGGCCATCTTCCAGATAGAAAAGCCCCATTTCCCAGCCATTATCATACGTGTAGATAAAATGCGTTCCTAAAAAATCATCCAGCTCCTTAAATTTCATACCTAGTTCCTCCTCATATAAATGAAATCAATACGTAACGCCAAGCTGACGGCAGAGCCAGCGCATCATGGCCTTGTTGGTATCTTCGCCTTGATAGCCGTGCGGAGCTTTAGAATTGCACATAAAGATATTTTCCACGCCGGCATCAGTCAAAGCCTTCTGCAGGCTGATGCTCTGCTGGATGGGCACGAGCGAATCATGACCACCATGGGCAATGAAGAACGGCGGTGCATCCTTCGTCACCTGATACACGGGGCTTGCCAGTTTGGCCATTTCCACCATATGCCAATAAGGCGAAGCTGTATCTCCTGCTTCATCAAGCTTGCGCAGGGTGCCTACGCCCTGTCCCTCGCCGGTGAATCCCAGCAGGATGGACTCATTCGCCCGGACGGAATCATGCGTCTCTGCTGCCTTATCCGGAGCCTCCAGCGCAGGATTCATCTCCGGCGCCATAGTCAAAAGATTCGTCGGCCCATAATAGTCCACGCAGGCTTTGACGCGACTGCTGTATTCCAGATTACCGCCTTCGTCACCTTCCAGTGCCTTGTTGCCGCTGGTCACGGCAAGCTCTGCAGCTAAATGGGCGCCGGCGGAAGTTCCGGCAATGGCAATCCGCTCCGCATCCAGTCCATATTCATCGGCATGGGCGCGGACAAAGCGCACCGCCGCCTTCACATCATAGATCTGGGCAGGAAAAGCCGCTTCACTGTTCAGCCGATAATCTACAGAAACAAAGGCGATTCCATGATTCAGCACATCCTTGAAAATCTTATAAGACGAATTATTATCCTGCGCCATCAGAGCATTCGTGCTGCTCTGAGATGAATCAGCTGCTTTCTTTGGGGCATCATCGCCTTCATAGGTGCCCTTGGCCCAACCGCCACCATGGACAAACACCAGCACAGGAACTTTTTCCGCCTTGGCCTTCGGCGGCACAAAGACATTCATGCGCAACTGTCGCGTTGCACCATTGTCATTCTGCACATTGGCCACTACTACATCCCGATAGGTTGGTTGCATATCGATAAGATTCGCTACCTTATCCGCCGCCTCACAGCTGCCACCAGCCATCGGCACCGCCAAAGCCAACGATAGCAACACTGCCACCGACAGCTTCCGCCATTTGCCTGCTTTCATCCGAATACCTCCTGTTATCTTTTTGACTTACCTAGGCAATCTTTTATGTTATCATGTATTTATTTACATAATAACCATACTCCTATCATAACCATTTTTTCTTGACTTGTCAACATCATGTAAAAAGATACATGTTTATTCTTTTTTTCTATGCTATACTAATGTCAGATATTTAATGAGGAGTCGACTTATCATGGCACAAAAAAATGTTTTGAAATATATTATCCTCGGCCTGCTGAACCGCGAAGAACTGGCCGGCTACGATATCAAAAAGCTGTTTGAAGAGGAACTTGGTGACTTCTGGTACTCCAACCACAGCCAGATTTATCCCGAGCTGCGGCGCATGGAGGAAGACGGCCTGATTTCCTCGCGCACGGAACTCGTCGGCAAAAAACTCGAAAAGAAATTCTACCAAATCACAAAAGACGGACAGAAACTTCTGTCCGCCTGGATGGATGAACCCCTAAATCCCCCGGTACCTACCCGTGATGAGTTCACGATGAAACTCTATCTGCTTGACTCAGCCGACCATCCACTGGTCACCCGGCTCTTCCAGGAAGAAATCGCCCGGCACGAGGAAAAATACCAATACCTGCAGGCCCGCTGGCAGCTGCTGTTTGCCGATGAAAAAGAGCAGCACAAACACTTCGGCCACCGCTGCATCCTGCAGCAGGCCATTCTGCGGGAAAAACAGCGTCTCGAATGGCTGCATCAAGAATTGAAAAATATTAAGCAGACTGTCAATCCAGGTGCCATCTAGGTCAAAAAAAGCTATCTTATACGATGTTTTTACAATAAAATATCGCTCCCTTTATAACGCCGTCGTCATTCAGCCAAGCACTTTCCCGGCCTCGGCCAGGATCCGCATCTGCTCCATGGTTTGCGCTTCCGTCACCAGCGGTGCCACACCATGGAGTAACGTTTCATAAAGCGCATCATAGAACCTGGCATAGTCCCCTTTTTCACTGGGGACTTTTTCTTCATGGTAATTTCCCGCTTCATCATAGTAGATCAACGTGCCGTAATGCTCCGGCAGGTCAAGGCCAAAATCCGGATGGCCGGCGGGCAGGTAAAACTTCTTCAAATCTGCTTCCTGCCTATCTTCGGTTTCCTTGATAAAATAGCCGCGCCGTCCGTAAAGCTCGAAGCTTGGACGGGATTTGGCCCGGAAGTAGCTGGACTTCACGGATACCTTGAACCCCTCATAGAACAGATCCAGATCAAAATAATCGTTCATATGGCCCTGGCCCAGAAGCTGCCGCACATCCGAGCGAACCTCCAAAGGCTTGCCAAACCAGGAAAGCACCTGATCGACGGTATGGCAGGCATGGGTATAGAGGAAGGCATCCTCCTTCCGATAGCTCTCTGCCCCCTCCGGCACATAGGCCCGGTAATAGTCATAGTTCATATTGACTTCAAAGAGCTCACCCAATTTGCCGGAGGCCAATACCTTCTGTGCGGTCAGGAAATCGCTGTCAAAGCGGCGGTTCTGATAGCACTGCACCATTACGCCCTTTTCCCTGGCCAGTTGGAACAGCTCCGCTGCTTCCTCTGCACTTGTGGCAAAGGGCTTTTCCACCACGCAGTTCTTCCCGGCTTCCAGCACTTTCTTGGCCAGCGGATAATGGGCTGCCGTAGCCGTCGTCACGACCAGCACATCGATTTCCGGGTCATGCAGGATCTTTTCCAGGTCATCCGTATATTCCACCCCCACAATCTGCGCCCAGTCCTGTTTGGCCAGATTCCGCTGGTAGATCATCTTCACGCGAATCTTATCGGGCCGGTTCAGCACAAAGGGCAAATGATAGCGGTTCGTGCTCTTGCCATTGCCAATATAGCCAATCACTAATTTTCGATTTTGCATTATCCTATCACCTCAAAGCAATCAATTCGTTATCCAACTTATCATTTCCTTTATTTATCCGCAATGTCATCGAAGAAACCATCGCTGCTGAAATCCCCCCCCACCTGCTGAACCGCTATCACAAGGAAATCAGCGCCGAGGAAAAAGCCTTCCTCGCCATCCATATCTCTCGCCTAGCCAGGAACTAAATACCATAGAAGGCCGTCAGGAAGCAATTCGCTTGCCTGGCGGCCTTAATTCCTCAAGCCAAAAACTGCTAACACAGAAGGAAATCCTTCTTTCTTGAAGAATATCCCGCATAGATAGTATTTGACGTATAGAAAGGAAGAGTCACTATGAAGCACAGGATTTTGATAGCTGTAACGGCCATGGCTGCTTGTTCCCTTTTGCCATCTGCGACCTGTTGCGAGCCAACCTGCTCCAACCATCCGCCTGCCAGCTATACCGCAAACTATAGCGATTCTTTTTATCGGCAGGACGGGCTTTGTCTGCGAATCCCACGCAACTATGATTCCTTGCTCGTAACAAAAGTCGGAACTTGCCCAATGCTCTTTTCCGTTACCGAACGCGCTTCCCTCGAAGCCGCGAAAAAGGAATATCCCGAATATGAAGGTGCTGGATGGCTCTTTGCTCTTGGCAAGGTATCCACCCAAGAGCTACATAAAATGCTCTGTGAAGACATGACCGGCCGGAAACTTTTTGCCCAGGATCGCACGGGAAACTATTACATTTTCTATCATCCCACCGATGTACGCTATATGCGTGAAACACCTGAGGCAATGCAAAAAGATCAGGAGCTTTGGAGCAAACTGTGTCATTGGGCATGGAACGATGTACCCAAACAGTTTATCGCCGATAACGACCTATTATCCATAAGCGCCGATAATAGCTCTATCGGCATTTATCTGGCACGCATTCTCTACAAACGGGGAACGAATTATACCGTGTCCAAGTCAGGAAAAACGCTAACCGGAGATGTTGACGAAGCCACTTCCTTTATCAACATGCTGCTATACGGGAACAGCTTTGAAATGGTTCCGAAAAAGCACTCCCCCAAAGGCGAATCTATAACCCTCACCTTGCCTGGGGAAAATGTTGCGCTGGTTTTCTTTCAAAGCGAAGGTATCACCTACGTTCTGGAAAGACGTTCTGGGCTGGAAGACACACTCTATAAGAGCATTCCCATCGAAGAACACGCGGAAGCTCTTTCCGTTATGCAGGACTGGTATGCAACACTTGCCAATACCAACTCCTAACATCAGCAGAACATATCGTATGGGAGGGATTTCACTTGCAGAAAAATCGTTGGAAAAAAATCACTTTAACCGCAGTGCTGACTATGAGTATGATTGCTGGCACCACAGGCAGCAGTTTCGCCCAAAGCCAGAACATCACTATCGATGGTGACCATGGCAAACTCGCCGCCATATTGCAAACTCCCAATAAAACGAAGAACTATCCGCTAGTCATTCTCATGCATGGCTTCACGTCCAACAAAGAATTTGAACTGCTGACGAATTTAGCGGATGACTTGGAAAAAGAAGGCATTGCCTCCCTGCGTTTTGACTTCAACGGCCACGGCCAGAGTGAAGGCCGCTTTCAGGACATGACCGTGCCCAATGAAATCGAAGATGCCAAGCATGTTTACGAATATGCCCGCAAACTGCCCCAGGTTACTTCCATATCCATGGCCGGCCATTCCCAAGGTGGCGTCGTCACCAGCATGACCGCCGGCATCCTCGGAACCCAGAATGTAAAAAGCATTGCCCTCATGGCTCCGGCCGCTGTATTACGGGAAGATGCTATCCGCGGCCTGCTGTTGGGCAAGCAGTATGACTCCCTCAATCCGCCTGAAACCGTAGAACTTTTCAACGGATTGAAACTAGGTGCAAACTATGTGAAAACCGCCCGCGATCTGCCTATCTACGAAACATCCGCCCAATATCAGGGACCGGCCTTCATACTGCATGGTACTGGGGATATGTTGGTCCCCTACACCTACAGCCTCCGCTATCAGCGAATATACTTCAACAGTCAAGTCAAACTCATCCCTGCGGAAGACCATGGCTTCTCCAAGGATATCCAGGGAGCCGCTAAGCTTGTTACCGACTTCTTTAAACAGCAATTAAAATAAACAAGAACTCACTGCAACTTTCCCAAGTTCGCAGTGAGTTCTTATTTATACACTTATTGGCCAAGTAATCTCTCAATGTCCGCAGCCATATTTGCCGGCGAAGCTGTGGGCTCGAAACGGGCCACTACCTTTCCTTCGCGGTCTACCAGAAATTTGGTAAAATTCCACTTGATGCCATCCCCTTCCAGAATCTCTGGGAAGTTTTCCTCCAAGGCACCAATAAGCTTAGCCGCAATGGGATGATTTTCGTCAAAGCCTTTGAAGCCCTGCTGCTCCACCAAATACTTGAACAAAGGCTGGGCCGTATCGCCGCGTACATCGCCCTTCTCGAAAATCTGGAATGTAACGCCATAGTTCAGGCGGCAGAATTCCTGTACTTCACTATTGGTTCCAGGATCCTGCTCGGCAAACTGATTGCAGGGAAAGCCCAGGATTTCCAATCCCTGATCTTTATACTTCATATAAAGATCCTGTAACTCCTTGAACTGCGGCGTAAAACCACATTTGCTGGCAGTATTGACAATCAACATCACCTTACCCTTATAATCAGCCAAAGATTTCGGCTCACCTTTACTCGTCTTGACTTCGAAATCATAAATCCCCATTGTGTCTCCTCCTTACCGTTCCTGTCTTATAGTCCCAGCATTGCATCCAGTTTGGCTTTGTCAAAGCTGAGCACATAATCCTTATCATTAACCGTGGTAATCGGCACCACCAAATCTCCTGTGAGGGCATAGCAGGCATCACGATCGGCATCGTTCTCCTCGATATTGTGTTCCTCAAATTCCACGTTCTTGCTCTTCAGATACTTCTTGACCTTGTCACACCAGGGACAGTTGTTAATCGAATAAACCTTTACCATATTAATTCCCCTCCTTCAACTTCACGATATATTTCTCTGCCAGCAGGGCTGCCGTGGTACCATCCGCAGCAGCGGTAGTCAGCTGGCGTATTTCTTTTTCCCGCACATCACCGGCGGCAAATACGCCGGGAATGGAAGTGCGGCAATCCTCACCTGCCGCAATACGGCCACTGGGAGTCAGCGATAATTCATCTGCAAAGAGCTCCGTATTGGGCACCACGCCGATATTGACGAAGATGCCGTCCACCGGCAGCTGGCGAGTCTCCCCCGCTGCCTTGTCGAATATCTCGATGGACTCCAAGCGGCCTTCCCCATGCAGGCTTTTGACTTCCGTCTGCAGGAAGACCTCCGCTTTGGGATTTTCCTGCAGGCGCTGCCAGGAAACCTCATCCGCCCGGATCTCCGAGCGGTGAATGAGATAGAGCTTCTTGGCATACTTACTTAGGAAGTTTGCCGCATCCACGGCTGCATTGCCGCCGCCCATGACCGCGATGACCTTGTTCTGATACATATGACCATCGCAAAGCTCGCAATAGTGCACGCCCTTGCCTGCATATCTGCTTTCCTCCGGCAGGGGCAGCTTGCGGCGATTCATGCCCGAAGTGATAATCAGGGCATCGGCTTCGTAGATGTATTCCTCAGTCTCCACCAGTTTGGGATTTGCCTTGAGGGATACCTTCACAATGGAGTCAAATTCGTCAATGACAGCGCCAAAGCTCTCCGCCTGCTGCTGCAATGTGCCAATCAGCTCCCTGCCGGAAACCTTGGCAAAGCCCGGATAATTCTCAATGCCAGTGGCATTAGCAATCTGACCGCCGATAATGCCGTTTTCCAGCACCAGTACATCAAGATTCATACGTCCTGCATAAAGCGCGGCAGTCAGCCCAGCCATGCCGGCGCCGATAATGACAATATCCTTGTGGATACGCTTTTTTTCCATATCATCAACTCCTTCAACCTCATTGCTCTGTGTTCTTATGGCTTTATTATATACCAAAATTCAATTTTGTCAATTATAATTTTAGTATCTTTTATTTTGTAAAAACAGATATAAAAAAACGTTGTTGACTTGTCAACACCACTCACTGACATCTCACAAAATAAGTTAACCAAACGTCAAATTGACATGTCAAAAAAGCCAGCGACTAAAGCTGGCTTTTTTAATATACGACTTAATCCTACGGCCTCACTTACCTACACATTCGGCCAGCAAGGCCTGCACCTTATAGACATCCGCATCTTTACTGAAAGTGTAGACCAGTGGCTCTGCCCCCAGCCCTGCTACCCAGATTTTCAGCTCCGCCTCCAAATCAAAGTGGCCTGTGGATTCCACGGCGAAATGCCGAATACTCTTATAAGGAATGGAATGATAATCCACTTTCTTCCCCGTGGCCCCCTGAATATCCACCAGGATAAGCCGGAAGTCAGTAAAAATCAGCAGATCCCTGACCCATTGATAGGCTTGGAGCACATCTTCACTGCGGCCCAAGAGTTTGCCATACTCCTTCTTGACAGCCTCAATATCCGTCTCCGCTGCATTGCCAATCAAACCACTGATAATCCCCACGAAAATACGCCTCCTTAAGCTATTTCGTCACCTTTACCTTATCAATCTCCTGTCCATCCGGCAGGAAACATTTGACCGTTATTTCCCTATCCGTCACCTTTAGGGTGAGATAATTATCCGTTTCCGGCTGAGGCGCCACCACTTCGTCCAGCTGATGGTCCACCCATAGGCCAGGATAGCGGACGTTACCGGCTACTCCTGTCAGGATATAGAGCGGCCCTGAACCATCCCGCTGGAAGTTCTTGATATGTCCTCGGTTACGGTAGGTATGCAGATGGGCCGTAAAGACAAGATCAATGCCCAGCTCATCAAATAAGGGCATAAAGTTCCTGCCTAAATCGGAAATCCCCTCCTGCCGTTCGGGACGCTTGTGGATGCGGTATTGCAAGACATCCTTATGCACCAGCACAATCTTCCATTTCTTGCGGCTCGCGCTGGCATCCTGCCGCAGCCAGTTCAGCTGTTCTTCCATGAGACCTGGCTTAAAGTCCTCCGTCTCCTGCCACTGGCTGTTAAGCACGATAAAATGCACTGGGCCATAGTCAAAGGAATAATAGTAGCGAGAAAAATCCTGGCTGCCATTTTCCGGCACCGCAAAGTAATGCAGGTAGGCCTCCGGCAGCCGCACCTTCCAGTTCTGGTCATAGGTTTCGTGATTGCCCATCAGGGGCACAAAAGGCAGGCGGTCAATAATACCCTCGACGCCATGAAACCAGGCCTGCCACTGGGTATGGTCTTCGCCATTGTCCACGATATCCCCCATATTGATGAAAAAGGCCGCCTGGGGATTGCGCTTTGCCGCATTTTGCGCTAAATTCTCCCAATCGCTGTAATCGCTGGACTGGGAATCGGGAAACAGCAGGCACTCAAAATCACCATCCCCCGCCGTCTGCAAGGTATGCCAGTCGCTGGCAGCTGTTTCTGTCACCACCCGATATTCATAAGTAGCAGCGGCCTGCAAATCCTGCAACTGTGCCAGATACTGCTTGTTCTTGACCCCATCATCGCTGAAAAAATCCTCCCGGGCAGGAACCTGCTGCACTTCCGCCTGCCCCTGGATGCGGTATTCGATGGCCGGCCTAGTTAAAACATCCTCCGCCTGCCACATAATCGTCCGGCTATGGGCCGCATCGGCTGTAATCAGCTGGCGCAGATATTGGGCATCCAAATCTCCCGCCAGACTACGAACCCCATTAGCCGCCTTGCGATACAAAGTACCTGGGGCTAAGAACGCACCGCCCGCTAGCAGCCCCAGCGTGCCCACGCCGCCGATAATAAATGTTCTTCTATTCATCGCTCCACCTGTTTTCTATCAACTTCTATCAGCCCCAATAGCCTCTTATCACGCCGGCAATTCCAACAAGATTTTGACATTCTCGGTACTATACTCAATCTGCTCGGACCAACGGCGAATTGACTCGTCAAGTTGACCGGTCAACTGATAGTGCAAATTCTATCTCATCATTGGTCTAAATATTCTTCACGCCATCTTTTCCCACCAAGCGTCAAAGGACCGCCTCTGTTTACTATCTATATGGACCAGCTCCCCGATTGCCGGGGTCAGCAGCTTATAGTCCTTATCCTGGCTGGCTTCAGTCAGCCTGCGATAGGGCTCCTGCCAAGGGTGACGAGACAGAGCGAATTTGCCGCCATGGGCAGGCAGGAGCAGCTTGGCCCCCACATCCACCGCTGCTTGGGCCGTTTCCTCGGGCAGCATATGGATGGCGTGCCAGGCCATGTTGTACTGGCCGTTTTCCCCCAGCATCAGGTCAAAGCCGCCAAACTTCTGCCCAATGGCCTTGAAGTGTTCCCCATAGCCGCCATCGCCGGTGTAGTAAACCTTGCGCGTGGGTGTCACAAAAGTCATGCCGCACCACAGCGTCGGATTGCGCCTCAGAAAACGCCCCGAAAAATGCTGGGAGGGCAGGATATGGACGGAAAAATCATCCGCCAACCTGATTTCCGTATCCCAATCTTCCTCATGGATAATGGAGAGGTCAAAGCCCCACTGCTCGAAATATTCCCCCACGCCCAGCGGACAGACAACATTCTTCACCTTATCTTTTAGTGCCATTACCGTGGGATAGTCCAGGTGATCCCAATGGTCATGGGAGATGGCAAGCACATCAATCTCCGGCATATCCGCTGCCGTATAGATATTGCTGCCCGGAAAGGCCTTGTTGATGAAAAACACTGGTGAAGCGTAAGAACTGAACACTGGATCGATCAGGATGCGCCGGCCGCCCAGCTGCAGGAAAAACGTGGAGTGTCCCATCCAGACAACCGCATCCTGCGAAACGTCCAATGTCTTCAAATCCGTTTTATCCGAGAGCATTGCCTCTTGGGGTGAGAGCTGGGACTTATCGCCGAACAGGAATTTCGCCGTGGCAGTCAAACGGCTTTCGCCGTTATCTTCATTCATCACCTGCACCGGCACCAGATTCTGGAACTGACCGTTCATATAGTGAGGCGATGCCTCCATACGGGCCAGCCGCGCTCCCTGGGGCGGCCTGCCAAATTCCGGGCGGTTCACAAACAACGCCCCACCTCCAGCCATCATGCCCAATGCGCCCAAACCTCCCAAAATAAAAGTCCTTCGCTTCATATAGATAACCTTTCTGCTAAATGACTAGCTTATCCCCCGCAATTCCTTTTTCACTCTGCCACAAGTGCGACCGTTACTTCATCATGGCTTAATAAAGCTGTCATTTCCTGTTGTGACAGTTCAATATGCCCCAATCGCGTGTAAGACCAGGAATTGGAGCCATAAAAAATGACCAGCTTGTTCCCCGCATAGAGGACGATATCACCATATTGCGTGGTCATCTGCTCATCTGCACTGTCAATACTATGACCAATAGAACCCACCTGCTCAAAGCCGCCATAAGGTGACATTTTGATGGTCAACGGCAAAAATTTCTGCATCGCCGCCGTAGAAGCATTCTGTTCCCAGGTAACGGGAACAACTTTATCCTCAATGATGAGTTTCATCGCCTGCTCCTTCTTAGGTTCTGCCACGGATTTATTTTCCTGTGGAACGGCCTCCTGCACCTTACTGCCAGTATCCGCAGCAGTCTCCTGCGCACCTGTACAGCCGGATAGCAGCAGCATCACCGACAGCATGACCACACTTATGATTTTCCGATTTGGCATTGCCCTCTCTCCTTATGCAAATACAGCTGCAAGACATTATTTTGCAGACTTCAAATATTCTTGCCAGCCTGCCGGGCTTTTTCTAAGGCGGCATTGCCGGCAATATCGCCTGTATCCGTCACACCGCCACAGAACAGCGTCGCTTTCAGTTCAGCCTTGTCAAAGCAGTCCACCCAGCCCTGCACGCCGATGCGGGTTCCGGCCACCGTGTCTTCCTCATCTTCTGCCGCCGTGGCCAGCAGGTAAACTTCGCGGAAGCGATAATCCGCTGGGAACAAGGGATTTGCCCGGTCCAAGAGCGTCTTTAGCTGGCCACACATGCCATAGTAATAGACCGGCGTCGCCAAGGCCACCACATCTGCCTGACCGATTTTGGCCGTGATTTCATTGGCATCGTCCTTGATCACGCACTGCATGGTCTTCTGGCAGGCAAGGCATCCTTTGCAGAAGTTTATGTTCTTATCCCGCAGGGAAATCTGCTCCACCTCGTGTCCTGCCTCCCTGGCACCTTCAGCAAAAGCCTTGGCCAATGCCTCAGAATTGCTGTTCTTTCTCAGGCTCGTGGAAATGATCACTACTTTCTTGCTCATATTCTCTCCTCCATACACATTATCCTCTTTTACTCTATCACTTGGAGTATACTCAAAGTCAAGCCATATAATACAAATGCCGCCCAGCAAATTCTTGCACGATTTTCCGGGCGGCATTTCTTGTTTTTTACTTCAGGTTCTTATCAAAGAAGGCAAACAGCTTGTCAAACGGAATCTTGTCCATCTGGTCATAAAGGTCTACATGGGTAGCACCAGGAACGACGATTTCTTCCTTCTCCCCTTTGATGGCGGCATAAACATTGTCGGAGAAATACTTGGAATGCGCCTTATCCCCGGTAATCAGCATGACCGGCGTCTTGCCCAACTCATCAATATTGCTCATAAGCTTGAAGTCAAAGAAGCCATATGGGGTTACCGAATCCCAGGCCAGCTTATTGGAGTTGATGGCGCGCGGATGGAAGGCGCGGCCTACATAGTAGCCGAAGAAATCCTTGATGACAGGGCTGGCATCCGCAGGCAGTTTATCCGGGAACATAGTATCGAAGGTCTCCACATTACCACTGACATCCACCCCCAGTTCATGGGCTCCGCGGATGGCTTTGCCGGTCTTGGCTTCTTCATCACGCATCTTGGCCAGATGCTGTTTCACGAGTTCCCGCTGCTCCGGCGTGTAGTAAGCACCATTATAATGGTCGCTGATGCTTTCACTCATATCATACATTGCCGAAGTTGCCACCGCCTTGATGCGGCTGTCACTGCCAGCGGCAGTGATGGCCATGCCAGACAAACCGCAGATGCCCATGGCCCCCACCTGATCCGGGTTCACGAATTTCAAGTTGGAAACGAAATCCACGGCGGCATGATAGTCTTCCGTGAAGATTTCCGGGGAGCCCATATTGCGGCGGCTGCCACTGCTCTCACCTGTGGTGGAAGGATCAAAGGCTACGGCCACATAACCATGCTTGGCAAATTCCTGTGCATAAAGTCCGGAGGACTGCTCCTTCACCGCACCAAATGGCCCCGTAATCACGACCGCCTTATATTTCCTGCTGGCATCAAAATCCTTGGGCAGATACATATGGCCGGCCACTTCAAAGCCAAAGCGGTTTTCAAACTTCACCTTCTTGGCTTCGATTGACTTGTCAATCTTGAATACGCGGGTGTCATTGTTCAGTTCTCTGATAGATGAACGCTGCATCTGCGAAGCCGCTGCCAATGCTTTAGCCGGAGTTGCGGCCATTGTCACATCACTCCCCATAAGACCAAAAGACATCACACCTGCCACCAGGGCTGCCAAAACCATCTTTTTGTTTTTGCCAATTTTCTTCATCATTTCGCATCTCTCCTTTACATCACTTGCATCTTTTACTCTTTTACTTGAGTTCATTATAGCGATTATGTTTTTAAATTACCAATACTTATAAAAAATACAGTATTATGCTTATCAAGCATACAAAACCTCATCCGTCAATGCTCAGTCTGAACCAACAGCTGCGGATTGCTGCGCTGACGATAACACTGCACCCAAACCGTCAAGCCCGCCAGCAGGCAGAACAGCAGCCCGCCCAGCACCACATATTGCGTCCCCAAAGCATCAATGAACTGACCGCTGACCGTTGTCCCCAGCACGCAGCCCATATTGGCCGCCGTCAAAAAGAGGCCATTGGCAAAGTCCGGGGCTTCCGGGGCGGCACTGGCAATCCAATACTGATTGATATTGGCATTGATGCCCCCAAGTAATCCCCAGAGTACCACGATAAGTCCCATTACCGGCCAAATGCTGCCACCGCCCAGCAGGGCAATATAGATTACCGCAACTGCCAGCGGAAAGATTTTGACCACCATCAACGGCCGCATAGTCAGCAGATTTCCCGCCAGCATACTGCCGCCAACATTGCAGAGACCATAGACTAACAGCAATATACTGATTAAGGAAGGTGCAATACCGGAAACCACGCCCAGATACTCCGCCAGATAATTGAATACACCGAAAATCGAACCGTTAAGGAAAATCACCGCTGCAATTGATGCCCAGACCATGGGCTTTTTCAGCACGGCAAGCTGCTCTCCATAGCCCAGCATTTCCTTGACCGGCATCGAAGGCATAAAATATAACGTGGCCAACATGACCAGCCAGGTGGCCAGCGCAAAAAACGCCATCGAGAATGCCAGACTGAACTGCTCCGCCAAAAAGTTGCTGATGGGCACACCGGCCACCATACCAGCCGCTACACCCATATTGATTTTTGCGATCATCTTTGGCTCTTCACCGGTCTTTGCCAGCCCTGCCGCCACCGTAAAGGCCATAGCGCAGTAGACCGGATGGAAGAAAGCCGGCAGCACCCGCACGGCCAAAAGCACATAGAAATTTTCGGCAAAGACAGCAATCGTACTGCAAACGGTAAACAGTCCCAAAATAAAGACCATAACCCACTTGCGATTAAAGCGGGACATAAGTAGCGGCATCGTTGGCCCCGCCACGGCCACGCCCAGCGCAAAGAGACTGATGAGCCAACCAGCCTGCACCACCGTCACCTGATAGTTTTCGGCAATATAAGGTAGAATGCCGATAAAGCCCATTTCCGTATTCAGGATACTAAAAACACCAGTGGCCATGATAAGCAGAAGCAGCTGTTTGTTTATCCCTTTTTCCTTCTCCATAAGTTCACGTCCTTTCAATCCCATTATAAATTCTCCATATATGCAATACCAATACTTATACATAATCATTACCTATGCTTTACAGTAATAGTTTTTCATAGTATTATAGAGTCAAATTCAGACCAAGGAGTTGAATATCATGGAATTGCGGGTTCTCAAATACTTTCTTACCGTGGCGCAGGAAGAAAGCTTTTCCCGGGCAGCAGAAAAGCTGCATCTGTCCCAGCCTACGTTATCCCGTCAGCTAAAAGATTTGGAAGACGAGTTTGGCAAACAGCTGCTAGTCCGTGAGCCACGGCGCATCCTGCTTACGGAAGACGGGCAGCTGCTGCGCCGCCGGGCAGAGGAGATCCTGTCACTGGTAGACAAAACCACCGGAGAACTATTACGCAACGAAGAGATCAGCGGCGATATTCGCATCGGGGCCGGGGAGTCCATCCACTTCGGCCTGCTGATGAACGTTGCGCAAAAACTGCGCCAGAAATATCCGGGCTTGCGCTTTCATATTGTCAGCGGCGACGGCAGCACCACCATGACACGCCTTGACCGCGGCCTGATTGACTTTGCCTTTGTCTATGGCAAACTGGACCCGGCTAAATATCAGGAACTGCCCCTGCCTGTCCGCGACCGCTGGGTACTGCTCTTGCGCGCAGATGATGAACTGGCGCAACAAGATGTCATCCGGGCAGAGGATTTATGGCAGCGCCCTTTGCTTTTCTCCCGGCAAACTCTTTCGGCCAGCACCCATGGCGATGAACTGCTGGATTGGCTACAAAAGCCCTTGGCAGAACTCACGATAGCAGGCTCCTATACACTGGTTTACAACGCTTCCCTAATGGTAAAAGAAGGGCTGGGCTATGCCATCTCCTTTGATGAACTCATCAACACCACGGGCACCAATCTCTGCACACGCCCTCTGGAGCCTGCCATTTTTGCCGAGCCCTCAATCGCCTGGAAGAAAAATGCCGTCTTTTCCAAAGCCTCCCAAGCATTCCTGGCGGCACTGCAGGAAAGATTTACCCTCTGACGCAAAATATCCCCCTGCAAACCTAAAACTTTGCAGGGGGATTTTGGATTACCAATACTTACATATAATGATTATCTATGCTTTTTTGTAATATGGACTCGTATTACACTGGACTTGACTTGTCAAAATTCCCCCGTGTGATTTCACGCATTGCCGAATCCCGCTAACTGCGCTATAATATCAAGCATTCATTTATTTTATCTCGGTCTCAAAAGGAGCACACATTGCAAAACTTACTTATCGGTTCGGTACTGCTGTCCCTGGCAGGGAGCATTTGGGGTGCCATGTTCATTGCGGTCCGCCTGACGGTCGGCGTCATCACGCCTACAGCCCTGGTCTGGCTGCGCTATGGCGTTGCCCTTATCCCCCTTGTCCTCATCATGCTGTACCAAAGAACCTCCTGGAAAATCGCGCGCAAGGATTGGAAGCTACTATTGCTTGCGGCCTTGACCGGTCAAACATTGTCCATTGTCACCCAAGAATCTGGCACCATGCTGACATCGGCGCAGATGGGTTCCATAATCACGGCGGCAACGCCAGCCTTTATGGTGGTATTTGGCTGCCTGCTGCTGCATGAAAAATTCAGTTTCAGCCGCCTGCTCTCCGTAATCATGGCTACTGTCGGGGTCCTGCTTATCGTCATTGACCCGGATAATCTGCAGGGAGGCAGCCTGCTGGGCGGAATATATCTTTTTATAGCTGCCATCACTTGGGCGCTGATGTCTGTCCTCTTGAAGCTGCTCAACCACTATTCGGTGTTCACTCTCACCTTCTACGGCGTGCTGATTTCCTTTCTCACACTGACGCCCTACGGGGTATGGTGGCTTGCCACCGAAGCGGATTTTGCCGCCTTGGCCGCGCCGCAAGTTTGGGGCTCCGTGCTGTATGTGGGCATGATTTCCACTACCGCCGGTTTCGTCCTCTGGTGCAAAGGCCTGACCTACATGGACGCCTCCATCGGCGGACTCTTCATGTTCTTCCAGCCAGTTGTGGGAACGCTCCTAGGCTATCTCTTCCTCGACGAAGCCATCACCAGTTACTTCATCCCCGGCTTTGCCTTGATTGCCTGCGGAGTAGTGCTCGCCATGCGCGGTGGCAATACTACCACCGAAGAACTGTTGATACACGCGGAAGAATAATCCTCCCACCACCTGGTAAAAGCACCGCCCAGCTTATAATCCAGTTTCATCTTCTGCCAGTTCGCCTCCAGCCAAGTCTTCATCTTAGCTGTGACTGAAGCCATATAGGTAGGAGAGCCAAAAATGACAAGATACGAAAATCCTATCCCTCCCGCACTCTTCTCACATCCTGCTGACTTTTGGGATTTGATAGTTATAAAGCGGCAAATTTATGCCGGACGAAGTCGATAAGACATCGTTCATCGGCGTAGATTTGCCGTCCTTTTTTCGTGACAATAAATCCCTTCTGCCGGAGTCCCTCGATGGGAATGGCTGCAAGGCCGCTTTCCGGCAAAACGCCGTTGCCAGTCAAAATGGAGAGCGCTATGCCCTGCTGGATGATATTCCAGACACTGGAAAGATTGGGCGAATAATGCAAGACCTGTGGCTGGAGCTTTTGTTTGGCAAACTCAGCCAATACCTGACGGGTCAAAATGTAATTACGGCTCAGCAATACCAAGGGATAATCAGCGACCTTTGCTAAGGTGACGCTTTTTTGACTGATCAACGGATGCTCACGAGGCACGCAGAGACAGATGGGCCAGGAGGATAGCTTGCGCAAGCTAAGATTCGGACGACCTTCCGCATCATGGACAAAGGCCAAATCGACCTCTTCCCGCTCCACCATATCCAGAGCCGCCCCACCGGCAGGCTCCGTGATTTCGAGCTGGATTTCTGGATGGAGCTGGCGAAACTCCCCTAACAGCAACGGCAAGATTACGGTAGCAATCTGGGAAGGCACCGCCAGTTGCAGGCGATTGTGCCGTTTGGCAATCTCCTTGACGCTTGACTCAAAGCGTTTGACCTGCTTGAGCATCTTTTCCACTTCATGAAACAGCGCCTGTCCGTCTTCCGTAAGCTGGATATTGCGCCCCACATGGCGGAACAGATTAAGCCCCGTATCCTCTTCGATATTCTTCATGGCCAGGCTCAAGGTTGACTGGGACATATGCAATATAGCAGCCGCTTTGGTCACATTCTCCTGGCGGCAGACCTCGGCATAGTATTGCATTACAAAAAAATATGCTTTATGGGAAATATCTACTGGATATCGATGATGCCCTTTAAACAATAACGTATTCAATAAAAAAGCCCTAGGATCATTACAGCCTAGAGCTTTTCTTCTATTCATCACAAATCTTCGTGTACCTCGGTGAAATAAATTACCGTTACGGTATCTTCCATAAGGATGCGGCGCTGATAGATTTTTTCGAAATCTGCTACCAATTCTTCCTTCGAGTTGATTTCCGGATTCTGATGACCTAAATCATTCGACGTCAGCGTTCCCATGGTCTTTACCCGTACTTTATCAAGATAGGCGGAATAAAGCTTGTGTTTTGGCTCGCCTTTTTTGCCCGTGGTAATCCATACGACAGAGCCTTCTGGATAAAGTTTGGATACATCACCGAGACGTACCGTACAGTTTTTCGTGCGTTCCATGAGCATTTTCTTATGTTTTGCTGCCTGGAAGTTCAATGCCATCATACTAAAGCACTCCAATCTACCCTTGTTCCTAGTTGTCACTTATTACATATAATCTATGAATATTATTATATGTTCTTTTAATTATAGCAAATCTCCTGCTAGAAAGAAAACTTTTTCTGTAACCTTGTAAACATTTCTCCCTATCTTCCGTAAAAAACCCAACATGTATTTACGGAGGAAATATGATAGAATAGAACAAGAAATTTTTTTCATGCTTCTTGAGGAGGTTTTATTATGAACTGCAAGCGTATTGCTTTTGTTTTTATGGCTCTCACGCTGTTTGTATCCAGTGTTGCCGCAGCTGCACCAGCAGCTAGTAATGCTCCAACTTTGTCCGTGGATGGCGAAGGAACAGGCATTGCCGCACCCGACCGCGCAACCATTACTATTGGCGTAACTTCACAGGCGGCCGATGCTGGCAAAGCCCAGAACAACAATGCTTGGACCACCGAACAAGTCAATAAGGCCATCAAAGCCTTGGGCATTGATGACAAAGATATCCAAACCAATAACTATTCTTTCCGCCCCAATTATCGCACGTCGGATAACCATCGCAACGAAATCAGTGGCTACACCGTAAACAATTCCATCATCGTCATGGTTCGCGATATCCACCAAACAGGCAAAGTCATCGACGCCGCTCTTGGAGCTGGTGCCAATGAAATCCACTCCCTCGACTTTACGGCCAGCAACACGCAGGCGGTCCGCAAGGAAGCCCTGATGAAGGCCGTACAAGACGCACGTGACAAGGCTGACATTCTGGCACAGGGACTCGGCAAACGCATCATCGGCATAAAAAATGTGTCGGAGAGCACCGGCTATCTTGAATCGCGCCGCTATGATAACGCGATGCTGGTCGCCGCTAAGACCGCAGCCGCCACGACGATTGAACCGGGCAGTTTATCGCTTACCGCCCGTGTCCATATCGACTACATTCTCGAAAATTAATCGCACCATTTACGTAATAAGGAGTTTTCTATCTCATGCAAGAACAAGCAGTCCCAGCAGCTAAGCCACGCAAACCACGGCTGGCCGCCATCGAATATATTCGTGGAATCTCGATGATGGGTGTTATCGGTATCCATGTCGGTTCCCAATACCTCAGCAACACCGCCGCCAACGTCGATCTTGTTGCACTTTTTGAGGTTGCCACCCGCTTCAGCGTGCCGATTTTCTTCTTCATCTCCGCCTTTGGCCTGTTCTACAATCTGGATTTAACAGCCCCTTTTGACTTCCGTTATTTTATGAAGCGGCGATTCAAAACCGTCCTCGTCCCTTATCTTGTTTGGTCGTTCTTCTATCTCCTGCACGATGGCTGGCTCTACGGCGTGGGCTTTCCTGACCCGCTGCATCTTCTCGTACTGCTGTTCTTCGGCAATGCGAAGTATCAGCTGTACTTCCTTGTCATTCTGCTTTGGTTCTATCTTTTGATGCCACTATGGATTTGGATAGTACGACGTGCTGGTTTCGTAAGCCTCACTCTTTTATTGCTCGCTCAGCTGGGCTTTGACTATTGGTCCAGTTTTGCTACGAGCTTCAACCTCTTTGTCTATGGATTGCCTGACACATCAATCCTCAAGCCTTTCCTGATGTATCGCTTAAACTACTGGGTCATGCATTATGTGTTCATTTTCGTACTCGGCGGTTATTTGGCAGTCCATATCAATGCCTTTATGAAATTCATGAAAACCCACCGTCTTGGCATCACGGCCTTTTTCTGGGCTAGTCTAGCCGCACTGCTTGCCTACTACTACCAGTTGATTGCTGTCGATGGCTACACGGCGCTTGAGGCGATAAACACTGCCCATCAGCTTTGCCCAGCTGGTATCTTCTACACCATTACGGCATCGCTGTTCTTCTTTACGATATTTACCTATCAGAAGTATCCATCCTTCCTCAATCCGTTGCTTCATCAGCTCGGCAAACATTCCTATTTCGCCTATCTGGCGCACCCAATTGCCATCACCTACCTTGCGCTGATGCTCCAGCACAGTGGCCGCATCATGACCGCACCAATCGCCATCGCTTTCTATTTTGCCACGCTGGGCCTTGCCATGCTGGGCGCAATCGTCTGCCGCAAAATCGGCGAACAGCTGCCAATTCTCAACAAATTGACCATTGGCGTATATCCGAGAAAAAAATAAAAAAATTGGGCTGTGAAATAACACAGTCAAAAATAAAGGCGGTTCATAGACTAAAAACAAGTCAACGAACCGCCTTTTGTGGTAAAATTTTCTTACCTTGAAAAATTCAACCACTAACTATTCTAAACCCAAACAGGCTGTTTTGCCAATATTTATTTCAGATTATCTGGATATCTGTGATCCAGTGCTGGTTTTCGACCGATTTATGGAGGAAATCGACTTGGAGAAGTATCTGAATCAGATTCCGGCTCATGTTGCCAGGCGCATCAGGTACAACCCGGCCAGCATGCTAAAAACAGTGCTATTCGGATTCATGACCTACGGTTATATCTCACTGCGCGAGTTGGAGGATAACTGCAAGGTCAACCTGCGTTTCATGTATCTCATGGAACACAAAACACCATCTTACCGTACCTCTGGCTATTTTATCAACGAAATACTAAAACCGTCAGTGGAAGAATTGTTCAGCGATATCAACAAAAAAATATTTGCCGAGCAGCATGACGAACTGGCTGGCTTTGTCATCAAAATCGAAACAAACACGGAATATGTTCCTGCCTATTTTGACGAGATAATAGATCGATATACCCAAATACAGAATATCGATGAAAACAGCTTCGTTCACGGGCGAGGCCATCATAAGACACCTCAGCAGCGTCATTTTGAGCGTTTTTAGGTGTATACACAATACTTTATAAGCAAAATCTTCCAGCCGGGGCTTACAGGCGATTCTATGAAGTCGTTTTTGAATAGGTTATATATCGCGAAATTTCTTCCTTCGCAAATTGTTTGCTTTCTTTTGTGCTTTGGTTAATTTTGGTAAATTGGTCAGACCAGCAAGTTCCAGTCCCTCGTCCGTATATGTCTTAGGCATCAAGTATTCTCCGTAATCACGCATCATCATTGTTCGTTGTGATTGAAGTAAAAGTTCAAACCCAATTTTATCTTGAACAAAATTGCTAACAGCAATAAGTATACGTTCCTGTCCATATAATTCTCCGGTATATCGTTCGAGATTCATGTAATTAGACATACTTTCATAGTATATCGTACCATCAAAATCTTGAAACCAACCGTAGGCATTCATATCAATATATTTCCCACAGTACATATATCTTTTATAGTCTTCTTCTGTGTTGTTAATTTCATCCAACACAAACATACCAGTGCATAAATCAGAATGATTATGAGGATAATTTAAGCATGAACAAACAATATCTCCTTTTTTGAATGGCGTAGGAAAATAGCACCAAAGGTAATCAAAATCCTCCTCATCTGTAATATGATAATCGATATTTCCTTTATCTTCGTATTCTGCTTTATGTTTCTCGAAAAACTCTATATTTTGATTTAAATACTCATGGATGCTATCATGTTTAATTAAGTCCCTATACTTAGGCATAGGCAAGTCGGGCATATTATCAATTATCCAGCGATAAGCCTCATACTTCTCGGCCATTGACATTTTGGCACTCTGGTAAACGAGCCATGCTGCTTGAATAGTATTACATTGATAATTTATATCATGAAGATACTGGCGAATGTCTTTTGAATTAACATAGGAAAAAACGTCCAAAATTTTCACCTGCCTTTCAGATTCCACATTTATATTTTGCTTAACACCGTTTATAATTGTTTATATATAACTCCTTTATGCTGAGGGATATATTCAATATTAATTATCAATACACATCTGCAATATGACATAGTTGCTCATAAATTTGCATTATATTATCTTCTTTATAAACATAAATAAAAGACTCTTTTAATACTATAGGGATTATGACGGGTTGCATGAATACCATAATCCAGCTTTTATCATCAAAATGCCCCTCAAAGTAATACTCGAACAAACGAGTTAGTTCAGATTCACTTATTATATTTGTATTAATAAAAACTCCTACTGATGGCACAGCTAGTAAATCAGTAAATAAATTAGTTTTAATAAGAGTAAATTTTTCATCAACTATTTTTTCAACTGCATTCATCTCTTTTGAACTTAAATTATAAGCTAATATGCATTTTTTAGCATTATGGTGCAATACATCATTATAAAATCTGTCCATGCTAATTCTCCTTAAATGAAGAAAGTAATTTTCATAATGTAACCTCCTACATATAAAAGAAGCTAATTACTTGAAATGTTAATGACTACTAACTCCAGTGGTTGTATGTGTAGTAATTGGAGTCATCAGACTCCAGGTTGTTGCTGCTCTTGGTTCCAGATCCGAAAGGCTTGCTGATGTCCATACAGCAAGCGAAGCGGGTATTGATATCAGCAAGCCTTTCGGATAAACTGACTATTTCAGCAACAAAAGACGTAAATTATATGTAAAGAGGGTGTTGGAGCTATGATAATCGGTAATCTGTCATTGAAACTTGAGAAAGACTTTAACCTACCATTTGAATCTTTCATAGTATTTTGCAGTTTATTTATATGTTTATCATTATCACATTCTTGATATGGAACATATATTGTTAATGCATTAATATTTTTTGAATAGTTTAGAACGGCAGGAATATCTATGTAATCATCATATATTAAAGTTAAAGCTACAATATCTGAACCATCAATCAATCTATCAAAGGGATTCATGCTGTGAGAATATGGTCGATGAAAAGGACTACGCCGACAATTGTTTGCCTGTTCATTTATGATAATTTCTACCCTATCATAAGCTTTGTAAAATTGTGCATGATTTGGATAGGGCGAAGATGGAAAAGCAATATCAACATTACTAAGTCGAATATAATATATATCTTCTGCAAGGAAAGCTATTTCTTCAAAGTTTTCCATTAGGATATCAACACTCAATAATCCCTCACATATATTGTTTTTTATTGACTCAAAACTTATTGCCATGATAATATAACCATATCTTATTCGTGTCTCCTTGCATCATTTGTTACTCAAACATTTCTATTGCTAGTTCAAATGTGTTTATTTCACCCCTGCTTTCCAACTTATAATCCATACCAGTTAGTTTTTTCACGCACAGCCATCCCCTACTAATGACCTCCATTTCACTATCGGATGCAGAAGTACGAAAATATTCATTGTAAAAATTTTTTGGAAAATTCGTGGATATTGTTATCATTCATTAAATACGTACTAAAAATAAACAATTTAATTTGCAAAAATATATTCATCTAGCATCTCTATAAATTTATCAGTAGAATTATTAAAATTGTGATCGATATCAGGAATAAAACCTTTACTAACATTACCTTTTACTAAATCTAATACTTCATTATAACGATATGAAGGGTCGTTAGTTCCAAATAGCACAAACATTTTCTGCGGTGCATTCAATTTATCTAAGCCATCTTTTAATAGATGCCAGTTAATAAAAATTGGCATATTTACTGCCAGCCATTTAGTGACCCAGTTATATTTATATGCATACATTGCAGCATAACTAGCCCCTTTACTTACGCCAAAATAGTAAATATCGTGACAATTGAAACTAAGATTATACCTTTCAGCTACTAATAGTGTTGTATTAAAATTTTCCAACGGGCTTATGTTTTGAGGATTATCTGAAACAATAACAGAAAAATTATATCTTTGATTTACATGTTCTGATAAAAGTAAATACTTATTTTCATAACCATAAATATTCCCTCCGCTACCCGTTTTTACTATTAACAACCCCTTTTCCCCAGTTATAACACCAAATTTTATATTATTATAAGTAAATGTATAATCGTAATCCATGATAGAACACCTATATCTATGAAAATTGATGGAACTGAGGAATCCCTCCATATTTCTCACTCCTAATTGCGAATACAATGCATATATACACCTTATATATTTACATATTACAACTTAATACAGACTTATAAAATATGTCGTGATATTTGAAAGTGTTATCTTAGGCTATATATATAATTGATTGCACCATGCATGATATCAAGGTTTAAGTTAAGCTTATTATAAGAGGCATAATTAAGAACCGCCATTGGTGCTTCTATGAGTTTTTTTATATTATTATCAATATGTTGGGCAATGTACTCCAAGACAATCTGTGGAATGACAAGACCATTTATTGCAACAATATTTTCCAAAATGGCAATACGTGCATTATAATCAGGCTTTTGGATATCTGTTATAAAGCCACTTTTTAAGCAGCACCTAAGATTATCATCCAATCGAAACAATTCATCAGGGGCATAATATGAACTAATTACTATTTGCTTTTTTGAATCATATAGTTTATTAAATAGTAAGAAAAATTCTCTTTGTGCATCACGGTCAGCATATAAACCTTCAATATCATCGACTATAAGTATATCAATATCATTATATTTTGTGTAAAAACTACCACATTGTTCTCTCTTAAAGTAAAGATACTCATCCACAAATTGTTCAGCAGATGTATATAGAACTTTTTTATTATTGGTACTAGCCATAGCACTATTGGCTATGGCGTTCAAAAGATGTGTCTTTCCCACCCCCATACTTCCGTAAAGGAAAATATAGTTTATAATATCTCCAGAGCTATCCACTAAAGAATTAGCAGCTTTGTATGCAATACGGTTTGCTTGATAAATAATAAAGCTTTCAAATGTACATTCATGATTAATTGGTAACGACTTAGCACATATTTGGTCAATAGGGTATTGTCTTTTCGTTACCTCTAAATCAGTTGAAACCACTTTTACACTTATATGTTCTTGACTATTTATAAGCTCGTTTACCAAAGTTTCTATAATTTTTATATAAGGGTTATACTTTCTCATATAAATAGCACTACATCTTGCGCCAATGGTAAAAATTGGCGGTTTCAGTGATATCGGCTTTAAATCCGTCAAAAATATGTCGCAAAAACCTGATGAAAAATATCTTTCTCCTTTAATATAAATTTGATGCCAAAGATTTTCAAGTTCTAGATTACACATACTGTATTCCCCTATTTAGTTCTGCCATCATATCGAACTAGTATAAAGATATTATATGTTTTATTCCATAAAACATATAAGTGTTCTATTTAATTCATCTTCACATAATTCTTTGTATACGTTGATAAATAAATCACGAGCCTCCCATTCATTCTCCATTATATACCTTTTCCCGATACTATAGACAGCTTCTTCAATAAAGGGGTGTGACCATGCTGGAGGAGTAATGGCCGATAAATGACGAATAACTTCATGCCATGCATTTATCGGCTTAGGTGCATTGTGAGCGATTACACCAGCAGTTTTCTCGACACTTCGTATAACATTAAGAACTTGATTGAGTGTTGGCATTTCATTTTGAGTCATACTTAAACGCTGAAACGCTACCACAATTATATAGGGAGAAATATTTAGTAATGATAAAGTTTTAGCTATATGCTCCGTTCGTATAGACTTATCATTTGTATCTGAAAACACTCGACAATAATTGCTTACAATCAAGTTTATCTGATTGCTTTTTTCGATAGCAGATAAAGCATTTTTTACATGAGTTGGTTTATACATCTTGATGTCCTCCTATATTACTGATATTAATCTTTCTAATAAATTATATATCAGTACATGTACAAAATTTTATACATGTGCAATAATGCTTTATCTCATTTCATAAACACCAGAATTATTCAAGTATAATTAGCCTTTCTTCTAGTGAGCAGCTTTTCCTTCACAAGTTTTAATAGTTCAAGTTGCTGAATACTGTATTGTCCTTCAAAGCCATTCACTGAAAAATGATTAGGGGAACTTATGAGAGCGTATACTACCCCTGCAAAATCATGTTCATGGTCCGGCCATTTTTCATCTTTTGATATATCATCATGCCTAAAATTATATTTTTCTCCGAATCCTGAATATTCGCCAAAAACATACTCAATACTACCGCATTCTTTATATGGTGTTACTTTTGAAGAAATTTTTATCATACATTGCCATTCTTTATTTTTTTTGCAATAATGAGGTATCTCAGCAGCGTTTCTCTTTTGTTCCGTTATTAATTTATTTTTAATAACAGTCAGCCACTCTAGTTGCTGACTGTTATAATCCACCTCAAATCCATCGATGTTCAAGTCCTCATATCTAGTAATCACGTCTTCAAGTACTTCAGCAAATACTTTACGTGTAACAGTCTCACCTAACCATGTGTAGCGGTACTGCATCTTGTACCCAGCAAATTTCTGTATCAGTCTATCCAAATACATATCACTATATTTGTCCGTACCATCAACAAGACACCAAGTATTATTTTTGCCATCATAAAAAGGGATGGTCTTATCCACCACTTTATTAAGTTTCATCGCCCTATCTAATTGCTCATATCTCACCTTAGATTTAGACATACGAAAACCCATATCAAAATAATCTCCTTATTTATCTATACTATAATAACAGGCATATCCTACAATTTATAATATTATTGTTATCTAATGGCTATATACTCAAATTTTATGTTTCTTGTATATTTCTTGTGCTAATTCTCTTATTCTAAAACGTAACTCTTTAGGCTTTGTTATTTCAATATACTCTCCAAATGACAATGCCCAAAACAACATAGCAGTTTCGTTACATTTCAACCGGATTAGTAGCCGGGTGTCCTTTTTGTCATCAATTTTGAAATATCCCCAGCCGAACCAATCTACTACGTCTTTTAGGCAATCTTCTTCTATCCAAAACTCAATGTCAATGATATCCGATGAAAACATATGTAGACTTTCTAACATAGTTTTAGGTGGATTATAGGCTTTGTCTATATCGCGCCAAGTTTTAATACTAGAGGGCTCCTCCCGTACTAGTGACATTTTATCAATTCTATATGTTGATAAATTCTCATGGGGATCTGTGTTACATAATAAATATAGACGACCACTATAAAGCATTATCCGATAAGGGTTTACGAAATACCTCTCTTTGCTTCGTGGATGTAACACTAATTCATTATTAGAATTGAGTGCAATATCATTGTAGATAAAACTCAACTTATGATTATCATTTATAGCATCAGTTATGACGGCAATGCTTGCAAGTACTTCTTGGTTCGGAGAATGGGGCAATCCTCGCATATCTGCTGAAGTATAGCTTTTCGTTCGTAGCTGGAATGATTGACTCCCATGTCGAAGAAGCTTACCTATCAGAACTTTTGCATCATTTTCAGGTAAAGAACGAATAGACATTACACTGTCTATCAGCAGTTTTAATTCCCCATCACTGAATTCTCGTTCCAAATAGTATCCTTTTCCCGGCTTATCACATTTTACATTATAGCCAAGTATATTATGAAATTCAGTGGTCTGATAATTCGTGATATGAGCTGCCAGTGTGCTGCGTGTGCAAGTCACTTGATATTGGCTATTTAGCTTATCAATAATTTGTTTATGGGTTAATGGAGATTTTTTACTAGAATAGCGACTTAGAACACCTAAAATCTGTATACCTAGCATACGTTTATTGCCAGGAATGAAAGTTTTCTCCATATTGTACACCTCTAGTTTGGGGCAATATTTCTATTGTTTTAATCCATGTCATCAACATCAATGCCGTAACGAACTAAGAGGGAAGCAAAATTCTTTCCATTTAGTAAAATTACACCGTCATCTTCGGCACGTTGCTTGGCATCTTTCGTAAAATCATCTGCTAAATTTATAACAATTAAAATATTGTGTTTACCAGATTTAGATTCCATCTGTAAAAGCTGCTCAATTCCATTTATATCATTGTAGTCTGTATGTCTTTTCTTTTTTGCCTGTACATAAATATCTGGCGCATTATCTTTGTCGGTCAAATCGTAAATATTACTTAGCAAAGTATTTTCGTTGTAACTTTGAAACACTAAATCGATGTCTCCCCCCTCCCCGTCATAGTGATTTTGTTTCTTAGTTGCATATCCATTTTTGTTAAAAAGCTGCTCAATAATATTTTCCAAAGTTTTATTCTGCCATTTTTGCATCTCGCCAACCATTTTATCTAAATAAGATTCTCTAGCGTCCATTGTCGTATCGGATAGAATTTTAAGATAGTTGCCGCTCTGTTCTGAAAAAAAATCGGCTCCATTATTGTAAGTTTTAATCAAGCTATCTACTGCTAAACAAAAATCGCTAATGTAGACTCGGTTTAAAGCTGAACGATAAACGCCGAATTTATTGCTGACACTTTGCGATTCTCCATTGAAGTCATAAGGAACGCTAAACAACGGTTCGATACCTATACAATGCCCAAAATCGTTTTTTTCATTATATGGCAGAGAAAAAGAGTAGGGCTTTTTGCATCTCGCAACGGTGAAGAATCGTCCGCTATCTTCATGCAATATGCTGACTTTGGGAATAATGATAATGTCATCGAGCTTAATTTCCTTCATAATGCAAATATTGTTGTACTTGCGGGTTATTTTCTTTTCGCTGTCTTCCTCCCCCCAGTTCTTTTGCCACGCTACGGAGAATTCATCCACAGATTTTGTTACATCCATTCCCGATGCGCCCCAACCTTGACGAAGCGTTCCTTTCAATAATTCATTGCGAATAAATTCAAATTCTTTATCATAGTTGATGCGAAAAACAAAATAATTGACATTCGATGACATGAATTTTCATTCCTTTCTCTCTTTAAATATGCCGTTTTTGTTTGTCCTTTTAAACAGAGCGATAATCGAAGTTCATTTCGCAATTTATCATAAGAGCTGACTAATACTCTGTTGTATCAAAAGGATCTTATCATCATAATATCCTTAATTGGAGCTGTTTTTTTCATCGACAAAACAGCTCCAGCTATCCGCATATTGTAGAAGCAAGGTTAGTTTCTCTTCATGGGTTGCTACACTTCTATTATCCTCTACATATTGGCCATCATGATATGCTATAGCTTGTACTTCCTCTTCCGTAAGCGGAAAACGTCGTAGAATGAGATATAGACTTCTTAGCGGTACACTAAGATATGTTAATTCGTCATTAAAACGATAGGGAGGATTGGCTCGATACCCATACGCTTTTTGTTTTTCAGTAGGTTCATTTTTAATATATTGTGGATGGTTTGGCATCCCTGCTTTACCTAAGTCATGTAACAATGCTACAACTACGCAACTTTCATCACTGATTTCAGGTGCTATTGCTGCTTTTATTTTTAACAGATTTTCCGCCACATTTACGCTATGCTCTAACAATCCACGTTCTATACATAAGTGAAATCTTGTTGAAGCAGGAGATGTTAAGTATGATGTTTTAGTTTCTACATAATCCATCAATTCTATAAACTCTTGCCTTCTTATAATCACCTTATCCTTTAATTTTTGGTATCGATGCATCAACTCCATTTACCAGCCCTCCTATAATTTATTATGTCGCCATATATCTTATATTATGTTTTTCTATGCGTATGCGGCCCCAAGCAAAACTCTAACCTCATTACCTATAGTTTTGCTAGTTGACCCCACCCATTCCATAACTGACTCAGGAAAAGTATTATTCACCATCATAATTGATTTTTCTATGTCTATAATATCCAAAGCAGTGTCCCTACCTTCAATAAATAGGAATACACTTCTTACTTCTTCAACGATAACACGTTTTTTTAATACTTCTAATGCTGATTGTGTAGCTATCTGTAATGTTTCACTATATGAACTATCTAATTCAGAATTTTCTATGGCCCATGCAACCTGAAGTAGACCTGAAGACTTTAGGTGTAAATGCAAATCAGCTAAATCAAATCCACATAAAAGAGGTTTAACTAGAGTACTATTAATGCCTCGAATAATATTATATGCAGCAATGACCTTACCGCTATCGTCGGTTGCTAAAGTATCCAGCTCAATAATTACATCAACATGAGAATACAATTCCTTAATAATATCTTTAGACGGTAATGTGTTATTGTAAATACCGAGTACCAATGCAATGCTCAACCCACAATCTAGAGTCCGTATATAATCCCCCAATTGTCTTGTATAATTTAGAGACTTACTATCACCAGCATCTATTATAAGAAAGCACACAGGAATGTCATTTATAATCTCTTTGATTACACTGGAATTTAAGTCTACATTTGTTGATATAAAATTGAATTGACTTATTTTCAATCCATATTCAAACATCTCATTCCAATCAAGTACATCCGTTTCTTCAAGGGTCATGAGCTCTTTTATCTTTTCTAAATACCTATGTGTATTCGCACCTATTGCAACTACTGAAGTAATAGCTTCTTTTTCATTCACCTATATCCCTCCTAGCATCATTACCTTCTACGGTGAACAACTATCTTACCCAAGCACCTTGAATCCCCCATCCCTTGTGGTCATGGGAATTTATCCATTGATAATTAATCTTTTCTCGTTTATGTTAGCTTATTTCTCCATTGCTTTGCCGATTCCTTCCTATGTTGACGTTATTCTAGGACTATATATTAATTTGCTTGCATCTTTATCTCTATTTATTATGAATTATGTACTCATCCTTTATTTTCCTGAAATTAAATTAATTTCGCATCTAATTCTGCCAATTTATTATCAATATTGAAGTCCACTAGCTTTTCATAGTACTCGTGATTATTAATATAGCGTGTCCGACATTCTTCAATAATATTGTTTTTTCGTGCAGATGACTTGTCTATCCATGATCTCCACCTCTGTTTTCATAGATAATCGTATTTTTATAAAATCCAACTGATGTCAAACAATGCATTTTTACTCAAAACCCGAAGCAATCAGCATTGTCCTAACCTTCGTGTCCATTTCATTGTCGATAACAGTACCAAAGAATATTTCTGTTTCTTCATTCTGTGTTTGTTCATGCAGATACTCCGCGGCTTCATTAACAGCATATAGCTCAAGACTTTCACCTGCTGTAACGTTGAAGATAATGGACTTAGCGCCTTTCAGACTATGGTTAAAGAATGGACTGTTAATTGTTTCTTGCAACGCCTCGATGACAGAACCGTCTTCACTTTCACCAATACCCAGAATTGCATCTGATTTGCTGCTACTGCGAAGCATAGTTCGGATATCGGCAAAATCAGTATTTATGTCCCCAAAATCTAATATCAAATCAACGATTAACTTAATACCTTGGCGCAAAACACTGTCCGCTTCGTGAAATGCTGCATTTAGACTCATCTTCATAATCTTGGGTGCTAGGAGGCGGTCATTTTCTATGACAATTAGGGCATCCATCTTGTCCTTGATTTTAGCCAGCCCTTCTTTGGCCGTTCGGTGGCGTTTTCCTCCTTCAAAGGTGAACGGCATGGTAACTATACCTATACAAAGTATGCCCATTTCTTTAATTATTTCCGCAATGACAGACATTGCACCAGTACCTGCGCCTCCCCCCAGTCCTGCTGTCAAGAATACTATGTCAGTTTCTCGAAATGCATCCCTAAGTATTTCAATGTCATCACGGGCTGCCTTCTCCCCCATTTTCGCGTCCCCTCCAGTGCCATAATCGTTTGTTACATTTTTACCAATCTGGATAGTTCTAGCCCCACATTTCTGTGCATATCGCAATGACCTTGCATCAGTATTAATGGCAATCAGTTCCTGATTAGTGATATTATCCTCTATAAGTCGCTCAAGTGCACTGATTCCTGCACCACCTATGCCAATGATTTTCATTCTAATTTCAGGCGATTTTATATCTGCTTTATTGTCCATTAGGCAACCTCCAAAAGTTTTGCAATGGTACTTTATCTAATTCTATGCCTTCATTATATAAATAAGCATGTATAAAAAATTGCACATCCCTCAAAATATTGTTATCAGCTTTAGCTTGAGTTGTAATGTTCTACAAAAACGGCAATAAGCGCCATATCACGTTGTACACCAATAGAATATTAAATCCCAATAAGCTCCGACCTACATCGAACGATGTAGGTCGGAGCTTATTTCTATCTGCTGATGGTCGTGTTGGCCTTCTTAGCTGCCTCTTGTGCTTTACCTTTCGCCACGGCCACAGTACAGGCAAAGACACTTGCTAGGCCTGTATAGCTGTGGAGCAGTGGTTCTCCGCGGGGAATGTACTCATCTAGGCTACTACATTCTATATAGTCCCGAATGGAAGGAATTTTTTGGAAGGCCTCTTCTAGTTTTTTCATTACATCGTCAAAGGTATGGATGCGGTTATCTCGTTCATGCAGTTCTGTTATGAGACTTACAAGTTTCTCACTGTCATTTCCAATGAATACCATGCCTGAATCGCTGTCCTGAGATACTTCTACAAGGTATTGGGTAACGGCTCCAGCATCTTCCAAGTTGGGCAAATCTGCCAGATTGGGAATTTCTTCTGCATGGGCATCGAGATAGGCCTGCGCGGCCTCCATATAGCTCTTTCCTGTTTCTAAAGATTCCTGTGGCATTAGCATATTCCCTACCAGCTTTCCCTGCCGTAAGTAGATGGTATAGTACTCGCCATCACAAGGGCGCTCTACGTCTATGTCTGTTACTATGCTTCTCATGGGGTACACCTCTTATCTTGCTACAGCAGTCTCTTGGGATGCCAGATGCGTCTTGCAGAAATTCCCTGCCAGTACGTTATCTTTGAGTTTCTTGGTATATTCCTGCTTGTCCCCTTCCAACACAGCCATTCTGGGGCTTAACTTGAAGAGGGTTATGGTGGCCGGTCAATGTCGGTTTTATCTACATATCCGTTTTTTTGCAGCTCTTATGGGCAACTTCTTCTAAAAAAGCCTCGTCTGCTTTTTCCCATCCATTCTGATCCGCAGAGCGGAGGCTGGAAAGACTGTATTTCTGGGCATTATTGAAGATAAACTTGTTGTAATCGTCCTCTACCGTACCGGAATTCGAGAAATTTACCGGGGAACCGGCAAAATACGCTTCGTTGAAGCTCTTCTGGTAGGCATCATGCTTGTCTGCACCTATGGCTTCCCGGTCTGCAGTTATGGTCTTTTCGATTTTCTCGTTGGAAACCGGGGTCATAAGCTCCATATCCTTGAAGGGCTTGACGTTAAGTTCCTGAAAACCTACGCTGTCTACATAAAAGTAACGCTCATTGACCTGTACCACATCACTCATAGACTGTGGTCTAAGGCTACGGCTTTGGCTTCCGTAGAGGTGTTTTCAGATTGGTAGGTTTTGGAAAGATTATCTAAACTGTCGCATACTTCCTCATGCTTGGGCTGATACCCCTCCCGAATTGCAGGCTCAGGCCCAAAGCATTCTTCTGCGGTTCGGCAATCTTCAATGTGCTGTTTAAGTTCCTCTGCAGGTGCAGCAACTTGTTCATAAGCCTCTGCCGGGGCCGCTTCCTTAACATCTTCCATATAACCTTCCATGGAAGCAATCATGCTGGCGATGTTTGCTTCATCCATCTCCGGTTCTTCATTCATGTACTGATTCATAGTGGGTTTCTCCTTTTCTGCTGTCTCATGGTAATCTCGGCCATACATTTCCTTAAATGCAGTGTCAATATCTCGCCCTTCCAGCATAGGGGCAGCCTTGGAATATATGGTGTTTATCCTATACTCACTTACTAAGGCACCGTTTAGCTCTTCGGTTAGTTCGTTGGCCATGTGGCCATCATCCAGCCAAATCTGAATAGCCGCCATGGCTTCATCCTGCGGCAAGCCGTAAAACTGACTATCCTTCTTGAACTCGATGCCCGGTGTGGAAGTTATGAAATCCACTACCTCCGCTCCACTGGTGGCAATGTGCTGGGAGCCAGCCCTGCCGTCAATGGTAAAAACATAATCCTCTGCCGCTCCGGCAGTTGGCACTTCCTCGATACTATCGTCAATGAGTGCCCGTAAGTTTTCGGCGGTGGTCGAGTTATTACAGATAGCCGTAATTTCCCCGACACCGTCCCTTGCAACATATAGCATTATTTATCGCCTCCTATGAGGGTATTGTAAATCTGATTAGGGGTTGAAAAACTATACAATATTTTACTCAACGCAAAAAAATAAGCCGTCAAAGACAGCTTCTTGGAAGGTTCGTATTATAAAAGTGGCCCTCTTTTGCAAAGAGTCACTATGATTTATGCCATGAATATCATGCGTTCAATATCGCCATACTGAATCTTGCTGCTGGCTTCAGTGGGATCACCCTTGAGAATATCATGCTCCACTGCATCTTTGTCCGCAATATTTACGCAACTAGCAACTACTTCTGCCTCAACCTTTGCCAACAATGCTTTTCTGCCGGATGTCGTATCTGCGAAAACCTCATTGTTGTAACGGGCATTCATGGAATGCGCATCCTTATTGTCATTGCAGTTGAAGAAGATATATGCATACTTCTTGCTGGTGGCTTTCTTAGTGGTTGTCTTCGCCCTTGTAACAGCAGTTGTCACCGCGGCATCTGCCACCTTGGCAGCAACAGTCTTAACCGCCTTCTTAGCTGCAGCAGTTGCGGTCTTCTTTACTGCAGCCGTTTTCTTCGTAGTAGCCAAATAGAATTCCTCCCCCAAAAATTCGCTATTGCTAGTATTCCCTGAAAAATTCTACCACAAAAGAACTTTTTGTCGCAATATGACGAGTGTATCATTGTAAACCTACAAAGAAAATTGTTGCGTTATTTCATCCGCCTAACTTCTCTTTATATCTGAGTCTGACCCCTTCAATAAGAAATTCTCGAATCTTATCATGGTCAAATATCGCTGATGGTGAACAGTCTTCAGGATATTCTTCAGGTATCCAATTTGTGTAAAGGTTGTATGCCAGCATGATAGTTCGTCGTGCTAGAGGAGTAATCCAAGCATACGAAAGGCATTCAGTATTTATTTCCTCGGTTTCAAAATTGAAAATATATCTAATATGTTCTCTTGTTACTTTCAATATACCTAATAGATATACAAAGGCAGCGCGTTTAGGGTCTGCTTTGTGCCAGTAACCATAGTCCATGACAAAATTGGCATGGGCTTCACTGCTGTAATTGTTAAAATTAACCAATTTTATCGTCCTCCGTGTGAACCAGTTACATCAGAATTTGTTTGCTCTGTTCTTTACATATTCACGATAAGCATCCCGAATTAAAGAATAAGCAATTAGGTTGGCAAAGAAATTAGCCACAACAGGGCTATCTAGGTACCATAGTTGATTTTTAGGTAAAGAACCTAAATAAAATTGATTGGAATCAATCAGCTCAGGGCAATTTGAACGGACGAACTCTTTTAGCTCATTGACTTTGCCAGAACCTATTCTTCCAATTGCAATTCTTCCATGATGATAGAATTTATATTCATCTTTTCCTACTACCATGTTCTCGTCAATAACATATTGTAAAGCATGATGGCTTACCTTTTCATTATCAATTGCGACATTTAAGCAAGTCTTCACAATATCTGGCTTAGCATAAGTAACGTAAGTACTTAATGCAACCGAAACCATTTCAGTACTTCCGTTGTATTCTATAAGAAAAGACCGATAATCACCGCTAAAGGTTCCTCCTGATGCGTTTCCGTATGTTACCCGTCTGATTCCGTAATCTTCTATCAAAGAAAAATTATTATATTTTTTTGCTGTCATTTTGTGTGTAGTATCTAAATAACACACACATAAATTGACCATAGGAATTGCTTTTTCTATATCAGTACTTTCACCAATAGTATTGAAATCATAGTAATCTTCAAGTACGTTTTGAAGTTCATCATATGGTGTACGCGGAGGAAGTGGCCCTATTTCTGGCAATACATCATATACACCATGTAAAAGTTCTATATAATCAGGTAAATCGCTAATTGGAACATATTCATCTGTATTTTTATCATAGTGCCAACAAATAATATCTACACCGTTTACAATTACTACATAATCACTTTCAAGATAATCAGCATATTCTACAACTTGATGTACTTCTTTGTCAGAAATATAAACGTCTGGACTTTTGCATTCTATAACTGCTATCGGATAAAAAAGTTTATCTTCACTATTAAACGCATGTATGATAAGGTCGGCTCTTTTATTTGTTTTACATCCATACTTCGATAAATGTGTCTCACAAGTAATTACCCTTAATGGGACATGCAATACTTCAGAGAGGTAAGAAATCACACGTTGTCTTACTTCTTCTTCGGGGGTAATGTAGATTAGTTTTTTTCTAATGGGGTCAAGGTAGCATTCACGTCCGTGTCGTTTATAAATTGGTGGTAACTTTACACTATTCCATTTTGGCCATATATCAATTACTCTCATAATTATCCTTCCATTTTCACATCATATACATCAACAGCTTTATTGCTAAGTTATGTATCTTTTGAGAAGGGATATTTTACATTATATGCACAATTATCCCTATATCGAGAGAAATTATCATTACTATTCCATTCTGCCCATTTATTTTTTCTACTTTTCAAAAAATACCATACTCCGCAATCTGCTTCGTTTTCTTCGAATAAAGCATCCTCAAATTCTATATATTTATCGTACCAATCACTGTAATCTTTTTCTATGTATAAAACCGCCTCTTTTACATTATTATTCCAATAGAATTTAGATACATAAATTTGATTTTCCTCTACTACATACCACTCTATATCATTTGATAATTCAATAGCCTTTATTATTGCTTCTATTGGATAGTAATTTCGTGTTAGAAATTTTAGAATACACTTATCATCAGAACGGCTTATATAATTATATCCCCAACCATAGGATATCGGCGTTCCTATTTTATCATAATCATCATCCAAAGAATGAATATCGAATAATTTATTAAATGATATATTTGGTATTGGCTCTCCTTTGTTATACGATGTATATCTAAATAATCTATAAAAGTCTACTTTAGAACATACTATCATGTTATAAATATAATTAGACATAATTAAACCTCACTACTACAATTTATATTATATCTGTAATTTTACCACCAACTTTTTATTATATTGCATATTATCATCATAGATATATCATCAGGATGAACTGATTTTTTACCACTGAATTTGTGATTTACTAAATATGGATATATATATTTATTTCTTATGTGTAAGCTATATGAAAAATGCATTTCAATAAAGGATATTCCGTTCCTTAGATTTCCCCGTTTTTATCATGCGTGATATTAAGAGGTGTTTCTCGTTTCTTCAGGATAAGAATATCTGATGTGACACTGGTGCCGGAGCTGGTCATGGCAACTACATAGCCGCCTGGGCGCACTTCACCCTCGCCCTCCATCTGCGCTATCCACTGCGCCATTTTTTATCTTCGCCCAAGGTCTAATGTACGGATATCCTTGCCACTACTGTCTTTTACGAAAATCGGGCCAAGACTTAGTTTTTTGTCCTTAATCTCCAATGCGTCGGTAGCCACACTAAATCCTGCAAATTCTATTATGACATCATAAAATCGCAAATCGCGATAGGACTGCTGAAAAGCCCCCGTGATGCGCTTGACGGGAAGCCTTCGATAGCGTCCTTCGCCAGAGGTAAAATTCCCCGATGCAGTTGCGTCTTTGGCACTGCCTTTCGATTGCATATAGATATCCACCATGACATTGCAGTACAAGTGACTATTCGGCAAGGCCTTGGACGATTGCAAATCTTTCCCTAACGCATGAATCTGATAATAGCGGGTATCAAGGTCGTACGTGCCTTCCGCCTGTAATTTGCCGCCATACACATTGCCCGTTACGTTTTTAAAATCCAGCTTCTCGCCATCGTAGCTTATGCTGCCGTTGACTTCTTGAAAATAGAGGCCAGGGATATGAAGTTCTGCCATTTTTAAATTTCCATCCCCATGAATCGCATTAAGCGGGCCCGTTAAATGACTATCGAGGGTCATTTTATCATGCACGTGAACGCCTAGTCCTAACGAAGAAGGATCTACATCGACAAAGCTCAATTTCAAATCCCCTATCGGCACTTCGCTATCTTGAAAATCTACCGTCCCTTTTAAATTCATATTGCTGCCAATCATCGTACCGCCAAACCGTCCGGTATTAATCTCAAGGTCCATTCGTTTGTCCGTATTGATCGCGGTCTTTAGATTTACTCCCGACAACAAATAATGCCGATCTTTATAAAAGACCTCCAGCCGGCAATCTTCGAGCTTTAGGTCCATACGGATTTTCTTGCCCGTGCGATCGAAATTTTTCCACTGCGTCGCCATTTTTTCGGCGCGCTTCCGCCGGTGGAATTCTCCGATCCGTTTGCGTTCTTCCTCACTTTTCCCCACCAAACTAACCTTTTTCTGCCAATCCTCATCTTCGAGTTGAAGTTTTTGCAGATCTTTGGAATTGCGAACGAAATCCACCGTCATGTCATCGGCCAGATGAATCGACACTTCGGCATCTTTTAAGGTCAGTTCCTGAAGGGTTGTTGATTTTATATGTCCGGTCACCACGTCCCATAGTCGCACATAAAAATGACCTTCCGGTACCCGCAAGATCAAACGCCCTTCTCCATCGCGCCACTCAAGACCTGTAAAATCCACATCGCCGGTTACATGGGCAATGATTTTTTCCGCGGTGATTGTTCCCTTCAACATATCTTGTTCTACCATGGCTTGATTGAAAATCGTTGCCGCTCCACGACTAAAGATTTCCAAGACTAGAAAAACTGCCAGCAAAATCGCAGCACTGATTATCCCCAAAGTTTTCTGCCAATGCTGCCTTACCCATTTGAACATATGTGTCCCTCTCTCCTGCTTTGCGATTCTTATTCTCTTTATTCGCGTCTCTCCCTCGATAAACCTGCCAACTACTGCCCTAAGGAAGCACCTCGCAGGGCAAAAAAAATCTGTGACACGTTTTACCACGCGCCACAGATCTGCTATTTGCTACTATAACAATTACCATATTCCCAATACATGTTGTACCAAAAGACTGACTACCGTAATGCCAGCCCAACAGCAAGCACCTAAAAGAATCGGTTTCCCTCCCGATTTTATAAGCGTTACGATATTGCTGTTAAGCCCGATAGCCGCCATCGCCATGACAATGAAGAATTTCGCTAGCTCCTTGAGCGGCTGAAACACCTCTCCACTCACGCCAGCCTGCAGGCAAACGGTCGTGAATACGGCCGCCAGAACAAAGTACAAAATAAACATGGGAAAGGCCCGCTTGAAGCGAAACGTCGCCAGCCAACTGCCTTCCGTCGGCTTTGCCTCTTTTTTCGCTACGAACACGGCAAGCATAAGCGTAACGGGAATGATGGCTAGTGCTCGCGTGAGCTTTACGGTCACAGCTTCATCGAGTGTCTGCGTGCCTAAGCCCCACATGCTGTCCCAGGTGGCAGCGGCTGCAGTAACCGAGGATGTGTCGTTAATCGCCGTGCCGGCAAAAATACCAAAGGCTTCTCCCGCCGTCGTATCGAAACCAATCACATGCCCGAGTAGCGGGAATAAAAGTGCCGCCATTGCATTAAACAGAAAAATAACCGAAACGGACTGCGCGATTTCATTGCTGTCCGCTTTGACAACAGGTGCTGCCGCCGCAATAGCCGAGCCGCCACAGATTGACGAACCAACGCCGATAAGCGCCGAAGTATTGCGAGGTATTTTCAGCAGACGATGCAAGCCCCACGCCACCACCAGCGATGTCGTAATCGTACTGATGATAATCGGCAGCGAAAAGATACCCGTTTTGACAATGACCCCAAGGTTCATGCCAAAACCCAACAAAACAACAGCCGACTGCAAGATAATCTTTGACGTCCAATTGATGCCCGGCTGCGCCGTGCCATGATCCTTCCAAACCGAAGTGATGCCCATCCCAAAAAGAATTGCCAGCACCGCACCACCGATAATAGGAAAACGCTGCCCCAGCAGCCAGGCCGGCAGTGCCACCCAAAAACAAATAAAAATACCTAGTGAATGATTGCGTAAAAAAGTCATCGTATCCCTCATAAAAACGGGCCCTTGATTTCAGCTGATGAGAAAATTATAAAAGGTTCTTTTGAAAATGTAAAATTATATGTTATGATACAGCTATAAAATATTCTTATGAATAAGGAGGGCTTTTTATGCTCGACTTTCGCATCAAAACCTTTCTATGCGTCTGTCAAACCATGAACTACACCCAAGCCGCAAAACGATTAAACATAACCCAACCTGCCGTCTCGCAACACATCCGTTATTTGGAAGACTATTACCAAATCAAAGCCTTTCTTTACGCCAATAAAAAATTGGAACTAACCCCCGCAGGCCGCATTCTCTATGAACGCTGCAAGACGATGGAAAACGACGAGGTAGCTCTCGCCGCAGAGCTTTTAAGTGAGCAGTCCGGCATCCGCACATTGTCCCTCGGAGTCACGATGACGGTCGGCGAATACGCCATCATCGCTCCACTTGCCGCCTATCAAGCTGCGCATCCAGGGGTTAACATCCGCTTGCGCTTTGGCAACACGAAGGAACTATTGGCACAACTCACCGCCGGTCGCATCCAGATGGCACTTGTCGAGGGGTATTTCCCGCCACACGATTACTTCTGTCTTCCTTACAGCACCGAGGACTACATCGGCGTTTGTGCCAGCGGACATGTATTTGCCTGTGGCCAGCCCACTACGTTCCACGACCTGCTCGCAGAACGGCTGCTGCTGCGCGAAAAAGGGTCAGGAACCCGTGAGATTCTCGAGCGTAATCTGGCCTTACATGGTCTTCGAACCGAAGATTTCATCCACAACATGGAAGTTGAAAACATGCATACCATCATCGGTCTGCTCTCTCATGATTGCGGAATTTCCTTTCTATATCGTCGCGCAGTCGAAGCCGAACTCGCTCAGGGGGTATTACAGGAAATCCCCCTGAAAGGCTTTACCATGCAACACGATTTCACCTTTATTTGGGAGAAAGACAGTCTCTACACTGCCCAATATCAGCAAATCTGCCAGGAACTTCGCACAAACTGCCCCCAACCAAAGTAGCTTCCAGTCATTTTTTGTTTTTCTCCACGTCATGAGCTACCGCACAAGCGAGCCAAGCTCTCCAGACAAATGGCCCACCTGCCGGAATACCTTTCTTTTCCAGCTCTTCGTATTTGCCGATTGGACTGTCGTTTCGCACATAGTCCTTTAAGGTGTCCAAATCCGAATACACATCGTTTTTATACGCCACGGTGTATCCTTTACGTCCGATTCCCGCCAGTATCCGATAGCCATTCGGCAATTTATCGGACTTGCAGACGAGCAAATAGTCGGCATCGAAATTGATTACGTCGCGAAGATTATTTTCCATGATCTGTATGCTGTTGAGCGTCAATGCGTCTTTGGCGATGCAGTAGGCAAGCTGGCCACCAAAGTAAGCATCTTCGGTATCGGTAGTCCGACTGCCCACTACCAGGCGGTATGGCTTGCCATCGCTGGCGTTGTAGTAAAGTTCCTCCGGCGCCTTAATCGTGATTTTACCATTGGTCTTTTTCGCCAAAGATTTCATGATACTCTTGTTCGAGTTAGGATAAGCATTCCCATGATTCACCCGGTCAACGAGGTACATCCCCCAGCCGCCCTCCGGGAGTTTGTCGGTCAATTCAATACTCCCCTTTTCGGCATTGATTTCATGAGAATCACTTTCCCATATAAAACAGGGCTGGCTGTGCCCCTTAATGCCATGGACAATCTCATGAGCAATGGTCATCGAGGTTGCCATATTGTCAAAATGGCTGTTATCGGGAGACATGCGGAAGCAATCAACGCCGAGGTAAATATAACCAGCCCCCACGGAGTATCCGCCTTCATGATAATTGTCAATGACCTCGATTGGGTGAATTTTGGTTTTGAAATCCTTATCGGATGTAAATTTATCGCTAGTGATTTCAATGCCATTCACGTTGCAAATCCGCTCTTGCAGGTGATGAACGACGCGAGCCTGTTCCTTGGCTTTCTCTGAGTCCGCTACCGGCTCCTCGCCACCTAATTTTTTGACGATAAGGCGGTGGGCATTCTCCTCTTGGCTTTTCGTTCCCTGCCACCATATACTTCCAGCTTCCACCGTGGGCTGTTGCACAACCGAACCAGTTACACAAGTCAGGGCAACTGCTGCTCCTAATATTAAACTCTTGTTCACAGTATATTTCTACTCCTTTATATGACATTGGTCAAAATGACCGATCTATTTCCTCTAGCCAGCATTTCTTATGATGGTCAAAGGTACGCACTTCGATATGATCCGGGTACAGGTATATCGAGTTGGTCGTTATCTTCTTTTTGTCCATACAGTCGTTATGGATGTTGCAGGTATGCTCGTTATAGAAATTGATTTCGTTATTGGCAAAGCTTGGATTGTGGCTAGGGGTATGCGTATGCCCCGACACCCACAGTCTTACCTGGGGATTTTTCGCGAGAATAGCATCGATCTTGTCCGCCGGCATGGCAATCGAACGCTCGGTGTTGACGGACTTATGATACGTCAGCAGTGTATGATTCAAAGGACCATGGAAAAAGACCAGCGTCTTTTGGTCGCGATGCGCCGCCAGTTCCTGTTCAAACCAGGCCAGCTGCGTTTCTCCTATTTGTGTCGGCAGGGGACCTTCCGTCGACAGGAAAATCAGATGATAGCCGCCTAGGTCTTTGGCATACCAGCGCCGCGGTAATTGCCAAAACCTAGCAAAAGCATCCAGCTTCTGCTGACGAACCTCGGAGCTAGCTGGTTTTATCCTACCATTCGATGAGAGTTCATCTTCATAAAGGAATTCATGATTGCCGTTAATCACCCAAAGCTCTTTTTTTAATTTCCCAAAGAAGGACTGGATGTAATCGTATTCTGACTTTACGCCCCGCTGTTCAACGATATCCCCCACTACAGCAACAGCCGTCACATCGTCCCAGCTATTGATGTCAGCAATAACGTCATTCTTGGCCAACAAGATCGCCTGCTGCTCGGCAAAATCAGGATGTTTGGCCACCCGCACTGGAAGATGCGGATCGCCGAGCACCACGATCCGGTAATAGCCCTGCCCAGTTGCCCCTAACAACTTTTGCCAGCCACCAAAGACCAGAGCACCAAGGCCAATAAACAACCCCCGCATAAACGAACGCCGGCTTAGCATAATATCGCTTCCTTTACCCAAGACAAATCACCATTACGGAATGATTAACTCACCATGTCTTATTTGCAACACCAAACCATTTTGCCTTATCATCCCATTTAAAACAAAGCCTCCCATACCCTTCATAAGTTTTCCTATAATTTGGCCCTACATAACCGTATCGGTTTACGGTGTAATCACAAATAATTTCATCGTTTTCGATTTTTATGCTTTGCATTTTAATCTCTCGTTTTTTCGCATAATATCTGCCTATTATATCATCGGTGTCAAAATATTTTACATAACTGCCATCACTACGCCTGCCAATCAGCGTATACGTTATGCCTGTAAGAGCGCTTGCGTCTTCGTTAACCAGCAGGTACATCGTTTCATCTGAATCCGTTTTGATGCAATTGATATGTGTCATTACGGATACCGTTATATCGATGCTATTTGTAAAATCTTTACCGCCAATCTTAGACACGAAACTGTTGCTTTTATTAGGCAGATACGTTGCCCTTCCATCGCGCGCATCATAATGGACGTAAATACAATCCTCTCCATTGCCAAAACAGGCCACGCCTTTATCAAATATTTTACTAACATTACCCATTCGTAATGACGGATAAGACGTCAGATATTTCACATTCTTAAACGGAACCCCTTCATGCGCTGTCGCTCCCTTGACTTCATAATAACCCATAGGCAGCAAGGATACAGCTCCTATTTCCACTGGCTGTTGCATCTGCATCGCACTACAAACGCTGGTAGTCATAATCGTCAATACGGCCATTAGCCATGTTAATCGTTTCATCATCTATCTCCCTCTAAAAAACATATCGATACTGTTTACGACAGTCACAGAATTTCTAACGTCAACCGGGAACATAGCTGGTCAAAATCAACCGACCATTTTTTAACAATATAAATTCCTTATGCTCTAATTGAACATAGGAGCTATTTCCCTTATAATTATATACCTCTTTCAATTTCGCAATTGGTGTCGTACAGGGATATCCGCTCCTATCATAATACCAACGCCCACTTATATCCCCCCTTCACTGCTTTTAATTGGACTTCCATATCGTGTCTGTAATTCTTTTTTCATCAAATCCCCTTCTCCTATAAAATTTTCCCATAAAGCAACAGCCTTCCACTAAGGGAAGGCCGTTAATTATAAATCTATTCTATTGTATTACATTTTTGCAATCTTGTGCAAGGTCTCGACGATGAGATCTACCTGCGGTTTTACCGTTTCGAGCAACAGTCGCTCTTTCGGGCTGTGGATGTCGATGGTCGTAACGCCAATCGATACCATATCGAGGTTCGGATTCTTGAGGAAGTGCCAGCCACACTCAAGGCCAGCATGGATAGTTTCGACTTTCATTTCCTTGCCATTCTGGGCTTTGAAGGTCTCGGCCATGATCTTGGCGAGCTTGCTGTCCTTGTTTTCCTTCCAGCCTGGTGATTTCGTGCCGATATGAGCCGTAAAGCCCGTCAGTGCTGCGTATTCCTGCGCCATCAGCGCAAATTCATCGTTCTTGCCATCGATAGCCGAGCGCGGGAAGAACTGGACATTGACACTCTTTTCGTCCATGGCTACGACGCCGAGGTTCGCCGAGGTCTCGACAAGGCCCGGGATAACCGTCGACATCGCATAGACGCCCGTATGGAGGATAGTCAGCAGACGGAGCAGGCGCTGCGCATCGCCAGCTTTAAGTACCTGAGCTGGCTTGTCAGCCGCTGTCAGGACGAACTCCATGCCCGGATCGACTGCGCCATAGTTCTGCATAAAGCGTGCTTTCTCAGCGGCGAGCACCTCATTTACTGCCGTCTCATCAAGATTCGTGACGATTACCGCCGTAGCATCATCGGGAATGGCATTGCGTGCCTTGCCGCCCTGGAAATCTGCCAATTCCACCTTGCCTTTAGCCTGCAGGGCCAGCAGCGCCAACGCCAGCGTGCGGATAGCGTTGCCGCGGCCGTCGCCAATGCGCTCACCCGAGTGACCGCCGAGCAGCCCCTTGACTTCGATTTTCCAGCTGTTCATCTGCGTTGCTGCCTCACGCATAAGCTCACGCGAGAAATCCAGGTTGATGCTGCCTGCGCTGCCGACCGTCAGCTCATCGTAATTTTCCGAATCGCAGTTAATGAGGAAGCTGGCATCTTTCAGGTGCTCGGCACTGAGGTGGATGGCCCCCGTCATGCCCTGCTCCTCATCGACTGTTACGATCATGCGCAGCGGGCCGTGCTCCTTGGCATTTTTCATGATATACATAGCTTCCGCTACGCCGATACCATCATCGGCGCCGAGGCTCGTGCCCTCGGCTTCCAGATATTTCTCGCCACGCACGAGCTTGATGGGATCCTTGAGAGGATCATAATCATAGCCCTTCTCGGCCACACAGACCATATCCATATGGCCCTGCAGGATTGTCAGCGGTGCCTTCTCAAAGCCCTTGCTGGCCGGCCTATCGGCAATGATGTTATTCTTCTCGTCCTGCACGACCGTAAAGCCTGCCTCGGTCAGATATTGTTTCAGGAAGTCACTGACTGCCTGTTCATGGCCGGATTTGCGTGGAATCGCAGCCAATTTCTCAAATTCACTCAGTACGCCTTCCAAAATCTCATTGTTCTGTTCCATAGGAATCCCTCACTCATTTAACATAACCGGTTATAATAGGTAAACATAAAAATAAAACCAGGCAGTCAAAGCGTCTGCCTGGTCCCATCATCAACAATGCAATACGGGCAAATCAATCCGTCAACGCAACCGTCATGGCTTCTGTTACATCCACACCCTGCGGCACGTAAAGAACAATCTTGTCTGAGATGCGCTTCGCGCAGCCATCCAAGACATAGCAAGTACCATTGACGAAATCACAAATGCGGCGCTGCTCAGCATCTTCGACCTTTTCGTAGTTTACGACACAAGCCTTGCCTGCCTTCAAATCATCCGAAATGGCAGCCACCTGGTCAAAGGTGCTCGGTGCATAAATCTGCACTTTCAATGCCGGCGTTTTCGTCGTATGAACCGTCAACTGCGGACGATTCGACTCATGATGCTGATAAGATCCCGTCTGATAACCCGAACGGTCAAACCGAACCGTACCACCATTAGATACCTTCAGTTCCTCAGCGTAACTCTGAGCTGCTGGTGCTTCCTTTACTGCCGAAGTTTTTTTCATTTCAGCGTAATCTTCCTCAATTTCGCCGAAATCCTCAATCGGCATCAGTATATCTCTAAGTTTAGAGAATTTCTCTTCCAAAATAGCGCCTACGCCCATATCATCTCGTCCTTCCAATTTTACAGCTTCAATTAATTCACACGAATTAGACGTGCCTTGCGGAGACTTATCCATGTTATCAACATAATTCACAATTCAACTATCAACATGATAACATACTTCGCGCTCAAATGCAAAAGTCCTGCTGAAAAAAATTTTATTTTTCCAGCAGGACTGCTATGTTGTAACTATTTGATTTTAATCTCAGCCTTTGCGAGCATTCTTGGCATTACGGCCACGAACCGTACGGTCAAGGATGGATTTGCGCAGACGGACGTGCTCCGGCGTAACCTCGACAAGCTCATCGCTGTTGATGTACTCGATAGCCTGCTCAAGGGACAGGATGCGCGGCGGCGTGATGCGGATGGCTTCATCCGAAGACGACGTACGCATGTTGGATACGTTCTTCTTCTTGCACGGATTGATGTCGATATCGTTCTCACGGGAGTTTTCACCGACAATCATGCCTTCGTAAACGGCCTCGCCCGGGCCGACGAACATCGTGCCGCGATCCTGCAGCGTGAAGATACCATAGCCCGTCGTCTCACCCTGCTCGAAAGCAACGAGGGAACCGCGCGTACGGCCCGGGATGTCGCCTTTGTACGGAGCATAGCCGTGGAAGACATGGTTCATGATGCCGTTGCCCTTCGTGCTCGTGAGGAGCTCGGAACGGAAACCAATCAGGCCGCGGGCCGGAATCGTGAACTCAAGGCGCATGTAACCAGCTGTCTCCGTCATGTTGACGAGCTCAGCCTTACGCGTGCCGAGGCCTTCCATAACAGCGCCCATGAATTCCTGCGGTACCTCGACCGTCAGGTTCTCGATCGGCTCGCAGAGCTGGCCGTTGATGGTCTTGTAAACAACTTCCGGTTTACCGACCTGCAGCTCATAGCCCTCGCGGCGCATCGTCTCGATGAGAATGGAAAGATGCAGCTCACCACGGCCGGAAACCTTGAAGACATCGGCAGAATCCGTCTCCTCGACCTTCATGGCAACGTTCGTCTCAATCTCTTTGAACAGACGATCGCGCAGATGGCGGGACGTAACGAACTCGCCCTCACGGCCTGCGAACGGGCTCGTGTTGACACCAAAGGTCATGGAAAGCGTCGGCTCGTCGATGTTGATCGTCGGCAGAGCCTCCGGATTCTCGGCATCGGCAACCGTGTAGCCGATGGAAACATCGCCGAGGCCCGTCAGAGCAACGATGTCGCCCATGCTGGCCGACTCGGTCTCCACGCGTTTGAGGCCCTGGTAAACGAATACCTTACCGATTTTGGCTTTGATCGTCTGATCGCCATTGATGAGGACAACGTTCTGGTTCGTTTTCGCCGTACCACGGATGATGCGGCCGATAGCCACGCGGCCAACGAAGGAATCAGACTCGAGCGTCGTGACCATCATCTGCAGCGGAGCCTCCGGATCGCCTTTCGGTGCCGGAATCTCTTTGACGATGGTCTCCATCAGCGGCGTAAGATCTGCATTGTCGTCTTCCATCTTGTACTTGGCGACACCATCGCGGGCCGTAGCATAGATGACCGGGAAGTCGAGCTGATCGTCATCGGCATCGAGCTCCATGAAGAGCTCGAGGACTTCATCGTAAACGTCGTCTACGCGCTGGTTCGGTTTATCGATCTTGTTGATGACAACGATCGGCTTGAGGCCCTGCTCGAGTGCCTTGCGCAGAACGTATTTCGTCTGCGGCATCGGGCCCTCGAATGCATCGACGAGCAGAACGACACCATCAACCATGTTCAGGACACGCTCAACCTCGCCGCCGAAGTCCGCATGGCCCGGCGTATCAACGATGTTGATTTTGATGTCGTTGTACATGATTGCCGTGTTCTTGGACAGGATCGTGATACCGCGCTCACGCTCGATATCGCCGGAGTCCATGACACGCTCAGCAACCTGCTCATTGGAACGGAAAACGTGACTCTGCTTGAGCATTGCATCGACCAGCGTCGTCTTACCATGGTCGACGTGGGCGATAATTGCAATATTTCTCAGCTTGTCATTGGTCATCATACTCATTCTGTGTAATCTGCCTCCTAATAAACAAAATGGATACACGTTGGTATCCATAAAACTCAAGATATACGCTGTCTACATACAAAGTAACAATATAAATTCTAGTATAGACCCGTTGGCTTGTCAATGTTTTTTTAATAAAAACGCCTTTTCTCCCAGCAATCGGAGAAAAGGCGTTTCTATCAATAAAGAACCGATTAGAGTCCTGCTTCTTTTTTCAGCGTATCCGCCTTATCCGTGTGCTCCCACGGCAGGTCGACATCCGTGCGGCCGAAATGACCATAGGCAGCCGTCTGTTTGTAGATTGGGCGGCGCAGGTCAAGCATCTTGATGATGCCAGCCGGACGCAAATCGAAGTTGCGGCTTACGATTTCCTCGATCTTCTCCTCATCCACTTTATTCGTGCCAAAGGTATCGATCATGATGGATACCGGATAAGCGACGCCGATGGCGTAAGCGAGCTGAACCTCGCACTTGTCCGCAAGACCTGCAGCAACAACGTTCTTGGCTACATAGCGGGCAGCATAGGCAGCACTGCGGTCAACCTTCGTGGGGTCTTTGCCCGAGAACGCACCGCCGCCATGACGAGCCCAGCCGCCATAGGTGTCGACGATAATCTTGCGGCCCGTGAGGCCCGAGTCGCCCTGCGGGCCGCCGATGACGAACTTGCCCGTCGGGTTGATGAAGATTTTCGTATCGTCCTTGAGGAGTTCTGCCGGAACCACCGGTTTGATGACCTGCTCGATGAGGTCTTTGCGAATCTGCTCCAGCGTTACGTCCTCATCGTGCTGGGTCGAAATGACGATGGTCTCGACAGCTACAGCCTTGCCGTCTTCATAGGCAATCGTGACCTGCGTCTTGCCGTCCGGACGCAGGTACGGCAGCGTGCCGTTCTTGCGGACTTCCGTCAGGCGGCGGGCCAGACGATGCGCCAGTGCAATCGGCAGCGGCATGAATTCCGGCGTCTCGTTCGTCGCATAGCCGAACATCATACCCTGGTCGCCAGCACCGATGGCCTCAGCGGCATCCATCTCACCCTCACGGGACTCGATAGCCTCGTTGACGCCCTGCGCGATATCCGGCGACTGCTCGTCAAGAGATACGAGAATGCCGCAGGTATCGGCATCAAAGCCGTATTTTGCACGCGTATAGCCGATTTCCTTTACCGTATCGCGAATGATTTTCGGGATATCGACATAGCACTTCGTCGAAATCTCGCCGACTACATGTACCTGTCCCGTCGTTACCATCGTCTCGCAGGCAACGCGGCCCATGGGATCCTCAGCCAGGATGGCATCGAGGATGCTGTCAGAAATCTGGTCTGCCATCTTATCCGGATGACCTTCAGTAACCGACTCCGAAGTAAAAAGCATACGTTTCTTACTCATTAAATCTACCTCCCTAGTAGTTCCTTAATCTCTGCTGAATAGCCTCAAACGTTCCGATTCATAAGAAAAAGCCCTCGTTAAAACGAGAGCTTTGATTTCCTAACTCTCATCTTATAGGTAAAACCTAAAGGAATTGGCACCGTTTTGACTTACGTCAATGGTTGCCGCAGTTTCATCGGGCCATTCCCTCCACTGCTCTGGATGAGTTCATATTCAGCTTTATTGATTCCATCATACGATACCTGGACCATAATGTCAAGGTAATTTTATGAACCCAATTCATAATTCTCATCAATCGTAACCATAAACCAAGCATCAAACCTTGAATTTCTCGACTTCCTGCTGCAAGTTTTTGGCCATTTCGGCAAGCTGCTCACTGTTCGAATTCATTTCATGCACCGATGCTGTCTGCTCTTCCGTTGCTGCCGATACGGTCTCACAGTTTGCTACGACACTGCGGCTCATTCCCTCAATGTCATGGATAGCCGACTGACAACTATCAGCACTATCGGTAGCCTCTTTCGATGCGTCCGCAATCTGCTGCGAGCGATTGGCAATTTTTTCAACCAAGGCGACAATATCGTTGAATTCGCGTCCCGTTTCTTCGACGCTGTCTTTTGCTGTGACGAGATTGTCCGTACCTTCATGCATGCTGTCAACCGCCTGCTGCGTGTCTTTCTGAATCTGTCCGATGAGCTCAGCAATCTGGCTGGCAGCTTCTTCCGACTGTGCGGCCAGTTTACGGATTTCCTCAGCGACTACGGCAAAGCCACGACCAGCGTCACCAGCCCGGGCTGCTTCGATTGCTGCATTGAGTGCCAAGAGATTCGTCTGCTCCGCAATCCCCGAAATCGTATCGGTGATGCGGCCAATCGTATCCGAACGCTCCCCGAGATTATTAACCATGCGGGCCGACTCACCCACCACCTCACTGAGGCGGGCCATGTCTTTGACCGTACGGTTAACTACGGCATTACCATTCTGGGCCTTCTCCGTAGCCTGCTTGGTCTCAACAGCCGCCCGGCGAGCGTTATGGGCCATGCCGCCAATTTTATCCATCAGCGTATCCATGGACTTCGAGGCATCATCGACCGCTAACAGCTGCTTATTGGAGGCGCTGGCTACATCGGTAATCGATTCAGCCACCTGCTGGCTGGCAGCTGCCGACTGCGCCGTCATCTCATTGAGATTTGCCGCATCCGAAGATACATGTTCCGACGACGCCCGGATTGACCCCATGAGGGTTCGCATATTGCCACCGAGAACCTTTAGGATCTCAATCATCTCACCAATTTCGTCTTCACGTTCTGCATACTCCGCTTTTACGGCTTCCTGGCGATAATCGCCTTTGGCAAATTTCTGCAGACGTCCCGTCACGAAGCTGATGGGATCGCCAAAAGTCTGGGCAATCTTTACGCCAAGCAGCGCCATGATGGCCGATACAGCCAGGATAATAAGCGCCGAGATTAAAATCTTATGGTAAAGAGCCTCCTTGTTTTCTTCCATATACTTATTTACTTCCGCATCGATATAATCCACCCAGGAGCCCGTGCCGATTATCCACTGATACGGTTTGAATTCCAAAACATAATTGCGTTTGGGAAGCGACTGGCTCTCTCCCGGTTTCGGATAGGAGAAATCCACAAAGCCGCCGCCATCTTTCTGGCCTTCCTTCAACATATTTTCCATATACGGCACACCATTGGGATCTTTTTCGCCCCGGCGCATCTTGCCTTCTGCATTCGGATTGCCGGCATGCACCACACAAATCCCGGTGTTTTTTTCATCGGCAAAGAAATAGCCTTTCCCCTCATCGTAACGAACCGAACGGATCACGTCTTTTGCCAATTTTTTTGCCTGTTCTTCCGTCAATTCCCCCGACTGCTGGCGGGCATAGATGCCGTTGAGTGACGAAACAATGCCTTCCGTCTGTAACTTTAACTCGCGGTCGTAATGTTCCGATAGTTCCTGCCGATATTGATTTACGAGTTTTTCATTATCCGAAATCGTCGTGTAAATGAAATAGCCGCCTACCGCCAGAGTAGCCGTTACACTGACCAGCACGAACAGTGCCGTCAATTTGCCCCGAACGGATTTCATAAAAAACATAGTTTTCCCTCCCTTACGCTTCCGAAACTCACTCCCTTATAAATTGAAAGATTCGTCTAATTGCGACATATTCCTGCCTATAACCGAAAAAAGTTTCGCTGTGACGGATTAACGACGTGCCTCCCACACAACGCGTGCTTCATAGGGCTGCAAGAATCCTTCCTTATGTACGTCATAATTGGAAATCAACTCCTCACAGGAATCGGCTGCAAACAGCGGGCATGCTACCTCCCTGTCGGTCCAGTTTGCCGCTACCGTCAAAACCTGACCATCCATAAGCCGCTGGTAGGCATAAATCTCCTCACTATCCTCCAGCAGTGGCTTAAACCTGCCATAAACGATGATGGGCAAGGTATGCCGAAGTTCAATCAAACGCTGATAATAATAAAAGACCGACTCTTTATCTGCCAGCGCCTGCTCGACGTTGATGCCCGTATAATTGGGATTCACCGCCAGCCATGGCTTCCCGGTCGTAAAGCCTGCATTCGGCGTATCATCCCATTGCATCGGTGTGCGTGCATTGTCTCGGGCCACACAGTCAAAACATTTCAGCAAGGTTTTCCCATCGATGAGTTTTTGCTCAACCACCAGCTGTTGCCAAGCATTCTTCTCCTCGATATCCGCACAATCGTCAACAGAGGAAAAATGACGATTGGTCATACCGATTTCCTCTCCCTGATAGATATAGGGCGTTCCCTTTTGCAGATGAAGGACGGTGGCCAGCATTTTTGCCGACTTCACGCGCCATTTCTCCGAATCGTTGCCAAATCTCGATACCACCCGCGGCTGGTCGTGATTATCCCAGTAAAGACTCCCCCATGCTTTTCCCTCCAGTTCAAGCTGCCATTTATTCAGGATTTTGCGAACATAGGCGAGCTTGGGTGGTGTATACGTCCATTTGCCAAAGACAGCGTCTGAGTTGGCTGCCCCATCGGTATGTTCAAAGTGAAAGACCATCCCGAGCTCCGTTCCTTCGCTGTTGGCATATTTCTTGGCTTCCTCTACGGTAACACCAGCCGTCTCTCCCACCGTCAGCAAATCGTATTGGGAAAGGACACGCCGATTCATTTCCTGCAGGTATTCATGGACCCGCGGCCCATTGCAGACATAGGAAAACATATCGCTATACCCATCGGCATTTAAAGGTCCCTCGGGAAACGACTGGTCTTTGCTGATCATCGAGATGACATCCATCCGAAACCCATCAATGCCCTTGCGGCACCAAAAGTCCATGAGATCAAAAACCTCATCACGGACTTTGGGATTCTCCCAGTTTAAATCCGGCTGTTTGCGGCTGAAACAGTGCAGATAATATTGACCGGTCAACGCATCGTACTGCCAGGCCGAACCACTGAAACAGGATTCCCAGTGATTCGGCGCCTCCCCTGTTTCCGTAGGATTCCGCCAGATATAATAATCCCGATACGGATTATCTTTGGACTTGCGGCTTTCAATAAACCAAGGATGCTCATCCGAAGTATGATTGACCACTAAATCCATCACGATTCGAATATGACGTGCATGGGCTTCGCGCAGCAGCCGATCAAAATCTTCCATGGTGCCAAATTCGGCCATGATATTCCGATAATCGGAAATATCGTATCCATTGTCATCATTGGGGGATTGATAAATCGGCGACAACCAGATTACATCGATGCCAAGTTTTGCCAAATAATCCAAATGCGCAGTAATCCCATTCAAATCGCCAATGCCATCCCCATTACTATCGGCAAAGGACCGCGGATAAATCTGATAAATAACGGCTTCTTTCCACCATGCATGCTTCTCAGGGCTCATAGAACCTACCTCCCACCAATCGATTCTTTTCTATCTCTTTTACTATTCCTCTTAACTGTGATGACTTCCTGTGAACGCTGGTACAAGATACGGATACTGGTACAAAATCCGGTAACCGGTACATATAGCAAAAACGAGCCTTGGAATATCTCAAGACTCGTTTTCTTAACCTTCTTAGCTGAGCAGCAAACTATCGCTATTCAATTCACTGCCAGCTGCCTTTTCAAACATTGCCAGCAAATCCTTAATGCCAAGATTCTTTTTCTTCTCGCTATCAATATCGAAAAGAATATGCCCCTCATACATCATGATGAGCCGGTTGCCATACTTAAGCGCATCGCGCATGTTATGCGTAATCATCAATGTCGTGAGTTTTTGCTGTTTGACGATTTTATCCGTAAGCGACAAAACTTTTTCGGCTGTTTTCGGGTCGAGCGCTGCCGTATGTTCATCGAGCAGCAATAGTTTTGGCTGTGCCATCGTCGCCATGAGCAGCGTGAGCGCCTGCCGCTGTCCTCCGGAAAGCAAGCCTACTTTTGATTCCAACCGGTCTTCCAATCCCAGGTTCAAGCTCATTAACAATTCCCGGAAATGCTGCCGGCTGTCTGCCGAAGAACTCCATTTAAGCGTCGGCGATTTGCCGCGTCTGGCAGCAATTGCCAGATTCTCTTCAATCATCATGCCAGCAGCCGTTCCCATCATCGGGTCCTGGAATACCCGGCCAATGTATTTTGCCCGTTTGTGCTCCGGCCATTTGGTGATGTCCGTTCCGTCGATAGTGATACGCCCCTCATCTACGGGATAGGTCCCCGCAATGGAATTCATCAGCGTCGATTTACCGGCGCCATTGCCGCCGATAACGGTAACAAAATCTCCTGGTGCAAGATGGAGACTCACGTTATGCAGTGCCAGCTTTTCGGTGATTGTTCCAGGATTGAATGTCTTCGATATATTTTCGATATGAAGCATCTCAGCGGCCTCCTTTCCTAATTTTATTCCAACGCGCCTGCAAAAGTGGCATTGAAAGTGCCAGCGCCACTAGAATTGCCGTGAAGAGTTTCAAATCATTAGGTGGCATTCCCATCTGCAGCACGATGGCAATGACGGCACGATAGACTATCGATCCCAGAATAACGGAAATTAGGCAGTTCTTGAAGCTGCGCGTGCCAAAGAGCACTTCCCCGATTATGACCGAGGCCAAGCCAATGACAATGGTACCAACGCCCATCCCGACATCGGCAAAGCCATTGCTCTGCGCGACCAGGGCTCCCGAAATCGCCACAAGGCCATTGGACAGCAAAAGCCCCAATACGATCATATTGTCCGTATTGATGCCATTGGCGCGAATCATATGCGGGTTGAATCCCGTAGCTCTGACAGCGGTCCCAAGTTCCGTGCCAAAGAACCAATAATTCAGCAGCGCCACCACAAAAACGATGACAGCACCAATCGCCAAAGTAGTCATCATCTTATCCATGCCCAAATTCCATATTGTAAAAATCGTATCCTGTTGCAACAACGGCAGATTGGCTTTTCCCATAATGCGAAGATTTACCGAATAAAGGGCAATCATCGTAAGAATACCAGCCAGCAGGGCGGGAATCTTGAACTTTGTGCAAAGAATGCCCGTGACTACGCCAGCCAGCATACCAGTCACGCAAGCAGCGAGAATAGCCACGAGGGGATGATATCCTGCCACAATGAGCGTCGCGGCAGTTGCAGCCCCCAACGGAAAACTGCCTTCGACCGTCAAATCCGCGATATCGAGGACGCGGAAGGTCAAATACACACCGATTGCCAGCAGTGCCCATAACAGGCCCTGTGAGACCGTAGCAATTACTAAATCCATATTTGCATCTCCTATTACTTATGACAAAGGAGCGCAGCGAATGCAGCAGCATCCGAAACGCCCCTCTGCGTCAATCTCGGCTGTTATTCTACGACTTCTGCACCATTGAGGACATCGGCTGGAAGCGTAATCCCCAGAGCGGCCGCATTCTTTTTGTTGATTACGACCGTAAGATCCTGCGCGGTCTGGATTGGCATCTCGGCTGGTTTCGCCTTGCCCTCCAATACATCGGCAGCCATGTGTCCCGTCTGTACGCCTAATTTGTAATAATCGATACCATACGTAGCCAGGCCGCCTGCTTTGACCATATTCGGCTCGCCGCAGAATACCGGTTTCTTGGCCGCATCCGTGATTGCTACGAGATTCGGCATTGCCGATGCGAGAATATTATCCGTCGGCACGTAGAAAGCGTCGACCTCACTGGCCAGGCTCTGAGCCGCCTGCTGAATATCGTTGACCGTGGAAATCGTAGCGATTTTTACCGTGAGTCCCTTCGACTCGGCATAATCTTTCATGGCCTTTACCTGAACTTCCGAATTTACCTCACTGGAACAATAGATGGTTCCAATCGTTTTAGCATTCGGGCAAATCTTCATGAGCAAATCAATCTGTTCCTTAATGGGGTTCATGTCACTAGTTCCCGACACATTGGTCCCCGGACGGTCATTGTTCGACACCAGTTTTGCTCCCACATAGTCCGTGATGGCCGTGCCCAGGATGGGAATATCCTTCGTGGCATTAGCAATGGTCTGTGCAGCCGGCGTGGCAATCGCACAAATCAAATCCATCTTGCCACTGACAAACCGCTGCGCGATATTCTGTAGATTGGACTGATCTGCCTGCGCATTCTGCTGATCAAAGGTCACGTTCTTTCCTTCCTCGAATCCACGCTCCTTTAACCCGTCGACAAAGCCCTTATTGGCGGCATCCAAAGCACTATGCTCTACGAGCTGGACCACGCCGATCTTATAGGTCTTATTGCCCGCCGACTGCTCCGAACCACAGCCAGCCATAGCACCAGCTGCCAGCATCGTCGCAATCCCCAGGGCCAACACTTTTGCTTTTCTTGACAATTTCATATAATCCCCACCCTCAAAAAAAATGTAACACTGTACAATAACAAATATTATTATACAGTGTTACATAAATAAAGTCTAGTTTTGTTTTTGTTGAGCAGACATCTGTTGCGTGTTATTCAAGACAGTCGCAACATGATCGAGAATAATCCCAGCCAACTCTTTTTTGCTCATGAGCGGATATGCCGTCATCTTTCCTGACCGGTCAATGAGTTTGATGCGGTTGGTATCAACGCCAAAGCCTGCATCTGCCTCCGATACGTCATTCGCTACGATAAAGTCAAGATTCTTTTTGGAAAGTTTCCTGCGCGCATATTCCTCGACCTGACAAGTCTCAGCCGCAAAGCCAACGAGCACTTGATGCTCCTTTTTCTGACCGAGCTCCAGTAAAATGTCGGGATTGCGCACAAACTTCAGCGTCAAACCCTCATCGCTCTTTTTGATTTTCTGGTCCGCCACCACAGCTGGGCGATAGTCCGCCACCGCCGCCGACTTGATGACAGCCGCTGCCGTCGGGAATTCCCGCAAAACAGCCTCACGCATTTGCCGAGCCGTCTCGATGCGAATGACACGAACTCCCACGGGATCTGCCAGCGCCGATGGTCCCGAAACCAGCACGACGTCCGCACCACGACGCGCAGCTTCTGCTGCCACGGCATACCCCATGCGTCCCGTCGATCGGTTGCCGATATAGCGCACGGGATCAAGCGGTTCAATCGTACCGCCAGCTGTGACCAGGATTTTTTGACCGGTCAAAGTTTGACTTGTCAATTTCTGACTTGTCAACGCTTCCCTTACGATGCGCACGATATCCACGGGCTCAGGCAGACGCCCCTTGCCGCTCGTACCGCAGGCCAGATGCCCAGCCGCTGGTTCGATGATGTGGAAACCACGATTCTTTAGCTCCGCGATGTTGCGCTGCGTGATGGGATTTTCATACATATTCGTATTCATGGCGGGCGCTATATAAATGGGTGCCTTAGTCGCCAGCAGCGTCGTCGATAACATATCATCGGCGATGCCAACCGCCGCCTTGGCAATGATGTTCGCCGTAGCCGGTGCAATCAGCATGAGGTCAGCAAGCTGCGCGAGCGCGATGTGCTCCACGTTAAAATGCGTGACTTTGTCCCACATGTCGACGGCCACGGGCTGGCCGCTGATTTCGCGGAAGGTAAGCTCCGTGACAAACTCAGTGGCTTCCCGGGTCATTATGACATGAACCTCGGCCCCTGCTTTACGCAGGCGGCTGACAATCTCTACGGCCTTATAAGCGGCTATTCCGCCCGTTACGCCCAAGACAATCTTCTTACCTGCGAGTTCCATAGCTTAAAGGTCCGCTTTGGAAATGCGATAGTTGATTTTGCCCTCGGCAATCTCTTCCAACGCATTGGTAACATTCTTCGTCGATTTGGATTTGAGCTCTTTGAGCTCTTCGCCATCGAGCAGCTGACGGGCGCGTTTGGATGCGCAGACTACGAGACCATAACGGCTGTCCACCTGGCTCATCAGCGTATCCGTGGACGGATTTACCATGCTCATCTCTGGATTGTTATTTGCTTTCATTACTGTTCCAACTCCTCAAATATATCGTAATTCTTGTCGACACGGCAGTGCTCGGCAACCATGATGCTCTTGATGCGCTCCACCGCGCGTTTTACCGTGTCATTTACTACCACATAGCCATATTGACGGCCAATGGCAATCTCTTCCTTGGCTGCCCCCAGACGTTTTGCCAGGGACTCTGCCGTCTCCGAACCGCGTCCGCGGATGCGGCGTTCCAGTTCGCCAATGGACGGTGGCAGCAGGAAGATAAAGAGCCCATCCGGGCACTTTTTCATGACATTGAGGGCCCCCTGGGTATCGATTTCCAGCAGAATGTCCTCCCCAGCGGCGAGACGTTCCTCAATCTTTCCTATCGGGGTACCGTAGTAATTGCCATAGACGTTGGCATACTCGAGAAAACCACCCTCCTCGATCATTTTCTCGAAGGCTGCTTTGTCCATAAAGTAATAATTCTTGCCATCAACCTCGCCCTCACGCGGCTTGCGCGTCGTAGCGGAAATAGAATAGGCAAGCTCTGGAGTCTGCGCGAGAAGTTCCCCGCAGACCGTTCCCTTCCCCGTTCCTGACGGGCCGGAAACTACAATCAATAATCCTCTGCTCATTCTTACGCTTCGTCTTCTTTCTCTTTTATTTCTGCTTTTGCCTCAGTATCATCATCCACATCGACACGATGCGCCACCGTCTCGGGCTGAACCGCCGACAGAATAACATGGTCGCTGTCCATGATGATGACCGCGCGGGTGCGGCGGCCATACGTCGCATCGATAAGGCGCTCGCCATCGCGGGCTTCCTGAATGATGCGTTTTATTGGTGCCGATTCGGGGCTTACAATAGCCACGATGCGGTTTGCTGATACGATATTGCCAAAGCCAATGTTTATGAGTTTGATATCCATGAGGCATCCTCCTCTTTATTCGATATTCTGGACCTGCTCGCGAAGTTTTTCAATCTCGCTCTTCATGTCCACAACCAGTTGCGCAGCTTCCGTGCTGTTCGCTTTCGAACCGATGGTATTGGTTTCCCGATTGATTTCTTGAATGAGAAAATCGAGTTTACGGCCGACAGGTTCTGCCGCATCCTCAACAATCCGGCGAAATTGTCCGAAATGACTTTCGAGCCGGACAATCTCCTCCGTAATATCCACCCGATCGGCATAAATCGCGGTTTCCTGTATCAGGCGGGTTTCATCGAACGTCTGAGACGCCAAGGCCTGGGCAATGGTCTGCCGCAGGTGTTCCCGATAAGCAGATACAATTCCTGGCGCAATTTCACCAAGCTTATTGCGCATTACCTCAAGCTTCTCCAGCCGCGCGCAGAAATCCTCCCGGATATTTTCGCCTTCTACCGACCGCATCTTGTCAAAAGCCCGCAGTGCTTCCTGCATGGTCTGCAACAAAACCGGCTTCATCCCCTCCAAATTCACCGAGGTATCAACCTGCAACACATCGGGGAAACCGGCAAAGATCTGCACATCATCGGGACGAGCTACGTGGAGCACATCACTCATATGGTTAAGCGCCTGCTGATAGGCCAATACCAATCCCTTATCGATACGAATCTCCGTCTGATTTTCACGCTTGTCGACATAATTGATGAATACATCCACCTTGCCACGGGCCACAACACCTTTGATAGCCTTCCGCAAGGCATCCTCCCAGGCATTTAACTGCCGTCCGATATGAAAATTGATTTCCAGGAATCGCTGATTTACAGCCTTTATTTCCACTGAGACTTTGTAGTCGTCCGTTTCGAGGGCTGCTGCACCAAATCCCGTCATGCTCTTTAGCATAAAGCCGCCTCTTTCCCTGTCATCTCAACCGTTCCACTCGCCCGTGAACACGAGCTCAGCGGGGCCCGTCATGAACACGTGATTGTTTGCGGCCCACTCGACGATGAGTTTGCCACCGTCGAGCTGAACCTCGGCCTTGCGATCGATTTTATCGTTGAGGACGCCGGCTACCACCGTAGCACACGATCCCGTACCGCAGGCCAGCGTAATCGCTGCGCCGCGTTCCCAGACGCGCATGCGCACATGGCTGCGGTCCTTGACCTCGACGAATTCCGTATTCGTCTTGCGCGGGAAGAACTCGTGATGCTCAAACTGCGTGCCAAGCTCCTCAATCGGGAAATTTTCCGCATCGTCGACAAAGACGACGCAGTGCGGATTGCCCATCGAGACGGCCGTCATCGCATAGGTTTTGCCTTCCACCGTAATCGGCTCAGCGATAACCCTCCTGCCATCGAAGCCCACGACGGGAATCTCCTCGCCCAGCAGATGCGGCTCACCCATATCTACCTGGACACCGGTCACTTTGCCGCCATCCAGGATGATTTTCGGTACGAGGATGCCCGCACCAGTCTCGACCGTAAATTCCGTCTTGCTGGTCAATTTATAGTCGTAAAGATAGCGCGCAAAGCAGCGGATGCCGTTGCCGCACATTTCGGCCTCACTGCCGTCTGTATTGAAGATGCGCATGCGAAAATCCGCTTTAGCCGACGGCAATACGACGAGAATGCCATCCGCACCGATACCATAATGACGATCACAAACCTTCTGGGAAAGCGCCGCATAATCCTCCGGCTCTTGCTCGCGGCAGTCAATGAGCACAAAGTCATTGCCGCAGCCCTGCCATTTCGTAAATTTCATCGCTTACAGCCTCCCAATTCTAGTTACTCATTATAGTATTATATTGTTTTTTGTAATCTTATGCAATACCTTTCCCCTGCATTGCGTCAATGAATTGCCCCGCTCTGGCATTAATGATATAATTTAGAAGTTATACCCTACGATTTATAAAGGAGCATTATCATGAGTCTTGACGGCTTTTCCATGCATGCTCTCGCCCGCGAGCTCAACGCGACGCTTGCCGGCGGGCGCATCGATAAAATCACCCAACCCAACAAACAATCCATCATCCTTTCCATTCGGCAGCCGGGACAGAATTACCTGCTGCATATCTCCATCAATTCGCAAAATCCTTCGGCGCATCTGCTGGAACGCAATCTGGAAAACCCGCCAGAACCACCGGTCTTCTGCATGGTGCTGCGCAAGCAACTCGAAACCGGCCGCATCGCCGCCATCCGCCAGCACGGCCTCGACCGCCTGCTGCTCATGGATGTCGATTCGCTGGCCGCTGGCGGCAAGATTGTCACCAAGACGCTGGTCCTGGAGCTCATGGGAAAATACAGCAATATCATCCTCGTGCAGGACGGCACGATTATCGACGCCCTGCGCAAGATCGGAGCCAACAGCAGCCGCGTACGCACGGTTCTGCCCGGTGATGCCTACGAGCTGCCGCCGGGGCAGGATAAGCTCGACCTCTTTACCGCTGACCTCGCGGATATTATCGCCAGCCTCAAAAAAGACGGCGAGCAGCGGCTCGATAAAGCCCTGCTCGCAACCTGCATGGGCTTTGGTCCCGTATCGGCTAAGGAGACCTGCTTTTCGGCTGGCCTTGCGCCGAGCACGCGCATCCATGCACTGGAGGAAATCGACTTTTCCGCCATACGCGAAGCCCTGACGGAAATCCGCATCGCCGCCAGCAGCGAAACCGCTTCGCCCGTTCTCGTACTAGATGAAAACAAAAAAATCCTGGCTATGAGCTCGTTTTCGCTCCACTATCTGACGGAGGGCACGAGCCTTGCGTTCCCCACCATCAGCGCCATGCTCGAAAAGGCTGACCAGCTGGCTGGCAGCTATGTGCTCCCCGATAAAGACCGGTTCAAGAAGCTCGTCAAGAACGAACTAAGCCGCGCCGAAAACAAACTCGTGAAACTCGATGAGGAAATCGCGGCTGCCGAAAATGCCGAGGAATACAAGATTCGCGGCGACAACCTCATGACCTATCAGTATCAGTTCCAGGACCATGTCGACAGCGAAATCACCGTCGCCAACATCTACAGCGAGGCCGGCGAAACCATCACGATTCCGCTGGACCAGCGCTATACGCTAATCCAGAACATGCAGGCCTGCTACAAGAAGTACGACAAATTAAAACGTGCCCAAGAACTCCTGCGCGTCCAGCGCCGTGAATGCGAAGACAACATCACGTATCTGGAAAGCATCGAAGCCTCCCTGCTCGCCTCGGAAAGCCTCGGTGAAATCGCCGAAATCCACAACGAGCTCGTGGCAGGCGGCTACCTGCGCGAAAAACTAAAGCGCAAGAACAACGACAAGCCTTCGCATCCGTTCCACTTCCAGACGCCGGACGGTGGTTTTGACCTCTTCATCGGCAAGAACAACTACCAGAACGACAAGCTGACCTGCAAGACCGCCAGCTTCAACGACACCTGGTTCCACACGCAGAACATCCCAGGCTCCCACGTCATCCTGCGCAACGGCGGCGCTCCTGTAAGCGAGGAAACCATCCTGCTCTGCGCGAGCCTTGCCGCCCACTTCAGCAAAGCCCAGGGCTCATCCAAAGTCCCCGTCGACTACACCGAAATCCGCTACGTCAAAAAGCCCTCCGGCAGCAAGCCAGGCTTTGTCATCTTCACCAACCAAAAGACACTATACATCACCCCCAACGAAGAAGAACTGCGTCCGTTCCTTCTAAAGAAAAAATAAAATAATGGCCCGCTGACACACCAAAGTCAGCGGGCCATTTTGCCATAAAATTACAGTTTGCAGGGGAGTAGTACCCAGTTCGTGTTCGAGGTAAGTCGCCGGCGGCGGGAGCCCCAGTACCAACGCTCCACTCGGTGACAACCCGCTACAAGAAATTTTTGCCTTTTAATTAAGAGTTGGAAAACAGTTAAACGCGCTTCGCTTGGACGAAACTGCTTTTCCAACGAGAACGCAGGCAAAAATTTCTTGCTTCACGCGGAACGTCAAGGCTGCGCTTATGGTACTGGGGCCCCCGCCGCCTCGGTTCGAGCCGGCACGAATTGCTGCGCCCTCGGAGGGGAGAGCCCTGCGAAACTTGCCACAGACTCAGCCGCCGCTAGGGGCAGTGCCATAAACGAAGCGTTTGATGTTTTCCGTGAAGAACGAAATTTTTATCCTCACCGTTCGTCGAAAAATTGCTACCGTTCAAGCGAAGCGCGTTTTGCAACTTTTTCGATGCTTAATTTAAGATAAAAATTTCGTTTAGGAAAACATCTCCCCGCGTAGTGTTGGCACTGCCCCTAGCGGCGGCGAAGAGCTGCTTCGAATAAGGTTCCACGAACCGATAAACTGTAATTTATGTATACTTACGTATAATAGTATTAAGAGTAGTATAATAGTATTGGATACGGATTTCTTTTTATGCACAAGGAAGGTGACAAATATGATGATCAGCAATTCGGTCATGTCGACGAATATCTTAAATATCATGGACAAGCATCAATTCAAACTGTCCAATCATATGCATCATCTAGCTACAGGCCAGCGCGTTGCCAGCGTTGCCGATGATCCTTCGGGCTGGGCCATCGGCCAGCGCATGGATGTGCGCATCCGCAGCCTGGATGCCTCCAGCCGCAACGCGCAGTTTTCGCTCAGCATGCTGAAAGTCGCCGAAGGCGGTATAAGCTCTACCATCGACATCCTGCGCAACCTCAAGGAAAAGGCCATCGAAGCCGCGAGCGACACCTGCACCGATACCGATCGCCGCACGATTCAAAAGCTCTTTGACCAGTTCGGCGATCAAATCAATGACAACGCCAGCGTCACCTACAACGGCCAATTGCTGCTCGATGGGTCGATGGCCTCGGCGGCTGAGCCGACGGCACAGGTACTCACCAACCAGAGCCTTGCCACCACGACGACTGCGAATACCAAACTTACCGATTTGCAGCGCCGCGACGGCTCTTCGCTGAACATCCAGGAAGGCGATACCGTAAACCTTTCCTATATCAAAGACGGCAAGACCTATTCGGCAAACTATCAGGCTGGCACCACTACCCTTGCCGATATGCTCACGGAATTCAACTCAATTGACCAGTCAATTTTTGACCCGTCAAAACTGCAGGTGGATTCCACCATTGGCGTGGATGCCCATAGCGAAACCATCCATACGGCAGACGGAAAGAATGCCGTCTCCTTCACGACAGCTGCCACGGGCCTTGACGGCGCGGTTGCGGGCATCACGATCAGCATCACCGATTCTAAGGGGCAGGTCAAGAAAACCGCCACGACGGCCCTCAACGACTTCAACGAAAGCATCGCACCGCGCGATGCACAGAGCGATTCGAGCTTCTATATCGCCAGCAGTGCCGATGCCAATCGCGGCATCCGCGGTTCCATCGACGACATGGGTACCTATGCCCTCGGGCTGTCCGATAAATATGGTCATGCCATCGACGTGACCACGCAAAAAGGCGCCAATGCCGCGATGAGTGCCATCGACCGCGCGCTCGAACGCGCCCTTGACCAGCAGACGACCATCGGCGCCATGAGCATGCGCCTCGAATACACCATCAGCAACCTCACCACCGAAAGCGAAAACCTCACGGCGGCCATGTCAACGATTCTCGATGCGAATATGGCCAAGGAAATGACCGAATTCACCAAAGAAAACATCCTCCTGCAGGCCGCCCAGGCCATGCTGGCCCAAAACAATCACAACGCCGGCTGGTTCTTAAGCTTGCTGCAGGGTTAACCCTTCCATTCAAAAAAGACCGATGAACTCCTTTTAAACGGGGTTCCATCGGTCTTTTCTTATATTCTTTATTTCTCTTTGAACTCGCGAATCAAAACTTTTTCCGCACCATCAATCGCATTAAGCTGAACACTGACTACTTCGTGTGAAGAGGTCGGAACGTTTTTGCCGACGAAGTCTGCGCGAATCGGCAATTCGCGGTGACCGCGGTCAATGAGTACCGCAAGCTGAATCGTCTTCGGACGTCCCATGTCGATAACGGCATCGAGCGCAGCGCGAATCGTACGTCCCGTATACAGCACGTCATCAACGAGTACCACCGTCATGCCCGTAATATCCACCGGCAACTCCGTTGGATGCACAATGGGCTGATACGAAAGCGTTGAGAGGTCATCGCGATACAGGGTAATATCGAGAACCCCCACCGGCGGCTTTTTCCCTTCGATTCTTTCGATGCTTTCCGCCAGCCGCTCAGCGATTGGCACGCCACGGGTACGAATCCCCACCAGAATGATGTTATCTACGCCTTTATTCTTCTCGACAATTTCATGGGAAATACGCGTTAACGCACGGCGGATTCCTTCGGAATCCATCAGTACGGTCTTGTCCGTCAATACTGGCATAATCTGTCACTCCCGTCAATTCCTTTTTGAATCACGGCTTCATCGCCGCGGCTTTTTTGCGGTCTTTGGCAAGTTTATCCCGCAGTCCCGTCAAAATGCGGTTCATATCCTCCGGCACTGGTGCCGTAAAGGTCATTTCCTCCCCCGTATCCGGATGCCGGAGCGTGAGGGTCAAGGAATGAAGTGCCTGTCCCGCAATGGCAAACGGCGACTGCTTCTTGGGTCCGTATTTGGGGTCATTGACCAATGGATGTCCGATGCTTGCCATGTGCACGCGAATCTGATGCGTTCTGCCCGTCTCCAAGTTGCACTCGACTAAGGTGTATTCTCCAAAGCGCTCCAATACCTTGAAATGTGTCACTGCCGGCTTGCCATTTTCACGAACAATAGCCATTTTCTTGCGGTCGGTAGGATGCCGGCCAATATCCCCCTTGATAATGCCCGCTTCTTCTTTGATATTGCCATGGACAATCGCCCAATAACTGCGATGGGCCGATTTGGTCCGTATCTGCTCAGCCAAATCAATATGCGCCTTGTCATTTTTGGCACACACCATCACTCCCGACGTGTCCTTATCGAGACGATGGACGATGCCAGGACGAATCTCGCCATTAATGCCCGAAAGGTCCTGACAATGGAAAAGCAAGGCATTGACGAGTGTTCCGCTATTGACTCCGGAAGCAGGATGTACCACCATGCCACGCGCCTTATTTACGACGATGATCGCTTCATCCTCATAGAGCACATCCAGCGGTATATCTTCTGCCTTTATCTCCACAGCTTCTGGCTCTGGTACCAAGAGGCTCACGCGGTCTCCTTCCCGCAGTTTGTAATTTGCCTTACGCAGGGTATCATTTACCAAGGCATTTCCATCCGCCACGAGCTTTTGCACATGGGAACGGGAAAGTTCCGGCTGCTTTTGGGTGAGGAATACATCGAGCCGCACCCCAGCAGCTTCTACCGTATATATTATTGGTTCTGCCATATCAATCATCCATATCTTTCATTTTATACATCAGTGCATAAATCATACTGGCAACGCCGAGTACAATTGCAATATCCGCGATATTAAAGACCGGCCAGATGCGGAAATCCAAATAGTCCACCACCAAGCCATTTTGAATACGGTCGATGAGATTGCCTACTGCACCAGCCAGCAGTGCCACGCAGCCATAATGGAACCAGGCTACCTGTCGACGGAGCCGCGGATAATAGTACAGGAACGCAGCGATGATCGCTATCCCCGCGAGGATAAAAAACCAGCGCTGATTCTCAAACATTCCGAACGCCGCTCCGGGATTCAGGATATACGTGAAATGGAAAAATCCCGGAATCACCGGGATACTCTCCCCCAATGCCATAGTCGCACTGACATAGCTTTTGACTGCCTGGTCCAGCACCAGCAGGACAACAAACAAACAAAATGCCATAGCGTTCTTACTCTTTCGTTTTATCCGCCTGCTTATCGTCTGTTTCAGCAGGCTTATTCTCTGGAACCTTCACAACTTCTTCCTGCTTTTTCGGGGCAGCCTGTTCTTCGGCTTCTGGATTAGGGAGCTGGCCCAGCGTCTCATTGATGACAGCCAACTCGGATTCCATCGTTACCTTGACCTTGCGCAGGAACTGATTTTTTTCACGGACCAGACGGTCATATTCCGCTACGATGCTGCGAACCTTAGCCGTGGCATCTTCCATCTGCTTCTTGACAGCCATCTCCGTCTCGTGGCGCATGTTTTCGCACTCTTTTACCGCATTCTTACGCATCTCTTCCGCATTCTTACGGGAGCTGGAGGTCACTTCCTCCGCTGTCTTCTGAGCAACTAACAGCGTATCCTTGAGATTCTTCTCCAACTGCTTATACTGTTCATTGTCCTTATGTGCCCGCTCAAGTTCCTCCTTGAGGCGGTCGTTTTCACGGAACAGCTTTTCATAATCATTGACTACCTGGTCGAGGAAATCATCTATCTCATCCTCATTGTAGCCGCGAAAACTGCGCTTAAAATCTTTGTTGTGAATGTCCATTGGTGTAAGCAATACGATTATCTCCCATCTGATAATTAATATACGAAATTAAAGGTAACGTTTCAAAACCACAACGGTACGGCCTTTTTTTGTAGTTCCACGAACTTCTGCCACTTCGAGACGCCCGCGCCCGCGCATGGAAAGGATATCTCCTTCTTTTACCGTTTGCGAGGCACTCTTGACTGGCTGCCAATTGAGTTTTAGCTTGTCTGCGGCAATGTCAGCCGCTGCCCGGCTGCGGGATGAGCCGAACCCCGAGGCAGCAATCGAATCAACGCGCAAGGACGCTACGGTTGCACGGATTTCCTTGCAGCGCTCTTCCTTCGGCGCAATAGAGGATAGTTCTGTCCGCTCACAGTTCACCCCGACAGCACCGATTTTTGAAAGATTAGCCAGCAGGTATTCTGCCATCTTCTGATCGCAAAGAATCTTGACGCTGTCGTTGGTCACCAAAAGGTCACCGATGCGGTCGCGTTCGATCCCTAATCCCATGAGTGCTCCGAGCACATCGCGGTGCGAGAGGCGGGCAAACTGCCCATTCCAGCGGGCCTCAATACAATCGATATCGAAACCGGCCGGCGTCCCCATGAAATCCTCATGGATAAACATTGCCCGATTCCGTTCCGCCCCCTGATAACCGCCAGCGAAGTCAACCCGCAGGCTGCCGTAGTTGGCGGCCACCGTCTCGGCAATCTCCTGCCCAAACGGATCGAGGAATTCACTCATACGGAATTTCTGATTGCGCTGGACGGCTTCCGCTAAATCGACGAGCTTAATAACCGTTTCTTCGCCTTCCGTGCCCTTGTAGAAACGGATTAATTTTTCTTTCTGTTCACTTGCCATTCTTCTATCAGCCTCTTATTTCTTGAGCCATGGCATTTCCGTGGAAACGCGGCGCTCTTCTTCGGTATAGCTGACATTGACATTGCTCGGTGCACAAAGGAACACGTTGTGTCCTACCTTCTTGATTTCACCGTTTAACGCATACGTCGTGCCGCTGATAAAGTCGATGATGCGTTTGGCATCTTCGGCATCGGTCTTCTCGAAATTGATGACAACCGGTTTCTTTTCCCGCAGGTTATTGGCGACCTGCTGAGCGTCATCAAACGTCTGCGGCTCAATGACAATGACCTTCATCTTGATATTGGTGGTATTCTCCCGAGCCGATGCTGCCGACTGGAAATCGACGACATTGCGGGAATTCTCCCCACGCTCTTTTCCCAGATCCATCTCCTCGTCAAAGGATTCGCGTTTCGGCTCAGCTTTGCGGGAGATTTCTTCCTCTTCAAAATCCAGATTATCTTCAGGGTCCATAAGCCCCATTTTTCCACATACTTTGTCAATAATACTCATATTGCCACCTCTTTAGTATTGTCGCGGTCCAAATATAGCGGTGCCCACACGAACCATATTCGCGCCTTCTTCCACCGCGATTGGATAATCATGGGTCATACCCATGGATAAATATTTAATATTCGCCGTCTGATAGGGAATTTCCTTTACTTTTTGGTAAATTCCATACATTTCTCGAAAAAGTGGACGGCAATTCTCTACCTCATCGTAGTTCGGTGCAATGCACATCAAGCCACAGAGGCGGACATTTGGGAGTTCTTCCACCAAGTCGAGCATCTCCCGCAAATCTTCTTTGTAGACTCCCGACTTGCTTTCCTCTTTGGCTAGATTGACCTGAACGAGAATATCCTGCACCTTGCCGATTTTCCCCGCCTCTTTATCAATCGCTTTCGCCAAATGGATGCTATCCACGGAATGAATCAAGTCAAAGAGTTTAACGGCCACCTTGGCTTTATTGGTTTGCAGATGACCAATAAGGTGCCAAGTGACTGGGCGGTCCAAGGTCTCATGTTTTTCCTTGGCCTCCTGGATGCGGTTTTCTCCGATATCCGTGGCGCCGGCATCAATGGCTTCACGCATAGCCGCCACATCGTGATTCTTCGTCACAGCGATCAGTGTAACGGGCGCATCCTTTGGTACACGGGTACGCCGCTGCATGCTTTCTTTGATTCTTGCTTCAACTTCATGAAACTTATCTGCTATCATGCAATTACCCCCGTCAGTATTTGTTCAGTGCAATAACCGCGGCCATGCGGCCAGTCGTGCCGCCATCCGCACGGTAGGAATAAAACCATTGGTGCTTGCAGGCCGTGCAAGTATCTGCCATATCGATATTCCCGCTTTTCACGCCGATGTCCATGAGCTGCAGGCGGTTGGCCTGCCAAAGGTTCAAATGAATCTTATCCCCTTCGGAAAGAATGATTTTCTCGGCGTGATACGGAAAAGCCTCCCGGAATTTTTCTGCCACTTCATCCCCTACCTCATAACAGCAAGGGCCGATGGCCGGCCCAATGGCCGCCAACACATCGCTAGGTTTCGTGCCAAATTCCTTTGTCATTGCCATGACTGTCTTCTGGGCAATTTTCTTCACCGTTCCCTTCCAACCACCATGTGCAATGCCAACGGCCCGATTCTCAGGGTCCAGCAGAAGCACTGGCGTACAATCGGCAAAACAAAGCAGCAGGGGAAGGCCTGGTTCATCGGTTATCAGCGCATCGGTTTCCGGAATGGAATCCTCATAAACCTTTGCACCGCGCCCCGCTTCATCGCGCCCCACGCGAACAATGCGCTGCCCATGAACCTGCTCAGGCGTGACCATAGCTTCAGCCTTCAGTCCCAGCGCATGCAGAAACCGACAGCGGTTTTCCCAGACATCGTCCGGATTATCGCCGACATGCAAAGCCATATTCAAGGAGTCATAGGGCTTCTTACTCACACCGCCTAGTCTTCCCGTCAGTCCGTGAACGCAGAGATCCTCCGGAAAGGATGAGAATTTCCCACGCCAAAGGTTATTTCGCATATGTTCAAGAACGAAACTCATCGTAATGCACCTTCTTTATGTTTATCGCTTGGCCTTAGCAGACACCACAACGATGACAGCCGTCAAAACACGGTATCGTCGGTTTCTGCGCATCGGCTTTTTTCAATTCGTTGTAAAGATATTCCCGCGTAAATCCCATATCCAACCGTTCCCACGGAAACAGCTCCGTTTCCTCACGCTCCCGGTACAAATACGTTTCCATGGACAAGCCACATTCCTTCATCGCGCGCTTGAAGGCCTTGCTGCCCCCCAACTCATGGGCCAGCAAGAGTGCCTCTGCGACCCGACGGTCCCCACGGGCAAGAACCCCCTGTACATAGGCTTCCTTGGGGGATTCCACATTGACGATAATATTTTTGCGCTTTCGCAAGCTCTGCGTCATATGTTTAAAAGCATGCTCCACATATTTGCGGTCGGCCATCCCTTTCCATTGGAACGGCGTAAACGGCTTAGGGATGAAGGGATTTACCGAAAGGGTCAACGTGCCCTTTGCTCCCTTTTCCTCCATGTAATCTTTCAGCCGATTGGCTAAGTCGATAATCGCCTCGATATCCTCTTCCTGTTCAAAGGGCAGGCCAATCATGATGTAGAGGCGGAAATTGCGAATCCCGGCAACGATTCCCATCTCCATGGACGTAAAGAGATGCTCTTCCTCAATGCCTTTGTTGATCACCGCCCGCATGCGTTTGCTTCCCGCCTCAGGAGCCATCGTGAGCGTTTTGAGACCACTTTGCGCCAGCGAATCCACCAGCTCCTGCGTGACCGAATCGGCCCGGAAGGAAGCCACCGACATTGACAACCCTTCTCCGAGGATTTCCTTGCAGAGTTCATTGATTTCCGGATAGTCGGAAATCGCTGCTCCCATGAGGCCGATGCGCTTCTTATAGGCCAGGGCCTTTTTTACCTCCTGCGTGATGACGCTGAGGGAGCGATTGCGCGGACGCCGGAAGCAATACCCTGCCATACAGAATCGGCAATGGCGGCCGCAGCCCCGTGCCGTCTCGATGAGGTAAAAATTAAACTCCGTATTGTCCGTAATGACCACCGTATGCGCAGGATGTGCATCCAAATCCTGCACCCACTGACGACTAACCTTAGCCGGAGCCCCCGCAAGGGGCTCGATGGATAGGAGCCTGCCCGCCTCATCATAGCGATGCTCGTAAAGCGCTGGCACATAAACGCCAGGAACCGCAGCAATCCTGCACAGCAACTCCTTCCGGTCAAGGCCCTGGCGCTTTGCCTCATTCCAAGCATCAATCAAGGCGGGCATAACCACTTCGCCCTCACCGATGATAAAAGCGTCAACGACCCCAGACAAGGGCTCGGGATTAAAGGTGGCACAAGGACCGCCTGCAATGACCAAAGGGTCCCTAGCGGTGCGCTCTTCTGCCTTGACCTTGACTTTGCCGAGTTCCAGCATTTGCAGGACGTTAAAATAGTCCATCTCAAACGACAGGACAAACCCAATCAGGGGAAATTCGTAAAGAGGCGTCTGATTCTCGATACTCATGAGCGGCGTTCGCGTATTCTCATACCGCTTAATTTCCTTGCGCTCGGGCAGGAACACGCGCTCACAGGCCACATCATCACGCTCGTTTAACAACTCGTAGATGATGTGAAGGCCTAAGTTGGACATCCCTACGAAATACGAATTGGGATATACCAGCGCAAAAGGAGTACGCGTCCCCATCGGATATCGATAGTAACCACGCTCCCCCGCTAACAGCTCCTTTAATTCCCGCTTGAGTTCAAAATCCAACTACGCCTATCCTCCTACTCTTATTTCTGTTCTTCTGTCTTATGTGCCTTTAGCTTGTCGAGTTCCTCCACGAAACTGGTTATATCCGCAAACTTACGGTAAACCGAGGCAAATCGGATATAAGCAACCTCATCGAAATCCTTGAGCCGCTCCATAACCAATTCGCCAATCTTCGAGGATTTTACTTCCTGTTCCATGGTGTTGCGCACGTCGCGTTCGATTTCGTTCACCAGTGCTACAATGCGCTCCATGGAAATATCCCGCTTATCACAGGAACGGATAACTCCATTTAAGATTTTATCGCGTTTAAACACTTCCCGGCGGCCATCGTTCTTGACGACCATCAGGGGAAGTTTCTCTACGACTTCATACGTCGTAAACCGCTTGCCACAGCCGTTGCACTCGCGACGGCGACGGATGGTCGTTCCATCCTCAGCCGCCCGCGAATCAATAACCCGGCTATCTGCCTGCTTGCAATATGGACATTTCATCGCCGCACCCTCTTCTCTCTCGTTTTCTGCTTATTTTTACCGGCCGGCTGCCGGTTATCGTTTCGTTTCTTCTTCCGGTGGAACGCCTGTTGACCGCCCGCTTGATTCCTGCGCTCGCTTCCTTCCGGCCGCACGAGACATTTTCGATCAAAACCGATTAAGTCTTCCCGATGTGCCAGCCGCAATGCCTTGCGCACGATTTCCTGATTTTTAGGCAGCCAATACTGCATCAAGGAACGCTGCATGAGCTTTTCTTCATAAGATTTGGCCGTATAGACCTTCTCCCCCGTCAGCGGGTCAATTCCCGTATACCACATCGCCGTGGAAAGCGTTCCCGGCGTAGGAATAAAATCCTGCACCTGCTGCGGATGATAGCCCATATCGCGGATAAATTCCGCCAACTCTATCGCATCCGAAAGTTCTGAACCGGGATGACTGGACATGAAATACGGAACCAGATACTGCTTGAGCCCAAGCCTTTCGTTCATCTTGCGGAAGCGCTCGGCAAACGCCTGATAGACCTTGCGATTGGATTTCCCCATCATGCGCGTCACGCGGTCAGAAACGTGTTCTGGTGCAATCTTTAACTGTCCGCTGATATGATACTTGCAAAGTTCCTCTAAGAAATCATCCTTTGCCAGCATCAGGTAATCAAACCGCACGCCCGAGCGTACAAAAACCTTTTTGACTCCCGGCAGCTGCCGAAGCTCACGCAAAAGTTTGAGGTAATCGCTATGATCCACCACGAGATTTCTGCAGGGAATCGGCGAAAGGCACGGCTTGCCGCGGCAAGTGCCGCGCTCTAGCTGTCCATCACAGCTCGTGCGCCGGAAATTCGCCGTAGGGCCGCCGACATCGTGGATATAGCCCTTGAATCCCTTTTGCTGCGTGAGGATTTTTGCCTCGCGCAACAGCGATTCGTGACTGCGCCGCTGGATGATGCGTCCCTCATGGGAAATAATCGCACAAAAATTGCAGCCGCCGAAACAGCCTCGCTGACTCACGAGGCTGAACTGTACTTCCTGAATAGCCGGCACACCGCCATCTTTGTCATAGATCGGATGCCAAGTCCGCTGGTAGGGCAGATCGTAAATCTCATCCATCTGCGCCTCATCCAACGGCTTTGCCGGTGGATTCTGGACTACGCACCATTCCTCGTTCTGCTGAGCCAATTTCCGCCCACGAATCGGATCCTGCTCCAGATATTCCATTTTAAACGCTTCGGCAAATTTTTGTTTGGAATGCGCCACTTCCTCAAAGGACGGCAGGGGCAGATGATCCCATACATAGTCCATATTAGGAACGCGATAACAAGTTCCCGCTACATCCTGTATGTTCTCAATCGCCACGCCCTGCTGAAGATCCGCCGCCACTTCCAAAAGGGCCCGTTCGCCCATCCCGAAGATGAGCAAATCAGCCTGGCTGTCGACGAGAATCGACCGCCGCACCGAATTGCTCCAATAATCGTAGTGAGCCAAGCGGCGCAGGCTGGCTTCGATGCCACCGATAATGATCGGCACATCATGATAAAGTTCACGCAAGCGGTTGCAATAAACAATCGTGGCCCGCTCAGGACGGAAGCCAGCCTTACCGCCTGGCGAATAAGCATCCTGATGGCGGACCTTGCGTGACGCCGTAAATTTATTCAGCAGAGAATCCATATTGCCCGCTGAGACAAGAAAACCCAGCCGAGGTTTTCCCAGGCGGTCAAAGTCCCTGGTAGAATGCCAGTCCGGCTGGGGTATGATTCCTACTTTATAGCCGTGCTTTTCCAAAAGCCGGCAAAGAATAGCCGGGCCAAAGCTTGGATGGTCTACATACGCATCACCCGATACGAATATAAAATCCAGCTGCTCCCAGCCACGCTCTTCCATATCTTTTTTGCTGATTGGCAAAAATCCGTTCATTATTTTTTGCTATCCTTCTTGCTCTGATCGGCAGCAGACGACTCACCTTCCGGCGTATAGATTTTCTCTGCCACCTGGCCCTTTGCGCCCATTTTACCGCTGTCTTTGCCATTGATTTTAAGCTCTACAGCGCCAGCATTACCGGCAACGATGACCAATTTCTCCTTGGCCTTCCAAGTTTCCGTCTTGCCCTTCTGCAGCGTTCCCTCATAGACGGTCTTGCCGTCTGCCTTTACCTGCGTCCAGCAGGCATCTGTGACTTTCGCTACGACTTCCACCCCTTCAGCCTTTTTCGGAGCGTCGGCCTTCTTTTCCGGCTGCTCTGCCGTCGGTGCCTTTGCCTGCTGCGCCGAAGTCTGCGCGGGAGCCGAAGTCTTAGCCGGCTTACTCTCTGAACCCAGCAGATAGAAAGCGCCAACGGCTACCACCAGGACCAGTGCGGCCAGCAACAGCAGATTCTGATTCTTGTGGGACTTTTCCACGCGTTCGCGGAAGTCACTGCCAGTCGAAAACGGCTGCGACGTCTCCGCCTTTCCAGCCGGCTCCTGTGCAGTCTGCGGATCCGCTGCGTTCTGCTCGCTCTCGCTAGCAACTTTTTCCGGATGATTCTCTTCCATATATCGTTTCACCATGGCATCCGCATCCATCTTCAGGAAGTTTGCATAGTTCCGGATAAAGCCCTTCGTATAAACTTCTCCTGGAAGCTGCGAATAATCACCCGTCTCAATAGACTCTATGTACAAAGCACGGATACTCGTGCCCTTTTCAATATCACGAATCGAAAGACCCTGTCTTTCTCTCTCTGAACGAAGCATATCTCCCAACATCTTGAATCATAAGCCTCCCATATGGTCTTGATTTTCTAAATGATGCTTTAAAACAAACACTACCTTTCTACATTATACATAATTCATACAGGCAATACAAATTTTTTTACCATTCGCTTGTCATTCTGTCACTATGCAAAAACTCCCCCGTTTCCGAGGGAGTTTATCGCTAACTGTATCATTATGCCTTTCGGTCAGACCGACTGTTTCCGTATCGAGGCGACAGTCATCTTCAAAGCTTCCACCAAACGCTGCAACATATCTTTGGTCGTATAACGGCCCAACGTCACGCGAATGGCCGAACCAGCCCTATCCGCCGACTGCCCCATTGCCGTCAGGACATGCGAGGGCATAAGGGAACCCGCACTGCAAGCGCTGCCTGCCGAAACAGCAAAACCCGCCATATCGAGGCGGATTAACAACGTATCCTGAGCGATTCCCTCCACACCGAAATTCACATTTCCGGGCAAGCGGTACTCTTCATCGCCATTAATCCAGCACCTCGGAATCGTCTTGATTTCCGCCATCAGCCAATCACGCAGTTCGGACAGCCGCTCCCATTCCGTTGCCAGTTCTTCCCGTGCCAGGGCTGCTGCTTTGCCGAGGCCAACGATGCCTGCTGTATTCTCAGTTCCTGCGCGCATGTCACGCTCCTGCCCGCCACCATGAACCAGTGCATCGGGCATAAAGCCACGGCGCAGGTAGAGCGCACCTATGCCCTTCGGGCCGTAGAGCTTATGCCCCGAAAGGGACAGTGCATCCACATGCAGCTCCGCAACAGAAAGCGGAATATGTCCAGCAGCCTGCACGGCATCCGTATGAAAGAAAATCTGCCGTGCCTGCAGCATAGCGCCGATTTCCGCAATCGGCTCGATGGTGCCAACCTCATTATTGGCCGTCATGATGCTGACGAGAATCGTATCTTCGCGCAAAGCCGCTTCCACAGTTTCCCGCTTGACACGGCCAAACTCATCCACGGGCAGATAGGTAACGGAAAAGCCCTGCTGCTCCAGCCAGGCACAGGCATTTAACACCGCATGGTGTTCCACCTGACTCGTGATGATGTGATTGCCTTTGCCCGCGCGGCGAAGCGCAAACGCCATCCCCTTTAGAACCCAATTGTCACTTTCACTGCCGCCGCTTGTAAAAAAGATTTCCGCCGGTTCCGCCTGCAAGAGGCCTGCTACCTGTTCCCGAGCCTTGGCCACAGCCGCCCTGGCAATCCGTCCATAGGAATAAACACTGGACGGATTCCCGAATTGCGCAGAAAAGTATGGCAACATGGCTTTAAGAACCCGTTCATCCACCGGGGTGGTAGCAGCATAATCCAAATAAACGGGGTTCATCGTGCACACCCCACATGTTTGCTTCCCTTATCGTTATCCACCAGTGTTTGGAGCGTGATACTGCCAAGCACTTCGCTGATGCTGTCGCAGACCTTCTCCCAAATGCCGCGGGTCACGCAGGCGCAGGCCCGTTTGCACGGCTGATCTTCGGCACTGGCTTCTGCCAACAGGCAATCCACCACCGCAATCGGCCCTTCCACCGTCGTGATGATTTCACTGATTGTGATATCCTTGGGCTCACGGCCGAGCATATAGCCACCCTGAGCCCCGCGGATGCTCTTAACGAGCCCCGCCCGCCGCAGCGGCAGCATCAGTTGCTCGAGATAATTCTCGGAAAGCCCCTGCCCTTGGGCAATATTTTTCAGTGGCAACGGCCCCGTACCATAATGAAGTGCCAGTTCATAAAGAGCCGTCACACTATATCGTCCTTTAGTTGAAATCTTCATGGTTCACCTCATTTGCTTCTCGAAGAAGCTACGAATAGCAGTTTTGTCCAATAATATGCAACCAATATAACAGAAACCCCTGCATCTGTCAAAAACGTTCCGGCCAACAGCGATGAAGATATTCACGCAACTGTTTTTCCCTCCCGTTTGTTGTGGGTTCATAATAATGTGCGCCCGAAAGTTCTTGGGGCAAATACTGCTGCTTGGTAAAATGCTCTGGATAGCTGTGCGGATAGATATATTCCGTGCCATGACCGAGCTTAGCCGCTCCCTTGTAATGCGCATCACGCAGATGCATCGGCACCGCCCCGCAATTTTTGCTGCGGACATCCTGCAGCGCGGCATCGATTCCCATATAGGCTGCGTTGCTTTTCGGTGCCGAAGCGATATAGCTCACAGCCTGCCCCAAAACGATCCGTGCCTCAGGCATACCGATGAACTGCACGGCCTGCGCCGCATTCATCGCCACGACGAGCGCCATAGGGTCGGCATTTCCCACATCCTCGGATGCGCAGATAACCACGCGGCGCGCGATGAATTTGACATCTTCGCCAGCCGCAAGCATCCGCGCGAGGTAATGAAGCGCTGCATCCGGGTCGCTGCCGCGCATGCTCTTGATGAAAGCCGACACCGTATCGTAATGATTGTCGCCCTTCTTATCGTAACGCTGCACGCGCTGGCCAAGGATCTCCTGCACCATATCCATCGTGATAGTACCACCATTGGGCGGCAACATCGCGGCTGATCCCTCGAGAATGTTAAGCGCCATGCGGGCATCACCGCCTGCAAGCTGGGCAATGCCGAGCAGCACCTCGTCGCTCACAGCAAGTGACTGGCCACCGAGTCCGCGCTCCGTATCCGCAAGCGCCTGTCGCAAAATTTTCACGAGCTGACCATCGCTTAACTGATAAAGCCGCACAATACGCACGCGCGAGAGCAGCGCATGGTTGACTTCAAAGAATGGATTTTCCGTCGTTGCACCAATTAGAATCAAACGGCCATCTTCGACATAGGGCAGCAGCACATCTTGCTGACTCTTGTTAAAGCGATGAATCTCGTCGATGAATACGATGGTTCGCTTCTGATAGTATTTGCGTTGTTCATCAGCCTCCTTGACGATTGCGCGGATATCCTGAATGCCAGACGACACGGCATTTAATTTGCGAAACGAGCTCCCTGTCATGCCCGCAATCATCTGCGCCAGCGTCGTCTTGCCCGTCCCCGGCGGTCCATAAAAAATCATCGAAGAAATCTGGTCGCGTTCAATCATCTGGCGCAGGAAACGCCCCGCACCTACCGCTTCCTGCTGACCGATAAACTCCTTGAAATTGCGCGGCCGCATGCGCTGAGCCAAGGGTTCAAACGGCCGTGCCGCCCCCATTGTTGACATGTCAACGTTTGACTGGTCAACTTTTGACATGTCATTTTTTGACCAGTCAGCTGACGCTGGCATCGCAAACAAATCCATGCCTTCCTCTGCCATATTACTCACGCCTTTCCTGTCGAGCCAAAGCCGCCCTGGCGGACAGCTCCCTGACCTGCCACATCTTCATCCGCCGTCAAATACTTCTGGAAAATTCCCTGCGCAATGCGCTCGCCCTTTTGGATGACAAAAGGCTTTGTCCCACGGTTCCAAAAAGCGATAAAAATATGACCTTCGTTATCTTCATTATTATAATAATCCGAATCCACTACGCCCACACTGTTCATAAGTACCAGCTGATGTTTGATCGCCATGCTCGAACGAATGTGAATCATCAGTACCTCATCGGGCTGCATAAAGGCCTTAACGCCCGTGGGAACCATCGTAAGCTCGCCCGGTGGCAGTACGGCATCTTCGCCAGCTTCGATATCGTAACCAGCGCTGGCCGCAGTCTTGCGCTGCGGCAGGTGAATCCCCCTTCCCTGCCACGTCGACACGCATTCAAATCCTCTTGTTTTCATCTTGCCATCCTTTCTCCTGCGCATCCGACAGGCACCAAAAAGGACCTCCCCCAAGGAAGGCCCTCCTCTAATCTATCTTCCTTATTCTTCGCCTTCGCGTTTTTCAACCCCAAACACTCCACTAACAGGACGTGCCGGCGTAATGGTGGAAATCGCATGTTTATAAACCATCTGCTGTTTCCCCGAGACATCAAGAACGACAGTAAAATTATCGAAGCCCTTGACGTTTCCTTTAATCTGAAAGCCATTGACGAGGTGAATCGTTACCGCAACATTTTCCTTGCGGACCTGATTCAAGAAACTATCTTGCAGATTGATTGTTGGTTTTGCTGGCATATTAATCCCTCCATTATGGTTCTCTAGTAATAAATTCTACCCTGCGGGAAAAAATCCTGCAACCTCCTGCAAAACATCTGCCAATAGTTCCGCTTCGCTAAGCTTATCGGCCGCATACCAATGGATATAGGGCATCTTCCGATACCAAGTGAGCTGCCGCTTAGCAAAGTGACGCGTGGATTTCTGTATGAGCTCTACGGCCTCTTCCTGGGACATTTCGCCAGCCAGATACGCCGCAGTCTCCTTGTAACCGATTCCCTTCATCGCCTGTTCCTCACGGGTTATTCCCGTCGCTAAAAGCCCTTGAACTTCGGCGATGAGGCCAGCTTCAAACATAAGCTCCACCCGCTGGTTGATGCGCTCATAGAGTCCCTGGCGCTCCCGGTTAAGGCCGATTACCAGCGCATCGTAGCAAAGTTCGCCTTCATCGGCCACTTTGCTTTGCGAAATCTTTTCGTTGCCAAAATGAGCAACCTCCAACGCCCGGACAATGCGGCGAAAATCATTGGGATGAAGCCGCGCTGCCGCCTCAGGATTTACCTCGGCAAGCATCTTATGAACGTATTCATGCCCCTTCTGCTCTCCCAACCGCTGCAGCTCTTCGCGATACGTATCATGACCGGCGGTTTCATTAAACGCGTATCCTTCCAGCAAAGCCTTGACATACAAACCCGTACCGCCAGCAAGAATCGGAATTTTTCCCCGTTCATTGAGCGCGTGGATAATCGGCCGCGCCTGTTCGATAAAGTCCGTGACGTTGAACGTTTCATTCGGTGGCAGGATGTCTACCAAATGATGGACAACCCCCTGCCGTTCCGCCATGCTCGGCTTAGCCGCCCCAATATCGAAACCGCGATATACCAACATGGAATCGCCCGAGATGATTTCCGTATCCAATTGTTTGGCCAGCTCAATCGAAAGAGCCGTTTTCCCCACAGCTGTGGGCCCTAATATTACCAGTAACTTGTCTTTTGCCATTAAAGCTCAATCTCACTACCTGGGTCAACCACATGAACCTGCGCCCGTGACATCGCCTCAGTAATCTCTGCATAATGCTTGACATCTTGGTTAATGATTGGCCAGGTGTTGTAATGAACCGGAATGACATGACGGGCATTTAACCACTGCGCGGCCAGGGCCGCATCCTCAAGGCCCATGGTGTAGTTATCCCCGATTGGCAGGATCGCATAGTCAAGTTCGTCCTTACGTCCGATAATCTGCATATCGCAAAAGAGCGCCGTATCGCCAGCAAAATAAATCTGCAGGCCGCCCATATAGATGACAAAACCGCAGGCAATGCCGCCCGCAACGCCAGAACTATGCTTTGCCATAGTCATGCGCACCTTGCCAAAGGGCAGATGAATCGATCCGCCAAGATTCATCGGATGCTGCTTCAGTCCTGGCACCCGAGCCTCGCATACACCGAGGACTTCCGGCGTGCTCACCAGCTCTGCCCCCGTGCGGCCCGCGATCTCCGGCGCATCGCCCAAATGATCGCCATGCGCGTGAGAAATCAAAATGAAATCACACTCCACCTCTTCCATCTTAATGGTGGCCTTCGGATTTCCCGTCAAAAACGGATCAACCAGCACTTTGTACTGTCCATCATCTAACAAAAAACAGGAATGTCCATAATATTTGAACTTTACCATAATGTATCAGTCCCCTTTTGGTTGCTCCTTAAAAATTTACGTGCTATGCTATACACGATAAACTTATTATAACATACTTATCCATTCACCGAAAATCATTTCCCATTCCACGCTAGTATCGAGGTATTCTCATGGAATTTCCACAATTATCGTTATCCTATTCTTCCTATTCTGCTCGCAATAACCCCTGGCTTCTCATCACAGGAGGCCGGGCACCTGCGACATCCTGGCTCACCCAATTGCGGGGATTCGACCGTTGCTGGGCTGCTGATCACGGCATCGATGCCTGCCAGCAGGCAAACCTTGTCCCCGATGTGCTGCTAGGCGACGGTGACAGCGCCAGCCCCCGATCCTGGGACTGGGCCAAAACCCTTGGCGTTTCCCTCAAAGAATATCCTGTAGCCAAGGATTTCACCGATACGCAGCTGGCACTAAAGCTGATGATTGAAGCAGGCGCCCCTGCCATCATCGTGACCGGTGCCTTCGGCGGACGTTTCGACCACGCCTACAGCACCATGTTCAGCTGTGCCAGTCTCGACATCCCCTGTGCACTGATTGACGAATCTGAGGCCCTAATTTATGCCCAGCCAGACCAATCCATAACTCTGGCTTTCGCGACCATTCCCAAGGCCATCTCCCTACTCCCCTTCACAGAAAGCTGCTCAGGCGTGACCATCAACAATGTCCGCTGGCCGCTGACTGATGCGACCTTAACGCAACAATTCCCCCAAGCCGTTAGCAATGAATTGCTGACCGGTCAAACGGACTTATCCATTTGCGTAAAAACTGGCAAACTCGGCGTCTACTGCTATTGGGAAGCGCCTTAAAACTTTCGCTGTCTTACGGCTTCGTACAAAACGACAGCCGCCGAAACACCCACATTGAGCGACTCAGCTTCCCCATACATGGGAATATAGGTTTTCACCGCCGTTTGGAGAAGCTCAGCGGATACACCATTTCCTTCATTACCGAATACAATCGCACACCCCTGCCGAAAATCCTGGACAAAGTGCGGCTTAGCAGAGGCATCGAGCGCGGTAGCATAAAGTGTCACGTTTTGACTTGTCAAAAATTCCTGCAGTTCCACAGTCGTCGCCTCCGTGCAGACAGGCAGATGAAACAAACTCCCCATCGTCGAGCGGACTGTCTTATCGCCAAATACATCCACGGAACCCTTCAGCAGGATTACGCCATCAGCTCCCACCGCATCAGCTGTACGGATAATCGTTCCAGCATTACCTGGGTCCTGCACGCCATCGAGAACTACATAGATAGGATTTTCTCCCGCCGCCAATTCTTCCAGGCGGCTTTTCTTTTGCTCTACCACGACCAAAATTCCCTGAGGGGTATCTGTTGCACTGGCTTTCTGGTAAACCGCAGCCGGCAGTTCATAAAGGCTTACGCCTCGGTTGGTAAGCGTCGCGCAGAGTTCTTTTCCCCGCGCCTGGTTCAAGAGCTCCGGCGTATAAAACCCATAGCGGATATTCCAATCCGATGCTGCCGCCATTTCCACCAAGCGAATCCCCTCGGCGATAAACAGCCCCTCTTTGTCGCGATGTTTGCGGTTGTGGAGACTGGCGGCCAGCTTCACCTTTTTGTTGGCAGGACTATCGATTCTCTGCTCCATGCTTTATCCTCCAAATACAAGAAAAGGGCTGACAGAACCAACGGTTCCATCAACCCTGCATCTTCATTTCAAACCTATTAATTACAGGTTCTCTTTAGCAACAGCAACGAGCTGAGCGAATGCTTTCTCGTCGGAAACTGCCAGGTCAGCCAGCATCTTGCGGTTAACCTCAACGCCAGCTTTCGTCAGGCCGCAAATCATACGGCTGTAGGAAAGACCGTTAACGCGTGCAGCAGCGTTGATACGAGCAATCCAGAGACGACGGAAATCGCCCTTCTTCGCACGACGGTCAGCACGTGCGTAGTAGAGAGCCTTCATTACGGTCTCGTTAGCTTTTTTGAACTGTTTGCTCTTCGTACCTTTGTAACCCTTAGCGAGCTTCAGGATTTTCTTATGACGTCTATGTGCAGTCACGCCTACTTTTACTCTTGGCATGTTTTCATCCTCCTAATAATCGGTTTCGTAATCCAGTCAAATTTCGCGATTAAGCGTACGGCATCATTCTCTTAACGCGGCCATAATCTGCAGCCGTGATCAGAGAAGCTTTACGCAGGTTGCGTTTACGTTTCGGAGATTTCTTCTCCAGAATATGGCTCTTGAAAGCCTTGTTACGTTTGAATTCACCACTACCCGTTACGGTAAAACGTTTTGCAGCAGCTCTGCGAGTTTTAATCTTTGGCATTACTGTTTTCCTCCTTAGACTGAGTCTCTTTCGACTTCTTTGGTTTCGATGCTTTCTGCACTTTCGGTGCAACAATCATCGTCATATTTTTTCCTTCAAGTTTGGCATTGCGCTCAATCGAGACGCTGTCGCCCAGCCTTTCAGCTACGCGGCCCAATACCTCTTTGCCGAGTTCCGGATGAGAGAGCTCTCGTCCGCGGAACATGATAGTCACTTTGACTTTATTTCCTTCTTCGACAAAGCGAAGAGCATTCTTCAACTTGACGTCAAAATCGTGTTGTTCAATGTTCGGGCGAAGCTTAACTTCCTTGATGCTAATAACCTTCTGTTTTTTCTTAGCCTCTTTCTCCCGTTTCTGCTGTTCGTATCTATACTTACCAAAATCCATGATACGGCAGACCGGCGGCTTTGCCTTCGGAGCTACCTCAACGAGGTCCAGATGCTGCTCCTCCGCCATGCGAAGTGCCTCACGCGTCGGCATGATGCCGAGCTGCTCACCAGTTGCACTGGTTACGCGTACTTCGCGAATATGAATTTCTTCATTGATGCGTAACGAATCTCTGCTAATAGTAGAACACCTCCTGATGTTTTATGTTTATAAACAAGAAAGAGGCGGCACAAAGCCACCTCTAAAAAACTCATGCTATAAACCCAGCTGACCTATGCCAGTAGGTGAGAAGCGGTGGCTCCTTCTTGTTCACGACTCTGTTAGTTTACCATACCCCAGCCAAGCTGTCAAATCTTTTTTCGGCTTCCTTACGATTTTTGCAACCGCCAAGCTGCTGCCGGCCGGTATACCAGCAAGAATAAACTGATTTCCAACGGATAGCACAGGATATTTTTTACAAGCCGTCCCATAAAGATGGCCGAAGCTGCCTTATCGTAAAACAACGTAAGCCACAAGGTATTTAATCCCAGATGAACAAAGACCGCCACCAGTAAAAAAGGCAACCAGGTATTTTTCCACCCCATAGGCGGTTTATTATGGAAGAAAAATCCATAAATCCACCCCGTCAGAAAATCCGACAACATAAAGCCTGGAAAGAAAACGCCAAGGCCCAGCACTGCTGTCCCCAGAAAATTGGCCAAAGCACCAACCAATCCAGCCCGCCAAGGGCCGAACCAGGCGCCATACATCGCCAGCGGCAAAAAACCAAAGGTGATATGGATAAACACCGTCTGAATGGAAAACACATAGGTGAGCAAGATGATAAAGCTGATGCTAAAGGCACCATAGACCATCGCCCGCACTTTATCCTGGAACATGAAAAGACCTCCTTCATGCAAAAACAAGCGTTGTTGCACGATTGAGAGGTCTTATTCTCAGATGCAACAGCGGGATGCAGCAAATGTACCGCAAGTCAAAACTTTTCGTCCGGATGGCAACTCCCCGTCCATCTGGCACTTAACGCACATTCGCTTACTCTGTTACAGATATTTATCTGTACGCCCTCAATATAGCACGCACCATTCATTCCGTCAAGAATCCCCACGTGCATTTTACAGGATAATGCCCAGCCATTTCCAATACGTTGACGCCATAAGCAAAATAAGACTGTAGGCAATCAGCGTAAGGGGGATTCCCGTCTTGATGAAGGTCTTGGCTTCAAAAGTTTCCGTGCCAAAGGCTACCATATTCTGGGGCGCATTGACGGGCAAAATGAAACCGAAACAAATCACATACTGCAGGATAAGCGTCATCCCCACCACATTGAGCTGCGAATGTTCCGCTGCTCCCTGCAACACCGATATAACGATAGGAATCATGGCCGCTGCCAAGGCCGTAGCACTGGCAAACCCCAAATGAATGACAATCAAAAACATCGCCAGTATCGCTATGATCATAAAAGCCGACGTATGGTAAAGACCAAACAACGATACAATCACATGAGCAATCCAGGCCGCCGCCTTTGTCGAAAGCACCGCTGATCCCAGGCTTATGCCAACGCCAAACAACACGAGAGTTCCCCAGCCGATTTTTGCCTGCGCCTCTTTCCAAGTCATGATTCCTATCCCTGGGAGCATCATAATGGTAATCGCCGCCATCGTCGTCGAGGACGTATCGAAGTTATGCAAAATCTTTTCGGTAGACCACAAGAATAACAAAATCAACGAAACCACCAGCAGCTTCTTCTCACTCAGCGACATAGGGCCCAACGCCTTTAGCTCCCGGGCCACCGTTGCCTGTCCGCCCTCAATTTCATCCATCTCTGGCGGCACCAATTTCAGCAGCAGGAAGTAAAGCACCACACTCATGATTACCGCAAAGGGAGCGGCCGTGATAAACCAGTCCATCCAGCTTACCGTTGTTCCCAGCTGTTTTTCAATAAAATCCAGCGCAATCATATTCTGCGCCGCTGCCGTCTTGATACCTACATTCCAAATACTGTCAGCCTGGGCAATCGCAATCATCATCACAGCTGAAAAGCGACTTTTGAGCGGCACTCCAAAGGCCGAAATGATTCCCATGACGATGGGCACCATACACGACACGCGCGCAGTGGTACTCGGCACAAAAAAGCTCAGGATAAAACCGACCAGGATAACTCCAGCCAAAACATTTTTCGTCTTGGCACCAATTTTCGAGAGAATAAATAATGCCAACCGTTTATCAAGCCCTGTTTTCATCATGGCCGCTGAAATAAATAGTGCCGCTCCTACCAGTGCCAACGCAGGACTTGAAAACCCCGACATCGCCAGCTTTAGCGCGCCAGATGTTCCCAGTGTCTTATCCGGGTTCATCATATTGGGTGCCGTTCCCAACAGAAAAGCCATAAGCGAAATAATGATAGCCGCCGACACCGGATACGAAACCGTCTCAAACATCCAAATCACGACGGAAAACACCAGCACCGCCAACATCCGATGTCCAGCAGTCGACAAATCCGGCGGCGTCGGCAATAATAAAATGAACAACAAAGTCAACAGCCCCAAAGGCAAACCTATCTTTTTTCGCAAATTACATTCGCCCTTTCAAAAAAAGGGCACATCATGCCCGGGAAAATATTTCCCTTACACGATGTACCCCATTGTACTTATGCTATATTGTTTTTTTATAGCTTCTATGCTGTTTTGTATATGATACAATAACAGATAAATAATGTCAACGTCATATTTGTAACTTCGTAAACAAAAAGGTTCAACCCCTTGATAAAGAGCTGAACCTTTTTGCGTTCCCTGCTATTCTTAAAAACTCAAAACTTCTTCTAATTCATTTTTGATAACCGTTACCTGCGGCCCGTAAATGACTTGAACGCCAGTACCGCTTTGCAATACACCACGACAACCGCTCTCTTTAAGCATCCGCTCGCTTACCAAGCTGCCATCCTTGACTGTTACCCGCAAACGAGTCGCACAACAATCCAGCTCAACAATGTTAGCCTGACCGCCCAAGCCCTTTATGATAAGATCTGTGCGCTTCGCATCCTTGTCGCCAGCTGCTGACGAAGCATCCACACCCTCTGCGGCCTCATCGTCATCCTCTCGGCCCAACGTCTTGAAATCAAACTTCAAGATAAGGTATTTGAAGGAGAAATAATAAAGGAAGAACCACGGAATCCCCACCATCGGAATATACATCCAATTGGTTTTATCATTCCCCTGCAGGATACCAAACAAAATCAAGTCGATGCAGCCTCCCGAGAATGTCTGCCCAACGGTAATCTGTAAAATATGCGCCAGCATGAAAGCACAGCCATCAAAGAATGCATGCAGCACATAGAGCATCGGAGCTACAAACAGGAAAGAAAACTCAATCGGCTCTGTAATTCCTGTCAAGAAGGAGGTGAGTCCTGCCGAAAGCAGCAAACCACCGACCAGTTTTTTCTTCTCCGGCTTAGCCGTATGATACATGGCCAGGCAGGCTCCTAACAAACCAAACATCATCGTGATGAACCGGCCAGACATGAAGCGGGAAATACCGATGTAATACTGCGAAGTATTCGGATCGCCAAGCTGCGCAAAGAATATTCGCTGCGTTCCTTCTACCAACTGGCCCTGAATGACTTCCGCACCACCCAGAGCTGTAGTCCAGAATGGCAAATAGAAAATATGATGCAGTCCGAACGGTCCCAGCATACGCAAGACAAAACCATAGATAAGGGTACCGATATATCCCGTCGACTCCACCAAGCCGCCCATACCGAAGATGAGCTGCTGAAAGTGCGGCCAAACCACAAACATGAACATCCCTAGGAAAATAGCCGAAAACGAAGTAACGATTGGCACGAAACGTGAACCGCCAAAAAAGCCTAGGAACTGCGGCAATTCAATCTTATTGAAGCGGGCATGCAACAAATACGTCATAATACCAACGGCTACACCGCCGAAAACACCCGTTTCCAAAGTCTGAATCCCCAGCGACATGCCCTGGCCAACACCAGCCAAATTATCTTCAGCCAAAGTCCCCGTTATTTTGAGCAGCGCATTGATGGTAGAATTCATAACCAGCAGTGCCAGTGCCGCTGACAACCCCGCCGTCCCCTTATCCGAACGCGCCAGGCCGACGGCTATGCCAATAGCAAACAGGATTGCCAAATTGGCAAAGACCACATTGCCGGCAGCTGCCATGATGGCAAATATATTCTGCAGCCAGCCAATATCCAGAAACGGATACGCCTTAATCGAATTTGGATTCGACAAAGCTCCGCCAATCCCCAACAGGATACCAGCTGCCGGCAAAACCGCTATCGGGAGCATAAAAGATTTCCCAAAGCGCTGTGCCTTAGCAAATAAAGATCCTCCTTATTATTTTCTGGTTATATTTACTCCGCGGATAGCAGCAGGCAGCAAGGATGCCGCCTCCTCATCCACGATAACCGCAACATCCCGGTGCAGCTGCAGGATTGATGCCGGCGCCTCCGGCGTCACATCACCACATACTGCTTTATAAACTGCCTTGGCTTTGTTTATCCCATTGGCCAACAGGATAACATGCTCCGCCATCATAATGGTTTTTATCCCCATGCTGATCGCATAACGAGGCACTTCACTGACACTGGCAAAGAAGCGGGAATTTGCCTGTATGGTTTCCTCATCGAGTTCCACCTTATGCGTGGTCGCGGCAAATTTCACATCGGGCTCATTGAAGCCAATATGTGCATTCTGCCCGATGCCAAGCACTTGTAAATCGATACCGCCTTTAGACTCAATCAGTTTTTCATAACGCTCCCCTTCGGCAATCATATCTGCCGCCATTCCATCTGGAAGATATACATTTTCCGGACGAATATTGATGTGCTTAAAAAAATTCTCCTGCATGAAATAATGATAGCTTTGCGGATTATCAGGACTCATGCCGATGTATTCATCCAGATTAAAAGTTGTAACCTCAGAAAAATCCAGCCCGACCGTCTTATGGACTGCCACCAGCCGCTGATACATCGAAACCGGCGTACTGCCCGTTGCCAGCCCCAAAACACTATCCGGTTTTAAATAAACCTGCCCAGCCACAATATTAGCCGCTTCTTGCCCCATTTTTTCATAAGAATCCGTAACGATTATCCGCATATTATCACTCCGTCCCGCCTAATGTCCATTACCACTACACCCTTAATTATGCTATTATTTTTTCTTAAATGCAATGCGGCATAACTTGCAATTCTCCCGGCGAAATGCGCAGACGCCAAAAATCGTCCCAAGGACGCGCCGCAGCGAATAGGCGAATAACTTTTAACACACCGCCATGGCTGACCACCAACAAATCCTGCTGCCGTTCCACAGCAAGCTGCTGCCACTTTTGCCAAGCGGCTATGACGCGCTCCGAAAACAGGCGAAAACTTTCGCCCTGCGGATAGCAAAAGTTCTGCCAATCGTTGCAAAGCCGCTGGCAGGCTGCCGGGTCCTCATGCAGCAAATCTTCATAGCGTCTTTTTTCCCAACGGCCAAAATCGATCTCCTGCCAATCCGACTCAACGAAAAACGCCCCCCTAAGTCCAGCAGTCTCACGGACTATAGCCGCCGTATGCCGCGCCCGCTCCAAGGGACTGGTAACCAGCAGCAATTCCCGGCCCGCTTCTTCCCGTAATTTTTGCAATTGCTTCCCAGCACTTACCGCCTGCTGACATCCCTTTGCCGTCAGCGGACAATCCGTGCGTCCATAGTAACCGCCCCGCACGTTCCCCACGGCTTCGCCATGACGGAGGAAATAAACCGTTAACCGATAAGAGTCAAAGCCAGCCATGATAAGCCCCCAGACAGCAAAGCCCCAGAAAAAGCATCTCACTCAATTCGTCGCCAGCGCCAAGGGTATCCCCCGTCATGCCTCCCAATATCCCTGTTATGTAATAGGTAAAAAGCCGTTGCGAAACAGCCACTAACAAATAAGCCAACAGCAGCCAAATATTTTCTGTAAGAATAAATACCAAGAACGCCCCCATGCCTACCGATACTAGCACACGCCCCCAGGTAACCTTTCCAATAAACAAATTGCCCAAACCCTCTTTGCGCGCATATTTCGACAACATCAACAGCGGATTACAGGCCCGCGCAACAGTCGGCAGCAAAAGAATCACGACGGGTATAAGCGTCTCCGGCAACAGCAAAAGCCCATGATACCGCGCCAAAAACACTAACAGCAAAGCACAAGCACCATTGGTCCCCAAACGACTGTCCTTCATGATTTCCAGCATGCGTTCCCGCTTACGGCTCGAATAAATGCCATCGCAGGTATCGGCCAAACCATCGAGATGGAACGCTCCCGTCAGGAACAGATTGGCCCCCATAGCAAAGAACACGCCTGCCACCGGCCCCGCGAGGAAACTTCCCAGCATATACGCCAGGGCATTTATCCCGCCGATAATAAGCCCCACCAGCGGCAACCAAATAATTGCCCTGGACAGCATCCCCTCCTCAAAGGGGATCTGCCAGGGCAAAGGCAAACGCGTAAAAAATTGTAACAGTAAGACAAAAGAACGCAAACTACTCATTTGGCGGCACCACAACTTTCTAATAATAATTCGTCCATTGTTTTCATGTTATAAACAGTATACAACATTGTCCGCAACATGGATAGTCCAAGGATTGCCCCAGTTCCTTCGCCGAGCCGCAGTCCCGCCTGTATAGGTACCTCGTCAGGCCGAATGCCCGCCGCTTGCAGAGCGTAAAGCATCCCTGGTTCCTGCGACATATGAGAAGGAATTGCCATGGCGCAAACCGCTGGCTCGATGCGCGCCGCACAGGCCAAAGCCACTGCTGTGATAAAACCATCGAGCATAAAGGGGATTTTTCGTTCGTGGCAGGCCATCATCGCACCGCAAAGTGCCGCGATATCAAAACCACCCACACAGCGGATTATCCCCTGCGTTGCTTTCATCAGCGGACGATATTTTTGAACCGCTTCGTGAATGACCTCCCGTTTGCGCAAAACGATCTCTGGATGACCAGGATTTGCCCCATAGCCAGTGATTTCCAGCAAGCTTGCTCCCGTAAGCGCATGCAAGACTGCCGTCGAAGTCGTAGTATTGCCAATGCCCATCTCCCCGAATGACAAGAGATTGCAACCAGCTACCTGCGCTCGCTGCACCATTTCGGCGCCGACGTCATAGGCCTGCCAGAATTCCCGCTCCGTCATCGCCGGGCTTTCCAAAAAGTTTTTGGTTCCACGGGCCACCTTGCGATTCAGGCCAACCGCCTCCCCGCTGTTTATCCCTACGTCCACTACCGCATACGGAACGTTCTGGGCTTTGCAGAAACAGCTGATAGCCGCCCGTCCCTCAACCATATTCTTGGCCTGCAGATACGTGATGGCCTGTTCCTGCCGAACTACGCCAGCGGTAACCACGCCGTTATCGGCCGCAAAGATATAATGATACGGTTTTATCGTCTCATGAAAATCCGACCAGGCACGAAACAATTTCCGCGCCTGCTGTTCTAAAATCCCAAGACTCCCTGGCGGAATAGCCATTCTCGCCGTCATACGTGCTGCTGCATCCATCATATCTTCAGATCCACCCCACTTTTCTTTTCCCTCATAAGCACTTCCGTCAAGTGAACGACCTGAGCCCCTGCCTCCAACGGAGGAATGCCCTGCTCATAGATATTCGAAACCACCGTCCGTTGGGACTCCGGCTTCTTGCTGCTGGCTTCATAAGCCATATAAACGCTCATGCTTTCGCCTGTGGCCAGTCCCGGCCGCTCGCCAATCAACTGGATCGTGACCGTTGCTCCCAACGCTTCACTGATTTTGTCCATGGTAGCCACGCGGCTGTAGCGCACGAAAATCGGTGTTCCCACGCGATACCCTTTTTCTTGGAACCCATCCATCATGATGGCATAAATATCCTTGAGATTTGCATTTATCGCAAAACCGCTCAACCCATCGGCAATCACGAGCTGCACATCGGGATTATGGATGCAGTCCCGTTTTATAGCCGCCATGGTTCCTGCCGAAAAAAGCCGCCCTCTATCGGGCCGCCGCACATATTCTTCCTTGTTCTGCACCAAAGTCTGAACTTTGTAGAACCCCATTTCATCGATCAGCGTCTCATCGATATCCGTCCATACTGCATCCTGTGCGATTGCATGGTCTGCGCGAAACTTCAGCAACGTTTCCGTCCGATAGCGGTCTCCTGCACGGCCGACGCCCAAGCGCGCATTGGTGGTCTTCTTTAACCGCTTTATCATCGCCAGGCTATGCGGATGTTCGACGAGAACCCGCTCCTTCACTTCTGGCAGCGATATATCGCTTACAAATTCTTCTGTCTCATTCATACGGCCATACCTCCCGACATCATCGCATCCCCCGTAAAGAACAGGGACGGGTCTCCGGCCTTTGCCGTAAGATTTCCCGCTTCATCCAAAATCTCAAGTTCCTGCATGCGCCGAGCAAATTCCGCTATAGGCTTTTTGCCCGTCAAGCGCCGCAGGGATGCCACATCATGATAACTCGTCGTCTGATACATCAGCATCACATCGTCGCCACCAGGAATCCCCATGATGTAGTTGCAGTCTGCCATCGCAAGCATCATCGCCAGATTTTCCAAATCATTCTGATCTGCCCGCATGTGATTGGTGTAACAAACATCGCAGCCCATGGGAACCCCCGTGAGTTTCCCCATAAAATGATCTTCGAGCCCGGCCCGTATCATCTGACGGCCATCATAGAGATATTCCGGCCCGATAAAGCCGACCACCGTATTGACAAGAAACGGATGATACCGTTTGGCAAAGGCATAACAACGGGCTTCCATTACCAGCTGATCGGCGCCATGATGACCATCCGAAGAAAGTTCCGAGCCTTGCCCTGTCTCAAAGTACATGAAATTCTCCCCAGCGGAATGCTTCTTTTCCCGCATGATGGCATAGGCTTCATCCATCAAGGCCACATTGATGCCAAAAGCCCGACTGGCGACTTCTGAACCGGCCAAACTCTGGAACATCAAATCCATCGGCGCAAGGTTCTTTTCCAGCACCTCCATCTGGGTGGTGACATGCGCTAGTACGCAGTCCTGCGTAGGAATCTGCCATTTCTGCGTAAACGTGTCAAACTCCCGCAGGATGCTGGCAACACTATCGATAGTATCGACTGCCGGATTGAGACCAATGACTGCATCTCCCACGCCATAGCTGATACCTTCCATGACGGAGGCCATAATGCCCGCGGGATTATCCGTCGCGTGATTGGGCTGCAGCCGCGAGGAAATGGTTCCCGGCCGGCCAATAGTCGTATTGCAGGTAGCTTCCACCGTAAGCTTGCGGGCAGCATATACCAGATCCATATTGGACATAAGCTTGGTCACGCCTGCGACCATCTCTGCCGTAAGCCCCGGCCGGATGGCACGGACCTTCTCTGGCGTCTCCCGCAGCAAAAATTCACGAAACTCTCCCACGGTATAGCCTTTTATCTGCTGATAAACCGTATCGGACACAGCATCCTGGTCTGCCCGTGTGATGTCATCCTCTTCATAAGCGACCACGGGATTTTCCCGCAAGTCTTTTAGCGTCATATTGGCTAATACCACCTTAGCCGCCACCCGTTCCACATTACCGCTCGCTGCAATACCAGCCAGCATGTCACCGGATTTTTCCTCATTTGCCTTGGCCAGTACCTCCTTGACATCCTTAAAGGAATACGTCTGACCAAAAAGATTTGTCTTTAATTTCATCGCTATTGCCTACTTTCAACTTTTAAAAATCAACGTCTTGACCACCACTGGAACGGTTCCGGCGACGGACCTGCCCACATCGATATAATCCCCCGGCTGTGCCTTTATGCGGTCAAGACAGATAACCTGCCTTCCCTTTCCTCGGTGTTTCAACAAAAGTCCCAGTGCCTTAGCAAAGTCCTGTTCCATGACAACGAGCAGGATTTGCGCGTCATTCTCCGTTGCCCTAAGCAGCCCATCAGCAAGGTTTGCCAAATCCACATACGAACTTCCTGCTGGTCCAGCCAATGAAATGGCCACCTGCTGTCTTTGGGGATAAACATCCCGCTTCAAGCGGTACTCCTCTTTCAATGCAACCGGACTTTCAAGATGCTCCAAACGGATAACCGGGATATTCGTAAGCGGCACCAGCGCATCATCCAGCATGACGGTACTGCCACTCAACCGCACCGCATAGCTTCCCGCGCCGATAACCGTGGCACGGATGCGTTCCCGCGAATTAAGGAGCTTCACTTGTGGCTGTGCCGAAAAAGCCCGCCAAAAGGCCACCCCCACCAACGGTCCGATGTCTCCATACCGCAAGACGTCCTCCCAGCACATCACAGGGGCGTCATGAATATACTCTGCTACCCCACCGGAAAACATCACCGCATTCAGTTTGCCCAGCCGTTTGCCATGACCGATATAAAGACCTCGTTCCCAAGGCTCCAGCGGTTCATCGAGGCAAATTCGCCGGCAGATATCGGCAAACTGCCCGGCTAATTTTACGAGCTCGGCCAGCTCGGCTGCCCTGCCCACCTGCAGGCGCAACCCCATCGCCGCCATCAATGGCTTAAGTCGTGGAGAAATATACGTCACGGAATGGTCGGCTGATAGCCGCACCAAGCGCCCGCCAATATCCAAAGCAAAAGCATCCTGCAGCTCGCCACCTAAAAAAACGGCCACATTAGTCGTACCACCGCCAATATCAAAATTAGCCACGGTTGCCGGATATTTTTCCGAATAATCCGCCGCCCCAGCGCCATACCCAGCCAATACCGACTCCAAGTCCGGGCCAGCTGCCGCCACGACAAAATCGCCAGCAGCGGCGGATAACTCTTCCACCGCCAATCTGGCATTTTGTTTGCGCGAACTCTCACCCGTAATAATGACAGCCCCGGTGGAAACATCTTCCCGCTTGACCTTGGCTCTTGCATACTCGGTAAGCAGCAGCCGATCCAATGCCTGGGCATCAATATTGCCATCATCTCTCAGCGGAGTAAAATACACGGGGCTCTTGTATAGGACTTCCTTTTGCGTGATTTTCACATCAGGCACCGCCGTATAAGAATTATCTTCCAGCCGCAAACGGCTGAAAATCACCTGTGAAGTAGTCGTTCCAATATCGATGCCTGCACTGAGAATTTCCTGCGCCATCGTCAAGCTTCCTCATCGAGAGCATCGAGCACACCAAACTCCTCATCAAACGGACGGATATGCTTGTTGCCATACAAGAAATAATACGCAATAGCCACTACATAAATCCCCACTACATAGGGAAGGACCTCACTCGATGCCATGACAAGGCTCACGAGGCAGAACACGGCCATCATGGCACTTATGACCGGAATCAAAAGACTTGGCACCTTGAACGGCCGCGAAAGAGCCGGTTCCTTATGCCGCAGGATAAAGAACGAAATCAAACTCGTCAAATACATGACCACGGAACCATAGCAAGCGATCGTAATGACCAAATCCGTAAGTCCCGTAAGCGCCGTAAACAGGCAGACAATGCCCGGCAGGATCAGCGCCCAAACCGGCGTATGATGTTTCTCGTCAAGATGGGCGAGAAATTTCGGCAAATACCCCGTACGGGCCATCGCATAAGTCTGACGCGAATAGCCAACGATGATGCCATGCAGCGACGCCACCAGACCGAAAAGACCAATACCACTCATAAGCAGTACCGGCAGGGAACCTTCTCCATAAGCCGCACTAAGTGCCAGCGGCAACGGGAAATCAACCGCAGCAACGGCATCCACATCGGCTACGCCAGCCGTCAAAAACAGTGTGAGAATCGCCATGACCAAAAGCGTTGCCATACCACTCAAAAAACCTTTCGGAATATCATGCTGCGGATCGACCATTTCCTCGGCACTCATCGCACCGCCTTCAATCGCCAAATAAAACCAAATCGCAAAGGGCACGGCAGCCATCAAGCCATCAAAGCCATGCGGCAAAAGCGGCGTAGTGGCAACGCGGGCCATATCAAAATGCGGTGCCGCAAGCCCCCAATAGATTACGAGTCCCATTAGCGCGATAACCGTCACCGCCAGTTCAAATGTCGCCGAAGTCTTCATGCCTAAATAGTTCAAAAAGATAAAGAAGAAAAATGCGGCTACGGTTGCCACCATCGGGTCAATGGCTGGCAATAACGCGTGTACATAACCACCAACAGCTAGCGCAATAGCCGGCGGAGCAAAGACAAACTCGATAAGGCAGCTGATACCATTCAGATAACCGCCGAATTTCCCCATTGCCCGGCGTGCGTATGCCGACGGGCCGCCTGCATGCGGAATGGCTGTCGCGAGCTCCGAATACGAGAGAATAAACGTCACATAAAAAATCGTTACCGGAATCAGTGCCAGTGCGAGGCCCATGACACCACCAGCGGCAAAGCCATAGCTCCAGCCAAAATAATTGCCGGAAATGACAAGTCCTACCGCTAAAGCCCAAAGATGAATCGGCTTTAACACCCGCGTAAGATTTTCCTCACGCTTCCCTGCCATCTCCTGTGTTACCGTTATTGTGCTTCCATGTTCCATGCTCATACTTATTCCTCCTATCGCACAAAAGCCAGCCTGCTTTGCCGATGCCTTTGGACATCCGCAAAACAGACTGGCTCCTCTGCCTGAAGTATTCCATTCTTATCATCAAACAAAAAGACGCCTGACCAGAGGCTGGGCCCAGCCTCCAATCAAGCGTCATTGCTATCTTGATGATGTAGTAAATATATCATACAACATAGCTGCTGTCAAGAACACGTTTTACACTTTTATCTCGACCAGCACAATATTATGGCAATCCAATCAATAGGAAGCTACTGCATCCAAAGCTTTGACCCCATAGGATTTTTCTACATGGACAGCCTGACCGCCCGTGAAGATTACGAGGCAGACATCCGACGGAGCATTCGCCTTGACATAGTCGAGGTCGACCTGCATGAGCTTGTCGCCCTTCTTGACCTGCTGGCCCTGCTCGACGAAGACCTCAAAGCCCTGGCCACCGAGTTTGACGGTGTCAACGCCGAAGTGGATGAGGAACTCCGTACCGTCAGCTGCCTTCATGCCAATCGCATGCTTCGTATCGAATACGAACATGACCTCGGCATCGCACGGAGCAACGACATTGCCATCAGCCGGAGCAATGAAGAAACCATCGCCCATCATCTTGCCGGCAAAAGCATCATCCGGAGCTTCCGTAATGGCATGGGCCGTACCAGCGACCGGCGCATAAAACTCATGCTCACCATGAGCTGCTGCCGGAGCCTCAGCCGTAGTTTCTGCCTGCTCCTCTACTGCCGGAGCATCAGCCTCCGGCTCAACATCCGGAGCCGTAGCCAGATACTCTTCGAGGTTCGATTTGATAACGGCAACTTTCGGTCCATAGATGACCTGGACACCCGTACCTTTGACGATAACGCCCGAAGCCCCCGTAGCCTTCAGGAGTTTCTGATTGACGAGCTCCGAATCTGCTACCGAGCAGCGCAGACGCGTTGCGCAGCAGTCCACCGACGTGATGTTGCGCTTGCTGCCCAGCGCGCGGGCAATAACCGGGCTGAGTTCATCGCCAGCACCAGCAGCGCCCTCTTTGCGGGCCTTGACATCAGCTTTCGTGTAAAGCTTCGTCTCTTCATCGTCATCCTCGCGTCCCGGCGTCTTGAAGTTGAACTTCTTGATGAGGAACGAGAACGCGAAATAATACAGGAAGAAATAAACGATACCAACCGGGATGATGAGCATCCAGCTCGTCTTATCATTGCCCTGCAGGATACCGAAGATAAAGAGGTCCAAAAGACCACCCGAGAACGTGAGGCCGACAGCGATATTGAGCATGTGCGCAATCATATAAGCGGCGCCAGCCAGGATAACCTGAACACCGAAGAGCATCGGTGCAACGAACAGGAACGAGAACTCAATCGGCTCCGTGATACCCGTGAGCATCGACGTAAGCGCTGCCGAAAGCAGCAGGCCGCCAGCGACCTTTTTCTTCTCCGGACGAGCGCAGCGGTACATAGCAAGTGCAGCACCCGGCAGACCGAAGATCATGAAGATGAACTCACCGGAGAAATAACGCGTAGCGTCAGCACTGAAGTGAGCGACATTCGGCGAAGCGAGCTGCGCAAAGAAGATATTCTGACCACCCTGTACGAGCTGGCCATCGATCATCATGCTGCCGCCAACGCCCGTCTGCCAGAACGGCAGATAGAAGACATGGTGCAGACCAAACGGAATCAGTGCACGTTTTACGATACCGAAAATCAGCGTACCGATGTAGCCCGTGCCCGTAACGACATTGCCCAGACCGAAGATGAGGTCCTGGACCACCGGCCAAACAAACGTCATCGCAATACCAACGAACAGGAAGACCACCGTCGAGATAATCGGAATGAAACGCGAGCCACCGAAGAAGGACAGCGCATCCGGAAGAACAATTTTATGATAGCGATTGTGCAGGATAGAAACGCCGATACCAACGATGATACCGCCGAAAACGCCCATCTGCAGCGACATGATGCCGCAGCTCGAGGCAATCGTACCCTCGAGCACGCCCGGGGCAATCGAGCCATCAGCCAGGATTTTTCCCGTCAGCTGGAGCATTGCATTACAGGAAACATGCATGACAAAGAAAGCAATCATCGCAGCCAGTGCCGCAACTTCTTTCTCGGCCTTTGCCATACCAATGGCTACACCAACGGCAAAGATGATTGGCAAGTTGCCAAAAATCGTACCGCCGGCAGCGCTCATAACCGTCAGCAGGGAATGGAGCACGGTTCCATCCCCAAAGATGGCTTCCAGTCCATAGGTCTTGATGGTCGTCGGATTCGTAAACGACGCACCAAGGCCTAACAAGAGACCTGCAATCGGCAGAACTGCAACTGGCAGCATGAAACTGCGGCCAACGCGCTGCAGCACGCTGAAAATTTCGTCTTTCATTAGACACATCCTCTCTCGTCCAATAAAAAAAGCATTTACCTGCTATTTAACCCGAGTACCATAGCAGATAAATGCTTATTACCGGACACACCTTAAAATATTTACCGCAGTTATTATAACATAGCCGCGTAAAATACATCAAGGCACGTACCGCAAAAAAAGACTTTCGAAGCTAAAATTGGAACGCTGTTACAAAATCATTGTTCTTTTCGCATTTTTTTATGAATCAGCCAACCATTTGCGTGACCGATACCAGATTTCCAAAGACAGTTGTTTTCCTCTTTTGACAAAACGACAAAAAACAGCGCATCTCCGAGGGTATCCTCAGGACTGCGCTGCTTTCGTTTTAAGGATTATAATCTAAACTTCTCCATCTCGGCCTGCAAATCGCCAGCCAGCTGGGCCAGACTGCGGGCTGCATCGGAAATCTCGTGCATGGAAGCACTCTGCTCCTCGCCTGCCGCCGATACAGACTGGGCTTCATCGGAATTCTTGCCGCTGGTCGCCGCAATATTGTTGCTGGCCTGCAGCATCGTTTCGTTCTCTTCTGCCATCTGCTCAATGCCCTTGGCGATGGTCTGGATTTTATCCGTCAGCTGATCGATGACCGCAACGATTTCCTGGAACGCGCCATCGGCAGACTGTACGGTGCTGATGCCTTCCTGCACGCTCTGCGCCCCACTGGCACTGGCCTCAACCGCCGACTTCATATCCTGCATATTGGCCTGTACGAGCTGTGCAATCTGCTGCGAAGACTGATTGGAACTTTCCGCCAGTTTGCGGACCTCATCCGCCACTACGGCAAACCCGCGTCCGGCTTCGCCAGCCCGGGCTGCCTCGATAGCAGCATTGAGTGCCAGAAGATTCGTCTGCTCAGCAATACCGGTAATCATCTGCACGATGTCTGCAATCTGCTGGGAACTCTTGTCGAGTTTTTCGATGGACTGCTGAATGCTGTCCGTGCTGGCAGTGATATTATTCATCTGCCTTACTGCCTCCTGAATGGACTGGCGCCCATCGGTAATCTTCGCCTTGGCAGCCACTGCATTATCCAGTACCATCTTGGTATCACCGACCAGCTCTTTGGCATGTGCCGTGACATCTTCCGCCGTAGCCTGGATATTGCCAGCCTCTACCGCCTGCTCGCTGGCGCCTTCGGCGATATTGACGACGCTGTCTGCGACCATATGCGAAGCCTGTGCCGACTGGTCAGCACTTGCCGTAAGCTGTTCGCTGGCCGCAGCCACCTGCTGGGACATATCGGTTACATGGCGGATAACCTTGCGCAGGTTCTCGATCATATGGTTGAGCGAGCCGCCCAGAGCGCCCATTTCGTCATTGGCTGCGACATTGACATGACCAGTCAGGTTGCCATCGGCAATCTGCCCGGCCTCCTCCATCAAGTGTCCGATGGGGTTGCCTACCCGGCGGTTGAAAATACCGATGAGCACGACGCAGAGTATCAGCATGACGATAAGGGCCATGACGATGCTCGTGTATTTCGCCTGCGTAATCGGGCCCGTATAATCAGATTTCGGTGCGACAAGAACCAGATTCATATTGTCGATAGCAAGCGGCACCATCATCAGATAGCTGTCCTCGCCCAACGCATCGCTTTCTACCAGCGTCAGTTCCTGGATACCAGCAGCCTGCTTGCCCAGCGCTGCCACCGACGGATTGGACTCTTCACTCATCTTGACCTTCATGTTCTTGTCGTTATCCTTATGGCCAAGATAGTAACCGTCCTTGCTGAGCAGGAAAGCATAGCCATGTTCGCCTACTTTGATGCTCTGTACATAGTTTTCCAGCTCATCGATACCTACATCCATCGTGATGACGCCGGCGGCTTTTCCATTCTTGGTAAAACCGCAGCTGCTGGTCAGCATATTCGTCCCGGAGGTATCATCATGATAGGGTCCATCCCAGAAAACCTTGCCAGGATTAGCCAGAGCCTCTTTGTACCAAGGATAAGAAAAATAATTATAGCTGGCCGTGCTGTACTCCATCGTCAGCTCGATCTGGCTGCCCTTGCGCATCTGATAAGGACCGTAGAATTCCATTCCCTCCTGATAAGCGTTCGGCTCAAACCAATAGCCACTGCCGAGTACCAGCTTATCCGATTCGATAAAGCTCTTGGCGGTCGCGAGCAAAACCGTATTGTCATAGCCTGCCATATTGCTTACCGCACGGGAAAGGCCTTCGCCCTTCTGCTCAATCTGCAGCAAGCGCTGATCGAGCTTGGCAGCAATCCCCTGCCCCTGCTGTTCCAGCGTAGCTTTGACTTGCGCTTCCATACCTTTTTGGAATTGCGATACATTGATGAATGTCTGTATCGCTAGCAAGACACCCGTAATAACGACAATACATGTTATAAACAGTGTCTTGATACTGCCTTCTGGTTTCCTCATGATCTCCTCGTCCTCCCTTGTTCCATTGAACAATCACATCCTTTCCCTTACTGGATTCTACGGAGGACTTGATTTTCCTGCATAAATTTACTTTTACCGCCGAATATCACTTATCCCGCAATGACCGGATTTATTCATCACTCGAGAACAAGCGTCGGGCGATAGTCGTAGTCAAACATCAGATAACTAGAATCCGCATAATTGATGCAGCTGATTACGACCTGATATTTGCCAGCCTGTGGCAGATCCGTCAAAGGAATAACGTCACTAGCGCTCGTAGCTGCGCCCGGTGCCAGGACACGGTTCAGTTCCACAGCCTGAACCGTATCTCCCGTTACAGGGCTTTTCATAAACTCACCATTCGGGCCAACAGCTCTGACCAGCAGATCGAGGCTCTTCACCTGCTTGCCAGTATCATTTTGGTACAAGAAGCACAATTGCGGACGGCCAGATGCATCAAAAGAAATCTGTGCATCGGCTATCGTCAGCAATTGCTGACCGGTTTCTTTTAGACTTACTTTTAAATTTTTCTCCTTAATTGCTAACGTTCCTGCCGCCGGCTTCTGGGTCTGCTGGGGCTGTGCCTGTGACGGCTGGTTTTTATCCTGCTTCGTGCTGCTCCCGCCCGGTGCTGCCGGCTCGCTTACCTCCGTAGACGGCTTATCCTTTGCATCTGAGCCCGAGACGGCAAAGAAAACGCCCCCAACTGCCACTACCGCCGCCAACGTCAAGCCTACAATCTTCAGCGTCGAAGCTCGCTGCGGCTGTTGCTGTGGATAATAGCCCCCCTGTCTGTTCATCTGCGAAGCCGTATGCCCCATCGGCGGCTCCGGCGGCTGGATAACCGTCTGCGATTTCGCGGGCCCTGCGGATTCCTGTGTCAACCGTGCACCACAAATTTTGCAGAATGTCGCATTATCCGGCAGCTGCGTGTTACAATTTTTACAAAACATAATCGTATCCTCCATCCATTTTTCATAAGAATTTTTCCGCTAGACACCATAGCACGTAAAAAATATAATTTCATTAAAATTTGCACGATTTAATGGATATCTAATCGAAGATTAACGCTTAGCAAATAATCCCTGCGTAGTATGTATAAGAAACAATTGTATAAACTATCTATATTTGATAGCTTAGCAAATTATTATTTAAAGTGAGGAATTTTTATGTTTTGCATGAAATGTGGTAATCCATTGGAAAATGATTCAAAGTTCTGTTCAAGCTGCGGCACGCCTGTAAACAGTCCAGGACCAGCAGCAAATCCAAATACGACTGACCAAAAGGCACCAGAATTTGCCACTGCTGCAGTTCCCCCTATGAACATGAACTACGCCGCCAGCGGCGCAGCGTCCGGTCCGGCAAACATGATTTTCCCCCCTACGCCTGAGGATTTAGCACTTCTGCAAAAAGGCTGGAACCTCTGCCGGCTGGCCTTGTTTCTCCCCTTCCTCTACGGCATCGTGCAGAATCCCCTGCATCTGCCACCTATGCCGCCCTACATCTCGCTCTTCTCTTCCTCCCTGCTTTGCATTGATAAAAACTACTTGGAACGCGCAGGATTTCCGCTATCCAAATGGTATTATCTTGCAATATTCCTCTGCCCGCCAATTTATTTATATCGTCGGGAAAAATTGACCGGTCATCGTCATTTCTTCTCATATTTCTTTGGCGCCGCCTATCTTTTCGGAGTCCTGGTCTTCCTCCTCATCATTATCCTGGGCCGCTTCCATTGAATCTTTAACCGCAAGCGTTTAGCGGCAAAGGGGACGTCCAAGTGCAACGCGAAAAAAACTGCAAATAAAAAAATGAGGATAATCGCATCAGCGATTATCCTCATTTTGCATTCACTTTTCCCGCAATGGCCGGATTTTCTCTATGAGCTCGATTACAGCCTCTTTGGCGTTGCGGTTGTATTTTAGTTTGCTGACACCCTCATGCTTTTGCTTATAGGCATCATAGTCGGTGACGAGCGAAACCTTATCGCCTTTCCTGAAAGTATCCAAGATAGCCAGTACGTCTTTTTTCCGGGCACACCATTCTTCCGTGAAATCGTTGATTTGGTTGGCGACGATTTCCTCAATGCGCGTCTCGATCACCGTCCGCGCATCAAGCCCCTTGTACTTTATCGGGTCTTGCTTCATATCCTCCCAGAATCCGCCAATGACATCAGCCAATGCCGGATTTGTCTCACGAAGTTTAGTAATATGGTTGTCGATGGCTTCATCCTCAATAGGCGCAGCGATGAGGACATCCTCCTCGGGCATGTAGCTCTGAATCAGTGAAAGGATATAGCGATAGTCGATGGTCACGCTGGTGATGTTCTCGAGCTCATAACCGATATCGATGGCAATCGGCTCGTCTTCATCTTCTTTTGACTTGCGCAGTTCTTCGATAACATTGCGGTATTTGCCGCTATAATCGTTAAGCATTTCTTTATGGACGCCATACTCCGAAAGGTCATGATCTTCCCACTCCTGATAGACCTGCAGCTCCCCGCTGAGGCGGTCGACCTTCTGGAAGGCCTTGGCAAATTTCTGCATGGCACTGCGGTCTGTCAGCGCATCGACATTTTCAGGCGTCGGCGCCAGACTCTTAAGTTCGTTAAGCGCCTTCCGAAACTCCTTTTCCAGCTCCGCAAAAGCTGGCGCACTGACTTCATTGGTACCGCCATGGCTGTAAAGCAATAGCGCGCCATCCACCGCCTCTTTGTACTCCGCCGAGCGCTGGAAGATGACAATCATACCATAGCGCTTGCTCTTATCATAGATGCGATTGGTACGGCTGAAGGCCTGAATGATATTCTGCGGTGCCATGGGCGGACGGTCGACAAACAAAATGGCACAGGGCGGCGCATCAAAACCAGTGAGCAGGCGGTCTACCACGATGACGAGGTCAAGCTGCTCCTTTCGCTGTTTATAACGGCCTTTCTTACGCGCCAGACGGTCATTGAGATTCGTATTATAGGCCGCCAGGCTGTCCAGCCCGAACTTCGTCCCAAACATTGCATTATAATCGTTAAGGGATGCCTTCATCGCCTGCTGATTAGCGATAGAATCTTCCTCGTTCTCCGTGACGGTGTAGGTAATGGCAATCTTCGGGAAATCGACGCATTTCTCGCGCACCGAAGCCGCAATCTTCCCCTCCGCAATATACTGCTGGAACAAAGTATAATACTTCTGCGCAATCGCGATGGATGGCACGGTGAGGATGGCTTCATAGGCTTCGCCCTGCGGTGCCTGCAAACGGAATTTGCCCGCCGTCTTGTTGAGGATGTATTCGACCACACCACGCCGATGCGCATCGTTATCGTAGGCGTCTTCCCCTTCCTTTTTATAGAAAGCCTGCAAGACACTGCGCTCACGCACCACAGCATCCTGCCCTGCCAGCGCCGTGTAGCTGCCCGCCCCCAACTGCTCACCGATTGTCAGGATGGTATCCTCCGACAGGGAGTCCTTATAGTCGATTTGAAAGCCCAGCACCGCCTTGTTCTGCAAGGCTTCCTTAATGGTATAGTTATGCAGGCAGGGCCCATAGAGGGCCTCTGTGGTGCGCGCCAAATCGCCCTTGCGCTGGCGCTTGTTCTCGTCGAAGATTGGCGTTCCCGTAAAACCATACCAAAGCGAATGGCAAAAGAACTTCTGCAGCTCCCGCTGGGTCTCCGGCGTGACCGTGCGATGGCATTCGTCGACAACAAAGGCGATGCACAATCCATGGAAGCGCTTCGCCGTCGGCGAATCCCTCTTGACCTCCGCATTGTACCGCTTCATGATGATCTGCAACTTCTGGATAGTCGTGACAATCACCAGCCGGTCTTTGTTCTTGAGCTTCTGCAAAAGCTCGTGCACGTTATCGGTATCGTCTACATCAATGCTGTCATTTTCGGCATAGGCCTTGAACGCGAGCGACGTCTGCTGGTCAAGGTCTTTGCGGTCAATGAGGAAAATCGTCTTGTCGATGCCCGGGATAAGCGAGAGATTCTTGGCTACTGTATAGGAAGTCAGCGTCTTGCCCGAACCGGTCGTATGCCAGACAAAGCCCGACTCCTGTCTGGCCGACGCCCGCTTGACCGCCTCAATGGCATGGACCTGATAGGGCCGCAGCAGGATGAGCTTATGGCGCTCGGCATCAATGACACTGTAATGACCAATCATCTCATGAGCCGCAGGAATCCGCAGGACTTCCCGCGCAAACTCCAGATAATTCTCCACCGGCTCATTCTGCTGATTGACCCAAGCCGTCAGGAACTTCTCATTGAGATTCGAGCCCGTATCGGCCGCGATATAGCGCGTATTACTGCCATTGGACACCACAAACATCTGCACCATGCCAAAGAGCCCGCGGAACTTGCCCTCGAGACTGTACTTCTTGATTTGACGGAACGCATCCATAAACGGATGCTCCTGATTCTTGAGCTCAATATGAATCATCGGCAGGCCATTAATGAGCAGCGTCACATCAAAACGGCGCTCACGATCATCCGCATCCTGCTTATCGGAAACAAACTGGTTGATGACCTCATAGGACGAACGGCCGCCCGCAATCTCACGGTTGCTGACTGCCATAAGATGAATCGTCCCCTTGCTGGCATCCTCGCGCGCTAGCGGGATAACCGCCTCGCCATTCTCCCCCCGCCAGCCTCAGTGCCGCCTTATAAGGGCTCTTGGCCACATCGAGCATATACTCCCGAATCTGATGGAACTCGGTATCGGTAATAGGCTCCCCATCAAGGGCGGCTTGATTGTTCTGATTGAGCTTATCGCGGAAATTCGCCCAAAGCGACGCTTCATCCCGAATATCCTTGCGATACGTCCACTGCGACACATCCTGCGTCAACTGCCGTATCAAATCCCTTTCCATCACAGCCTCGCTCTGCGCCATGTTCATGCACCTCGATTATCACCTCATCATTGATGAGGATTTATTTTATTGCTATAATTTGTATATAGCAAAGGGGGCTTCATTTTCTTCGGTGATCATTCCTTGTTGTCCACCACCTCCAAAGTGGAGCACCTTATTACTGCAGCCGGGGATGTTCATCACATCTTCCCCAAGGAGTATCTGAAACAAAACGGTTATAACGACAAATCACTTTATAACCAAGTGGCGAACTATACATATCTCGATACCACGGTCAACATTGCCGTGGGCAAAAAGGCCCCAAGCGATTATTTCAATCAAGCACTGTCACAATGTGGTACTGACAAGCTCACCTGCGGTACAATTGCAGAGGAATCCGTTTTGGGGGAAAATCTGGATGCCAACTATATCCCCCATAGAATTACCACAATGACCTCATCTGATTACCCTGAATTTTTGAAGGAACGCCGTGTGTTGATGGCCAAGAAGATACGTGATTATTATGAGAAACTGTGAGTTACCATAAACAGGCTCAGACATACCTGCTCGTCCCCAGCATACCCCATTAATACAAAAAGGCCTCGAAGTCGCTCATTTATAAGGCTTCGAGGCCTTTCTATGCATTGCTCCTCTCCGGAAAACTTCATATTTCATTTGTCTATTCACTTATATCCGTCTGCACCGGCACTTCCAATCCGCTCTGCTTATATACTTTTAACACACGTAAGCGCCTCATCAAATCCTCTCGCCCATGCCAATATCTCATTTTCATCAGCATATCTGTGGATGTGGAACCGTTCATTCCCCGATAGTATAGCCGAGAGCTGCATCTCCTGGGTACGATAGAAAATATGTACTTCCTTGCCATGGGATTCAGCGTAAGCGAGCTCATAGCCTACTCCCAAAGAAACCTGGGTACATTCTGCCATTACTACATCACATTCCCGCAACCAGGCTGTGTCCTGTTCATAGATGGCCTTATCCCCCTTGTCCTCAACGGTAGACAGACTCAGGTCGCCCACATGCTCAGTAAGCACCTGGTGTCTCTCCTTTAAGACCGCTATAACCTTGCGGTAGAGCTCTGCGTCCTGCCGCCCCCCCACGGATGGAGCCTGCAAAATACACCTTCATATTATGAGCCTCATTTCTTCTTCAAATCCAGCAGCACCTCATCGACAGATTAACACAGCAAACACTCCACATTGTAATAACAATGTCACTTTGGCATAATCAGTGACGCCTTGATGCAAACCTACCACCAGCCTGCACCATAACCCGCTCTATAATTTCTTTGACGGAAGTGCGGCGTTGATGCTTTAGTGACTGTTCCATCAAAAATAGCACGTGTTCATTAGACACATGGCACATGTACTGCTGTTTTCCCATACCCTTGCGATTGAAGGCACTATTCTGTGTCCAATGCTCTGCCAGCCACGACTTACACGTACGCATATCGAGTGGCACATCGAAGTCAACGTAGTCTACATCCACGCGATAGCCATCATTATCCCAATCCACATCCGTCTTAGCATCTTTCAGCGCCCGCGGCTGCTGTGATTCATAACAATCAGAAGTGGCTATTCCTACCGCCTGAATAGCTGTGCTAGCATGATGGATGATGAAATCACCCTTACGTATCTCCGTCATGATTTTATATCCTTGATTCTCACAACCTCTTTTATCACGTTGTGGCGACCATACATAGCCACCGTCATGTTCATGCTGGTACGTCTGATTTTGATATACATAAAATATGGACATTTAGTTATCACCTCTAAAAATATATCGCTGACTATAACGCCAGTAATTCGTCATGATTGATAATCCAATCTCTTCGCAACTTTCTCCACTAGCTCCACATCTGCTGGCAACCACTGTATAGTTTGGATACTCTTCTTATCTAACCACATAACAGCATCATGCTCTAGGAGCTTAAATTTTCCTTCTTTTACCTTTGCCCAGAAGCAGTGCATCTTGAGATGAAAGTTTGGGTAATCGTACTCAACGGTTCCAATCTTTTCACCGACTTCAATCATCGTTTCCATTTCTTCTTGAATTTCGCGCACAATCGCTTCCTCAAGCGATTCTCCAGACTCAACTTTCCCCCCTGGAAATTCCCAACCGCCCTTAAATTCACCATAGCCCCGCTGTGCAGCCAATACCTTGCCATCTTTATATATTGCAGCGGCAACGACTTCTATACTTTTCATCAACTCGTATCTCCATCGCCTAAAACTTAAACTTCTAATAAAGGAGCTTATTTCAACACCACATCACGGATGGAGCCAGCAAAATATACCTTCATTGCCCGCACCTCACTTCATCTTCAAGTCCAGCAGTACCTTGTCTGTCTCCCAAGGAGATATGACCGTATAGCTAATCCCAGCCCCCTCCAGAACTGCCTTGATTTCCTCATCCTTCACCTTTGCCCGTTCCAGATTGGTCTCCTTGCGCCCATCGATGCTGATAAACTCGTCATTGCGCCGCAGAAGGTACTCCACGTTGTCAAACTTGGCGTGTTCATGCATCACCAGCTGGTCAAAAAGCTCATCCGGCGTGTTGTTGTAGATGATGTTCAGCGGCAGAGGCGAGTCGCAGACCGCATACTTTACGCCGTACCGTTCCAGCGTTTTCAGCCGATGTACCTGCTCGGCAAAAAGATACAGTTGGTCTTGCACAATGTCCGTAGCGTTCTGATACCAGAGCCACTTAGCGTATTCGCCCACCAGTTCCGTCTTATGCCCCTTGCGCTTCAGCTTCGAAAATATGTCAGCGGCGATGGTACTCTTGCCAATGCCAGCGCCGCCATAAAAATTCAGTACCTTCAATGTAAATCTCCCGTTCGTTCCTATAATTTTCAATATCCATTATACACCAGAGAGGGGCTGTTCTCTAGCAAAACCGAACAAAAAGACTGCCCAGCCATCTGCCGAGCAGCCTCATAGTCGCTTTTATTTTCTGCCGCCACGCCGCTTTACATCCTCATCAATCTTACGCATCCAACAAGGTGCCAGTGGCTCAGAGAAGTTACGCACATGGTGGATAGCTTCCTCTAGTACTTCATAGTTGAGAGCCGTCCCTTCCCCATCACACTGATAGGTAACCGCCCTGTCAGCATGGATGCCGATGTTACCTGCAGCTGCTATGGCATCCATATTGGCCCCCAGGAACAGAAACTCCCAGCCGTACTTCTCCTTCTGCCGCTCCACCATCTTCTTAACCTTCTTGTAGGTATACCGACGACTGGCATTCTCCATGCCGTCTGTGGTGATGATGAACAGAGTCTTCTCCGGTCTGTCCTCGTCACGAGCATACTTGTGAATGTTGCCGATATAGTGAATAGCACCACCTACAGCATCCAGCAGAGCCGTGCAGCCACGGACAAAGTAGGTATCCTCCGTCAGCTTTGCCCCCCTTGTCCATTGGCACCCTGTCGTGAATGACATCGCAGGTATCATCAAACAGCACCGTGGAAACAATAACCTCTCCCGGCTCCTTCCTTTGCTTCTTGATGAGTGAGTTGAAGCCGCCGATGGTATCAGCCTCCAAGCCGCTCATGGAGCCACTCCTATCCAGAATGAACACGATTTCTGTTAAGACTTGTTCCTTTTGATGTTCAAAACCACTTCTGCTTCCCCGTCATTGAATTCATATTTTCCAATATCGGCTTGTGCTCTTTTGAAACTCTTTTCATCTGTACCCGGGTATTTTTTGTTTATCTCACTTACAATCTGTATAAGTTTATCTCTTCTGTTTCTTGCTTCAAGAATATCAATATCATCGAAATCAACAATCAGTGATTTATATCTTTCCCTCACTTCCCATAACGCATTTGCGGCATCTATATGTTGCTTAATGTTATCTGGCAAATTAAAATTCAACATATAAAGATTAATTCCAAGCGCAATTGCCGAGGTTAATCCCCCCACCCAACTTAGCTGAGGAATACCAGAGACAAGTGAAGTCAAGAAACCGCCTGCAGCTACGGCTGTAAGAACTATCTGTGCTATCTTGATATACCAATAATATTCCTTTAGTCGATTCACAATGTTCCAATGTGCTATAAATGTATACTGGACATTGCCTGCAGCTTCAATAATCTGATCCTTTAGTTTTTCACTCTTATTTTCCATAATCCTATACCATTTTATTTAGCACTTTTCCAAGTACATCCCAATCATCGCCAGACACCTCCATGCCGCTACCAGGAGCACTTAGCTTTGGGGTTATTAACGATGCATATGGATAATAGCTATTATAGCAATCCAGAAGGACTTCTTCAAAGCACATGTCATTACTACGTCCCTGTCCTTCGCCATCTCTTAACCAATGCCAATCGCCAATTGCCCTATAAACAAAACTATCAATCAGAATTCCTGATAAATGGTATGACTTGAAACTCTCTGCCCTAATATATCTAATATGTTTGCAAGTATCTTTAAGCAGCCCGTTTGAATAATCATAATTATCCTTTTCATCCATGGCATCCTGCTCTGCTTTAGGGTTTGTTGTCATCCAGTTTCCACCCATATGGGTATCAGGATATTTATATGTTCCATCCCATTTTCCAAACCAATCAATCTTTCGAAAAGTCGGCAGAATCTCAAACTTCATACCATCGGAGAATTTCACGATAACAACCTGTCCATCTCCCTTAACATCTGTAGTTGGATATGTTTCAAGTATTGAATCTTTCACAGCCTGCAACAATCTTGACTGCCCATTACCAGTCAATGATGTAAAATGATCATATTCATTATTCGGAAGTTCCATAAGCACATCAAGATCACTAGTGCTTACTGCTGTCCCACGACCATAAGAGCCCACATATCGACTATGAGCGATTTCTGAATTAGTATTCCAAAATTCAATATTAATCGCTTTAGTTATTCTCTTGTACCGTGTAGATATCAAACATCTCGTATCCTTATCTATTGGGTGATTGTTCCTTTTCACATGAGAACTCATCTGATTTTTCCCTTTCGTACATCTTATTCTAACAGGCCTCATACATTTGCCCGCTTTCTTCGACAAAAATATTTGCGGAATTTGATTCTAAAGTTTTTGTATTTCCGTCCCTTTTATGATCTCCAACAACTGTGTCAAACTGAGCATAATATCATCATAGGAGATATTTGCAGCGTAGTTGTATTTCTTCTTGTAAGATTTCCACAGGGACATCAGGTTATTGTCCTGCTGTATCTTCGTGATTACCTTGGGAGCATCCTGGAGGAGATTTTGGGTAGCGCGTTTTGCACAGGTGGCTGTGAATGCAAATTTGAGCGTGGCAGCGTCTATTTTGTCACGGTAAATCCTGGAGAGTTCGTAGAGGTCGTAGAAGTCTCTCATCCGTGTGTTCAGCTGTCCACGGGCAAGAACGGTTTGGATTTTTTCGGATAACAGCGTTTCCAGATTATACGACCATAACAGGATGGAACGGTCTTCCAGAAGCAGCTTATACTGATGATGTATTTCGCGTGGGGTGATTACATCACCGGTGGAAATGTCAATTTTCATGGGGACAAGCATATTGCCGAGAAAGGCATTCAGTGTGACACGGATGCCGGGATAGTCCATTCCGTCCATTATTCGGCTTAGATGTTTTACTTGGAATTTTACATCGTCCTGCAAGTCAATGGTGCAGATTTCATCTACAATACGACGGATGTCTTCATCGGATAGGTTAAGATTCTTTATGGTGGTGTCAATGTCCATGGTAGAACGCAAGGCCACGCCAATTAGGGAGGTGACGAGTATGCCGCCTTTGATTATGAAGTTGTCCCGGTAATTTGAGGCAGATATTCTTTCCAGGAAGCGTTCCATCATATACAGGCGCATGAGAGTGCGGGCATCTGCGTGATGCTGGTTGGCAAGATTCTTTAGTCGTCCCTTTAACTGGGCTGGGGTGAGTTTCATTACAAAAGCACCTCCATGTATTGGCGTATCAGTTTTTCCACGCGGAAGAGAGGGGCATAGGACATCAGTCTGTTTAAGTCCCTGTCGGTACGGCGGGTGTAGTTTTTTATGGCAGTCTGGAAGTCCTGGATTTCAAAACTGCTCCGATTGCGTACAAGGTCGCAGATAGTTCTCTCCAGGTCGTAGATGGGAATCATGTGTCCGAAGGAGTTTTTATATTCTGTCCGGCCAATGTTAAGTAATTCCTTTTTTACTGTGAATACCTTTATTCCAGATGCTTTTAGTTTTTGGGTATTATAGCCGGAATAGATAGTTATGGTCTGTTCCATAGGTTCACGGTCGATGAGCTCGTAGTAGAAAAGTGCCTCGTCATGGGAAAAAACGGCCTGTGGGCACCGCTGGTGAAGGACAAAGGCGCTGTCTTCCCAGGCTTCGGGGGAAAGATATACGCCCTGTGCAACTTTCTCAAAGTGGTTATCCGTGACAAAGCGATAAAAGTTGTCCTTTTTTATGCCGCCGCGAAGGGCTTCTTTGGTCAGCAGGAGTCCCGATTCATCAACAAAGTGTGCGATTGCTTCCATAGTATCACCAACTTTCGTGCTTATATTATATATTAAATAAGCATAAAAGTCGATAGCTTAACTATCGCTTGTCAGATAAAATGAGAAAACCACATCAATATGTATTCCTTTTTGCATACTCTGCAAATGATGCTCTTTCAAGCAACTACACCCTGCAAACGGGCTAATTCCAGTCATGCAACCCCCTCGTAGCAAAAAAGCCGCTAATCCCACCATATCTCAGCCCCTTGTTTCAATCCACGTCCCCCACAACACAGAAAAACACCTTGAAGCCCTTAATCCATAGGTTTTCAAGGTGTTTATTATTTTCTTAATTTGTATTAAATTAACTACAATTTTGTCATAGATAGAAAAATCCGGTTCCCCTTCTTTACCCTTGGTTACAATGCGGGTGATAAGCTCCGAAACCGCCTGTGGCGTGTAGAACTCCCCCGCCTTCTTGCCCGAGCCAGCAGCAAACTGGCCAATCAAAAACTCATACGCATCACCAAGCGCATCCGCGCCATACTGCGTAAAATCGATATGCGCCAGCTCCTTCATCACATCCGAAAGCATCGCATTGCGCTTTGCTAGCGTCGTCCCCAGGCTCTTAGAATCAATATCAAAGTCCTCGAACAAATCCTCATAAAGCTTCTGCCCGCGGATAGCCTCACCACCCTGCTCAATATCGCGCATAGCCTGACGCAAATGGTCGGTAGTAAAGGTCTTGTTGTTGATTTCATTATATAAAGCCGTAAAAGTATACTGCGGCTCAATCGCAAAGCTGTAATTTTCCTCCAGCTCCGCCTTCAAATCCTCCCAATCCTCACTCTGCCGCGCTTCCTCATAAAGCAGCTGCGCCTCATCCAAACTCTCCGGCTTCCGATCCTCAAGCAAATCCACCACCGCATAAAGCTGGCGGTCAGACAGATACTTATAGAAAATCATGCCGAGCAAATAGTCCTTATATTCATCCGCACTCATCGTACTGCGCATAACATTAGCCGCATTCCATAACGCTTGATTTAGTTCTTGTGATGCCATATCTCTATCATTCCTTGCCTTAATTAATCAGAATCTTGTACCATTGGTATCTATTATACTAAAGTAACTCTTTGTTTTCAAAATACACTTTTCCCCAAGGCTTTATTATTAATTATCTTATTTATCAGTAATATATTTTAGTGCCTTTATAATATTTCCCTCACAATTTATCATAATAGATTGATATCCATCTAACGTTCGTGGCAATTTTTCCATTACTATAGCTATACTATATTTTCCCCTTGTCACTGCCACATAATATTTCTCTGGACTTTTTAATGGCTGTTTTTTTACAACAAACTTTTCCATAGGATTATTAGGAAAAATCATTACTCTTTCAAATGTTTCCCCTTTACATATCCCAAAATTCACAGCAGGATAATTTCCTGTTTTTGTTTTTATATCATAACGTAATACTTTAGGCTTAAATGTGTTGTAATACACATCCACATCATCTTTCCCAATTAAGAAAACACCATCATGAACTGTTACTTCATGCATAATAGTAGTAATAGGCTCACCAATGGGAAAAACATTATTTGCAAAAGAACATATCTGACTATTGAATCTTCTGCTGACCAAATTACGCTCTATATCAACCAAACCTTGTTTCTCCAGTTCACTAAAAAACGACCATACATTTTTTCCTGTCTTTTGCTTGTTTTTCTTTGCATTATGCGTCGCATATGTTGCTTGTTTGTTATCTCCGCAACAAACGATATACACAGCAGATTCTATTAGCATACGAATAATTTCTATATCATACCCTGCCATATCCTGTATTTCATCAAAAAATATAGCTTTATAAATTTCCTCCAATCTCTGTATAACTTTCCCCTCACTATCTTTATTAAGTTTGCATACTAATCTAGATGCTTCATTTGAACGAACCATATTAGCGTTAGTAATATATTTCTCGTTTTTGTCAGCAGAAAAGTAATTTATATATCCATATACCTGCGAATAATCGTATCCTCTTATACCATTTACCACATGAGTTAAGCAATTTTGATATGGTTTTATCATATCGGATAGAATAAATGAAAACCATGATTTAACAACAACACGAGGATTTACAACTCCATCATTTTGTGCTTTTATTTCTTTTCTAATAGCTTCTACGCCACGATTTGTATATGTCGTAATAAGTACTCTATCCCCAGTTGACGCTATCGCTAATGCCTCCTTGCAAATTCCATATGTCTTGCCTGAGCCCGCAGCAGACACTTTTGCAACATTATTTGAAATAAGCGATAACATTTTCAATATATTCCGGATAACAAATGGACAATTCAGACTCAAATATTCGAAATGCCCATTCCGTTTTATTCCCTTCCATAAAATTTAATATTCCATCGTAGTCTCTGGACTCAAGAGACCCATTCTTCGATATCGCCTTTTTGAAATTTTCTGTTGGTTGTCCATCAACACAATTTGCATTTAATACGCTTGGTTCTATCGTGTAAAAATTAATATTTGATTCATAAATGAACTTCAAGTTATCTCTATCAATGTAGCCACGGTATTTCTCTTTGATATTCTCCTTAATATTGCCATCATTATCTGTGACAATCACTATCTCTTTCCCTATTAAATTTGCAATATCAGCAAAGCGCTTAAATGCCAGTGCCTCTACGGCAATTATATCAATACCATCATCAGCTGGCAAATGGCCAGTTTTATCTTTATAAGCACGCTGAATTATTAAATCATCCGTGGCTCCTTCTACCAGTATAACTTTTGAGGCTAATACAAACCTCAATGTATCATATCCAGGAAGCTTAATAAAATATTTCTTAGTTTCTTCCGGAAGAGAACTATATTGCCTAACCTTCCCCTCTTTTACAAGAATCACGTTTCCAAGGTCTAATTTATTTGCAATATAACTATTATGTGTAGATATAAACACCTGCTTTTCATTTGATTTCACAACATGATTCACAAGCTGCGCCATATTGGAGAAAGATAGATTATTTTCCGGTTCTTCCAACAATACAATATTAGCTTGATTTTCTGCATTTCTCATTGCAAGCTCAATTTTGATAATATTCTGCGTTCCAAATCCTATATTTTCAAAAGGAATACTATCAACCACCACAGCCATCTGTCTCTTCCAAGATTCAACATCATCTTCTCTTAAATCTAAAGAAATGTCATGTCCCTTGACTATATCATTACTTTTTACAGTTTCATTCAATTTCTTAACAACTTCATGCTCATGGAACTGTATTCTACTTGACTTATATGCTAAAGCAAGATTTCTAATATCTTCATCCGTGAGATTATCCGTGATGCTATTAGAGACAAAATGGTCAATAACGCCACTATATCCTTTTCTTGTAGTGTCGATAAAAACGCTCTTGAAAGGTGATGTGCGAAAGTTCACTATTTCACCACTAAAGTAATGATAAGAAACGTCATAAAGTTCTATAGGTATATCCTTAACTTCACCATTAGCCAACATATGCCTGTATACTTCAGTGTTGTCATCTGAAATACCAGCCATTACCCGTATACCAGGAGTATTTTCAGAGAATTCATTATTCGTTCCTTTATATCGTGAGTCACCATCAAAATATGCTTCCATTATTATGCGCGGGGGTTCTGGCTTTTTCCCTAATGTTACTTCAGCAATATATTTCTCCCTAATATCACAATTAAAGAGAGTTGCTTTCATTTGTCTATCCCATGCATAACCATTTAGTTTTCCAGTTGTAATAATCGAAAGCACTTCTAGAATTGTACTTTTACCAGCATCATTATCTCCAACAAAAATATTAATTTTAGGATTAAGCTCTATGACTATATCTTTCAATATCTTATAGTTTCTTACTACAATTTTATTTATTCTCATAATATCTTCACCATCAAATCTCAAATCTTCCCCAAACTCGCATACTAAGTGTATAAAAACAGCTAATATTCATACAGTGACTTTCCACCATCCACCACGAGCTGAGCCCTGTCTTTCCAATAAGCCCTTCTCACGCAACTCTTTTATATGTCTTTCTGCTGTCCGCTTGGAAACGCCTATTAATTCTGCTAATTGTGTTGCAGAAATGGTATTGTCGGCTTTTATGGCTTCAATAATCTTCACCTGTATATTACCGCCAATCACCGCCATTTTACCGTCAATCACCGCCATTTCACCGTCATCTTCGATATTATCGCCAGTATCCTGTCCCTCAACGTAATTCAAATTATACAGCGTCAGCAGAAAATCCCTATGCTCTGCCATGAATTTCGGCATCAGTTCTGCTGTCGTGTGCTCTTGGAAATCGTAATCTTCCAGTATCTTCTTGAAGCCACTGCCTCTGCGTTCCATGAGTTGCAGTCTGCTGAAGACGTCTGCGAGCACTGGATTCCTGCGCTGAGACGAGATGCTCCGCAGGTCGCGGCCGTCCAGTGAGGAACCATCCACCATTCCGCCAGGGGAATAAATCTCCAAGCGATTATCAAAAATGTCAATATGGACTTCACTGCCGACTATCAGATAGTCGCGATGAATCAAGGCATTGACCAATCCCTCCATCACAGCACGCTTAGGATAGTCCGGATATTCAATTCTATGAGTAGGTGTTTTCCGCCATGCTTTCCTGTTATGGCGCATGATAAAACTCAGCGCATCTTGATAAAGGGAAATCAGTCCACCTGAATACTCCTCATCATCGATAGCATCCATCAAACCAGATGCTTTGGATAATCCATTCCATCTGGTACAGAAGACCCGCGAATGCCTTACGGGGGATTCATCAGCCAGCAAAGCGCCGGCATTAGTCAGTTTGCCATTGTAATCAACCAAGCCAAAGGATTCAAAATCTGTCTCTTCAAAGGATTTCCCTGTTCTTTGCTTGTAGACAGAGCGCAGTTTCGTAAAGGCCATATCCTCAAACTTGAACCGCGACGGCAAGCTGTCATAGCTCTGCCCGCTTCCTCGGATTACCAGTTCACGCAGCTGCATGGGATTTGCTGGTACGCTTTCGTTTCCCAGACGCACAAAGGCCACCAACTGCCCTTCACCAGAATAATAGTATGGCGTCTCATCACCGGTCATGACTTCAACGATTATCAGTTCTTTACCATCCACCGCTTCAAGCGATAATTTGAATTTTGGGATTGGATTCATGCGGTTCTTGATTGTCTCACTGATTATTTCCGCATCAGCTCTGGCATTTTCCAGCCCCACTATCGCATCGTCATCACGAATGCCAAAAATTAGCTTGCCGCCAAAGGTATTGGCAAATGCACTGATGCTTTTCAACCAGCTTTTTGGCTTCTTCACTTCCAAAGATTGCTTTTTATCATATTCCGTTGCTTCGCCAATCAAATCTATAATATTCATAACCCTGTCCTTTATCTTACTCTTTCATTCACGACACAGGTAATCCAAGCATATAAAGAGCCGGCCACATGGGTATGGCCGACTTCAAGTCTTACGGCTGGTTTCCCAGCATTTATTATTTTATCATATTTTCACGCAATATTACACCACACAACCGTAGACACTTCATGAAGCAACTTTCTATTATTTCATCAGTCGCACGATCTGTAGCACGGTTTGTTTAAGATTTCTCCGGGTGTTTTTTTCTTCCATGGCTTCCTGGGGCGTCATTGGCATGTGCAGGATGGGGAAATAGGCATCGATGCCATGCTGATTGACCAGCTCGGCATCGGGAAGGGCACAGCCGCAGACTGCCACGGTTTTTATCGATTCATTTAGCTCGTGGGCCAAGCGGGCTACGCCGGCCGGCCCCTTCCCCATAGCGGTTTGATAATCCATGCGTCCTTCACCAGTAATCAAGAGATCCGCCTGCTCCAGCGCCGGACGAATGCCAATCGTTTCAAGACAGAGCTCCGTCCCCGGAATAAGCTCTGCCCCCAAGAAGGTCTGAAAAGCAAATCCCAAACCGCCAGCTGCTCCAGCCCCTGGTGCTGTTGCACAGGAAGTTCCCAACTCCCCTTCTGCTAAATCGGCAAAGCGATGAATCGCCTCATCCATCTCCTTGACAATTTCCGGCGTCGCACCTTTCTGCGGGCCAAATACCACCGAGCATCCGTTAGGTCCATAAAGTGGATTGGTCACATCACAGGCAATGCGGAACCGGCACTCTTTCAGGCGTGCATCGCCCCGGCTCCCATCAATTGTTGTGACTTCGGATAGATCACCGCCGCAAATGCCAGCGGATGTGCCATCTGCCTTCCTAAATTTCCAGCCCAATGCCGTCAGCATTCCTAATCCACAATCATTTGTTGCACTGCCACCAATCCCGATGATAAAATCCCGACAGCCGGTATCGATTGCCTGCAGGATCAGTTCCCCCAATCCATACGTTGTCGTATATAATGGATTACGCTTTTCCTCCGGCACCAGGGGCAATCCAGCGGCATCCGCCATTTCCATAACCGCCAGCTTCTCGGTTGCCACCAGTCCGTAGCGACTTTTTACCGGCTTTTGCAACGGCCCCTTGACCACAGTGGATACGATTTCTCCCTGCAATCCATCCACCAAAGCATCCACTGTACCTTCGCCTCCATCGGCCAAGGGAAATATCGCAACTTTTGCGGTTGGCAAAACAGTCTGCACAGCTTCTCTGACCACTTTTCCCGCTTCCCAGGATGACAAACTCCCTTTAAACGAATCAATCGCTACGACAATATGATTAAGCTTCATCATAAACTCCTTTTGAAATAACCTCGAATTATTTCCCCATACATCGAAAGGCTGTGCAACTGCACAGCCTTTTTCTTTCGCTCTATGAACTTATTTTTTTATCCAGTAATTGATGCGAAGTTCATCGCCAACTTTGATGTCACGATGCAAGAGCCAATCGTTAAGCTCTTTGATGCCAGCCGTAAACTCGCGAATCTCACGCGGGCCATAATTATTCTTGGCCATATATTCCTTGGCTACACTGTCAAGCGTATCTCCCTGGGATACTGTGTATACCGTCTCTACTAATTCGTAATTTTTTGCAGCTGCCTCACAATCCATGCCGGTAAAACCGACGAACACGACAGCCATCAACATGACCAACGCCTTCTTCATTTTAGGTTCCTCCTGTAAAACGAATGAATAAATTAGTGCAAATGAACTGGATTTCTTTGTGAACATCCTTGATTTGTGACTTGATTATATTCCTTTTTTACCCCCTTGGCAATAGTTTTTTCATAAAAAATCCAGATTTTTTACATGTTTTTTCCAGATATGCTTTAACCCGCATAAACACAAGGCTTATCGCACTTTTTTATCATAGTATTAGTCATTATGTTCCCCTTAAAATTTGCTTAAAAAGTAATTCCGATATTTTTTATATGTTTTTAGTTGACAGATTTACAAGTTTACAGTAATATAATAACCATCTCTCATATACATACTTGTTTTATATGTTTAGTTTTTATTGACAGTCAAATTTCAAATGTCAAAAGTCAAATGTCAGATGTCAAAAGGAGCGGTCACTATGTCAACGAACCATCACCACCAACACCCACACAATCATCCGCATACTTACGATACCGTTCATGAACATGCCGACTGGCATACGCATGATCATGATGCCCAGCATCCCCATGAGCATGGCGGCGTCAAGGATTATATGAAAGCCGTCGCTGAGTACCGCAAGACCTTTGCCTCGAAACAGGATGTCTTGGAGCAGACGCCCGATCCCGCCGTGCGCGAGATGATGCTTCGCCTGGAGCAGCTCGGCCATGATACGGTGTTTGATCGCTTTGACCAACAGAAGCCGCAATGTTCGTTTGGCCTCGGCGGTGTCTGCTGCAAGATTTGCAACATGGGCCCCTGCAAGATTACTCCGAAGAGTCCGCGTGGCGTCTGCGGTGCTGATGCCGATCTCATCGTCGCCCGCAATCTCTTGCGAAGTGCCGCGGCGGGGGCCGCGCAACACGGCGTCCATGCACGGGAAATCCTTTTATCGCTAAAATTCATTGCCGAAGGAAAGTTAAACCTTCCCCTGCTCGGGGAAAAGAAAATGCGCGCAATCTGTAAGGCGTTTGGCATCGAAACGCGCGGCCAAAGTGCCCGCCGCCTCGCTGGCAAACTTGCCGATGTACTGCTTGCTGACCTGTCACGCGCCGTACCCGCTGATTATGAAACCATCAAAGCACTGGCACCTGTCGAGCGGCAGAAGGTCTGGAAGGATTTGGATATCCTGCCCATCAGCGCTTATCACGAAGTCTTTGATGCCTACCATCGCACTGGCGTCGGCACCGATGGCGATTGGCAGAGCATCATGAAACAGTTCCTGCGTTGCGGCCTGGCTTTCTGTTTTACCGGCGTCGTCGCTTCCAATATCGGCACCGACGCCATGTTTGGCACGGGCCATCGCGCCACGTCCAAGGTCAACATCGGCGCCCTCAAAAAGGGCTATGTCAATATCGCCGTTCACGGTCATCTTCCGACCCTCGTCAGCGAAATCGTGCGCATTGGCCACAGCCAGGAATTTTTGGCTCTCGCCCAAAAGAACGGCGCCAAAGGCATCCAGTTCTACGGCATCTGCTGCTCCTGCCTGTCGGCGATGTACCGCTACGAGGGGGTCATCCCCCTCTCCAATGCCGTCGGCGCCGAGCTCGTACTTGGCACCGGTGCCCTTGACCTCTGGGTTGCCGATGTGCAGGATGTCTTCCCATCCATCATGGATGTTGCCAAGTGTTTTAAGACCACCGTAGTTACGACCAGTGATTCCGCGCGGCTGCCTGGTGCCGAGCACTATGCCTATGACCACCATCATTCGAATATCAGCGACACCGAAAAAATCGCGCGCAAGATTGTCACCCGCGCCATCGAAAGCTTTGCCGCCCGCCGGGACATTCCGGTGTTTATCCCCGCTTACGAAGTCACGGCCGATGTCGGCTTTACCGCTGAAAACATCGCTGAGCAGTTCCCCGGCTATCACGCCCTGGCCCAAGCCCTCAAGGAGGGAACCATTCGCGGCATCGTAAACATGGTCGGCTGCAGCAATCCCCGTGTCGTCTATGAAAAAGCCACCGTCGATGTGGCCGAGGAATTGCTCAAAAACAATATCCTGATTTTCACCAACGGCTGCGCCTCCTTCCCACTGTTAAAACTCGGGTTCTGCAGCAAGGAAGGGGCCGCCAAGGCTGGAAAGTCCCTGCGAGATTTCTTGACCACCCACGAACTGCCACCGGTCTGGCACATGGGCGAATGCATCGACAACACGCGCGCCTCGATCGTATTCGGTGGCATTGCCGCCGCAAGCAGCCAAGCCATCAAAGATATGCCCTATGCCTTTGCCAGCCCCGAATGGTCCAACGAAAAAGGCCTTGACGCCTCACTGGCCTTCCGGCTCTTTGGCATCGACTCCTATCACTGTGTGGAACCACCAGTCCAAGGCTCCGAGAACGTCGAGCGTTTCCTCAAACACGATACGAAAGCCACCCTCGGCGCTGTCATGAATGTCAATACGGACCCGAAAGCACTGGCCGCCAAAATTGTTGCCGACATCGAAGCCCAACGTCAACGGCTCGGCTGGAGCTAAACCGGCTAACGAAAGGAGACTGCCCATGAAACGATTTCTAGCTATCCTGACTGTCCTGCTAACGCTCTTCTTAACAGCTGGCTGTGGCGAATCACCCGCTACCCCACGCGCCGAAACCAACGGCGCAAAAACCATCCGCATCGCTTACCTTCCCATCACCCATGCTCTGCCCTTGTTTGCTACCAAGGAACTGCAAACTGCAGACGGCCCGGTAAAAATCGAACTCATAAAATACGGCTCCTGGCCCGAACTTATGGATGCCTTGAACACGGGCAAAGTCGACGGCGCGTCGGTTCTTGCCGAACTTGCAGTCAAAGCCAAAGAACAAGGCATCGATGTAAAAGCCGCTGCGCTTGGACATCACGACGGCAATGCCCTAATCGTCAGCAATGACATTCAAAAACCTACCGACCTCAAAGGCAAGGTCTTTGCCATTCCCCACAAACAGTCCTCCCATAAACTGCTTCTCGACCAGCTGCTCGAAAAAAACGGTCTTAGCGAAAGCGATCTTACCATCGTGGAAATGTCCCCGCCGGAAATGCCGGCGGCCCTTGCCACCAAACAGATTGCAGGCTACTGCGTAGCCGAGCCCTTCGGCGCGAAATCCGTGATACTCGGCAATGGTCATGAACTAATCCCCGCGCAGGAGCTCTGGCCCGACAGCATCTGCTGCCTATTGGTCTTCAATGGCGAATTTTTAGCAGCGAACCGCGAGCTGACCCGTCAGTTCGTCCAACAGTACAAGCAGGCCGGCATCTATCTTACCGAACATCCCGAAGCGCAAAAAACAATAGCGCTCAAATACCTCAAGGCCAAGGATAAAATCCTTGACCTGTCGCTCGAATGGATTTCCTACGACAACCTTTCCATCCCACGCCCAGCTTATGACGAACTCATCACGCGCATGGAGACCAGTCATCTTCTGACCAAAGCGCCGAACTATGAAGACTTTGTCGATACCAGTTTGTACGAATAAATTAGATCTTTCCGAAAGGCTGTGACTTTATGAAACATGCAATTCATCTTAGCGGAGCTTTGCTCCTGGTACTCCTCAGCTGGCAGGCCATCGCCTGGCTTGGTGGCTGGAACGAAGCCCTTTTCCCCACGCCCCTTCAGACGCTTCTGGGATTCGGCGAAATCCTCGCCGATGGCGTATTGCTGAAAGACATCGGCACGAGCCTCTACCGTTTTCTGCTCGGCTACACGACTTCTGTTATCCTGGCCATGGCTTTAGGACTTATCCTCGGCTGGTATCAAAACATCTGGGCGTTTTTGAATCCCATCGCCCAAGTATTGCGGCCAATATCGCCCGTTGCCTGGCTGCCTTTTATCGTCCTCGTCTTTGGCATTGGCGATATGCCATCGCTCGTCATCATTTTCCTCGCAGCCTTTTTCCCGGTACTGCTCTCCACCGTAGCCGCCGTTGCCACCATTGAACCGGTCTATTTAAAAGTCGCGCAGAACTTTGGAATCGGCCAGCCACAACTCTTGACGAAAATCATCTTCCCAGCCATTTTCCCGCGCATCGCCACAGGCCTGCATCTGGCACTCGGCACCGCCTGGGTCTTTCTCGTTGCTGGCGAAATGGTCGGCACGCAATCCGGCCTTGGCTTTCTCATCATTGACGCCCGCAATAATCTGCGGGCAGACCTTTTGATGACGGCCATCATCACCATTGGTGTACTCGGCCTCCTGCTCGACAGCAGCATCACCTTACTCGAAAAACGCATTTACCGCCGTTGGGGCATCCCAGAAAGGAGTAACGCATGAGTTATATTGATATCCAAGAAGTCTCGCGAAATTATTCCCAAAAGGGGCAGACCTTCCACGCCCTCCAGCATGTCAATCTCCGGATTGACCGCGGCGAATTCATCTGCCTGCTCGGCCCCTCCGGCTGCGGCAAGAGCACACTGCTAAACATACTGGCCGGCTTTGATAAAGTTTCCGCAGGCAGCATCACCATTCATGGCGCCCCGGTAACAAAACCATCGATCAAACATGTCACGATTTTCCAGAACTACGGTCTGCTGCCCTGGCGTACCGTCGAAAAGAATGTGGAGCTAGGCCTTGAGAGCCTTTCCGTACCAGCCGAAAAACGCCAGGAAATCGCCAACCGCTATTTGGACCTCGTCGGGCTCAAGGATTTTGCCCAGAACCATCCAGCCGAGCTATCCGGCGGCATGCAGCAGCGCGTGGCCATCGCCCGCGCGTTAGCGGTCGATCCCGAAATCATCTTCATGGACGAACCGTTTGCCGCCCTTGATGCCTTGACGCGCATGAAACTGCAGGATGAAATCTCCGCCATCAACCGCAGGCAACACAAGACCATTATCTTCGTGACTCACGACATCGACGAAGCCGTGGTACTGGCTGACCGCATCGTCATCATGACACCAAATCCCGGCCGCATCAAGACCATCATCCCCGTGGACCTACACGGCCAGCGCGACCGCACCAGCCCAGACTTTCTGCGCATCCGCGACCACGTATTTGCCGAATTCTCCTTAAAACCAGCGGATAAAACGGAATATTATATTTAAGAAAACATCTCCCGCATAGTGTTGGCACTGATCCTAGCAGCGGCAAAGAGTTGCTTCGAACCCAAAATCACCGTCGGCCCAATAAGCACGACGGTGATTTTTTGCTATTTATTTCTGTAACACTTCATGAATCGCCGCATATAGTTTGCCCGCATCGAAGGGTTTGGGCACATGCGCGTTCATCCCGGCTTTAAAGGCTCTGTTTTTATCCTCCTCAAAGGCATTTGCCGTCATGGCAATGATGGGAATTTCTGCCTTGTGCGGATCACTAAGCCCACGAATTGCACGCGCCGCTTCATACCCATTCATCTGCGGCATCTGCACATCCATCAGGATAAAATCATAGTAGCCGGGCTCAGCCTGCTCCAGTTTGGCAACACAATCAGCGCCATTTTCGGCATGTTCCAGCAAGAATCCCTGCTCACTGAGCAAGGTGATGACGATTTCCGCATTGAGTTCGTTATCTTCCGCCAGCAGAATGCGCATCCCCTGATAAGCCGCAATATCCAGCGGAACCTCCGCCTTCGCTTCCTGTTCCTGCTTCTTTTCGGCAAGCTGCAGCGGCAAATTAACCACAAAAGTTGTTCCCTTGCCCAGTTCACTATCCACCGTGATGGTTCCGCCCAAAAGATCAACGAGTTTCTTGACGATCTGCATGCCCAGGCCAGTTCCCATAATGCCGCTGGCTGTCGTATTTCGTTCACGGGTAAAAGCATCAAAGAGATGCGGCAAGAACTCCGCCGGCATACCAATGCCTGTATCGGTCACCGTTGTCTGGTACACGGCTATGTTTTCCTCCTTGCCAGGGAACTCACGGACTTCCAACGTGACATAACCACCTTCCGGTGTATATTTGCAGGCATTGCTGAGAATATTAAGGAAGATTTCCCGCACCTTGGTCTTATCTACTAGAATATCGGTGTGCTCGATCTTTAGCGTATAGGCAAACGTAATCCTTTTTCCGCTCATCTGCGCTTCAAATACCGAACAAGTTGCCTCCATAAGCTCCCGTATATCGGCGTAAACCGTATCCACGGTCATCTTGCCACTTTCAATCCGCGCCATTTCCAGCACATTGTTGACTAGCGACAACAAAAAATCATTCGCCTGCTGGATCTTATGGATATAATCCCGCGCCCGTTCCTTATCATCGAGATTCTGCTGTAAAAGGTCTGAAAAACCGATAATGGCATTCATAGGAGTACGGATATCATGAGACATATTGAACAGGAAGGACGTCTTAGCCTCACTGGCGATCTCCGCCTGTTTTTTTGCGGTCACGAGCTCCTGCTGCCGCTCCTTGAGCTGCCTGTTAAGCTCTTTGGCCCTTTTCACATTGCCAATACTCTTAATCAGCAACACCACAATAACCGTCAACACCAACACAATCAACAGAAATGCCAGCCCCAAATTCGCCTTGACAAAATCCCGCAGGGAAACCTTATGCCCCGCATGGGTGTTTCGAGTCAGCGAGTCATTGACTTCTGCACTCGACATCCCCTGATTGAGACGTTCCAAAATCGCATACAGCTGGATATTCTCCGGCCGCAGAGCAAAAGCCATACCAATGTTTTTATTTGTCGGCACTGCCGTCAGCTGATATTCATCCAACAACGCATGCAGATTTCCTGCCCGATAATTGTTCATAACCCAGCAATCAGCCTGCCCCCGTGCTACTCCATTCAAGCAATCCTCCACGGAGGAAAAGTACACGAATTCCCATTGAGGAAATTTGTCCTTAATCTGTCTTTCAATTGCCGAATTATCGCTTACTACCGCACAGCGCAGCGGTGCATCAGCCGAAAAATCTGCACTGTTCTCGGGCCGTATAATTGCCATGATCATCGCATCCACTAGCGGCGTAGTTACGAGGACCTGCTGCTGTTCTGCCTCATAAGCGCTGAACTCCGCAGGAAATACGCAATCTATCCGCCCAGCCTGTAAAGCCTGCATGGCATCATTCAACGTAGGATATGCTACCGCTTCAAAACGAATGGTAGAATTTTTCATCCCGCCTACCGCCTTTTGGATATAATCCTGCAAAAGGCCCTTGACCTGTCCATCAAAGAGATCCTGCGCACAAAACGGCAGCATATTGTCCGGATACCCCACGCGGATTATTCCATGACCAGTAATCCAATCGCGTTCGTCCATAGTCAAGAAGCGCCGTACGCCGGTATTGCTCATATACTTTTGATTAAGCCCGCGATTGTAATAGATATTCTGACTCAGAATGGTACTCATAGCCCGGTCGAGTTCTTCCTTGAGTTCCGGCCGCTTCGTACTGATGGCAAAATAGTAATCCGATGCCCCGATTCTAGCTACCGGGTCCGCATGATCCACGTACAAATCATAGGAAGCACTAGTTACCAACCCATCGATAGCTCCCGTCATCAGCAGCGTATCCGCATCTTTCCACGCTTCCTCAAACTCCAGGATTTCGAGCGTCAGTCCATGCTCTGCCACCCATTCCTTCAAAATCTGCGCCTGCAGGCTATCCTTATACACGGCCAATCGCTTGCCATTTAGCGTAGACAAATCATCCGGATTGATGGTACTTCGTTTCGGGTCAATGAAGATATAATAATCCTCCTTGCCCATTGCATATTTGGAAAGCAGCATCGTTCCCACACGATCTTCCTTGTACGAAACATCTGCCAAGAGGTCAATCTCCCCCTGCTGCAGTTTCTTGAGCAAATCCACCCAGCTGCCTTCCACATATTCATACTGCCAGCCGGTATAGGCCGCAATCTTGCGCTGATACTCGTAGGCATAGCCCGTGCGCCGGCCATAGGCATCAATGCTATTAAAGTTGGAATCAAACCAGCCCACGCGGACCACCCGCTGCAATTCATCCTCTGCCAGTCCCCGCCCTGGCAGAAACACCGCCAGCACCATCAGCAGGACAAGCCAAACAGACAGCACCTTTCTCATAGCAATCCCCTTCCTCCAAAATCCTTTATGCATGTATTCGCGACAAAATAGGGTTCTTCCTTTATTTCCCCGAATTTCTCCACGCAAAAAAGCCTCGGAAAAGTCCGAGGCATGATTTTGAAAACGAAGAACCGGAGTCACTCCACTGACTCCGGCTCTGTCTAAAAAGATGTAAGGAAATGGGATACTGGAAACTGGGATAAGTTTCCAGAGAAGAGACCGATAGGTTCCGATGCAACCGGTGGGATATCCGGTTTATTTCCTATCGACAAGCATAGTATAACACACTTTCGATTAAAATTGTACCCCTATTTTGCAAATATTTTCTAGTATCCTGTATATTTTTCATTTTTTATATAATTTTTTGTCAATAATGACAAATACAACATTCCTCTTTCTCGAACAATTGCGTTATAATAAAAGCAGACACCACTCTATATTTGAGGAAAGTGAGCGATACTTCATGTCTCTTTTTCATAGCAAAGTATACGGCATCGTCCAAGGGGTAGGCTTCCGCCCTTTCGTAGATCGACTGGCCGCACGTTTCCATCTTTGCGGCTCCGTCTGCAACAAAGGTCCCTATGTGGAGATTTTCGCTCAAGGCGAAGCGGCAGCCGTCCAGGACTTTTTGGCAGCCATCCAAAGCGAACCGCCAGAACGGGCGGCCATCTTAAAAATAGATACGGAAGCACTCGACGCACCAGAACACTATACGAGCTTTTCCATCATTGAAAGCGCCAAGGAACGTGGCGACATCTTCGTATCGCCAGACATTGCCACCTGTGACAAATGCCGCCAGGAGCTCTTCGATCCCAACGACCGCCGCTACCTGCATCCCTTCATCAACTGCACAGCCTGTGGGCCACGGCTCACGATTCTCGACGCCATGCCCTACGACCGCGAACGCACGAGCATGGGCGAATTTCCCATGTGTCCGGACTGTGCGGCCGAATACACGAGCCCCGAAACGCGCCGCTATGACGCGCAGCCCGTCTGCTGCAACGATTGCGGGCCTACGGTCTATCTCATCGGGGAGGAATACTGCCGTGGTGCCGCTGCCATCACGCGCACGCGGCAGACCATCGCCGCCGGCGGAATCGTTGCCATCAAGGGCATCGGCGGCTTTCATTTGGCCTGCGATGCCCACAACGAAACGGCAGTCAAACGGCTTCGAACGCTAAAGCATCGCCCTGTTAAACCGTTTGCCGTCATGATGCGTGATATGACGACCGTTCGCCAGGAATGCCACTTAGAAGCAGGACAGGAGGAAATGCTGACCGGTCACCAAAAACCAATTTTGCTGCTCAAGCGCCGAAAAAATGGCCTGCTTTGCGACGCCGTCGCACCGGGCAACCCCAAAGTAGGCGTCATGCTTCCCTACGCCCCTGTGCAAATGCTGCTGTTTGACTACCCCGATGGCATCACGATGCCCAATGCGCTGATTATGACGAGTGGCAATCCCGCGGGCGCTCCGATTTGCCGCGACGACGCAGGCGCTAGCGAAGCTCTGTCCGGATTTACGGATTTGATGCTCTCCCATAATCGGAAAATCCGCATCCGCGCTGATGACACGGTCATGGACTGGCTGGACGGAAAGCCGTATATGATTCGCCGCAGCCGTGGCTTTGCTCCCCTGCCCTTTATGATGCGTAAAGAGCTCAAAGGGCAGGTACTCGGCATCGGCGGCGAGCTAAAAAACACCTTTTGTGTCGGCTCCAACAACATCTTTTATCCATCTCCCTACGTAGGCGATATGAGCGATTTACGCACGATGCAAGCCTTACGGGAAACTATTGGCAGACTGACTGAACTTCTCGAGAACAAACCGACTCTTGTCGCCTGCGACCTTCATCCCCGTTACAACACGGTGACCATTGCCCGCGAACTCAGCTTGCCACTCTTTCCCATTCAGCACCACTATGCCCATATTCTTTCCTGCATGGCCGAAAACGACTATGAGGCCCCCGTCATCGGCGTGAGTTTTGACGGGACAGGTTACGGCACGGACGGCACGATTTGGGGCGGCGAAATCCTACAGGCTGACTTTACCGGCTTTCGGCGGCTGGGTCATATCGCGCCTTTCCTTCAGACCGGTGGCGACAAAGCCGCGGTAGAAGGCTGGCGCGTGGCCGTTTCCCTGATCTATGCCCTTTATAAGGATCAGGCAAAAGTTCGAGGAATCACCAAGCATTTGGACCTTTGTCCCGAAAAGGACCTTGCCGCCCAATTCTTTATGGCCGACCACCAAGTCAATGCCATAAAATCCACCAGCACCGGCCGACTGTATGACGCAGTCAGCGCTATCCTCGGCATCCGCAAAGCTTCGACTTTCGAAGGCGAGGCCTCGATGTACCTCGAATTTGCCGCAGAACGCTATCTTGCCGCGCAGTCCATTGACCCGTCAACGATAAATCTTGACCAGTCAGCCCCTAACCTACGCCGGCTTGACTTGTCAAAATCTGACATGTCAACCGCTGACGCGTCAATTATTTTGTCCACCGATACACTCTTTGAGTATCTGCTGAACCAACGTCTACAGGACGCCGACAGCGAACGGCTAGCCTACGAATTTCACGCAGGCCTTGCTGCCTGCATTACCGCCGCCTGTCAGCAGGCCCGCACTAATACCGGCCTTACCACCTGTGCTCTTTCCGGCGGCGTCTTCCAAAATCACTTGCTGACAACTTTGGTCAAAAACGACCTCAAAGCCAAAGGCTTCCACGTCCTGTTGCACAGCCTTATCCCCCCCAACGATGGCGGCATCTGCCTTGGCCAGGCTGTTGCTGCCATGGTTCATCTAAACCAATAAAAATAGACCTTCCTGCGAAAGGAAGGTCTATTTTTTTACATTTCCTGACTCAACTGTTTGTTGATCCCGTCCAAGAGTTCTTTTAGCTCTTTGCTTTCTGTCAATTTATAGGCTATGTCGAGGAAATAGGAAGCGTGCTGGAGTTTCTTGTTGGCCAGCATCGTCTTGCCATAGAGCATGGCCGTTTCAATGATCTTTGCATCGGGACCAATCGGGAAATGATATTTTTCGCCATAAGAGCGCATCGCCCCCAAAGATGGACGCGTCGCTTCCCCTTTTGTCTCATCATAGATATACTTGAGCTCGTTTTCCGCCTGGAAACGTCCCTCTGCCTCCGCGAATGTCATGCTGAGCAGATAGCAGCCGACAGCCTCATCCCACATCTGCTTTTCCACGAAATAATAGCCAAGGTTCCGATAGCAATGAGCGATTTCCCGACGCTTGTAACAAATGGAGAAAATTTTCGTCGTGAGCTCTTTGAACGTCTCCATATCCTTTTTCTGCTTATAAACTTCCGCATGTTCAAAGGCGATATCGGCACTCATCGGATTCCAATCCATGGCAATCGCCAGTGCTTCCTCAGCCTTATCGAGTTCACCGAGCTCTAAAAGCACCGAACCGTACATCGCATAGAGCCGGTTGACAGGCTCCTCGATATCGACAACCGGCTGAATTTCCGGATGCTTGCTCTGGAACATAACCATTTCCATCAACGTGTTAAAATCGTAATAATCGGCCTGCCCATCCTCATAGAGGTTAAGGGCTTCGATGCGTTCGATTTCCTTCTTGAGGATTGCTGCGGCCTCTTTTGTATTCTTATTCTCACAAGCATCAACAGCCTGCGTAATTGCCGCATTGATTTCCTGTGTCAGGGCTGATTCTTTCATCTGCGTGATAGCCTCCTGTCCTAATGTCACATTCGTATATTGTACCACAAAGTGCCCCAAAACGAAATGCACTGCCACTCTTAATCCTCTCCTAAATTTCAGATGGTACTATTGGACCTGTAATCATAAGGAGTTGGCCATAATGACTTTAAAAGATTTATCAGCCTATCTGGAAGAAGAATTCAATAAGCACCGTATTCTTATAACTACATCGGGCACAGCCCTTGGCAGATGGCTTCACCGCAACGGTATCGCCGGACCTCGCTTTTTCCTGTCAGTCTACGTTCTGTCTCTGGGTACGGCCGGATATTACCTGTTTTGTAAAAAGCAAAAGCCTGCTGCGATATTCTGCTGCTTTATGGCTCTATCCTGCTTTCTCATGGGTTTAGCCGATCAGCACGATGGCCCTACCGGGCTAATGGAATGTTCCTTAGCTGCAGTTCTTTTCCTCGCGGGTATATTTGCCAGCGTTTTGTACTCCATGAAATATATTGATAATGAAGAAGAACGGAAAACTCATAAATTGGGGCTGCTGTTCATCTGTTGGTTGATTGGTATTTTCATCCTATTCTGTGCTGTTCTGGCAGGCATTACTTATCTATCCATAAAAATTTTTGCATGATACGTCACGGATGTTACAACTTTAGTTTATCACTTCATATCTTGACTATCTAGCCTTTTGCAGATTAATAATGTATATTGGCACGTTCGACTAAGTTGGTTCAATTTTAAAAGTAATCATTTCATCCAATGATAAATCCCAAATATCACATATCAAACCTTTTTGCGTCGGCAACAAATGAAAGTAATTTAAGCATTTGCTTATATGAAGCATAATTTTGGGGCTACGACGTTTGTATCCATAATGTCTTAACAACGTCCGCAATTTTATTCGCGTGTATCCTTGGGTAAGCTCATATCTTATGCGCAACCGTAATTGCATAAAATAAAAATCAATATCAGCGTATTCATCTTCATAGTCGAAGACTTGAAGCGACATGCCTAATTGCTGCAAATCTTTTTTGATAGCCGGATATTCTTTATCAAAAGTTACTTTATCAATCAAATAGTCTACCCAATAGGAGACATCGAGGATAAACTGCCTCTGATTGTTTCGATACGGCTCTATAAGGCATTCACGTTCCTCTTGATAAACACGTTGCAAAAAAGCCGCCTGCTGTCTGGCGCCCATATCCTGACTATCAATGTAATAGGCTATAGATAGTGCATCATAGATGCTGGAACTCAATATTTATCACTCTTTCTTGCATTACAGGAACGACAAAGAATCTGTAGGTTATCCGGTGTGGACTTTCCGCCTTTATTCATTGGGACGATGTGATCAACTTGAAAAGGTACTCTGTTGGCAGCCGTCAGCCCACATTTCTGGCATACATACTGCCCCTTTTGATTTTTTGCTTTCTCAAAAGCTCCATCACGAAGCCTTTTTTCTAAATCCGGATTTGTCTTGCCAATTTCATGTAAAGGCAAATCCTCAAGATTCTTCTCATGAGCAATAACATTGTCTTCATAGATTAACGGTTGTGTTATTTTCATCAGTTCTATATCCAGCTGGCGCCAAAAGTAAAGCTTTTTGCCAAAGAAGAGCCTTAATACGTCATCTTCGGCAGAATCCCAAAGAGAATCTACATATTCAGCTTTCTTGCGAGGGCCCATATCCTCGTCATAGATATGGCGAGCAATAGCTGCCACATCTAACTTATTTCGATCAATATCATCAAATGTATAGAATTTAGGAGCTTCACTATACTGTGCATAGTATTTCAAGATTTGAATTACATCATCTTCTTCATAAGGCGGAATCATGTCGCCTAAGAAAAAAGTGCTGCGACACTGTTCTGCCATATCACGAAGCGTGCTATCAGCAAGGAACTCTTCGTCCTCCACCTGAAATGCTGAGAACAGTTCCGGCAGTTCCTCCATCATGGCAATATATGCATCTTTAGTGCTATCGTAGACCATAACCTGATATGTATGATCCATCCCATTCTCTTCAAGATAGGTAAATGCATACATACCAACCGGAATACGTTTTTCATATGTTTATTTGCTCCTCTAAAGACTTAGTAACTTCATCATTGAGTGCGCCAGAGTCATTGCCGGCCTGTACTAAGCATTGAAGGGCTACGATATGTGCTTTTGTTTCAGGACTAAGCAGCATATCGCTTTCCGTCCTCAACTCTATGTTAATAGCCATACTATTCGTTATAATTCATCTTTAACTGGAATGTACACCTGCTTCAGAGGAATCATCTTCTGATACTTTTCATTGAGGTCTTTATAGTATTTCAAAATCAGTTCAACCAATTCTGTACCATTTATACCTCGAATGATTGGTGTGTTCTCCAGATATTTTTGAGCATTTTTCGTATAATTTGATAATGTTACAAATAAACCATAATCTCCTTCATGCATAGCACCTTTTAGAGATTGTATTGTTGTCTCTTTTATGTCTCCATCCTGGCTCTTTACTTGTACAAGAATGCGAGGCGGCAATTCATCTTTATATGCGGTAATATCAATGCCGCTATCCCCACCATGCGGAGAAACAATTGTCCGATACCCCATAGCTCTTAAAAGGTCTGCTACAAAGTCCTCCAAAGCATATCCCTTTAACTGACGACTTAACTCTTTCAGAATAAAGTCTCTTGTACTTTCAATTATATCTTCAGCCGTAGCACCTATGCTATCGTCTTCTTCATCAGCAGAGAAATCCTTATTTTTTTTATTCAAAGCCGACATAAACTCATCAGCATAGTTCTTTACCGTAAAGAAGGTCATTGCTGAACCTATTTCATACAAAGCCCCCTGAGAAAAAGCAGTTCTTGGCAGATGCTTTAGCCATTTAACAGCTCTTCTACTGGAAAAATGATTTTGAGGATTGAATACATATTCCCCTTCTACGACACCAATATTTACCTCCCGGTTCGACTTTGAAGGAAATACGACATAGTCACCGACTTGCACCTCATTACAAAATCGGTACAGCATTCCTGCGCTTGTAGCAATACTTCCTTTTTTGGCGTTTGGATATACAGCCTCGTATTTTGCCTTATAATCTTCTCTATTAGCCCCAATTTCTCTAAGGTCACCCATTTCACGCCAACCTATGGCAATCATATTCCCCTTAAGAAATAGGGCATCGTCTTTTGCATGTATTCCCCAGATAGTTCTGTCAACGTATGCCATAATGCTAGAATCCTCTCATCTTTCTATGTTTAAATATTTCATCATATAAAAAAAGAGCCAGCTGCATGGGGATGGCCGACTCCAGTACGCGGCTGGTTTCCCAGCACTTATTATTTTATCATATTTTAGAATAGTTTTACACCATCAACCGCCTAAACTTTGAAGTGATAAACTAAAGTTGTAACACCAGTGACTAATAAAATATAATATCCTTGGAGGTTTTATTATGCCACAACATTACGACGAAATATTTAAAAAGCAGATAGTCCGCCTTCGGCTTGAAGAAGGCCGAACCATAAAAAGCATAATTGAAGAGTATGGAATGTTAAAAGCCAGTATTATTAACTGGTGCAACGAATTTCGCGAAGAATGCCAGAACAATCCTAAAAGCCAGAATGCATACGACTTTTTAAATTCGTCTAAAATACTTTTGCTGGAATCGCCTTTTTATTTTACAGCCTAATTCAAGTCACTTCACGTATAGTTGAATCTTTTACGTAAACCATTAGGTGATACTTAATAACCTATCTGTCATTTTCTGTCATTTGCTCGATGCCAGCACCAACCGTGCCAATATTTGAACGAGAAAGAACTGACTCAAGCCCATAGAAAAAGCGGCACAACCATTAGGTTGTACCGCTTTTCCTATATACACATCACAAATCAGAACTTAAATTTCTTTAGTGAGTTCTGCAAATTTTGTGCCAGCTCCGCCAGGGAATCGCTAGCAGATGCAATTTCTGCGGCCGATGCGGACTGCTCTTCGGAGACTGCCGATACGTTCTGCATCTCGCCAGCTACCGTAGCCCCTTGCGCATCGATTTCCTGAATGTGATTCGTGATGACGTTAGCGTCATCGGCTACATTCTTGATGGAAGCCGCCATGCGGTTGACCTTCTCCGATACTTCATCAACATAGGTATGAATGCTGTCAAAGGTCTCACGAAGGTTTTCCACCGACTGAGCGCCGGAAGCTACGGCCTCACTGCCTGACTTCATGGAGTCAACGGCACTAGCCGTATCCTTCTGGATTCCTACAATCAGCGTTGAAATCTGCTGAGCTGCCTCCTGCGACTGTTCAGCAAGTTTACGAACCTCATCGGCAACCACGGAGAAGCCGCGGCCCTGCTCACCAGCTCGTGCCGCCTCGATCGCCGCATTGAGTGCCAACAAATTCGTCTGCTCAGCGATCCCGGAAATCGTCTCGACAATCTGGCCAATCTCCTGGGAGCGTGCCCCAAGTTTATCGACAATCGAAGCCGAAGCCCCAACGGTCGATTCGACGCTGCGAATCTGTTCGACGGACTGCTGGATTGCCGCACTGCCGGCTACCGCCTGACTGGAAGCGGCCTGTGCATGTCCGGCCACCCGACTTGCTTCGGTCTGCAATTCGCTGACCGAGTCGGCCACTTTACCGATGGCATCGCTGCAGTTGTTGATGCCGTCCTGCTGGGAGCTTACAGCCCCCGAAGCCTGCGTCACTGATTCCGCCGTGGAATGCGAAGCCTTGGCCGACTGCTGGGAACTTGCCGTCAGCTGTTCCGACGCCGATGCAATATGTTCGGCCGACTGACTGGTCTGTTCCATGAGCTTGTTGAGCTGCTGGCGCATGGCATCGACCATATCCGCCATCTCACCAAATTCATCCTGCCGAACCACCTGACGCTCGGCATTGCGGAAATCGCCATCACGGAGTCTGCGGCAAGCGACAATCATCTGTTCCAATGGTCTGCGTATCGCCCGACTGAACATCCAACCAAACAGGCACATCAAAATCATGGAAATAAGCGTGATAACACTCATGCTGATAATCGCATTTCGTACCTCATCCTGATTCTGCTGATTGATTTCTTCCGCCTCGGCATTTACGGCTTTGCGCAACGGAACCATGCTGATATCCCAATCGATGATTTCCTTTATGGCCTTTGTCCCATACAAAGCTCTTGCTTCATCCTGTTTTCCTGCCAATGAGAGTTCGAGCATTTCATTCGTATAGGACTTAAATCCCTGCCAATGCTTTTCGACTTCCTCGGAACCTTCCTTCGTGCTGCCGAGGGCCTTATAGTCATTCCAGTTCTTCTCATAGACATTCATGTAGTTCTGAATGTCTTTTTTATTTTTCTCCAACTGTTTCTTATCGGTTAGACTGACATTTTCCAAAATACGTGCCTGCATGCAGCGCACTGTTACCGAACAATCTCCCAGAAGCCGAACCGCCTGCATGTTTTGACTGTACATGCGATTCATATCACTTTGAATCGCCCGCAAATACGACGTGGCATTCCATCCCACTAATGCCAAGGCCAACCCGGCCATCACAATCATACAGACGATTTTCCCGGAGACCTTTAGATTGTTAAACCAATTCATTATTCCCCACCCTTTATTTCTCTGAACAAATTTACACCACAAATGTCTTTCCTAAGTATAACAAAGACGACAAAACAAGAATAGGACACATGTCCTCTTTTTGTTTACAGCTAAAACAAAAGCCCTACTAATTTCATAGTAAGGCTTTGTTTTTAATCGTTTCTATGCATTTGCACTTAGAATTTGAAGCGATTTGCTTCATCCTGCAGTTCATCCGCCATGCGCGACAACTGCTGGCTCGAAGCAGCAATCTCTTCCATCGAGGCCGACTGTTCTTCCGTTGCGGCCGAGATAGAGGAAATATTTTCCGTGATGCGTTTCGTGGATGCCTCGACATCCTCTGCATCTTTGAGTACCGCCATGCTGGCATCTGCTACCTTGTTGGCATTGGTTGCCGATTCTTTGACCATCTTATCAACGACACGGATATGTTCAGCAATAATCTTGAACTGATCCCCCGCATCCTTGACAGCCTGGCTGCCAACCCGTACCTGTTCGGTACCGGCATTCATCGAATCGACGGCCTGAATGGTAACCTTCTGGACACCACCAATCTTCTGGGCGATTTCCTGTGCAGCTTCAGAGGACTGTTCCGCGAGCTTGCGAACCTCATCAGCTACGACCGAGAAGCCGCGGCCCTGTTCGCCGGCACGAGCTGCCTCGATAGCCGCATTGAGTGCCAAGAGATTCGTCTGCTCGGCAATGCTCTGAATCGTGCTGACGATTTCACCGATTTCTTCGGAACGACGGCCGAGCTCACCAACTGCAGCTGCCGAGTCATTGACCGTACCAAAGACTTCCCGCATTTTGTTGACGGCATCTTCGATAGCAGCGACGCCCTCGAACGCAGCGTTACCAGCTTTGCTCGACGTCTTGCTGATTGCCTCCGAAGCCGTGGCAATATCCGTGACCTGCTCAGTCATATTGCGGATATGACCGACCACATTGGTCATCGTCTCATTCTGCGTATTAGCCGATTCGGCAATATCACCGACGCGCTCTGCCACATGAGTGATAGTCTGAGCGACCTGCTCGACGCCATGGGACATCTGACCGGAGGAGTTGGAAACCTCATCAGCACTGCCCTTGATCTGGCCGAGCAATTTTTTGAGTTCATCCGTCATCTTGTGGAACGAACGAGCCAAATTGCCGATTTCATCGTCCGTCTCAATCGTCAGGTCATTCTGACGAAGATCGCCATCTGCGATGCGTCCAGCCGACTGCTCGAGACCGCGCAGTGGGGAAACGATGATATGCGAAATCCACATGGTTGCAAAGAAAATCAATACGAGCGCTACGACGAGCACTACGACGAGCGTCATGCGCATGCTGTTGACGCTAGCCATCAACTGGCTCTTGTCAACAATGGTCAGATACTTATAACCGGTTTTCTCGGACACATACGTATTGACAAACTTCGTCTCCCCGTCCAGTTCCACTTCCTGCAATTCCTTGCCGTTCAGATTGATAGACGAAAGATCGCCGAGTTCCGACTCTTCGAGCTTCTTGAAAGCGGCATCCTGATGTTTCGGATCGGCAATGATGACATTGTCCGCATCGAGCATCATCAGATAGCCCGTATCACCGACCTTGATCTGCGAAATCATGTCCGTAACCACTGGCAGGTCAATGTTGAAACCGAGGACACCCAGCGGCTGCCCCTGCATATCCTTGACCGTGGCGAAAATACCAACTGTCGGCGTGCCTTTCGAAGTCTTGAACGGCTTCGTGATGCGGACCGCATTCGTGTCTGCCATGCTCTCTTTGAACCAGTCACGTTTCCGGGAATCATAACCCTTCTTGCGTTTTACGGCCGGGTACTGCAGATAGCCGCCATCGGTCGTACCATAGCTGATGACCGAAATGGCATCTTTGTTAGCCTCCGCATAGCGCTGGAAAATCTGATAGGCCTGGAGCTCAAAGCCGCCCTTGGCCTGCGGGTCCATGGCAATCATGCCATCGGCACCAGCCTCGCCCTCCGTATACAGGGTAATGCTGCCGCCACTTCTGAGGATTGGATCATTCGCCATATTGACGATACCATCGCGGAGCCCGCGCAGGAACAGATCCATCGACGTATCTACCTGCGTTGCCTGCAGATCCGTCTCCTCAACAAATTTGTTCATCTCATGATTTGTGATGACGCGGTCCAAGACGATGCCCAGCACCAACATCGTAGCAATAAATACCACCGACACCAAAACCATGATTTTCTGTTTGACACTAAAACGTGCCAAAAGTTCCTCCATCCTATCATCTCCTTATACTTTTCATCGAATCCCATTCTTACACCGACAAATACGTCAGCATAATCTTACGATGGTTATAGAATACGACGGCGATGAGAAAAAATCCTTCTAATGGTTTTATCTTTTTCTTACCAAAAACAAACCATTGACAAAGTTTTCCAGTTTTCCTCTATCAATGGTTTCGTTAAAAACATTATTCATCTTCCGCATCATTCTGCAGATTCAAAAAAATGCGGTCTTTTTCGGTTAGATCTGCCTTTTCCAATAAGTCCGGCCGGTATTTTTTCGTCACGAGTAGTGACTGCTCGCGGCGCCACTGCCGAATCTTGGCATGATTACCGGATAGCAGCACCTCGGGCACCGCCATGCCCTCAAACTCACGTGGCCGCGTGTACTGCGGGAATTCCAACAGGCCTTCGTAAAACGAATCGGTCGGTGCCGAATCCGGCGCCCCGAGTACGCCTGGCAGCATACGCGACACCGCATCGGTAATAACCATAGCGGGAAGCTCGCCGCCCGTCAGGATAAAGTCACCAATCGAGATGGCTTCATCGGCGAGCTTATAGATGCGCGCATCAAAGCCCTCGTAATGACCACAGATAAAGATGAGCTGATCATAACCGGCCAGCTCCTTGGCCTTCTCCTGGGTAAACGTCGGCCCCGACGGATCCATAATCAGCACGCGGCGGTTCGCGGCAAATTCCTGGGTCTTGCCCAGTACATCGCGGACTGCTTTATACATCGGCTCAGGCTTTATGACCATGCCAGCGCCGCCGCCAAACGGCGTATCGTCGACATGGTGATGCTTATCCTCTGCGTAATCCCGAAAGTTTGTGAAGTGGATATCGAGAATCCCATTGTCCACGGCCCGCTTCGTGATGCTGTCACCAAACGGCCCCGCAAACATCTCGGGGAAAATAGTCACCATATCAATGCGCATCAGAAATCTCCTCAGGCATATCAATCACCATACGGCCGCCGGCGATATCAATCTCCTTGACCACCGCTTTAAGTGCCGGAATCAAAAGCTCGCCACCATCCAGACGGCGCGCCTGATAAACATCGTTGCTGCCTGTGCGCAGAACATTTTCCACACGCCCAAGTTCCTTACCACTGACATCGTAGACCGTAAGGCCGATGATGTCAAAGGTATAATACTCGCCTTCGGCCAGCGGTGCTGCTTCGCTGCGATCCACAGTCAAAAGTTTCCCCGTAAGACGCATGGCGTCCTCACGAATCGGATACTCGCGGAACTTCATCAGCACATACTGCTTGTGGTATTTACAGCTCTCGATATGCAGCAGTTCATCGCCTACCATGACTTCTTTCATCGACGCGAAACGCTCGGTAAAATCCGTCAGCGGGATAATGCGCATCTCTCCATGAATGCCATGCGCCGCGCCAACTTTACCAATCGTGACGCGTTTTTTCTTAACTGCGGATGGCGATAATTTTGTCATCTTCCACCAGCACTTCCACATTCATGAGTTCACGCATATCATCACCAACATGAACTTCCACCTGACGCTCGAGCGTGCCCTGGACAATTTCCGCACCGAGAACGAGTTTTTCCGTTTCCTCTTTGCGAGCCATTGCTTCTTCCCGATACTGCAGGCGTTTCTGACACTCCTGACCGAAGTGTGCCTGAATGGACTGCAAACGCTGAATCTCTTCTGGCGTCGGGTTCTCCGCATCTTCCGGCTGATTTTCCTGCATTACACGCTTCTCCTGGATGTTAAGCTGCTGAACTTCGAGCTCGGCACGTTTGATTCCGTCTTCGAGTTCTCCCAGAATTTTAGCCTTGAGTTTTTCCGTCAGTTTTGCCTTAATGGTTACCGGCATTTTCAGTGAAATCGTATCCATGACAGTTCCTCCTACATAGAAATAGCGGCCAGACCCAGTAAACTGAGCCTGCCGCTGTTTCATCTAAATAATCTCAACCGTGACTTTGGTATTCTCCCGGGTGGCCGCGGCTTTGACCACGGTACGCATAGCTTTCGCGATACGACCCTGACGCCCGATGACCTTACCCATATCATCCTCGGCAACATGAAGTTCGAGCACGGTCTGCCCCTCTTCCTGTCGTTCGTCCACACGGACGGCCTCCGGATGGTCTACTAAGGATTTGGCGATAACTTCAACAAGTTCTTTCATGTTGAGTCCCTCCAATTATTTCTTAGCTTTTGCTTCAGCAAACTTAGCCATGATGCCCTGCTTGCTGAGGAGATTTTTAACGGTATCCGTCGGCTGAGCGCCTTTGTTCATCCAATCGATAGCCTTAGCTTCGTCGATGCTGATAACTGCCGGCTGCTTGTTCGGGTCGTAGTTACCGAGGATCTCGATGAAACGGCCATCACGCGGAGCGCGGGAATCAGCTACAACGATGCGATAGAACGGGTTCTTTTTAGCACCCATACGGTTCAAACGAATCTTTACTGCCATGAATATTCACCACCTTTCGTAGTCAAAAGTAAATGTATAAATCTTAATGCATAAACGGCAATTTGGGGAAACCGCCGCCCAGGCCGCCGAGCCCACCAAGACCTGGGAACCCGCCTTTGCCCTTCTGCATTTTTTTCATTTTCTTCATCATCTTTTTCATTTCGCCAAACTGCTTCAGGAGCTTATTGACATCCTGAACACGCGTACCAGAGCCCATGGCAATGCGCTTGCGGCGACTGCCATTGATGATATCGATATTGGCGCGTTCTTTCGGCGTCATTGATTTGATGATTGCCTCAATCTGACGCATTTCTTTGCCGTCGAGGTCAATGTTCTGGCCTTCGAGCTGTTTTTTCAGCCCGCCCATACCAGGAATCATGCCTAAGATGTTTTCCAGCGAGCCAAGCTTTTTGACCTGCTGCATCTGGGAAAGGAAGTCATCAAGGGTAAATTCATCCTTGCGGAGCTTCTTTTCCATCTTTTTGGCTTCTTCCATGTCAAAGGTCTGCTGTGCCTTCTCGACCAGCGAGAGCACATCGCCCATACCAAGGATTCGCGAAGCCATGCGATCAGGATGGAACGGCTGCAACGGCTCGATTTTCTCACCGACACCGATAAACTTAATCGGTACATTGGTCACTGCCTTGACCGACAGAGCCGCACCACCACGGGCATCACCATCGAGCTTTGTCATGACGACACCGTCAAGCCCCAGATTTTCGTTGAAGGTCTGAGCGACGTTGACCGATTCCTGACCAGTCATAGCGTCAACGACGAGCAAGATTTCATGAGGTTTGACCTCTGCCTTAATATCACGAAGCTCCTGCATGAGCTTTTCATCAATCTGCAGACGACCAGCCGTATCGATGATGATAACGTCATTGGCATGAGACTGCGAATACGCGATGGAGTTCTTGGCAATGGTCACCGCATCGGTGCCCTGCTCCATAGTGAACACTGGAATGTCCAGCTGACCACCAAGGACCTGCAGCTGCTTGATTGCTGCCGGACGATAAATATCGCAGGCGACCAGCAGCGGCCGCTTGCCCTGTTTCTTTAAAGCGAGGCCCAACTTGCCGGCAGACGTCGTCTTACCAGCACCCTGCAAACCAGCCATCATGATGACCGTCGGCGGATTGGGACTCATATTGATACGGCTCTGCGTACCTCCCATGAGGTTCGTGAGCTCTTCATCAACAATCTTAATGACGACCTGAGCCGGGGTCAGGGTTTCTAAGATATCCTGACCGATGGCTCGCTCTTTAACCGTCTTGATGAAGTTTTTTACTACCTTGAAGTTGACGTCGGCCTCCAGCAAGGCCATACGAACTTCGTGCATGGCTTCATTGACATCATCTTCCGTCAGCTTGCCATGTCCGCGGAGCTTCTTAAAGGTCTCCTGCAAACGGTCGGATAAACTCTCAAATATCAAATCGATACCTCCTGACTGCGTCCCAGGATTGGGTTCAGCCGGTTCAGGACTGCTTCGACCTCCGAGGCATTCTCCGGAGTCTTCAATCCCTCGATGGATTCATAAATCTCAGCTAGTTCCTGACGCTCTGCCTGATAGCGTCGCACCAGTCCCAGCTTTTCTTCGTATGCTTCCATGGCCTTCTCGGACCGATGGATATTATCGTAAACGGCCTGCCGGGAAATTCCCAACTCCTCACCGATTTCCGACAACGAAAAATCTTCAAACAGATGCATTCGCAGGCATTCCTGCTGTTTTTCCGTCAGCAGTGCGCCATACAGGTCAAACAAAGCGGACAGATATAAAAGCTGCTCCATCATTCCCATCACCTGTTTTCAAAAAAATGTGCCAAGGTCATCTCCTTGACATAGCTATTATACCGAAGCCCAAATAACCTGTCAAGCATTTTTCCTTGGCACATAATTTTCTTTTTCAAACAATGTCTTACACTTCTGTTGACCAGTCAAACGAACCGGCAATTTGTCTGGTCAGCAGGAATTTCCTACTTTGTGAAGAATTTTTTCTGAGCAAACCAAATACTGCTTCCATAAAAAGATTGAAACAATTGTTATGTTAGGAGGAATCATTATGTCTAATTTCTGTTCGAACTGCGGCACCCCCTTGGACGGCACCGCAAAATTCTGCCCATCCTGCGGCACCGCTACCCCTGCCCAAGCGCAACCAACTAGCACTGCAGCCCCCTCTCAGATGCCCCATAATCCGCAGCAACAAACACCCCCTGCACAAACGCCACCACCTATGCAGCAGCCTAATCCGCCTTATTACAACAACAGGCCACCTTATCCCGGTCAGCATACGGCTCCAGCCCCCAGCGTTTCTGCCTTTGGGAATGAACCATATATCCCCGATGAAAGCATCACCGACAAGTTCTTCCGCTACGATAACCGGTTGAACCGAAAACGTTACCTGCTTCGCAGTCTGGCATTGATGGGGATATACATCGTGGGCGCCGTGATTGCAGGCATCCTGAGCGCAATAATCGATGAAATCTTCGGTACCCTTCTACTCGCACTCATAGCCCTCGCTATCACAGTCCCCAGCTGCATGCTGTTGATACGCCGTCTGCACGACCTTGATCGTCCTGGCTGGTGGGTTATCGGCGGATTTATCCCCCTGCTCAACTTTGCCCTTTCCATATACGTCATCTTTATCCCGGGCACCCCAGGCCCGAATCAATACGGTCCTGATCCATTAACCGTTACCAACTAAAGCAAAACGCTGTGAAGATCGCCACGAACATCGTCCGCATCTTCACAGCGTTTTTTCTATGCCAGAAATGAGCAACAGGACATACGCCATATCCTTATTGCCGCTTATATTTTGATATACTCAGCCCCCAGTGCTAAGACCTTCCAGCCATTTCCCTCAAGCACGGTCGCAAAGTCATGGGCAGTGCCGTTAAAGTCAATGTCAACGATCATGTTGCCAAAGCTTGAACTGCGGACAAAGACATTGCCCACGCCTGAAAGTTCGCGCAAAGTTGCTGTTGCCTCGCTGATATTGCCCAATTTGTTGTCCGTAATGATTAACTGCAAGTGCTGCTCGGGATTAGCGGCCTTATTAAGTGCCGCCGTTCCGATGGCCTCAGGTATTCCTTTAGCAGCCTCGGCTATCGCCTCGTTTACGGCATTGGGGCCGCGGCGTTCGGATTTTCCCTTGAACACGCCCGCGTATATAACCTCGCCATTATTGACATTTAGCATGCGCACCGACACCGTGACATTTGCCTTCTTGAGATTTTCAAAACCCGGCACAGGCGCATAATCAGCTATACTGCCGACAGCCTTATCCACCGACACGGTCACGAGATAGTCAAGCGAAAATTGACAAGTCAACGTCTTAATCATTGACTTGTCACCCGAAAGAGCCGCTGCTTGCAGCTGCTTTTGTTTGGACTTGTCAAGCTGATCAATATCGACAATCCGCGTATAGCCCTGTGCACCAAGACCTTCCATCACGGCATTTTCTAAAGCCGCATAGCGGGTGCCCTGCTGATCCATCGCCACGACACCAACACGCGGATCTTGCATATTGGCACCAACGACAGCCTTTTTCTGCGCATAGGAACCAAGCGCGGCACTTAGTTTTTGCTCCGAAACATCGGCGCGCACCTTTACCTTATAAATGCCGTTATCCTTAGTGCGTTCAAGTATCTCATAACTTTTGATATAGCCATCGGCCTGCGTATAGATGCGGTCATTGATAAGACGGTAATTCTGCACATAACTGCGGCTGTCCACCATGACGCCGACCTGCTGTTCAATCGCCTGCCGTAAGGCCTGTCGCAGAGCACTTCGCTCCGAGCCGCCCTGACCGTTCACCGTAACCACGGCCGCTGATGCCGTGAGTGACGGAATCACCAGAAAGCTCGCTAAAACCGTCAATTTTTTCCACACAGTCCTCACCGTCCTTTCGCTATTTTTATTATAACAAAAATAGCACCCCAAAGACTTAGAAACACCTAAAGAATTGTTTCAGTTCACCACCTGTTCTCCATTGGCGATCGCCGCATAGGTCTCCTCAGGAATCATCGGTGAACCAATTTGTGCCAACAAATCTGCGGATATCTCGCCCGTCGCAGCATACTGCCATCCCGCCTCACGCACCAGCTCGAGCCGCGGCTTCGTGACGATATCGGCTTGTGGCACGTTAAACATCGGACTTTCAGGCACCGTAATGATTGTATGCTGACGCGGGAAGAGCAACTTGAACTGCGCCACCGCTGGCTCAAAATTCCCCTTGCTGTTCGGAAACCCGCAGCCGCAAATCATCAGATAACGAAGATGGGCAAAATTCGCCTGCCCGATATGCTCATAACGCTCACCAACCTTCTTCATCTTTATGCAGGAAAGCGGCATGGTCCTCTCAATGAAGGCCTTTAACTGTGCTGGCATACCATACCCATAGAGCGGGAAATTAAACAATAACAACTCGCTTTTTAACATCTCCGCTATCAGCGATTTCATATCATCCTTGTGTACACAAGTACCACCATTGCGTTTGCAGGTAAAACACCCCACACAGAATTCGATATGTTTATCGGCGATGTCAATGACATTTACCTCCTGCGGCGCGGCATCTTCCATGCCCTGCACAAAGGCCCGGGTAATATGCATCGTGTCGCTTTTCTTTCTTTTGGGACTGCCATTCAGAATTAAAATCCTCATCGTCATATCACCTCAAGCATCGACTCAATCGACAAACGGTTCCGGAAATAACGCGGACCTTCTTCCCCAATTTCTCCGCTCACTAGAAAACAACACTTCGCCAATACGCGTTTTGATGCGGCATTGCCCTCCTCAGCCTCAGCTTCAATCCGTTTCACTTCCGGATGAGAAAAGGCCCAGGAAATTGCCGCCCGCACAGCCTCAGTCGCATAACCATGTCCACGGTATTCCTCCTCGATCCCGTAGCCGATTTCCGCCACACCATCTGCGCCGAGCCCTTTAAAACATAAATCCCCCACATGCTTGCCATCATGACGCTCAATCATCCACATCGCATACCAATCCCACTGATGCGGATGTGAAATACAGCCAGTCAGCATTTCCTCATACGCCTTCTTCAACTCTGCATCCTGTACCGTGTCAATAGCCCCTTCCATCTGAATGCCATCAGCCGGATATAGGATCAGTCGTTCTGTCGTTACCATAAGACCTCCTTGTGTTGCCTTAAAATCACATTCCCTTTACACGCCAAAGCCAATCATCCAAGAACTGCCTCTGCTCTTCAGTATGGAACCAATGCTCACCAGCTTCCATTACCGTAAGATCCGCATCATGATTATCGGCAAAAGCCTGCATCGTCACATAATCCGTAAGATTATCGTGACCGCCATACAAAATCTGTGTCGGCACCGTCCACTGGATGGGATGACTGCGAACATAAGAAAGATACTCCCAGGACAAGTCCTCGCCAAACTCTGTAGGGATTACGCCCTGTTCCTCTAAGTCTTTCTCTGTTACCTGCGCCCACTGCATCATGTTCGTGATGAGCGTTTCCATATCGACCACAGGCGAAATGAAATACGCCTGCTTCACATACGCGTCAATACCGCCACACATGCTGAAAAACGCGCCAATACTATTGGCAATCAGCACCACATTGTCATACTTCTCATATAAGTCCCTAACGATCTCTCGAATCTCATTTCCTGTTTCCCACGGGGTAAAGGTCTGATAATCAAGGCCCAGCACTTTCGCATCGGGGAAAAACGCCCGATAATGCTCAGCCTCGGCTGCACTTCCGCCCTTCCCGTGGACGTAAACTACAATATCCATACTACCCTCAATATTCTTTTTCACTTCTTGACTAATGCCCCAAAGATTGCATCTTTGTCAAAATCACCGGTAGCAAATCCCGGCACTTCCTTGAACGCCTTGCAATAGGCAAGGCTCATCTCGGTAAAGACAGCACTCATCTGCGCATCCGTATACGGACAGTCATCGGTGACGATAAGCGTCGCAAAGCTGAACGCCACGAGCCAGAGATTGCGAAAGTATTTATCCGCCGTCGCCGCATCCATGTGATAGATGCGCATAATCGACTCACGCACCAGCTCCTGCGAAAAATGCAGGGCATCCATCGCACCGCCCACTGCCTCATCCGGCTTCGTCAAAAAGAGCAACTTATAGAGCTCGGGTTCCTCTTGGGCAAAGCGGATATACTGCTGACCAACGCCCAAGAATGGCACCGGCCCTTTGAGCCCTGTTTCGATATACACCTGATAGCGCGCCTTTGCCATGGCATAGACCTCGACCTTCAGCTGTTCCATCGTCGTGAACCACGTAAAGATTGGCCGCGGAGACACACCAAGCTCTGCGGCCACCTCACGTGCGGTCACCGCATCGATTCCCTTCTTGCGCACGACTTCCAGCGCAGCCGTCACAATCTCCTCTTTTTGAAACTTAACCTTTGGGGGCATAAAAACAATCCTTCCGTTATAAAACAAGTGTTACGTAACGCTTGTTATCTTACCGATTACTCGCGGACTTGTCAAGCCCTTCCTCACATTTGTCTGAGTCAAAAGGAACGTTCAAAACCTCCCACGTACGACCGGTTATTTCTTCTGTCGAAGCAATGCCATGCACCAGCGTGAAATAATCCGGCAATCTATCTTTACACCACTGAATCTCAATTCCCAGCATATCATGGGCAATTGCCGTTAGATTAAAGCCAAAGGCGTCGAGTGAATACCGCATCGTTTCGGGCGAACGGCAAACCACGCCCCTCTGCCTGCTGCACGCGGGACAAAGATTACAGCCACCAGAGGACAGCGACACACTTCCCGGCACCTGCTGCTCCAGCTCACGCATCTTTTCTTCCAACGACCTCTTTACCTCCACCACAATCTGCCAACCAATCGCTTTGATTTTCTCTGCCGTATCCGCCGCCCGGATAACTGCCGGACTCAAATATATCTTAGCCCCAACTACATACATCCAGTTAAATGGATCCCAATAACGCACGGCATCAAAAGGCAACGGGGGACAACTCCAGACCGTATTATAGTTGGGACATGCCTGACAATACGCCAGATAAGTGGCAACATCTTGATAGTTTTGCTGAAACAACGAAAGCGGCATCCCGTTTTTCCTGTATTCCACCGAATAATCCATAGCCAATACACCTCAAATTATCAGAGTCTTTTCTCTCAATACTTTCGCCAGCAGAGGATATTTCCCTTTTCTGGCGAATAGAACAATATTATCTTACTCTTTGTACAACATGAGGTGATACTATGACAGCTCTCCAACCTGGTGATATTCTTTATGTCAAACGTACTGGCTACCGTCATTTTGGCATCTATGCCGGCAACCAGCAGGTCATTCACTATTACAAAGAAAAAAATCCCTTGGTAAGCGATGGAATTATCAGCGAAACCACCTTAGCAGATTTCCAAGGCGTCAGTGATACAATTTACGTGTTGAATTCCACAACCCAATCCGATCCGCCACTATTTGATTGGATTGTCCGGCGCCTGCTCGGCGATGATATCGAATTGTATTCCCCGGAAGAAACCGTCGCCCGTGCCCGCAGCAAACTAGGCGAACACGGCTACAATCTGCTGCTCAACAACTGCGAACATTTTGCCCTTTGGTGCAAAACCGGCATCGCCCAATCTTCGCAAAGCGACTATCTCCTAGCCTGCCTACAGCTATTGAATCCACTCCCATCTGCCAAAAAAGGAACGGACTGACCAAGCTAACTGATCAGTCCATTCCTTTTTTGGCAGATCCTTTCGTCTCACCTATTTCGAATCCGTTTTTTCAAGGGGAGATTTTCCCGCGCATACTCCTGCAAATTCTCCGTATTCTCCGCCAACTCCTTGGTATAAGATTTGATATCACGCGTTAACTGCTTTGTGTCAGCGACGGACATTTCCCCGAGCTTCTTAAATAATTTTTTATGCTCTGGTTGAAACTCCATATCGTCGTCATATTTCCGGAACAGCAGTCGTATCATCTTGCGCCGCAGGAATTTTTCGCGGATGATGTTCTCGCGTTCCTGCACCCAGGCCACCGCCAGAACTACCAATAGCAGAATTCCCATATAGCCAAGCAGTGGATACATCCATGCAACCAGCTGAGAAAAACCGCCAAAGCTGCAAACATAACCGAGCGCGACAATGCCAATGAGGATTTTGCGCATCTTGCTGACATTACTGCCAGCAAAGCGGCGTGCCGTTGCATAGTAGAGACTGAAAGCTGTGTTGAAAATCAGCGCAAATATCACCACCGCATAGATAACGGCAAACACGGGATGTATCTGATTCACCAGCGTCAGCATCGGAATCTCCGCATCCTTGACCTTGTCGAGATTGGCAAAAAGCGCCAGCGAAGCGCTGCCTACAATCACGCCAATAATCGCGCCACCTAACGCACCGCCCTTTTCGGCATCGCCAATGCGCACGACTGAGCCGCCCAGCACAAAAGCCATCGAAACACCATTCATCACGCAGAGCGCAAAGTAATTGATGACGGCCAGATAGACATTGGGCATTGCCGGCCGCAGCGTCTTTGACACCCCATCAAGCATGGCAAAGTCATACGACTTCCCCCAAAACGTATAGCCCGTCACCAGCAGAATCATGACGACAATAATAGGCGTAAACACGCCAAGCACCCGCGTGATCTTGTCAAAATCAAGAAACGCGATCACACAGACCAACACGGAGCATACCAAGGCACCGAGCCAGCTCGGCAGACCAAATTGTTGCTGCAAATTCGCCCCGGCTCCTGCGACCATGACAAAGCCAACGACAAAACAAGAAACCACCAGCGTGACATCGATAATTCGCTGGATAACGGGATGCGCAATTTGCTCTAAGACTTCCTGATGATTGTTCGACTGATAATGAGAACCGAGCGTCACGATAATGCGCCCAAAAACTATATTCAAAATACCCAGCACGGCAACGCCAACCAGGCCTGCTTCACCAAAGCTCAAAAAATACTGCAGCAAGTCCTGCCCTGAGGATAAACCTGCCCCCACCAAAACGCCAACATAGGCCATAGCAACAGATACAGATTCCTTACTAAAACTCATCCGGTCACCCTTTCTTTTATGTATTTATTAAACATTTTATATGTATATTTTAGCATAAATGTTATAGTAACGCAAAAAACAGACGGATTACCACCGAAATCGACTGGCAATCCGTCTATTTTTACACGGCTTTTATTTTAATCCTGGGTCATCGAAAATTTCGTTTCGATAGCAGCCACAAGCTTATGCATCGTATTCGTAGCGTTATACCATATAAAAAGCTGACCAGTAAATTGACCGGTCAGCCTGCTCTATCCTATACTACTATGTTTCAAACTTTGCCCAACGCATTCATCATTAAAGCAGCCGTTTCGGCGCTGGCCATCTTCTCCGCCTCAGCGGGGATAGCCTGCCCTGATTTTTCCACCTGCGTGCTCAGTATCGTCGGATTCTCCTCGGGGTGCGGTGCGCCGCATGGGTCTTGCTCTGGGACACGATGCGGTCACCTGCATAAATGGTTACGAGCACCGAACCATCCGACATAACCTGCGTGACCGTAGTGGTTTCCTCGCCATTATCACCCTCGCCGGTATCACGGATACCGCCGCCAGTCTCAAGCTGGCGGAGCATATAGGAAAACGTCGTTTTGGCCACCGGGGTCTTATCCCGCTTCGACGACTCTGTTTCTGCGGCACCTGGATTCCACAGCACCGCTTTTGTTGCTTGAATCTCCATACAATCCTCCTTTACTAACACCTCTCTTCCATATATCGTAAAAAACGAGATTTTAATAAGGGCGCAATTTCTTCCGCAAAACAATCATATCAATCAGCCTATGCCCGCACTCAACGATGGGATGATCATAGTTCTCGACAAAGAAATTCTTCCGCACATGGTGCCGGACAAACCCGCAGTGCTCATAAAAGGGAATAGTCAACGGACTGTCGCCGGTTCCCACCTGAAGCCAGTCATAGGACGCTCGATACCGATTTTCCACGTATTCAATGAGTTTTTTCCCATACCCTCGCCCCTGCCACGCTGGGGCAACGGCGATATTCATGATTTCCAGTATGCCATTTCCTGCATCCGTTACCACACACTCAGCTCGCACTTCGCCTTCATCCGCAAGGACATACATCGTACCTGCTGCCAAATACTTTTCAACCATACTCTGCTGCTCATCAGCTAGCAGGAGCAACGGCATATATTCCTGCTTTTCTTCTGTCGCATATATTTCCATAGCAATTGTCCCTTTTACGTAATTACCAATCCAGCACCAGGCCGACCTGCATCTTTTGCAATCGGCTTCCGAGCTCTTCTTTTAACCACTTATAAGCCCGTTTATCCACCACTACCGTCAGACGTGTCGTCATTCCCATCATCAGCCAACCTCCCGCTAATATCTCTGCTTTGCTAATAAAAAATATATTTACATCAGTATACCATAAGCGTCAATATCGTTATATTTTTGTAAACATCATGACAAGGCCATTTGACCAAGCACTTTAACTGGTCAAAGTCCTCAAACATAAAACAGACGGCCTGACTTGTCAATACAATGACTTATCAGGCCGTCTGTTTTACCTTGTTGCGCTGTCATTCAGATACGCAAACAAATTATTTCTGTGGCATTACGAGATAATCATTTTCCTCCTCACCAAAAAGGCTTTCGCCCGAGAAGAATTTCACGGGCACAATGGTAAGCAAGCCGATGAGGAAATAGATAAAGGCCACGGGAATCAGCGCCACAATGCGCGTCGCCTCGAAGAACGTTCTCCCTTTCTGTATCTCCTGCATGAGCAAATGATAGAACCAGCCGAGCAACGCCATGCTAATGGCAAACGAAACAAGCTGAATCAGCGGCCACATCTCCGGCTTCTGGAAAAAGAGCCGCATCACGGCCAATCTGAGGCCAGCCGTCAGGATATACGTTGCCACGATATAGCTGATATAGTTTTTATACCGCAGAAATACCGCAAACCGCCGGCGATTGACCAAGACAGCGGCCACCACCCAAACGATTGCCGCGGCAACACCAATAGAATAAGCGGCCATCACCAATAAAATCACATTGCCCATGACACTTAACAGCAACCGGAATAAAAAATGCCAGACCTTATTCTTATAATTGACATATATCGCCAGGATCAGGAACAAAATGACAGCTATTATTGTTACTATATTGAACAGCATAGCAACATCGCCATCCCCTTTCCCCGTCATAAACAGGAACGATTTCCCCATACTCAGGGTCTGGACAATTGCCAGCGCCAAAATCCATTTTTTGCACCAGCTCACATCAGCTGAATTGGTGCATTCACAAAAAGTACTCACAATAAGCCTCCTTTGATTTTGCAACGTGAAACAATCCGTATTATACCCTTTAATTCTTATAGTTTACTTAACGTTTCCCATTGACCGGTCAACCTTCCGTAAAAATACCACGAGCGGCCTGACAAGTCAAAATCTGACTTGTCAAACCGCCCATTCTTACATATTCCGCCGCAGCCACTCCCGCAGCACCAGCACATGATTTTCCTGCTCGTTTTTCGCCGCATACACCAAGGTCACATTCTGCGCCGCTAACAGCTCTCGGCAATGGGCAGCAAAGGCAGCTGCCCCTTCGCCAGCTGCCAGTTCTTCCTGATAGGCCTCCGCAAAGCCATCAAAGGGCATCTCGCCCTGGTGATACAAGCGCCGGATTTCGGTACTAGGCGTGATGACCTTGGCCCATTCATCGAGATGAGCCGCTTCCTTCTTGATGCCTCGCGGCCACAACTTATCCACGAGAATCCGATAGCCATCACCCGTTGCTGGCGGTTCATAGATACGCTTGAGTAAAAGTTTATTCTTCATAAGCAATCCTTTCCTCAATCATCCACGTTCTCTGCATTCGTCCCTCTCTCTATAACCACCTTACCATAGCTATCGCTCATTTGCAGTCAACTTTATCACATTTCGCCTCAACAATTTTTGATTATTCTTTTCCCCGCCGAGACGATGGATTCCGTGGGGCATACCAGTACACAAAGATGACAACCCACGCATTTCTTGGCATCCAGGATGGGGCGCCTCCTTTCATCCATCCGGATTGCCTGATGACCACCATCCATGCAGGAAATCTCACAACGGCCGCATCCGATACAGGTCTTGCGATCAAACTTCGGATAGACGATGCTTTCCCGCTCCAAAACATCCGTCGTAGCACTGACTGAATCTAGGCCCAATCCGACCACATCCCCCACTTGTTTAAAGCCCTTGGTCTGTAAATAATACGCCAGGCCGGACTTCAAATCCTCAATGATACGATACCCATACTGCATGACTGCCGTCGTCACCTGGATGGAACCCGCACCGAGCAGCATAAATTCCAGCGCATCCTTCCAGGTTTCCACGCCCCCCATGCCACTAAGGTGCATGTTCCTAAGCTTTGGATTCTGCCCGAGCTCCGCGACAAAACGCAAAGCAATCGGCTTTACCGCATTGCCACTGTAACCTCCCACCGCTGACTTACCATTGACATCAGGACTGCTGACATAAGTATCAAGATTAACCGCCATCAAGCTTTTGATGGTATTGATAGCTGAAAGTCCATCTGCGCCACCACTTAACGCCGCTTCTGCAGCCGGACTCATGCGGGCCACATTCGGCGTCAGTTTCGCCAGAATGGGAATGCTGGTCCCGCGCCTGGCGGCTGCCGTGAAGCGCTCCACCAACGCCGGTACCTGCCCCATATCAGACCCCAGCCCCTCTTCCATCATATTAGGACAGGAAAAGTTCAATTCCAACGCATCGGCTCCATTTTCCTGACACTGTCTCGCCAGTTCCGTCCACTCTTCGTCATTTTGCCCCATGATGGAAGCCAGTATAAATTTCTGCGGATATTTTTTTTTGAGCTGCCGGAAAACAGCCATGTTTTCTGCCACGCTATGGTCGGACAGCTGCTCAATATTCTTGAACCCCATCATGCTTCCATCCGCACTGTAAATCGCCGAAAACCGTGGCGAGGCTTCTCGTATGGGGAACGCACAGATGGTTTTGAACGATACCCCCGCCCAGCCAGTCTCAAAGGCACGGGCACACATATCATAATTACTGCCCACAACCGACGAGGCGAGCAAAAAGGGATTTTCCAACGGAATTCCACAGATCTCTGTCTGCAACACCGTTTCATTTTCCAGCATGGCCGGCACAGAATCCGGCTTTCTCTCATCAAACAAAAACTGCATAATCTTTTGGATAGGCACTTCTCCACACTTCAAACAAGCCGTTTCACAGGGGGCAGCGCAGGCGGCACATACATTTTCTTTCGGCAGGCGGGCCGCCGCACATTTCTCATTTTCAAACCATATACTGCGAATCTGCCGGGATGGCTCCAGTGCCTTAGGACATACTTTATCACATGGAGCGTTGCCACAAAGGGCACAATTTTGCACAAACCTGCGATTTCCTTTTCCTCCGGGAATCATAATGCCCCCTCCTCTCCAATCTATTCAAACTTATCGCCGTGTTTATCTGCGACTTACTCCAATCTATTTCTCCTTTTGCAAATTACTCTTGGTATCCTGCTCAGCGCTGCGGATATCTTCTTTCATATCCTTAGCCAAATTAATATCATGGAACTTTTTATCCTCATGCAGAATCATCGTGAACTTATCCGTTTTATCCAGATAAATCGTTCCTTCGTCGAGGGAGAGTTCTAAGATATGGCCGCCCTTTTTCTTATCATCCGAAAGAAAATGGAAATGCCAGCCTACAGAGTTAAGTTCGCCCATATAACTAGGACAGTATAATCCCACCAGGGTACCCTTGATATTTTTTTCTGTGAACTCTGTCTGTTTCCCCTTCAAAGCTTCCACTAGCGTAGGATAAGGCTCCTTACTTCCATATTCACTCCGGAATAGCACCGAATCAAAGGTTGCATGCAATTTCACCATATAGAAACTATTGGCGCCCTGCTTATGAACTTCCTCATTCAAAAGCTTTTCAAAAGCAGCCTTATTCTTAATGTCTTTTCCTTTGACGGCAATGTCCTGGTCAAAAAAAGTCACCGTAGCATAGGGGATAATCGTCTTGTCCGGGGCAACGATAACGCGCCCATCCCCCAAGGCCTGATAAACCTTGCCATCGAGCACAATCATCTCACCGTTAAGGCCCTCAAAGGTCCCAATCCCCGTATCTCCGAGCCGGCGAAGCTGCCCCGCAGTGACCGTGCCACCGAAATATCCCTGCGCCAAGGATTGCAGGAGAGCTACTTGCGCAATGCTCTCCCGATCTGCTGCCACTGTATAGCTGGTACTGCCAATCATTAAAGCGGTCAAAAGGGATACCATAACTTTCTTTGGCCGATACATTTTATCCACTCCTTTTTTCTTTTAAAAATAACAAATTTTCTCTAAATTATATTTCTACATTGATATAGAACCTTCCTGCGTCACCCCGTTGATGTCCTTATGCAGCAGATGCAAATAACGCAAGTCTTCCAGAGGCAGCGTACAATTATCCTTGTATGATTTTCCTTAAACATGTCATTATCATCCTTTCCACGAGTGACGAAAAGCAGGACATTTTCCGCCCTGCTTTCTACTACCTTCAATGTTTAAAAGCTCATCGATTCCTCATCAACAGCTATTGCCGGCGCGATATTCTGCAGGGAATCTTTATGTATTTTTCTGAATGGGGAACGTAAAATACGTGTCCGGATAGGGTTCATTTTTCAAGGTAAAATGCCACCATTCCGTGTCCAGTGCCTTAAACCCATGTCTTAGCATCGCCTCGCGCAAAATCATACGATTCTTGAACTGTACTTCATTGATTTTGCCGTCTTTAGGCTTTTTACTTCCCTTATATTTCCCTGTGTACTTGCCGGTCTCGGGATTGCCGCACCAATCGGGGTGACTTTCAATGCCAAAATGATCAAACGTTGCTCCCATATCCACATCTTTACCCGTCTGTACATTAAAGAGCGTCAAATCTACCGTAGAACCACGACTATGCCCCGATTTTGCATCAATGTAGCCATCGGCAAAAAGTCTCGTCTTATCCACCTGCGGATAAAAATAATCCTTCATGCGCTTATCCTCAAGATTCTCTGCCCAGGCCACAAAATTATCTACGGCCATCTGCGGCCGATAGGCATCATATATCTTCAGCCGGTATCCCTGTTTCACCACATCATCGGAGACTTCCTTGAGCGCCTTAGCTGCCTCCTTCGTCATGAAAACACGCGGTGCTTGATACCCAGCAATGCGATCCCCTACGAAATTATAGGTAGAATAATAACGCGGTTCCAAAATGACATCCGGCACCGCTTCCGATAGTTCCACAAATCCCGAACTATCCGCCGGATTTACCGTCATCGCTGCGGTCTGTGATGCCGTTGTCAACGATTCGGCGCCAGCATCTGGAACAGCCACCGTCAAAGAAATCGTCAAACTCGCCGCCATAAATATGCCCCGGATTATTTTCTTTAGTCCTACTCTCATCGAACTTCCTCCCTTCTCATATTCCCCAATCGGCAACGGTAGCTGGCGAAAGGTTTTTCAAGGAATCAATCACCACCACACAATCCGGCTGCACGGTCTGCAGCACCAAACGCATCTTGTCCTGCGGAATAGCCACGCATCCACCCGTATACGGCTTATTCGGGCCGATGCAGTGCAGGAAAATGGCCGAGCCCTTCCCCGGTGTACCAGCCTCGTTATAACCGATATTGAGGCAATAAACATAATGAACCGTATAATCGATGATATGCTCACTGGCCTCCTTGTCAAGCCGCGGGTATTTTCGAATATCCACCATTTCATTGTATTTCATACCCGGCCGCCAATCCCCGGACCAATACATATTTTCATCCACCTGCGTATAGGGCATGATACTGCCTGGGTCCGGAGCAATGCCAAATGCTTTCGTAAAACGGAACGTTCCCACCGGTGTCTTAGCATCGCCTTCCTTCGTCTTGCCCAAACCTTTTTTTCCAATATAACCGGGAGTAGTCATAACCTGCTGCCAGTTTCCCTTGGCATCCTTTTCATGCAGCGAAACCCAGGCCGTAGTCTCTCCAACACCTGCGACCACAAAAAGCTGCTTGGCCTGCTTCGCCGCTGGAAGATTCTTCACCCATTCCGGTGACGCCCCGCTTGCCTCCAACGGCTTAGCAAAAGCAATGCCCACCGAAAAGACCATCACCAAGCCAATCGCAATCATCCACAAAAATCTTCTGCTTTTCGTCATCCTTTTCATCCTTTCTGTAAATCATCGATCACGGATTCTTTTTATCATTACCTCGTGCCAAATGCGTTATATAACCTAGAACTTCCAGATATTCAATCCAGTCTTGGCGCTCTTTTCCCGATCGACCTTTCCCGCCAGCTTCGTCAGTACGATCTCAGCCGTGGCGCTTATCACCGCTTCATTGAGGTGACCGCCATAGGCGTGCCCCGCTTCGTCTCCAATGACGATATGCAAATGGCTGTAGAAATCTTCTTTCATCGTATCGATTGTTCCGGTAAGGGACAGCATTTCAAAGACACCTTCCACAGTGTTGGCTTTGTACTGCTGCGTCGTGACATTATACACGCCCATGACCACTCGTTTTACAGCGCCAAGACCCTGCACCTTGGCAAGCCCAAGCTGCTCTTGCTGAGCCACTTGTCTAAGGGCATCACATATTTCATCACCAGGATCCAAACGTATCAACAGATTCGTATCATCCAAGATTTTATACTCCATAAGCGTCTCCTTTCCAACCAAGCCTACTATCGTCTTATAGATTCGCCAACAACAAAGGCAAGTCCTCCTTCCCCTGCTCCACGCCACAAACAAAAACTCCTTAAGATAATTCAAGAAATAATCGTTTTTTCTGGCAAATCGAAAGCAATGACGTTATAATAACGGATAGCAGAATGACAACCGAGGTGACATCCTATGATAAAAAAAACAACGCCTCTTGAACGACTTCGCGTCAAGGGCTACAAAATAACTCCACAACGGCGCGCAGTCTTACAAGCCTTTGCAAGCTGTCCTCCTTTTCCTACAGCACAACAAATCTGTGAAGAGGTACGCAAACAACAGCCCGATGTATCCCTTGACACCATCTACCGCAATCTTTCCCTGCTGACGGAGCTTGACATCGTTCACGAAATTTTCCGCAGCGCCGGCAACGTCTACGAACTGGCCGATGATTCGCATCACCATCATCATCTGGTCTGCACCGAATGCGGCCGTACCGAATGCATTGACGTCTGCCCCATGACTGATGCCTACGAACAGGAAGCTGCCAAAAAAGGGTTTAAGATTACCGGACACATCTTCGAGTTCTATGGACTCTGTCAGAAATGCCAGCAACAAAAACACAAAAATTGACCAGTCAACGACAAGAGTGATGATAAAAATTATCAAAAGCTCTTGTCATTTTTTTTTTGCGTGCTATAATCGTAAATAGTAATATTCCTATTTACATATTTTCTTTAGGAGGTCCTTATTTTGAAATGCAAAACTTCATTGCTCTGCCTGCTCGCCGCCTTTTGCCTGATGCTTACCGGCTGTGGCGCAGGAAACAATCAATCGTCGTCAAACGCCACCAGCAAAGACGGCACCTTCCATATTGTCACCACCTTCTATCCGATGTATATCGATGCCATCAACATCACGAAGGGAATTGACGGAGTCACGGTCACGAATATGACCAAACCGCAGACCGGCTGCCTGCATGATTATCAGCTGACCACGGAAGACATGAAAACCCTCGAAAAGGCTGATGCTCTCATCGCTAACGGAGCCGGCATGGAAAACTTCCTCGATAAAATCCTCAAAGAACAGAAAAACCTCAAGCTGATTGACGCGTCCAAAGACATCGAATTACTAAAAGACGGCGACGAAGAAAACCCGCATGTATGGCTCAGCATTACGGCAAACATTAAGCAGGTCAAAAATATCACTGAACAGCTAAAAGCCGCCGATCCCAAACATGCAGATGCCTATCAGGCTAATGCCGATGCCTATATCCAAAAACTCGAAGCACTCAAAAAGGAAATGCATGAAACCCTCGATGACGTCCCGCATAAGGACATCGTAACCTTCCACGAAGCCTTTCCCTATTTTGCCAAGGAATTTGGACTGCAAATCCTGACGGTCATCCAACGGGAACCTGGCACGGAACCGACGCCAACGGAACTTCAGGAAGTCATCGAACAGGTAAAACCGCTCCCCGCTAAAGTTCTGTTCACAGAACCGCAGTATTCGCCCGAGGCCGCTAAAACCATCGCCCGCGAAACTGGCGCCAAAATCTACACCTTAGACCCGGTAGTAACTGGCGAAGCTAACGAATCCGCTATGGATGCCTATCTCATGACCATGCGCAAAAACATGAATACCTTAAAAGAGGCCCTGCATTAATCACTAGCGCCCTAATCAAATGACCGGTCAAATGGACAGTGGAAACTGTCAATCTGACCGGTCATTTTTAACGTATTTTCTTTACGATATAAGCTCCCAGATAAATCCCCCAAAAATTCTTATCCATATTCCAGCCGCTATCACTGCCATGTTACCCAGAAGCATTTGTAGACTCCATCGTAAATCGTCGTAACCGAACCATCCTGGATGTTTAACACCCGATAATAAATGTGATCATCATCCGTCGAGGCGCCGTTGCTTATGGAGACTGCCTCCGCATACAAGACATAATTGCCATCCGGTGAAACCGTACAACAGGTAATCCGAGCATGTTCTCCCGCTTTTCGCTTTACCAGCTCATAGGCACTACTCGATCGATCGATTTCGTGCTTATCCAGCGATACCCCTGGATAAGCAATTTCCTTCAGGCCCCAAAAAGTTCGCTTATAGGCTTTATGCTTATAGGTATTGGTAAACGTGATTCCCTCATAATTGTTTATGTTCCGATAAGACTGCGAAAAATCAACATTTCCCAGGACAAACAACAAAAAATACATAATCGATACGACCAGGATAAGCCCCGCAGTCCCACCGACCAACAGTAATAAACGCTGTAACCATTTCATCGCTAATTTCAGACTCCTCATCTATCCATCAACCTGTAACACAGACTATGATAAATGGTATTCCTTATAATTCGATAAAATCCAGCTGCCATATCGCTATTCTCATATAGTTTTTATTTCACCATAAGACAATAGCAATCCTGTACCCCGATAAATTGAACAAAATGCAATATCCATGCTACAATTTAGACAGTAACGATGTATGATTCAGAAAGGCGCCGATACATATGCATAAAAAAATTCTCATTTCTCTACTTTGTTTTCTCTTTCTTTTATTGCCTTTTTCTGTACAAACTGCAGCCTGCGAAACCTATCCGCTGAAACAAGTGCTGATTCTCAGTCGCCACAACATCCGCGCCCCACTTGCCGGACGCGATTCAACCCTTGCCAAACTCACGCCGCACAACTGGTTTGCCTGGCAATGTGCCCCTGGCGAACTATCCCCCCGCGGCGGCGAACTCGAGGTGCTGATGGGACAGTATTTCCGGCAATGGCTGGAACACGAGCAGCTGCTTTTCCCCCATGCCCAGCCACAGCCTCAGGAAGTTCGCTTCTATGCCAACTCCTTCCAACGGACCATTGCCACTGCTCATTATTTTTCTACGGGCCTGCTGCCCGTGGGGAACCCAACGATTGAATACCATCAGGAATTAAACGAGGCCGACCCGGTATTTTGGCCAGACCTTCCCCATAACGAGGCATTGTATCAGCAAGTACGGCAAGAATTTCATGAAGCCGGACTCGAAAAAAAATTACAGGAGCGCGGTCTGCGTTCCTGCCAAGTGCTGGCAAAAATATTGGATTACAACCGATCCGCTTACGCCGCCAAACATGGGCCTATCCCCCGCACGGGTGCGATTGCACCACTAAAAGACGGTGGCATCGGCCTTACCACGCCATGGAATGCATGGATACCAGCCAGCGATGCCCTGACCTTGCAATACTATGAAGAAGCGGATGATTTGCGCGCAGGATTTGGCCATAAACTGACCGAAACCGATTGGAAGGATGCCGCTGCCTTAAAAGAACTTGGCATCAATTCGCTGTTTCAGACGCCAACGGCAGCCAAGGCACTGGCCGCCCCCCTGCTTACGGTCATGGAACAGGAACTTACCAACAGCCAACGTAAAATCACGTTTCTCGGCGGTCATGACGTCAACTTAGCCGAAGTTCTGCCCGCCCTGGAAGTCATGGACTATAAACTCCCCAACAGCATTGAAGAAAAAACGCCCATCGGCGCAAAACTCGTCATCGAAAAAAGGCAGGGCCAAGATGGCGAAGAATACGCCGCGCTGTCCCTCGTCTATGCCAATGCCAACCAACTTCGTCAGCGCACCCCTTTTAGCCTTAACCATCCACCGGAACGCGTCCGCCTGCATCTCAAAGGCTTAACGACCAATGCCGCCGGTTTGTACCGCTTCTGCGATCTGCAGCAACGCATCCAAAGCGCAATACAAGAAGGCCAACGCTGGCAAAAGGAATCCTAAGTCTCTCCTCATCATGATCTGCATAGAAAAAAGCTGCCGAATGGTTAATCCGCCCCTTATTGTAGTCCAAGCGAAACCTGAGCGTCCTCAGCTGCTTTTTGTTGCTTATTATCACACAACAGTACATTGAGCACGATGGCCATAATGCTGCCAATCGTGATACCACTATTGCCGATTAACTGTACCCATTGCGGAAAGTGGCTGTAAAAAGACGGCACCCCAATTGGAATCAGCGCTACTGCCACACTAATAGCCACGACCATGGAATTTCCCTTCTTTTGCAGATCTGCCTGCGAAAGCGCCTGTATGCCGCTGGAAGCCACCATGCCAAACATGGCCAGTCCAGCACCACCGAGTACCATTGTGGGGATGCAGGCAACAACGGCCGCCAATTTCGGAAAGAGTCCCAAAATCATCAGCAGTACACCACTCGTCGCCACGATGTAGCGGCTGCGGATTCCCGTCATGCTGATAAGACCAATGTTCTGTGCAAAAGCCGTATACGGGAACGTGTTGAACACGCCGCCGAGTGCCGTCGAAAAACCATCGGCGCGCAGCGCTTTGGTGAGCATTTTCTCCGTCATCGGCTTTTTAACAATCGAGCTCACAGCCATGACATCGCCAGTCGTCTCAGCCATCGTCACGAGCATAACGAGCGTCATGATAAGGCATGATACCGGTTCAAACACTGGCATTCCAAAGGCAAAGGGCGTCGTGATACCGAGCATAGCGGCCTCGCTAACCGCATGAAAATCCACCATGCCGAAAACTGCCGCCATGCCTGTACCAATCACCAAGCCCAACAACACCGAAATATGACCGAGAAATCCCTTGCAAGTACGGTAAATAAATAGAATAATAGCGAGCACGGCCAGCGACAACGCAATATTTGACGGACTGCAGTAATCGGCGGCCTGCGGATTCGGCCCTGTAATCCAATTGACAGCTACCGGCAGCAGCGACAGTCCGATAATCGTAATGACCGAGCCAGTGACGACCGGCGGGAAGAACCGCAGCATCTTGCTGAAATAATTGCTGATGATAAAGCAGGCTATACCGGCAAAAATAGCCGAACCATAGACAACCTGCAAGCCAGCGGCCCCACCACCATGGGTATTGGCGATGATAATCATCGGCGTGACCGCCGTGAATGTGCAGCCCTGAACGATTGGCAGTTTCGAACCGATGAAATTCTTGATGCTAAGTGCCTGCACCAGTGTTGCAATGCCGCAGGTAAATAAGTCAGCGTTGATTAGGTAAATGAGTTGTTCCGTCGAAAGTCCAATGGCACCAGCCAATACCAACGGCACTGCCACCGCACCAGCATACATAGCCAACACATGCTGCGCCGCATAGATGAGCGTGCGCCCCCATGGCAGTTTCTGATCAACAGGATGAATCGCCTTCGTCACAATAAGTCCTCCCCTCTCATTTTTCCACCAAGGTAATCTTGCCATCGTCCAGAGACGCTATACTTGCCAAAGCCTCCAGGTGATATCCTTTGTCGACAATGCGCTGATGCCCCGGCTGAAATGCCTTCTCGATCGCAATGCCGATACCTGCAACTTTTGAACCGGCTTCTTCCACAATGCGGGCCAGTCCCAATGCTGCTTCCCCATTGGCAAGAAAGTCATCGATAATGAGTACATTCTCACCAGCTGGCAAGTATTTCTGCAGCACGATGATTTCGGAAGTTTCCTTTTTGGTGAAGGAGAATACCTCATGCGAATAAACCGGCTCATTGATGAGTACCGATTTCTTCTTGCGCGCAAAGACGAGTGACACCCCGAGCTCCAGCGCCGCCATTACGCCAATCGCAATGCCCGATGCCTCCACCGTCAACACGCGGTCAATACCCGCGTCGCCAAACAGGCGCGCAAACTCCCTGCCCATCGCCTGTGACAATTCCGGATCGATTTGGTGATTCAAAAACGAATCCACCTTGAGCACGTTCCCTGGCAGGGCAATGCCTTCCTCCTGTATTTTTCTCTCCAACAACTCCAAAATAATCGCGCCTCCATCCTACAAAAAAAGACCGTCTGAGCCCATAAAAAGGTGCCCAGACGGTCGGCTTTTTCCCAAACGACACGGCCTGTGGTCAATTCCACGAATCCGTCAGCCATGCCATTCGCTTCTATCCAAATTATATATTTATTATAAGAACTTATTCCCCTATCGTCAAGATAAATGTCCCTGTTTCACGGATTTTTTCTTACACCATCCACATACAAAAAACGCGTGCGATAACCGCACGCGTCATACGTATTAACCGATTGATTATTTATTGGCTTCGAGTACATCCCAGGCCTCGTTTGCACGAGCAACATAGAGGTCACGGATGTTTTTGTTTTCGCCAATACCATGAATATAAGCGTCAACCTTGTAACCAGCTTTTTCCAGGACGGACTTATGAGAATCCTCTTCGCTGCCAGCCATATCGTTGTTGGCATGATCACCAGCCACCATCATCAACGGCATCAGCGTAACATGTTTGATGCCATTTTTCTTGAGCTTCGGCATAACTGTTTCGAGAGACGGCCATCCTTCAACCGTGTAGACATAGACATTTTTGTAGCCCATCTCATCGAGTTTTGCCTGAATGACCGAATAATATGCGTTGGAGATGTTCGGCGTGCCATGTGCCATGATCAGGATTGCATCCTTTTTGCCCTGCTTCGGGAACTGCGAAGACAGTGCCTTGATGGTTTCTGCAACATCATCCGCCTGCTCTTCCTGGCCCTGCCAGTACATCAGCGGCGTAGCGAGCGTCATCTTCTTGAAATCTTTCTTGTAGTTCTGATAAACACCCATGTCGTAATTGTATTCCATCCCCGGAATAACATCGAGCGAAACCAATGCTACGCGGCTATAACCATCGGCTTTGAGCTGGTCAAGAGCCTCCTCCGGCGTCGGGAACTTGATACCCTCATTTTTCTGAACACGATTGATGATGATGTGCGACGTATAAGCCGTTACCACTTTCGTGTTCGGATGAGCCGCTTTGATTGCATCGACCGTAGCATCGATAGTCTTCGCACGCGTATCTTTGAACGTCGTACCAAACGTCATGACGACAATTGCATCTTTATCGGCAAGATTCTTGAGTTCTGGATTTTCATTCTTGAGCACACCGATTTCCGATGCAGCCTTCAGCGCCATCGTCGGTTTCTTGACCTCCGGATTCAGCTGATAGGCAGCCTCAGTCTGCGGAGCAGCCATTCCCCAAGCGGCCGTGCAAGCCAGCGATACTGCTAATGCTTTTTTCCAATTTTTCATAATGAAATCCCCCTATTGTTTGGATATAATAGAAAAGAGGTCTTTGGCACACGCCAAAAGACCTCTTTTTTCCAAAATCAGATACTCAGAAGTCTCCTCCCCATCGCTCGCAGGTAACTTGACCAGTCAAATGTCAATGTCCATTGACAAGTCAAAACGGTGACTTTCGGACAGGCAGTTCTTCTGGCTCGGTTCATCGCTCACCTGCGCCTTCCCAGATTCTCCAGTGGCATAATGCAAGTTTACTCCCCTCACAGCGGCGGGACCGCGCCGGCTTTTACCGGCTTTTCTCTTCGGCCATCGTAGACGGCACCTGTTCCCTGAATATGAAATTATTACTGTGATTTATGTCACAATTGACATTATATTACTTTGGTAAAATACTGTCAATGATATTAATCATCAAACCCAAAGAGATGCCGCAAAAAGCTTTTCTTGTTAGCCGCATAGAGCTCCCGAGAATAGTTGATATTCTGCGAACTATAGAGTGGATTGACGATATTCTTCCGCGGCAGCCATTCCTCTGAAAAAAGCGGTTTCGTAAAAACGATTTCTGCCAAAGACTGACGGATTTTGGCAATCTGTTTGGAATCAATATCCGGAACAATGGCCTTGGTCAACAGCCGTCCCACTTCCACCATTTCCTCTTCCTTGATGCCACGGGTCGTTGGAATCAGGCTGGAAAGCCGCAGGGCAGGAATCGTCTTATCATCGTCAAAGGTCATGATGTTGTCGCATTTGACAATGAAACCGGCTTGCTTGACCTGGGCCAGGAAAGCGCCGCGATCCTTACAATGCACTTCAGGAGCTACATATTGGCTGTTGGTGCCATGATAAACGATATTAAGCCCATTTTCCTTGAGGGAATTCATCAAGGCATTGGCATTGTTGAGACACTGCTGGCAGTAATTGCCAAATTCTTTAGTCTCGGCCTCCCGGAAGGCAATGCAAAGAGCCGCCAGAATATTTTCCTGCAGATATACATGCCCGGTATTGATGGCAATTTCATTTAGCCGGTCGACATTTTCACTGTTTGTCAGGATAACCGCGCTTTGCGGCCCCCGTAGCGTGTCGTGCGTATAAAAGGTTACGACATCCGCATGGGGTACCGGCGAATGCATGAGTTTTGCCGCCACCATGCCTACCACCGCACTCATATCCACCCAGAGCACGGCCCCCACCCCATGGGCAATCTGGGCCAGCTTCCGGTAATTGACATCTTTTGGATAGTTTATGGGCGAGAAGATTATCATCTTCGGTTGGCATTCCTGCGCCAGCGCTTCGATATGGCGGTAATCCAGATGCTGAGTCTCCGGCTCGATGCTGTACTTCACGAAATTATACTTCATGTCATCCGTGTAGCAATACTCCTGCTTGCGCAGATTAAAAGACATAATGGTGTCCCCGGTATGGACAAAGCTGTGAAAGACAATCTGGGATGCTGCCACCAGGTTGCTGATACGCACGATGGCGGCCTCACTGCCAAAAAGTTTTTTGGCCCGCTCAATGGCCAGCGTCTCCAGGCGGCTGCAGGTCAATACATCATGATAGTCCATATAGGTATTGCTTAAGAGGCTCCCCTTCAGATAAGAGCAAAAGGGCGAGGCATAATTCTCGTTGGGTAAAAGCGACAACGTATAGCGCTGGGTCTTCAATTCCATCTGTATAAAGTCAAACAGTTCGGGGTCAAAGGCTTCAATACCCCGAATGATTTTTTCGCGTTCCATAGATATTCCTCCTCGATTCAGGCTAATATTCCGCTATCCTCATCCTGGGAAGAAAGGCCAGAATATCGGAATGACCACCACGCATACCAGCAGGGCCACGATAACCATCGGAATGCCGACTTTGACATAATCGATGAACCGGAACTTACCAGGGCCAAGCACCAGCGTATTCGGCGGTGTTGCCACCGGTGTCGTAAACGCACAGGAAGCAGCAATGCCGATGGTCATGAGCACGGGATAAGGCGACGCCCCGATGGACTGGGCAATCGAAATGCCAATTGGTGCCAACAGAGCCGCCGACGCTGTATTGCTCATGAACTGCGTAAGGCCGCAGGACAGGATGAACATCGCAACGACGATAATCATGGGCGAAGGCTCCGAGCCGATAAGGCCGATCACGAAATCCGCAATCATCTTGCCAGCACCGCTTTTATCCATCGCACTGGCCAGCGGCAGCATGCCGGCGAACAGAAAAATCGTAACCCAGTCAATCCCCTGATAGGCTTGCTTTTCTGTCACGCATCCCGTCAACACGCAGACCAACGCACCGATAATTGCCGACGTCTGCATCGGCACGCCAATGTCCTTTTCCAAGACCATTGCTACGACCACACATATCAGGATAATTGCACAGATCAGCATCTTGCGCGGATTTTCCGGTTCCGCGGACTCCTGGTCGAACAAGTTGTTATCCGCATAATTATGCGGGCATAAACGCCGTCCCGCGGTCATCATGTACAAAACACCAGCAAGTGACAGCGGAATACCGATAAGGGCGAATTCAAAGAAACCAAAGGGACTGTAGCCCGAAGTCTCCAATGTAGCACTCATAAGGATATTCGGCGGCGTACCGATAAGCGTAAGCGTACCACCGACATTTGCGGCTAATGCCATGCCCATGAGCTGCGACGATACGGGAATATGTGCGGCGATACAAATCTGTACCACCACTGGCATCAAACAAGCGACGGTCGCCGTATTCGACGAAACCCCCGAGAGAACAATGGTGATGACCATCAAGGCCAGCATCAGTTTCTTCTCATCGGTACCGGCTTTTTTTACGACCGTGACGCCGATTTTCTGCGCGAGTCCTGTCTGAAACATCGCCGCACCGATGACAAACATCCCCGCAAATAAAACGACCGTTGAATTGGATAACCCAGAATAAACCTGTGCGGGGGTAAGCACACCAAACAGGCCCAGCAGGATAGCCGATCCCATGGCCGTAACAGCCAAAGGAATAAGTTCCGTAGCAAAGAAGAACCCCGCTACGCAAAGCACACATAAGGTAATTACTGCAGAATCCATACATTTCACTCCTCACCTATTCGATTGTCACTATGTCGTCTGGGAGTCAGTACTCATAGCATTTTTATATTATCTTTTCCATTCTATACCAAAACTTATCATTCCTCTTATTTTTTAGTTATCGAAAAGGCCTGTTTGTAGAATCGATTTTCGGACACCAAAAAAGCAATCTTCCTTGCCGAAATCGCATCAACCTTCTTTTATTCTCATGAATCCGTATAAAACGCCCTCACCTCGTCACGTTTTACGCAATAAATCTGTTATCTTTACCGCCTTATGCCGGTATCGTTTGCGTCCCTTGGTAATCTCGCCATAATCTATCGCCTTGACCGGGCAGATATGCAAACACCCCAGACATTCCACACAATGATGCTGCCAAACCGGCTGCCCCTCCGGACGCTTAATATTATCTCGATGACAAATCCGCTCACACAAACCACAAGCGGTGCACTTTTCCTTGTCGCACAAAAATTTTGTATCGATTTCGTGCTGCCCTGCCAACCATTTGGCATGAAAATTTCCGCAAAATTTTTTCAGCAGCTGCCAGGTAGTATGCGCTTTCCGTTCCTTGATGGCTGCTATAATATTCTTCAGCTTTCTTTCGGCCAGCCAGGCACGGATCCTTATCCGCCAATCCGCAGCAATATCCCGATAAGGAATATAATTCGAGACCAGCCGCACATACCACGCGGCATGCAAGCGGCAATTTTTCTCTTTGAGTATCTTTTCTGCATCCATAAAGGGCCTGCCCCAATAAGGAACGCCACAAGTGACTATCGCAAAAGTATACGGAGATTCCAAAAACGTAAGCTTCTGCAAAAACTCCTCCACTTGCATCGGCAACCCAAAATAATGCATGGGAAATACCAATCCCACGCATTCAGCTTTCACCATCAGTTGATCCTCCTGAAGGGCCTCTGGAATGGATTGAAGTTCCGCCTCGGGCATAGCCTTTTGCAATTCTCTTGCCACAAATAAGGAGTTTCCTGTTGTCGAATAATAGTAAATTACCGTACTAATTGTTGCCACCTCCTAATATTCTAACGACCTCAGTCTGCTTTCAACAATCGTCATCACCAACAATAGCTGTCAGCCGTAAAGACTCTTAACTATTATTTTACCAGAAAAATTTCCCATTCGATTTACGAAATAAAAAAATAGAGCTATGGTCTAAGTGTTAAAACACTCAGGCCATAGCCCCTATATTGTCTCATTAGCGTCTATACGCTTGATAGTCATTGGTTCGCAAAATTTCTTCGGCTCTGGCTACATCTTCTTTCGTCGGTTCCGGCACATCCGCAAACGGGTAGTCTAGTCCGAGCTCCTCATATTTATGGATAGCCAGCCGATGATACGGCAGCACCTCGAAGCGCTGGACATTGCCGAGCCCGGCCACGAAGTTCGCCAATTTTTCCAGGCTTTCTCTATCATCTGTCCAGCCTGGCACCAGCACATGACGAATCCAGACCGGTTTCCCGATTTCGGCCAGATATTGGGCAAAATCAAGGATCTGCGCATTGCCTTGACCGGTCAACTCCCGATGTTTTGACAGGTCAATATGCTTGATGTCCAAAAGCACCGTATCCGTTATGGCCAGCAGCGCTGAAAGCCTGGAAAAGACCGGCTCCTCACGCGAAAAGACCGCCCCCGAAGTATCGATGCAGGTAGAAATCCCCTGCTCCTTCGCCAAGGCAAACAACGCCGCGACAAACTCTGCCTGTGCGAGCGGCTCGCCGCCCGACACCGTGATGCCACCGCCATTTTTCCAATAGGACTTATAGCGAAGCGCCTGCTGCAGGGCAGCCTCAGCCGTCATTTCCTTTTTCGCCGGCCCCTGCCAAGTCTCAGGATTATGACAGTACTTGCAGCGCAGCGGACAGCCCTGCAGGAAGAAAATATAGCGAAGCCCCGGCCCGTCGACCGAGCCGAAACTTTCTACCGAATTGATATAACCCTTACATGTGCGCATGGAAAGTTCTCGCGATAACGTCAAGCTGCTGCTCGCGCGTCAGATTGATGAACTTGACCGCATAGCCCGAGACGCGAATCGTGAAATTTGCGTACTCTTCTTTATCCGGATGTTCCATGGCATCGAGAAGTTTCTCGCGGCCAAAGACGTTGACATTCAAATGATGTGCGCCCTGGTCGAAATAACCATCGAGCACATTGACGAGCTGCGAGGAACGCTCTTCATCGTTATGCCCAAGAGCCTCCGGCGTCATGCTCTGCGTGTTGGAGATACCATCCAACGCCCACTCATACGGGAGTTTTGCCACCGAGTTCAGCGATGCCAGCAGGCCATTCTGCTCCGCACCATAGCTCGGGTTAGCGCCCGGCGAAAGCGGCACCCCAGCCTTACGGCCATCCGGCATTGCGCCCGTGTACTTGCCATAGACGACATTCGACGTAATCGTAAGGATGGACGTCGTCGGCTCCGAATCGCGATACGTGTGGCGGGACTTGATCTTGTCGAGGAACGACTTCAAGAGCCACTTGGCAATCGCATCCGCGCGCTCATCATCGTTGCCATAACGCGGGAAATCGCCCGTCGTCTCATAATCCACCACGATGCCAGCATCGTTGCGGATAGCCTTGACCTTCGCGTATTTGATGGCCGACAGCGAATCGACGACATGGGAGAAGCCCGCAATGCCCGTCGCAAACGTGCGACGCACGTCCGTGTCGATAAGCGCCATCTCTGCGGCCTCATAGTAATACTTATCGTGCATATACTGGATGAGGTTCAGCGTATTGACGTAGAGACCCGCGAGCCAATCCATCATGCGATCAAACTTCTGGCAAACATCGTCATAGTCGAGGATATCACCCGTTACGCCGCGGTACTCCGGCCCAATCTGCTCACCAGATTTTTCATCCACACCGCCGTTGATGGCATAGAGCAGGCACTTAGCCAGGTTCGCACGCGCGCCGAAGAACTGCATCTCTTTGCCCGTCTGGGTTGCCGATACGCAGCAGCAAATCGAATAATCATCGCCCCACTCGACCTTCATGACATCGTCGTTCTCATACTGGATCGAGCTCGTCGTCACCGAAATCTTAGCCGCATAGCGCTTGAAGTTTTCCGGCAGGGCCGACGAATAGAGCACTGTGAGATTCGGCTCCGGTGCCGGCCCCATGTTCTCCAGCGTATGCAGGAAGCGGTAATCGTTCTTCGTGACGAGCGGACGACCGTCCATGCCGATGCCAGCCACCTCCAGCGTCGCCCAGACCGGGTCGCCCGAGAACAACTCATTGTAGGACGTGATGCGCGCAAATTTTACCATGCGGAACTTCATGACAAGATGGTCGATAAGCTCCTGGGCTTCCGCTTCCGTCAATTTGCCCGCTTTGATATCGCGCTCGATGTAGATATCGAGGAACGTCGAGATGCGGCCGACGCTCATAGCGGCGCCATTCTGCGTCTTGATGGCAGCCAGATAGCCGAAATAGAGCCACTGCACGGCCTCACGCGCATCTTTGGCCGGCTGGGAAATATCAAAGCCATAGACAGCAGCCATTTCCTTCATGCCCTGCAGCGCACGAATCTGTTCCGTAAGCTCCTCGCGCTGACGGATAACCTCGTCAGTCATGACGCCATCAATGCCGGTATTGGCCTTATCGGCTTCCTTGAACGCAATCAGCTGATCGATACCGTAAAGTGCCACGCGGCGATAGTCGCCCACGATGCGGCCACGACCATATGTATCCGGCAAACCCGTGATGATATGACTGTGACGCGCGCGGCGCATCTCCGGCGTATAGGCATCAAACACGGCCTGATTGTGCGTCTTGTGGTATTTCGTAAAAATCTCATGGAGCTTGGCGCTCGGCTCATAGCCGTAGTTCTGGCAAGCCTGCTCGGCCATCTTGATGCCGCCATACGGCATGAAGGCACGCTTGAGCGGTTTATCCGTCTGCAAGCCCACAACCGTTTCCAAATCCTTCATGGATTCATCGATATAGCCTGCCCCATGCGAAGTCAGACTGGATACGATATCCACATCCATATCCAAAACGCCGCCCTTTTGGCGCTCTTCCTTCTGCAGTTCCTGCAATCTTCCCCACAGTTTATTCGTAGCATCCGTTGGCGCAGCCAAAAAAGCTTCGTCGCCCTCATACGGCTGATAATTCTTCTGTATAAAGTCGCGGACATTGATTTCCTCGCGCCAAAGCCCGCCGGTAAAACCATTCCACTGTTCGTGATTCAACATCGTTGTGCCTCCTTGATGGATTTTTTCCTGCACTGTTTTTATTACCTAATCATAATACCTCATATTTGAAATAAATACAAATATGAATCCTTAAACTCTTTATAATCAATACCTATGAATTTTTTATCTCTCCCGCAATATCCACCACAAAAATATCCCTCAAATATAGTGCAACTATTCAGAATATATGATATACTTTAGTTAGTAACCAATCATGCCGGCTGTCCCGTCCAACAACCCGACGCCAACCACGGTTTGACGGATCTACAGCCGGCTCCCAACTTACGAAAAGAAAACTCTCGGATGTCCGATTGCTTCCCCATTAAGCCAATCGAATATCCGAGAGTTTTTTATGCAATCTCACTACCGTTACTAGTTACTTCCTTAACCTTATCGAATATGCTAGTCACATCACCAATATTCCCCTTGAACATAAGGATATCATCCAACATTGCAATCTTTTTAGGTGATGTGCAATACATTCTAACTGTAGGATAAATTTCACCAAAATCAGATTTCCCTTGATAAAAAGGTATCCAACCTTTGTATAAAATTGATACAATCACATTTTACCCTTGATTGCCACCGTTTGTGGGGTTGCAAATTTATTCTTCTATACACTAATGGGTTGCAAGCCGTTTGTAAGTATCGTGAAACTTTGATTTTACTGGACTTATCGTATCTTAAGCAACTGCTCGCCCATCCGCTGCCCATAGGTTACAAACAACTCCTTAAAGCTTTCAATATCCTGACTCATGCCTACCGGCCCAAGATGAATAACCGGCTTTCCACAGGCAGAGCCGCCAGAGTAAGTCATCATGCCCATGACCATCATGAATACCAGCATTTCCTGGATGGCATTTTCCGCTCCACCATGGATATACTGCTCCGTAGCATAAGCACCACCGAGCTTGCCAGCCAGTTTCAGCTTGCCCGCATTGCTCTCCAGCCAGCTTTTCATCTTTGCCGTAACAGATGCCATATAAGTTGGAGAACCAAATATCACCAGATGGGACTGCTGGATATACTCAAAATCAGCCTCATCGATATTAAAGCACCGTGCCTCAATATCATCAACGGATTTCAGCCCCTCGGCAATGAAGTCTGCTGCCTTCTCCGTGGTATGGGTTCTTGAATCATAAACTATCGCTGCTTTCATCAATCGGTCTCCTCGTACATACAAAGTTCTATCAGATTTCCGTCCGGGTCACGGAGGTAAATGCTCTTCATCCTGCCCATGGCTCCATTACGCTCCACAATGCCTGTCTCCAATGCTACGCCCTTTGACTTCAACTCCTGATAGACTACTTCTATCGGTTCATCGATGACAAGGCAGATATCAAGGGAGCCGCATTGAGGGTATCTGGCGGCTGGCAAAAATTCCGCTTTCCTTGTGTGGATATTGATTTTCTGTTTGCCAAAGCGCAAGGCATAGCGATTATTGTTTCTGTCAATATCCATCCCCAGCACATCAGAGTAGAAGTTCAGACACTCATCTAAATGCTCTGTTGTCAATACGAAATGATCTAATCGAGTTATTTTCATACCTTAATCCGCATCCTCATCCATCGTTTCCACCAGAAAGCTGACCGGACGGAAACCATCATTGCAGGAAATCATAGCTGACCGTGGATTCTTCATCCAGCCATCGTAAAAGTTCTCCGCGCCGTGTGCCAGCCCCATGACGAACGGGAACATGGACTCCCATGCACTCTCGCACAATCCATCCGGTCTCTGCCAGCCATTGGCGATGAATACAGCTCCCTCCTCGATATCGCAGGCGTGCTCGATGGGATTTTCATACTTTTCCATCAAATCCGGATAGCAAGCCTTACGCACGACAGTTATCCGCACCTTCTTCATGTCAGCACCTCCCGCCGTATAAATCTATCATAATTCTACCATAAAACAAGTAAATTGGCACGAGCCTTTAACCCGTGCCAACTGTCAGTCTATATGAATTTCCGTGCCGTCCTTAAATGTGACGGCTATATCATCCTTGCTGTAGACAGTCATGAAGTCCACCAGCGTTCCCCACAATCCCTCATCAAATGCTGTCATCACCGTATCCTGCCCCTCGAGTGCCTTGGCAAAGGCAGCCAGCTGCTCTGCCAATACATAAAAAACGTCCGATGCTAGACTTCCCATCGAACGCTTTTCATTTTTCTGTCCCTTAATTTTAGCCTTCGAACAATGCCTTGGCAAAATCGTCGGCGTTGAAGGGGCGCAGGTCTTCGACACCTTCGCCAACGCCAATCCATTTGACTGGCATGGAAAGCTGGTTTTTGATGCCGATAACCACGCCGCCCTTGGCCGTGCCGTCGAGCTTCGTCAGAACGACACCAGAAATCGGTGCGGCCTTGGTGAAGAGCTCGGCCTGGCTGATGGCGTTCTGTCCTGTCGTAGCATCGAGTACGAGCAGCGTCTCATGCGGTGCACCTGGAATCTCGCGGCCGATGACGCGGTTGATTTTCTCAAGCTCCTGCATGAGGTTGGACTTGGTCTGCAACCGGCCAGCCGTATCGATAATCAACATATCGATGCCACGCGCTTTGGCTGCCTTTACCGCATCAAAGGCCACCGCTGCCGGGTCAGATCCTTCTTCGTGCTTGATTACCGGAACGCCGGTGCGCTGTCCCCAGACTTCCAGCTGGTCGATAGCGGCCGCCCGGAAAGTATCGGCAGCAGCCAGCATAACCGATTTCCCTTGTTCCTTGTAATAGGCACTGAGCTTACCAATTGTCGTCGTCTTGCCGGCGCCATTGACACCAATTACGAGCAGGACCGTTGGGCCTTCGGATGCCTTGCGCGTTGTGTCCTCCCCACGATTAAGAATATCAACAATCGTTTTCTGCAGGAAGGGTTTCAAATCCTCCGGCGTATTGATTTCCTTTTTCTTGATTCCCTTGCGAACCGCCGTCATCAACGTATCGGTAGTCTGCACGCCGACATCGGCCATAATCAGCGTTTCTTCCAGTTCTTCCAAAAACTCCTCATCGATATCGGCATAGCCGATGACAAGTTTTTCAATCTTATTGGTCAGGTTTTCCCGCGTCTTGTTCAAACCTTTTTTCAGTTTATCAAAAAATCCCATGAATTGCCTCCGTTTATTCTATATCATCCAATTTGACCGAAAGTATCTTAGATACTCCCGCATCTTCAATCGTAACACCATACATGGTATCCACCGATTCCATCGTTCCCTTACGATGCGTTACGACAATGAACTGCGTATTTTCCGCAAATTCCCTGAGGAAAGAACCGAAACGTACTACATTGGCTTCATCGAGCGGCGCATCGATTTCGTCCAGTACCGAGAACGGCGATGGACGATAACGCAGGAACGAGAACAGCAGTGCAATGACGGTAAGTGCTCGCTCGCCGCCCGACAGTGCCGAAAGGTTCTGCCGCTTTTTCTGTGGCAGGGTCACGAGAATATCGACACCAGTGTTTAGGACATCGTGTTCATCCAAAAGCTTCAATTCGGCCTTGCCGCCCCCGAAGAGACGCACAAAAATATCGGCAAAGTAAACCTGAATCTGCGCAAATGCCTCTTTGAATTGTTTGGTCATCGCTTCATCCATATCGGCAATGATGTGCTCCAGATTTTCCTTGGCCTCAACCAGGTCTTTTGCCTGTCCCTCCATAAAGTCGTGGCGTTTTTGCTGTTCTTCGTATTCTTCCAATGCATTGGGGTTGACCGGACCGAGCTCTTTTATCTTGCGCTCAAGTTCCTTCATGCGATGGTGAACCGCCGGGGGCTCCATATCCAATGCCTCTTCCGCCGCTCGCTCCGGCGTCAAACCATACTCGGATAGAATGGTCTCCTGCCACTCTTCGAGTGCCAGCTGGAGTTTTGTCTCAATGATTTCCAGTTTGTGGACATGTTCCTGTGCCTGATTCAGCTTTTTCGCTGCCTCATGCGCATCTTTGTCCGCTTGCTGGCTTTCCGTGAGCTTTGTCATGCGCTGCGCATAAAGCTTGTCATGGGCCGCCTGCCCCTCGGCAAAGAGATTCTGCCAATTTGCATTCTGCCCGCGAATGACTTCCAGACGCGTAACGCTTTCTTCCAGTCCTGCCACCAGTTGTTTTTCCTCGGCTTCGTTATCGCGCAAGGACTGTTCACTGCGTTCCTTATCCCGGGTTCTGAGCAGCAAATGCTCCCGCGAACGCAACGCTTCCTGCTCCAATACGGCCCGATTGACTTCGCGCTGCTGGATGTACTCCGACAGATCATCAGCATCCTGCTCCAAGTCCTCGAGTTCAATCGCCGCATCTTCCGCAGCGTGGTCTGCTTCATCGAACTCACGCTGCGCCGTTGCCACCGCTCGAGCGGCCAATGTGCGCTTTTCCTGAATCTTGGCAAACGTCGCCTTGATTTTCTCCGCAGCCTCTTCGAGCTCTTTGACCGTCGATTTTTGACTCGTCAAATTCTCAGCCAACCGTTCCCGGCTCACACGAAGCTCGGCGCGATGAACGTTGGCCTCATGGAGTGCTTCCATCGCTTCATTCTGCCGCCGGGAAGCCTCCGTCTTCGCAAGTTCTGCCGCTTTTTTCTCATCCATGAGCGTTGCAAGCATTTTTTTACCGCTCGCCAGCTTTTCTTTGAGTTCCTCGATCTCACCGCTACGGTTCAAGAAACTCGACTCCTGATGCTGACGGCTGCCGCCCGAGAGCGAACCACCCGGATTTAACAGTTCGCCTTCTTTCGTGACGATACGGAGTTTGTAGTTATGCTTTTTCGCCAATTTGAGACCGTTATCCAGCGTATCGACTACCAGCGTCCGCGACAAGAGGAAATCCACAATCTTGCGGAACTTTTCCTCGGTCTTTACCAGTTCACTGGCCCAGCCAATCACGCCTTCATCGGCCGAAAATGCGATATCCTTCGGCGGGCGCGATACAATGGTAGACAGTGGCAAAAACGTCACGCGCCCCTGCCGTTCCCGCTTCAAATAAGCGATGGCAGCTTTGGCCGTATCGGTATCTTCCGTGACGATATTTTGCAAATTGCCCCCTAGTGCAATCTCCAATGCAGTCACGTAGTCGCGCGGCACATCGATAAGCTCGGCTACGGCACCGGCTACGCCGCTGCGCCAGTTCTCCCGGCTTTTGAGCACCGCCTTGGCAGCCTTGCCAAAGCCTTCATAGTCCTGTTGCATTCGCGCGAGGAATTGGAGTTTGCTTTCTGCCGATTTTACCTGCTGACTTGTCTCATTGTAGCGCTGCTGGCAAGCGGCCATCTTCTGCGCTGCTTCCCGCTGCGCCGTCTGCGCCTGCTGCTGCTCTGCGACTCGCGCATTTATTGCCTCGTCCTGTACGCGGATTTGCTCCGCCAATTTCTCCTGCAAAGTCTCCAAGCGCTCGAGTTCCTGCTGCGCTTCCTGCAAGCTTGCCTGACGAGCCGCCTGATCTCCGCTGCCGTTTTCAATATCGCGCTCGATAAGTGCCAATTCCTGCTGCTTCTGCGTAAGGTTTGCCTGCGCCTTCTCGCGATTTTCGGCAGCTTTTTTATCGACTTCTTTCTGTTCCCGAATGCGGTCTGCAATGCACTTTGCCTTTGCCTTTTCCTGACTCAGCAAATTGTCAGCCAGCGCCAAATCTTTTTTCTGCTGCGCTTCTTTTTCCGAAAGCTTTGCCATATCCGCAACAGCCTGAGCTACCTCATGGTTAAGCTCCTGACGTCGGGCAAGGATTCGCGCTTTCGCCGCATCACTTTGCTCCTGCCGCTCCTGCAGTGCGGCCATCTCCGTCGAAGCCGCCTCGATTTTCTGCCGGACTTTCTCGTTCTTCTCGGCCTGTTCCTTGAGCCGCTGCTCAAAATCAATGATCTCCTTGCCCAGCAGTTCTTTCTGAGCAGCCACCGCCTTGACCTTCGTCTCTGCTGCAACTGCCGCATCACGGGCCTCAGCCAGCTTGCCATCATTGTCCGTTTTCCGCTGGCTTTCCCGGGTATAATCCTGCGCGAGCTTCGTCAGCTTACATTTACGGTACTCCTCATCGAGTTCATTGAACACGCGCGTTTTCTCCGCATGACGCGCGAGCGGTTCCAACTGATTTTCGATTTCGTTTATGATGTCCTGCACACGAATCAGGTTGTTTTCCGTATCCGTGAGCTTGCGCACCGACTCCCGCTTGCGATTGCGGTACTTCGTAATGCCTGCGGTCTCCTCAAAGAACGCCCGGCGTTCCTCGGGGCGACTGTTCAAGATGTCATCGATGCGATTCTGCCCGATGATACTCATACCATCATGGCCAATGCCCGTATCAGCAAACAGATTATAGATGTCCTTCAGGCGGCAGCGGGAACGATTGATGTAAAATTCACTCTCACCACTGCGATAAAGCCGCCGCGTAACCACAACTTCCCGAAAATCCACCGGCAGTGTGCCATCGTTGGCAAAAAACAAGGACACCTCCGCTACCCCAAGGGCCTTGCGTGATGCCGATCCCGTGAAGATAATATCCTCTGCCTTCGTTCCCCGCAAATTGCGGACATTCTGCTCACCGAGGACCCAGCGGATTGCATCGGTAATATTGCTCTTGCCCGAACCATTCGGCCCAACGATTGCCGTGATGCCCTTGTCAAAATCTATCGTTATCTTATCCGCAAAGGATTTGAATCCGTATGCCTCAAGACGTTTTAATTGCACAATCTAACCTGCCTCTTCAACAATGCCGGAAATGCTGCTGGAAATCCGGCGTCTCCGTATATTCCTTCATAAACTGCATGAACCGCGTATCGGCCCGCGATAAATTCTTGTTCTCTCCCCAGAACAGTGACGCCTGAACCCCCATAGCCGGCGACAGCGGTCTGCGAACAAAGATGTTTTCCATCTGGGTTACAAAATTGGGCAGAACCGAAATCCCACTGCCATTTGCCACCAGCTGCTTGATGGTCTTGAGCTGCGACGTGCACAAGACAATGTCCGGCACGTAGCCATATTCCCCACAGTGGTCCATAATCTGGCGATACTGGTAGGTATTGGGCTGCTGCATGATAAACTTCTCATGGCGGAGCTCATCAAACGATACCGATGACTCTTCTGCCAACGGATGCTCTGGTGGAAGACAAAGCACCATGGTATCCTGCAGCAGTGGCATCGCATGTTCTTGATGCTCTTCATCACTTCCCATGATAATGCCAAAGTCCAGTTCACCATCTTCCGCCCGCTGACGCACTTCATCCGAATCACTAAATTCCTGCACATCCAACATAACGTCAGGCACCTGCTCCTTAAACTTCATAAAAAAGTCTGGAAAAAGGTATCCCTCTACCATTGGAGGCATGCCGAAATGAATGATGTCCTGCTGGTCTGAACGATACCGCATCATATCCTTTTTCGCAAACGCCGCATCCTGCATGATCCGCTGCGCATGAAGCAAAAAAACTTTTCCCTGCTCCGTGAGACTTACATGCTTCTGGCTGCGATTGATGAGCATCACCCCAAGTTCTGCCTCTAATGCTTTGATGGCTTTGGTGACTGACGGTTGGGACACATGCAGTGCCTCCGCAGTCCGCGTAAAGTTCTCCAATTCACTGATGGTACAAAAATACTCTAATTGCCGAAACTCCATCAATAGACCCCCATACACGCTACCCCTGGCTTGCAATAGCTTCATTCAGTTTATTTCCGTTGTGCCAAGAATCTTATCTCTATTCTCTATCAGATTCTCATTTGATGCACAATTCAAGATAATTTCATTTTATCATAGCCACAAGGCATTATCCAGTGAAAAAGAGCCTTTCCCTAAAGAAAAGCTCTTTCGCATTCACTATTCTTTTATCAAGCCGAGATTCTTCATAACCAAAGTCACTTTATCGGTATCGATTGGCTTAGCTGCATAGGCATCGCACCCCAACTCCAGCGCCTGGTCGACATATTCCACATCTGCCAGCGCTGTCATCATGATGATGTAGGTATGCTGCAGCTGATGCTGTTTTTCCAAGACACGAATGGCCTTTAACAATTTGAGACCATCGATGCGGGGCATCATGATGTCAAGGCATAACAAATCATAAGGCGCCTTGTCCTTTATCGCATCCATAAAAAGATCCAAAGCTTCCATGCCATCTACCGCCACATCACAGTCCCCATAATTCCCCAAGAACTTTTTTAGAAAAATCCGGCTGAGCCGATCATCCTCTGCAATCAATATTTTCATGACGCATCCCCTCCATCTTCATCAAGACGCTGTTCGCAATAGGCAAGCAAATTCGCAATATCGCTGATATCCGTCTCTTCCTCCTTTGCCGGTGCTTCTTGTTTTTCGCCATCGTTCCAGCGGTCATTGATGAATACCGAACGTTCCTGACTCTCTTCATCTTCCCCATCGGCTTCATAAAGCGGAATCCAGAACGTAAAATTGCTGCCACAAAGTGGAGCCGAATGCACGCTGATTTCCCCGCCCATAGCTTCGACAAGGTCCTTTACGATCATAAGTCCCAAACCCGTTCCACCAAATTTTCTGGTTGTGGAACCATCCACCTGACTAAACGGCTGGAATAATTTCTGCTGCTCCTCAAAGGACATCCCGATTCCTGTATCATGAACGGCGATACTTAGCACCGGCCTCTCTTCGCGGAAATTCTTAGTCACCTCCACGGCCACACCACCTTCTCCGGTGAATTTCACCGCATTGGTCAGCAAATTATGCATAATCTGGCGAAATCGCATCGGGTCCCCTGTGATAAACTGCGGAATTCCTCGCAAATCCGGCAAGCGGAAAAACAGCCCCTTGCCCTTGGCCACCTTGCGATGAATGGTACATACCCGCCGCATGGTTTTGTGAAGGTCAAAATCCAAGGATTCAAGCTCCATCTTTCCACAATCGAGTTTCGAAAAATCGAGAATATCATTGATGATCCGCAACAAATCTTCCGAGCACTGCTTCGCACTCATGAGATTTTCCCGCTGCTCTTCCGTAAGGTCGGTATGCAGCGTCAAATCAATCATGCCATTCATGCCATTGATTGGTGTGCGGATCTCATGACTCATATTGGCCAGGAATTGGCTCTTCGTCCGGCTGGCTGCCTCAGCACGCTCCCGGGCTTCTTCCAAAGCATCTTCACGTTTTTTACGCTGAGAAACATCAATCATCGTGACAATCGTCTGCTTGCCGATTTCCGACCAGGCCTGCGAGAAAAACATCCGCAGCCAAATCTTCTCCTTGCGGCGGATACTATGCATCGCCGCCGTAATCTGGCTCGTATAGCCTTCCGTAGCAATCGCAGTTTCTATCTGATGCCGAATCGGACAAGTTGCACAGTATTGCCCATGACCACAGCCCCCTTCGATGCTGTTTTCACAGCGAAAAACATCGCCAAACTGTTTTCCCACGGACTCCTTATAGGTGGTTTCCATGGTCTCAAGACCAGCATCGTTGATATCGACAATAGCCCCTTTTTCATCCAGGACACAGAGACCAACCTGCGCGGCTGAGAACACCGTCCGCATATAGACATGATCTGCCTCGATGCGAACCTCCAACCGCCGAAGATGGGTCACGTTGCGAAGAATAACCGCACACCCTACAATCTCCCCTTCATCCAGCTGAAGCGGCGAACAGGTCGCCGACAAAAAGATTGGTTCTTGCTGCTCACCACGGAAAATACCAATATTTCGCGCCAGCCCCACCGATCTTTTCTCCGCCAACGCCACCTTCAAAGGACTTTCAAAACTGCGCCCCGTCTTTAAATTCACCAAGGGGCACACATCGCGAAAGACCCAGCCAATCACCTGTTTTTCCTCACAACCTAAAATGCGTTTTGCCATTTTATTGATATAGGTGACACGCTCGTTCAAATCCGTCAGAACTAGCCCGTCCCCCAGACTTCCTAACAGACCACGCAGAACAGAATCCGGTATCTGTCCCTGTACTTCATTGCCCATCGCTTTCATCCTTTCCCACAGAGCCCTGCTGACGTGCCAGACTCATAATACAGCCGACCATCGACGGAAGCGGCAGCTGACGCATGACCGCGCCCCGTTCAAAGGCTGCCCGCGGCATACCATAAACCACGCTGGTTGCTTCATCCTGCCCCAGAGTACGCGCCCCTTTCTGCCGCATCTTCAACAATCCTTCGGCGCCATCACTGCCCATACCCGTGAGGATCACCCCCAACGCTTCAGCACCTACTGTCTCGGCCACAGAATCAAACAACACATCAACCGAAGGACAGTGCCCACTTACCTGCTCGGTGCCACGGCAGCAAACGAAAAACTCACTGCCCAAACGCCGCACCCGCATCTGCCGGTCGCCAGGCGCGACATAGATATGGTTAGGCTGCAGCTTTTCACCATCCGAAGCCTCCGCTGCGATAAAGGCCGATTCATTATTGAGCCGTTCGGCAAACAGCCGGCTAAAACCATAAGGGATATGCTGAACGATTACAATCGGCGGCAAGGGCGGGCGCAGCCCTTGAATTAAACTTGCTAGGGCCTCCGTCCCTCCCGTGGAAGCTCCCAAGGCAATGAGTTTTACTGGCTTTGCCGGCTCCACGCCTTCTTCTTTTCCCACGACCTGTCTGGTCAACTGAAGCCTTTGCTGCATGCCAGCAGTCACCGCCTGCGTTCTCTGATATATCCCCGCCAGATTCCGCCGCGTCTCACTGGGTGCCGCATCCAATGGTTTGCGGTAAACCGACGGCATCACATATTGAAAAGGGGCTGCCTGCCGCTCCACCGTCTCCGAATGTCCTACGAAAAGATAGCCGCCTGGTTCGAGATAATCGTAAAACTGCCGCACGAGCCGATTTCGTACCGGTGCATCGAAATAAATCATGACATTCCGGCAAAAGATAACATGAAATGGCTTCTTAAAGGGAAATCCTGGCGTCATCAGATTAAACGGGCGGAACAGAACCTGTTGCCGTATCCCGTCATTAACCTGCATTTTCCCGTTGCCAGCGGCATGAAAATAACCGTGCAACCAATTCTCCGGCATGCCAACGAGCGATTCTTTCTCGTATATTCCCGCCTTTGCAACTTCCAGCACCTCGGTAGAAAGATCCGTAGCCAACAACGTCTTTTCCCAGCGCGCCCCCTGCAGCCCGAATTGGTCCTGCAGCAGCATCGCCAGCGTATATGCTTCCTGCCCTGTAGAACAAGCCGCGCACCAGGTACGGATATCGCCGTCCTGAACCGATGATGCAATCCAGGGTAGCACCGTATCCCGATAAAACCAGAAATGGTCCGCCTCACGCATAAAAAACGTATGGTGCGTGGTAATGGCCTCCGCCAGCACCTTTAAAAGGCGCCCCGTGCCATCTTGTTTCAGTGCTTTCAAGAAGCCTGCGGCATCGCGATATTTGGCCGTCTCTTCGCCTTCATGGAACAACCGCTGCAGACGGGATTCCAACAGTGCCTTCTTTTCCCGCGGCAACTGTATGCCAAATTCGCGATCCACAATGCTCGCATATGCCAGAAATACCGAATCTTCCATCAGTATTTCCCAAATCCTTTCTCATCATCGGCATAGGTATAGGCTTTGGCTTCCGGCGTCGTTTCCACAGCGGGACCCGGTGCTTTCCCCGGTCTTGCCACCATCTTAGGCGCTGGAGCTGGTCTATCGTAATTTTTCCTTGCGGAACGATCCACTGCCAAGCGGAATTGATCCGCCGTCTCACGCAAGCGGGAAGCCTGCGCATTGAGTTCTTCACTCGCCGATGCAGCCTGCTCTGATGTCGCCGAGTTCGCCTGTACTACCTGCGACACCTGCAGAACTCCTTGGTCAATCTGCTCCAACGCCAGTTTCTGCTCGCTGGAAGCTTTGGCAATAGAGCTTACGATATCGGCCACTTCCGATACATTGCTCATAATCGTCATAAGGGCTTCTGCGGTCTTACCTGCAATCGCCCGGCCAGATTCGACCTTCGTGATCGAATCCTCGATGAGTTCGGTCGTTTCCTTGGCCGCCTTGGCACTGCGTGCTGCGAGATTCCGCACCTCTTCTGCCACCACGGCAAATCCCTTTCCATGCTGTCCAGCACGTGCAGCCTCTACCGCGGCATTCAACGCCAGGATATTCGTCTGAAAAGCAATCTCATCAATTACCTTGATAATTTTAGAGATATTCGCCGAAGACGTATTGATCGCTTCCATCGCGGCCAACATTTCCTTCATATCAGCGTCCCCAACAGATGCCTGCTGCCGCGCTTGTATCGTGAGACTATTGGCCTTGTCGGCATTTTCCGCATTGCTGGCCGTCTGCGACGAAATCTCGGAAATCGACGCCGAAAGCTCCTCCACCGAAGACGCCTGCTCCGCAGCTCCCTGCGAAAGTGACACACTAGCCTCGGAAACGTTGCGCGAACCTGCCGCCACTTGTTCTGCCGCCACATGGATATTGTTCATCGACTGATTGAGATTCTGGCGCATCTGCTCGAAATGCGCAACAGCCTGGCCAATTTCATCGTTATTTTCCGGCTTCATGGGCTGACTGAGGTCACCATTGCCTATCACTTCAGCCGCAGCCGCCATACGATCAATGCGGCTGCCAATATTACGGGCCAAACGCATGCCAAAGAACATGGCTAAAATCACGACTATCGTAATATTGATGACCGAAATCAACATGATTTTGTCGATTTCTTCCTTGATTTTCCGGAACTCTGCCTGCGTACTCGTATTGCCCATTTCCATCACGGAATCAAAACTCTGTGCAAGCTTGTAGCCCGTTTCCGATGCTTTTTTCGCTTCTGGCAAATTTTCCACTGGCGCGCCCGGTGACGGCTGTGCTTTAATCAGCGCATCACGCTGGCTGCGGAATGTATCAATCTGCCCACGGATATCACTCATCACCTTTTTGGCATCAACGGAAATAGCCCGCTTTTCCAATTCGCCAAAAACCACATCCAGTTCCTTATCACGCTTTTGCATATTGGCCATGGCTTCCTGCCGCATCACCGGATCTACCCGAGTCAAAAAACGCGTATATTCGTTGCGTGACTCGGTAAAAATTTTTCCTGCCTGCGTCGCCAACGTAGCCGCATACGCATCTTCGTCATAGACTTTTTGATACTGTTCACTTACCGAGCTCAAAAAACAGAGGAAGCAAACCGCCGTCACCAAAATCAAGGCTCCGAGTATTCCGGTCAAAGTCACTAATTTGGTACTGATTTTCATATTTTTAAACAGCTCCATTTTCGTTCCCTCTTTCCTCATTCATCCCGCTAAGCATCTTTTCTTCTTCCACGTCGAATAGCTTTTCCCAGTCGAGTAAAAGCACCACCTTCGTATCCGGCAGTTTCCCGATGCTCCGTATATAGCGATTGTTCGCCGACTTGAGTTCCGGTGGAGCCACCGTCTCGCCTTCGGGTATGGACAGCACCTCACTGACGCCATCGATAATAAGGCCCAGCAGTACGTCCTTGACCTCAATGACGATAACACAGGTACGATCTGTATACGGCCGGAACTCCCGGCCAAACCGCAGCCGCATATCAATGACTGGAATGATTTTACCGCGAAGATTGATGATACCACGTACATAATCCGGCACTTCCGGCACCTTGGTAATCGGCAGAATGCCAATGATTTCGATAACCACGCGGATATCAATCCCATAGAGCTCCTCGCCCAAAGTAAACGTCAGATATTTATCCTTTTGTGTATCTTCCTCTTGCAGGAGTTCTTCATCCATTTCCGTCCCTCCTATTATTCCACCAGCAATCCCAGGAGTTTCCCCGGGTCAATAATCAAGCTGATACTGCCATCTCCCAAAATGGTACAGCCAGTGATTCCCGTCATCTTTGTCATTGCCTGAATATATCCTGGCACCGGCTTTACGACAATCTGCTGTACCCCCACGAGTTCATCGGCAAAGATTCCCAGATAATGATCATCGGCTTCCGTCACCAGCAGAATGCCCTCTGTGAGCTGCTCTCTAGCATTTTCGATATCATACAATTGGTGCAGCCGTACAATCGGACAGGGGCTTCCCGCTTCCATAAACATTTCCTGCCCCGACACATCGAGGAAAATATCCCCTTCCTCGGGCCGAAAAGAACGGCGAATCGAACTGATTGGTATCGTATATCCAGCCCCACCGACCTTGATGCACATCCCCTCCACAATGGCCAGGGTTAGCGGAATCCGGATGATAGTCACGCTTCCCTTACCGGGATTGCTATCCACCGTTATCGTTCCTCCCAAAGCCTTGATGTTCGAGACTACTACATCCATGCCAACACCGCGTCCGGAAAATTCCGTAACCTGTTCCTTCGTCGAAAACCCTGGTGCAAAAATAAAACTATAGACCTCCTGATCGGTATACTCCTCCTCAGGCTTCGTCAAGATGCCCTTCTCTTTGGCCTTTTTCATGATGCGATCGCGATTCATGCCACCGCCGTCATCTTCAATGCGGATGACGACTTCACCTCCGGCATTCTGTGCCGAGAGCACCACCGTGCCCTGTTCTGGCTTGCCAGCCTCCTTGCGCACCTCCGGCATCTCGATGCCATGGTCAATGGAATTGCGAATAATATGCATCAACGGATCGCCGATGTGCTCCGTAACATTTTTGTCGACCTCAGTATCCGCACCTACCAGCACCAATTTTGCCTGTTTGCCAAGTTTTTTCGTCATATCGCGCACGATGCGATTCATCTTCTTGAACGTCGCCTCCAACGGCACCATTCGTAGCGCCATGACACGGTCTTGCAGCTCCCCATTTATCTTGTGCAGCTGCCGAGCCGCCTTGTCAAAATTGGAAAGCTCCATCCCTCGGATATCGGGATTCTGCGTCACCATCGACTCCGCAATAACCATCTCTCCGACCAATTCCATCAGACGGTCAAGTTTATCCACGCGGACGCTTATCATTTGCGACTCATGCCCATCATGGCCTGCTTGCTTCATCGGTGCCGGCCGTGGCTTAGCCTCAGGTTTTACCGGTACAATCGGCGATGATTCCTCTACTGCCTGCGCGGCTTTCTGTTTCGGCGTCGGCCAATACTCACACTCTGCCACCGACGACAATTCGGTAAGTTCCAATCCCGTCAGACACATCGTCTCATCGAGCAGTTTGCGAACCGCTTCACTCTCCAGCCCCGTCGTAAACCAAAGCTTGAATCCCTCTTTTAGGATGGTATCAGCCGCGGTCTCATCCTCGATAATCTTCTCCGGCAAATAGTGCAACTCACCAGCCTGATCTTCCAGCCGGTTGATTACCCCAAAGGCACGAACCTCCACCATGCCTCCCTCAGGATCAAAGTGCAGCACCGCTTTATAAACGTGGTTACTGCCAGATTCCGTCTTTACCTCCTCCGGTTTTACTGCCTGAATGAAATATTGCTGCTTGGCTGGTTCAGCTGCTTCAGCTTTTTCCGTTTCTTTCGGTGCTGTCTTTTTCACCTTGCGCAAATCAACATCAGGATCATGTCCGTTTTCCAGTTTAAAGTTTCGTAGAAAATCATGGGTGAATTTTTGCAGCTCCTCACTCGAAGCATCCGGCTTTGCTCCACTGTCGAGCTTATCCATTTCGCCGTTCATAAAATCCACAGCGGTTAACACGATGTCCGTCACAGCGGATACATCAATTTTCTCCGGATGAAGCTCGCGGATATAAAAGAAAATATCCTCAACCGCATGCGCCAGATGCGAGATTTCATCATAGAGCATCATGGCCGCCGAGCCTTTGATGGTATGCATGGCCCGAAAGACCTCATTGACCTCTTCTGGCTGGAAGCTGCCGCTGTCCTCACTTGCAAGCGCGACCTGCTCCAACTGTTCCAAGAACTGCCGCGTTTCATAGATAAAGACCTCTACCATCGGTTCATTCTCTGCCACCAGTCATCACTCCCCTACATCCAAAATGCAATCATAGCGAACATTATCCTCACCACAAACATCCTGTTGATTTATAATTTTTCAAACAATTCTAACATGTATATTCGCTCCCCAAAATCAAATTCCTGTCAATCCCCTGTAAATATATCGCTTCGATAAAAAAATGACCCGTCAAATGACGAGTCATTACCGAATCAGCAATATGGAAAAATTTATTTTTTATATTCTTCTGCGAGCTTTTTAAACAGGGGCAGGGATTTTTCAATCGTTTCGGTCTTGATGCAATATGCGGCCCGGAAGTAACCGGGGCAGCCGAAGTCTGTACCTGGCACGAGCAGCAAATCATATTTTTTTGCCCGCTCGCAGAATGCGTAATCATCCTCTTCCAGGCATTTTGGGAAGAGATAGAACGCCCCCTGTGGTTTGACGCATTCAAAACCAGCATCGATCAATCCCTGATAAAGCAACTGGCCGTTCTTAACGTACGTGGAGATATCCGATGGCATATCGGCACAGCGGCCGATGACCAGCTGCCAAAGTGACGGCGCGTTAACATGCGTGAGTACACGGGCAGCACCGGCAATCGAACCGTATACCTTGCCAAAATCTGCTACCTCATCCGGCACGATAATATAACCAATGCGCTCGCCCGGCAAGGAAAAAGACTTACTGTACGAGTAGCAAACCAACGTATTCTCATAGAACTTCGGCACATAAGGAACCGTATAGCCCTCAAAGGCAATCTCCCGATACGGTTCATCGGAAATGATGAAGATGGGATGATGGAACTCTTCTTCCTTCTGACGCAGGATATCCGCCAACTTTTGGATGGTTTCTTCCGAATATACCGCACCACTTGGGTTGTTGGGTGAATTAACGATGACGGCTTTCGTATGGCTTGTCACCAACTTCTCAAAAGCCGCAAAATCAATCTGCCAATCTGCCGGCTGTGCGGGTACAACAACGAGCTTCCCTCCCACCGATTCCACAAAGGCGCGATATTCGGGGAAGAACGGGGCAAACGTGATAAACTCATCTTCCGGCTGTGCCAATGCTTTAAAGCAAATCGTGATAGCCGCGGCGGCACCAGCCGTCATAAAGAAATTCTTCGCTGCAAACTTCGTTCCAAAACGCTTGTTGACACTCTTCGCCAGCGCCTCACGCGTCTGAGGTGCACCTGGCGCTACGGTATAACCATGAACAGCACTCGGTTCCATATTCGTCAGAATATCGACGGCCGCATCCTTGATAAACTCTGGCGTCGGCACATTGGGATTTCCCAGGCTGAAATCATAGACGTTTTCCTCGCCGACCTCAGCCGCCCGCTTGCGTCCAAATTCAAAGATTGTGCGGATTGTGGATTTCTTTGTACCGAGTTCATACATTTTTTGATTAATCATGGCGATACTCCCTCTATATAAACAATATCTTTTGTAAGAAAACACTGTTTACATTTTATCATAAATAATAAGTGAAAAAAAGCCATTATTATCATAACAAACACAAGTATCGTCCGAAAATCAAGGATATAATGCCTTGGCTAACACCTTCATCGCATCAGCAGTCCGCACCCCTGGATTTACCGCAAACAAATCATAGGGCAATACATACACTTTTCCCGTCTGTACAGCCGTCACATTCTGCCATGCTTCACTCGCGGCTAATTCCTGACGCAGTTTGCTTTCGAGTTCTGCCGCATTGCCATGCGTGATGACAAAAATCACCTGCGGATTTTCCCGAGCTACAAATTCCATGCTGAGTGGCAAATAGCCACCATCACCGACAGCCCTATCGGCAATATTGCCACCCCCTAATTCGTTCAACAGATTTCCTGTAAAACATTTCGCCGTTCCCATATTGAAACTTTCTGGTGAGCCAAACAGGATCAAACTCTTGGGCGGCGTCCGTCCTGCAGCCTGTTGTTTTACTGCCTCGATCTCAGACGTGAGCTTCGTCGACACCTCCTGTGCCTGTGCTTCTTTGCCCGTCAACGAACCGTAAAAGGTCAGCGCAGTCTTCAAGTCCTCAACGCTGTCAAGTGCTTGAACATACAGCGGGATTCCGGCCTGCGATAAGGTATCCGCCAAATTTGTATGATAAGGCACATTGGTGCCAATAACCAAATCCGGTTTCAAACTCAATATTTTCTCCACATCTGGCGAATGGATGATTCCTACTTCTTCCGCCTTTGCCACTGCATCGGCTACATTAGGGGCCAATGCCTGCGACACCGGCTTTCCCACAACATCTTCTGCACCGCCAGCAGCAACGTAAAGATCCAGATTTGAGGCATTTAGGATAACCACACGCTTCGGATGCTTAGGAATCATGACCTCCCGCCCTGCACTATCGGTTACCTGACGGGTATCCATTTCTTTAACTGCCGTTTCTGCACTTGGCAACAGCCAACAAGCTATTCCTCCTAACAAGCAAAGCACCGTCAGCAGGCCCATTATTTTTCGCATAATTTTTCTCCTTTATTTGCTCATACTCCCATCACAGCGGATGGAAAAAACACCTGTCGCATTTCTCCCTGAACCTGCACGGTCTTGATTTCGTTTTCCACGCCATATAATTGGCGCACCAATGCACAGGAAAAGACTTCTGTCACCTCTCCATCGGCGAGGATTCGCCCCTCTTTCATCGCCACCAGACGCTGGCTATAACGCACGGCCTGATTGAGGTCATGCAATACCATTACCACCGTCAGCCCCGTTTGTTCATGCAGCCTCGTCACGATCGCCATAAGTTCCAGCTGATGCCGAATATCCAAATACGTAGTTGGTTCGTCAAGCAGTAGGATTTGCGGCTCCTGCACCAGGGCTAATGCCAGCCTCACCCGCTGACGTTCTCCACCGGACAGCGCCCCCATTGACCGCTGCGAAAAAACTTGCAATCCCGTAATCTCCATCACCTTTTGACAAACAGCATTATCCCCCGCCTGCCAGGAACTCCAAAAACTTCGGTAGGGAAGGCGCCCCATGCGCAGCACTTCCGCGACCGTCAAATCCGGCGGTATTGAAACACTCTGGGGCATAAAGGCAATCTTTTGCGCCACTTCTTTTTCCGATAGCGTCCATAAATCTTTCCCCTGCAGCTCGATACTTCCGGCCCCAGGCCGAAGCAGTCTAGCCAAAGCTTTCAACAGGGTTGATTTCCCCGATCCATTCGGCCCGATTATCGCTGTGATTTCCGCCCGATGAATTGCCAGATTTAATCCATCAGCCACTACCTTGCCACCGTATTCCAATCGCAAATCGTTCGCCGTAAGCAAGGTCTCTTGTTCTGCCATCCTCAACGCCCCCTTTGCATCCCTTGCCGCAGCAAATACAGAAAAAACGGTGCTCCCAAAAAGGACATAAAAACGCCCACGGGAATCTCTATCGGGGCAAAAGCAACGCGAGCTGCTGCATCGGCACCAACCACCAGAGCTGCTCCCCATATTGCCGCCGCCGGCAATAAATAGTCAAAATCCGCTCCTGTCAACAAGCGAACCATATGCGGGATTACCAGCCCCACAAAGCCCAACATACCAGCCACGCTGACGGCCGAAGCCGCCAGCAAAGCTGCTAACACCAGCAAATAGAGCCGCACGCGCTGTACACGCACGCCCAAACTGCGTGCAGTTTCTTCACCCATCTGCAGGGCATTCAGCCAACGGCTGCCGGCAAAAGTTCCTGCCAGCCCTAAGAGCGTATAAGGGAGCACCATATAGACATGACTCCAAGTCCTGGCCGCAAATCCTCCCGCCATCCAGTTAACCGTTCCCTGCACGCGGTCAGAATAAAACACCATCAACGCCGTCATCGCGCCGCCGAAGAAAGCCGCCACTGCAACACCAGCCAACACCATGCGCAACGGATGAATCCCATTTTCCCAAGACAGAAAAAATACCAAGGCTACTGCCGCCAACGCGCCAACAAAAGCTGCCATTGGCACCCAAGATGCCAGATTGGGCAGCAGAATCATAACCGCCATTGCCGCGAGTCCCGCTCCTGCTGACACGCCGATAATCCCTGGGTCAGCCAAGGGATTGCGCAAAATCCCCTGGAGGATGCAGCCAGCCAATGCCAGATTCACACCGGTCAAAGCCCCAGTAATCAAGCGTGGCAAACGGATATGGTACAGAATCGTGAAGTTTTCCTGTCCAGCCCCCCCATACAAAATCTGCCAGGCCGACAGCGGCGAAAACACCGCTGCCCCCTGACAGATACTAAACAGCAACACCACTCCTAACAGGAGCAGTCCGCCAGCTAACGCCCAAAACCGTTTTCGTGCCCTGGGATGTGCTGGTGTCACCGCAAGTTCCATCAAATAACCTCCCTTGCAACAATCGATTAAAACGTTACTTTCACACCGCCACGCCAGATGCGTCCATCATAATACAAGACATCATTCTTGCGGTTCGTAAGATTGTTGATGCCAAAATAGGCACTGGCCTGTTTGCCGATTTTCTTATTGACCACTACGTTCATGATGCTGGCCCCTGTCATGCCTGTTTTGCCGCTTAACGTATAACGATACCCATCCAACCAATCGTTCCAAAGCGTTGCATCCAATCCATGGGTCTTGTCCTTGTACATGAGCTGCAACGATGTCTTATGGCGAGCGCGGCCAGTCAAAAGTTCACCGCTTTTATCATTGCGGGCATCGAGATAGGTATAGGTGCTGCGCAGCGTAAAACGGCTGCCAAGCTTCTGTTTTCCTTCAAATTCCACACCCTGTACCGTAGCTTTATCAACGTTTTCATATTTGCCATTAGCCACCATACCGGTTCCCGGCACATATCCCATTTGGGTATCGAGATTGATAAGGTCATCGACTTTGTTATGGAAATAGGTTAATTTCCCTGACGTACGTCCCTTTTCTGCCTCAAAACCGCCATCAAAAATCCAGGCCTTTTCTGGTTTCAAATCCGGGTTGCCTTGAATATTTACCGTCATTCGAGCCGTTGGTGTATGCTTCCAGAAGAAATAGAGTTCCGAAGCCGTCGGTGCACGATAAGCAGAGCCAGCATTTGCCTTGAACCGAGTATTTTTACTGAGCTTATACGTCGTGCCGAGTTTTCCCGTAACCTCATCACCAAAGGCGTTGTTATGATCCCAGCGCACGGAAGGAATCAACAGCCAGCGTTTATTCGCAGCATATTCATCCTGCAGGTAAAGTGCACCATAATCCATCGATACTTTACCGATATTATTGGTAATTCCCTCACGAGTTATCGTCCGCGCCGAGCAATTTTTTATCCGTGTACTTTCATAATCTTCCTGACGAAATTCCCCACCAACCGTCAGCGTATTCCGGTCATCCAAGTTGAAGGTACGGCGGCCATCAGCTACATAGGAATTAAACGTCATATCATCAAAACTATTGAGTGCATTCGTCGTGCGGCTGCGCGTTCGCTGGTCCTTATCAAAATACGTATAATATGCCTGCGCCTCGTATTCTCCTAGATGGTCTTTCCCGGAATATTTCAGGCCGGTGGAAACACGGCGATGATCATAATCCGTACCGGCCGCTGCTGAATCAATCATATATAAGTCTTCATACAGATGATTGAAAAAGAAGTCCAGTTTCTTATTCTTGGCTACATCCATGCGGCCATCGAGTCCAACGTAATACCGATGCCCATACTGATTGGAGGAGTCTTCCTTCATGCGGCGGCGCACATCCGACACCTTGCCGTTCATCGCCCAAGCCCATTTGCCCACCTTGCCTAAATCATAACGGAAGCCCGTATCCTGCTGACGCGAAGTCCAATCCACAGAAGCAGAACCACCTGGATTTCCCGGCTTTTTCGTAATGATGTTGATGACACCGCCCAGCGCATCGGAGCCGTAAAGCGAACTTACTGCGCCGCGTACGATTTCTACGCGCTCCACTTCATCCATATTGACGCGCTGAAGCTCGTAATAATTCTGTGTCTCACTGGTGTTTTCCGTGCGCACCCGGCGTCCATCCACCAGGATAAGGGTTTGATTCGTATTCATCCCGCGGATGGAGGACTGATTGCCCACCATGCCATTTTCCAATACGTTGATTCCCGTTGCCATCTCCAAGGCCTGTGCCAAAGTCTCTGCACCGGTATTTTCGATTTCTTCTCGCGTAATGACTTCGACAGCAGCCGGTGCTTCCTTCACCTGCTGTTCCGTACGCGAGGCTGTTACCACTACATCCCGCGTCTGTATCGTATCGTCGGCAGCAGCCGCTGCTGCGATGCAGCTTCCCATCGTCATCGTTCCTAAAACCGTTGCTGCTAATAAAGTACGTTTTCTTTTTGCAAGTTTTCTAATCATGAAAATCCTCTTTCTCTAAAAATCTCAAATCATCCATCAAAATTCACTGTAGTTATGTACCCGATAGGTACTGTACAGATAAATAACCAACATAAAAAACACCAACGCCAAGGCGGCTATACCAGCCTCCCCCACAAAACTTGTGGCCTGCAGCAGCTGATTGGTAAGCGACAGCGGCAAGAATCGCACGATTGGCTGTACTACGGATGGTAAATTGGTGATGGGAAAAAAGGACCCACAGAAAAATGTCATCGGCGTGATAAAGAAATTTATCACAATCGAAAACTGCTCCTGTCCTTTTATTGACAATCCCACCGCTACCCCAAAGGCCGCAAACGCAAAGGCCGTAAGCACCAGTCCTAAGACCCCCGGGCCAGTCAATATCGCAATGCCAAAAAATAATTTTGCCGCAATAAAGACAACAGCTGCCGCAATCAGCGCTCGGACCGTCCCTGCTAAGGCAATGCCCAAAACAATGGCACCATCATGGATTGGACTCAGCCGTAAGACCGCAAACGTACGATAATAAAACCTTGCCGCACTAACAGAAAGCGCGGTCTGCTGAAACGCATTCATCATCACGGTTATTGCCAGCATTCCCTTGGCCAAATAGGCGATATAACCGCCGGCCACAGCTACGCTTTCCCCCAGTCCCCAGCCAAAGGCCAAGAGATAAATCATCGGGAACAGCAGCCCCGAAAAGAGATATCCCAGGCCGCCAATCCGTCGAATAAGCATCAACATTTCACGGTAAAAGACCGCTTGGACGCCTGCCATCACCCGGTTCGCCTCCCTTCAACCGCCAACGCCAAGAAGGCATCTTCCAGGCTAATCTCCTGCTCTGGCGAAATCTGTTGACGTATCCCCGCGGTTGTCCCCGTATAAAGGACCTTTCCCGCTCGCAGAAAAGCAATCCGGTCACAAAGTTCCTCCGCCTCTTCCATAAATGGGTCGTCAACAGCACAGTTTTGCCCATGGCCTGTAATTTTCGGACCGCCTGCCAGATTTCCTGACGCATATCCGGGTCAAGCCCAACACTTGGTTCGTCAAGCAGCAGGAATTCCGGACGGGAAAGCATTGCCCGAGCAATCATTGCCCGTCGTTTCATCCCCCCTGACAACTTCACTGGATATTTTTTTCGCCAGCTGCCAATCTGAAACTGCTGACAAACCTCTTCCATTCGTGCGCGGGCATCAACGATACCGTACAATTTCGCGGTGCACAACATGCTCTGCTCAATCGTCAACTCACTTTCCAGAGTATTTTCCTGCGGTACCAGTCCAATCAAACTACGGAATGTAACACTTCGCCGCGATGCGTCTTCACCAAATACGCGGATGCGTCCAGAATCTGGTCGCGCCAGCCCTGCCAACAATCGAATGAGCGTCGTCTTCCCCGCACCATTCGGACCTAACAATCCCAGGACTTCCCCAGTCTTTATTTGCAACGAAACGTTGTATAAAATCGCTTGTCCATGGCGTGAGCATGTCACTTGCTCCACTAACACCGACATAATCTTCCTCCCACTTATCATTCTGTTTTCAACTTGCTAACCACTCCTTCCGCCAATCGGCAAAATACGCCTGAGCAGCCAAAAGGTCGGTTTCATCCGGATGGCTGGCAGCTTTTTCAATCCTCGCCAAGCGCTCTGCTGTCATAGCATGTGGATGATCTTCGGGGAACATCTTTTTCATCATTGCCACCATTTCCTCAGACACTTTTCCCTGACAGATAAATTGACCGGTCAAGGTGCAACCTGTTCCTAACAGTTCCGCCGCATTCGCCAAGCACTGCTGCGCATGTGCCGAATCCGGTTCAGCGCCCAGGGTAGCAAAGAGTGCCACCCGCTTGCCCGTGATTTTTTGCAAATACGCCTTCATGGCTGCATCGGCAGTTCCCTTGTCCACCCAAAACCCGGCTACGATCGCATCATAGTCCTCCGGCGATGGATTCTCCGTCACCGCCACGGGCTCTACTCCTAATGTTTCTCCGATTGCCATAGCAACCTTTTTCGTATTGCCAGTTTTACTGGAATAAACCACCAATAATTTCATAAATCCTCCTACCCTTCCAAATCAAAGTGAATGGGAACTGTCAGCGTTATGCTTTTACCAGCCCCATGCGAAAAAGGACACGACTGCTGGACCGCCTGCATAGCAGCATTATCGAGCAAGCTGCCAGCTGAGCTGCTGACATAAGCACTGGTCAAATTCCCCTCCGCCGAAATCGTAACCGTTACCCGCACCACACCAGTTTGCCCGCGTTTCACGGCCATATAGGGATACTCTTTATTTCCTTCCACCCGAGCAGCAAAACGACTGGCAATACTTGCCAAGCTTTCTGAGGGCTCATTGCCGGCCCCGCTGGCTTCTGAGCCTAGCGTGCTGTCACTAGCGCCTGCACCAGCACCAGATTCCCCCGCCTTACCACCGCCTCCATCCATGCCACTGCCCGTATCACTTGGTCCTGTGCTTCCTCCCGGAGCGCCATCACCATTTGCGGCAGCGCTAGCGGCAGGAGGCATCATCACGGCATCACTATCCCCTCCCGCCGGCTGATTCGCAGTGGTATTGCTGGGCGACTTCTCCGCTGACGACTTCCATACCGAATTTTCAGCAAACGGGTTCATACTCCCTGCCTGTGGCACGTGCCGCTCTGGCAACTCCTCGGGACTTACCGCCATCTCCACCTCAGCCATTGGGATTTCTGTCTGCCATTCTGGCTGAAAACTCATAAAAAGTCCCAATCCTAACAGGACAACGCCATGCAAAACACACGATAGTGGCAACGGTCTAAAACTTCTCTTTAACGATAAACGAACGACTGTCATACCACGCCTCACTGTTTCGCTGCCAAACTGATGCGCTGAATACCCGAAGTTTTCAACTCATCCATCACTGCAATAAAGGTGCCATAATCCACCGCCTTGTCCGCCCGCAGTGTCACCACTAGATCGGCAGTTTTCGCTTCATTGGTTAATTTTGCTTTAAGCTGTGGCAAATCCATCGCATCCTTTCCCAAATACAACTTGCCATCAGCAGCCACCGTTACCTGAAAGCTTTTGACCACATCCTGTTTCGCGCTAGCTGCAGCTGGCAGGTTCACGGGGATAGTTTCCTGACTTGTCATATAAAGTGTACTCATCATAAAAAACACCAACAGGAAAAAGATAATATCAATCATCGGAATAATCATTATCTGTGGCGTTTGCGACATCCTGGCATTATGCAGCCTCATGCTTTTCCTGCCCCCGTTTCGCCATCCGTTCTGCCGATCCGGCACTGAGCTTATCCTCCAGCCAAGTTCCCAATCGCTCCATATCCGTTACCATGCCATCGAGCCGATAACCAAAATAACTGTGTCCGAGAAGGGCAAACGTTGCCACCGCCAATCCCGTTACCGTAGCAATCAAAGCCTCACCAACGCCACCGGTAATCGCCATAGGAGACCCCGCCTGCAAATTGAAAACAGAAAAAGTTTGAATCATTCCGACGACCGTCCCCATAAGACCAAGAATAGGCGCCAGCGTGACCAGCATGCCCAGCAGCGGCAATCCTTTTTTCAACTGTGCTGCCTCCAATTGCGCAGCTCCCTCCACTGCTAGTTCAACACTTTTTCCTTTCAGCCGTGCCTTTAACGCTGCTGCAGTTAATCGGTCCAAGGAAGTGCGCCTCTTTTGATAAAGTTCCGCAGCTTCTGCCAAACTATTCATCTGTAAAACTTGCCGGACTTCCGCTGCGTGCTGCTTAAAATCGGTCTGGCGGCTGCGATAATAACGCATGCGGTCTATAATCACCGTACCAGCACCAATCGAAGCCAATAACAACAGATACATCACTGCACCACCCTGTGAAAACCAGTGGCCAACTGTCATCAAAATGTTCATGCTCAACCTCCTATAATAATAATCATTATCATATTGTATTGAAAAAATTTTAGCTTTCTGCCATTTTTGCCATTATCTTCTCCCGCATTGCTGGCGGCATCCAGGCTGGCAGCGATAACGGCTTTTCTTTATCCTTCATAACCACCTGCGCAACTTCGACTAAACTTTGTGTCAAACTGATATACCAGAATTCGCCCGCCTTGGTCAGACGATATACCCCTAAATCCTCCGTCATCAAACCACGCTGCTGCCAAAGCGTCAGCAGCAAATCTAATTCCTCCAGCCGGCAGTCCAGCATACTAAGCCGTCGGAAATCCACAAAGCCTTTTTCCAGGTCAGCGATAATATTATCTGTCGCCTGCTTTAACTTTGGTTCGACCTGCCGTGCCAGCATCATCAGAGGCTTTTCCCCTTTTGCCATAGCTGCATGATATGCCTTTAATTCCCGCAGCTGCATAAAAGTCAAGCCACCGAAGTTGCCACCTGCTCCACAACCGAAAGGATAGACCACTGCGCCAGTCTTAGCCAACGTATTGTAGAGGCTCCGTTCCCGCTTACTGCGCCGGAAATGGCAGAGGCTTAACCGCTCCACACCGCTATCCAGCAAATAGTCACGCGCCGCCACATACATATCCGCCTGTTCCGCTATCGTTGCACAAGGCGGTACACTGCCGTTTGCCACCGCTTTATCTAGCGGCCCATTCGGAAAGACATTCAACTGGTATAAATCCATGCCATCCACATCCGCTAACGCCAAAGTCTTGACATCGTCCATCCATATTTCCATAGTCTGCCCTGGCAAGCCATAAATCAAATCGACGATTACCGTGACATCATAGCTTTTTAGCAGTTCCAGACGTTTTAATACTTCTTCCCGCGAATCAATGCGGCCAACGCGTTGACGTAAAACCGTATCGAAAGATTGAACCCCCAAGGAAATGCGATTAACACCATGAGAAAGCCACGCTTCAATTTTTTCCGGCACCAAATCATGCACGCGTCCCTCTAAGGTTACCTCACAATCGGACACCAAGGAAAAGCTGCGCTGAATTGCGTCAAGCAGCCGACTGGCATTTTCAGCTGACAGTGACGTCGGCGTTCCCCCACCAATAAAAACAGCCTTGATAGGCGTTTCCCGGAGCTGAATCGAGTCAGCTTCCGCCTCGATTTCCGCCAGCAAGTCATCCACATAGGCATCCTCCACCTCTTGCCGGCTGGCATTTTGGTAAAATCCACAATAGAGACACCTGGTTTGACAAAATGGTATGTGAATATAAACGGCGTGTTGATTGCTAAGGTCAGCAGGCTGGTGCATAGCAGCCTGCCAAACCTGCTGCTGCCTTGCCGGCATTATTGCTTCACCGATCAATCCTGCATGCACCACTCGCTTATGCGAAAACGCCTGATGCAGCGAGTCCTCGGTGTCCCGCCCCAACAATGTCTGCCGTTTCTCCTGCGACAATTCCGTCAAATACGCTTCTAACTTCATACGAATGCCCTCAATCCTCCTAAAATATGAACTATGTTCATTTTTGAATCTTATTCGTAACTGATAGTTATTATCAATTACGCATGCATTATATTATCATTAACGATAATGATTGTCAATATCTTTTATTGCACACAAAAAAACAGGCGGAACACTATTGGTTCTCACCTGTTAGGCAATTGCTGTTTATCTTTCCATAAAATACTGCATCGAAGTTTTCTTCCATTCCTTTTTGGAATACAACATCGTATGCTCGCTAACCTTGCATTCTCGTCCGAGTTCTTCCACAATGTTTTCACATTCTTCGCGGCTGTGACCGTGAACCATCGTATACAGATTATACGGCCAATCCGGTGCGGTATTGCGGTCATAGCAATGCGATACCGATGGACAAGCTGCCATTTTCTCTGCAATCTCATCCAATCGCTGCGCAGGAACAGCCCACGCCACCAAGACATTCGCACGGAATCCCACTTCCCGATGCCGAAGCACTGCTCCCATCTTGCGGATGACCTTGCTCTCTTCCATTTTTTTCACGCAGGCCAAAAAATCCTCTTTCGAGATCCCCACTTGATCTGCCAACACTTGATAAGGATCGGACACCAAAGGAAAATCCCCTTGAAGTGCCCGAACGACTTTCTTATCCAGCTCTGTCATTGCAACTTCTTGTGCCATTTCTCTTACCCCAATATCCCTTTAATGCAGTTTGAACTGCACGTTGATTTTATATTTCTTGTTTGCCTTTAAGTTCAACAGGTCTTCCACACCGGGAAGCGCCTCGACCTCAGCGAGAATCTTTTTCTCTGTCTCTAGGCATGGAGTCAATAAGGTAAACCACAGATTATAACGTCCTTCACGCTCATAGTTATGTGTTGCGCCCGGATAACGGTTGATGGCATTTGCGACTGACTCCATATAGGCAGGGTCTACACGCAGCGCGATAAGCGTTCCCTTATAGCCAAGCTTGTTGGAATTAAAAAACGTCCCAATCCGGCGCAAATATCCCTGTTCTTTCAAATGCTGCAACCGGCTCAACACAGTCTGCTCATCCGCCCCAAGTTGTTCGGCCAGCACTGCAAATGGATGGCTGCATACCGGCAGACTTCCCTGCAAAAGGTTGAGTAAAGATTTGTCAAACGACGTAAGCTCTGTCATGGTATACCTCCCGCTTAATCCGATAGATATGAATCAGATTCACATTTCTTTACTCTTATTCTACCAAACTATCCCCAATAACGTCAAGCAAATCTGAACGCCCTTCATTTTTTAATGACGAATAAGGCAAGACGGGAACTTCGGCAATCCCCAGTTTCCTTTTTATGGCGGCGATATTCTTCTGGCGGGCATTTTTGCCAATCTTATCCGCCTTGGTTGCTACGATGAGCACTGGGATATTGTTCTTCACCAGCCATTCGAACATCTCGACATCCGACGCCATGGGATCGTGACGAATATCGATGAGCTGGCAGACGAATTGAAGACGAGGCGAAGTCAGGAAATATTCTTCGATAAACTTCGACCAAATCTTGCGTTTCTCTTTGCCGGTCTTAGCATAACCGTATCCTGGCAAATCCACCAGATAAAATGCCTTGCGCCCCTCTACTCCTTCGATCTTGACCCCGACTTCAAAGAAGTTGATGGTCTGGGTTTTGCCCGGCTGTGACGATACCCGAGCCAGGTTATTGACACGGGTAAGGGAATTGATAAGTGACGACTTACCAACGTTGGAACGTCCAATAAAAACGATTTCTGGCAAGTCATTTTCCGGATATTGCTCTGGTTTTACCGCTGAGGCTATATATTTCCCCTGCGTTATAATTACACGGTCTTTGGCCATCTTTTCATCTCCTTAGCGAAAAAAGCCGTCCCCAAGGGGACGCCATCAGGCGCGGAATGCCAAGGCATCCCTAGGGGCGGCTTTTCTTTTCACATCAATGCAGTCTTTAACACCTGGTCCATCGTTTCAACCGGAACAAATTCCAGTTTTTCCCGGACAGACTCTGGAATATCTTCAATATCCCGTTCATTATCCTTGGGCAGGATAATTGTCTTCATCCCTTCACGATAAGCAGCCAGGACTTTTTCCTTGAGTCCACCAATCGGCAGCACCGTTCCACGTAAGGTGATCTCACCAGTCATGGCCACATCACTGCGAACCTTACGGCCCGTCAAGGCAGAAACCATTGCGGTTGCCATCGTGATACCAGCTGACGGCCCATCTTTGGGAATCGCTCCCTCCGGCAGGTGGATATGAATATCCTCTTTCTCATAGAAATCCTCGGGCAATTTCAATTTCTCGGAACAGCTCCGGATATAGGTAAGACCTGCTTGTGCAGATTCCTGCATGACATCTCCCAGTTGACCGGTCAAAATCAGTTTTCCCTTACCTTTGAGCACCGATACTTCCGTCGGCAGAATCGTTCCGCCGACTTCCGTCCAAGCCATACCAGTTACGACGCCAACTTGCGGCTTTTTGTTGGCCTTGCTGTCAACGAATTTGACTTTGCCGAGGAAATCGGTGAGATTTTTTTTGGAAACCTTAATGGGAGCCTCTTCCCCCTCGACAATCTTGCGGGCAGCCTTGCGGCATACCTGTCCAATGACGCGCTCCAACTCCCGGACACCAGATTCCTTGGTATAATCCTGAATGATTTTTGCCAATACACCAGCACCGAAATGAATATCCTTCGCCTTGAGCCCATTTTGTTCACGCTGGCGCGCTACCAGATAGCGCTTGGCGATTTCAAGTTTTTCGATCTCCGTGTAGCTGGAAAGCTGAATGATTTCCATGCGATCACGAAGTGGACGTGGAATATTGCCTAAGTTGTTGGCCGTGACAATCCACATGACTTTAGAAAGGTCAAAAGGAACCTCGATATAGTGATCACTGAACGTGGAATTTTGCGCTGGATCAAGCACTTCGAGAAGTGCAGCCGACGGGTCCCCATGGTAATCCGTGTTGATTTTATCAACCTCATCCAGCAGGAACACCGGATTGCGGGTCCCGACATTGCGGATTCCCTCGATAATGCGCCCCGGCATTGCCCCCACATAGGTCCGGCGATGGCCGCGAATCTCCGCCTCATCGCGAATACCACCTAACGATGCACGGATAAACTTTCGCCCTGTAGCTCTTGCCACCGAAGACGCCAACGAAGTCTTACCGACGCCTGGAGGGCCAACCAGGCAAAGAATCGGCGCACTCTTATCTTTCGCCAACTGATGAACGGCCAGATAATCCAGGATGCGGTCTTTGACTTTTTTCAAGCCATAGTGATCATTATCCAGGATTTTCTGCGCCTGTTTGATGTCCACATTATCTTCCGACTCGTTGCGCCAGGGAAGTTCCAGCAGCCAGTCAATATAGTTGCGAATGACATTGTTTTCGGCATTCATGCCGCTCATGCCATCGAGGCGGTTGATTTCCCGCTCTACAACCTTGCGGACTTCATCGGGGTAATTCCCCTCAGCCAGCTTTTCTCTGGCATTTTCAATATCCGCAGTCTTGCCATCTTTGTCTCCCAGCTCTTCGCGAATCGCCTTGATTTGTTCCCGCAGATAGTAATCCTTCTGGATTTTATCCATCTGCTTGCGGACTTTGCGTCCGATTTTATGCTCGAGCTGTAGGATTTCCAGTTCACGAGTCAATACCTCATAGAGTTTTTCCAAACGCTCTTTGATATCCATCGCACCTAGAAGTTCCTGACGAACTTCAAGTTTAAGGTTCAGATGACTGGCAATGAGGTCTGCCAACCGGCCCGCATCATCGATGATCGCTACCGATACCAGCGTCTCTGGTGGAATCTTTTTCGACAGCTTGACCCATTCTTCAAACTGATGAACTACCGCACGATTCAAGGCCTCCATCTTCATCGATGTGTCAATCTTATCCTTGAATTCCTCGACATCCACTTCTGCATAAGTTTCCGTCTCACGATAATCGCGGATGATCGCACGATGCTGACCTTCTACCAAAACGCGGACACTTTCCCCGGGCATTTTCACCAACTGACGAATTTCAGCTACCGTACCCACCGTATAAATATCCGCGAGTCCAGGCTTGTCCGTCTCTGCATCGAGCTGGGCCGTCAAGAAGATTTCCCGATCTTCGACCATTGCCTGCTCCAACGCCGCCATCGAACGATCTCTGCCCACATCCAGATGAATCATCATGTAGGGAAAAACCATCATACCGCGAAGCGGCAGCAATGGCAAAGTACGTGTTTGCGTCATATTTATCCCTCCTTATTCGATATTTTCCATCCTTACATCAAAAATCTATTTCAAAAAGAACAAGGCGCTGCCACATAGCAGCGCCTCCTTTTATTAAGCTGCCATCAGGCAGTTTCCTCTTCGCTGTCCTTTGCTTTTTTTGCAACGGTCAGTACAGGGTCTTTCTTGGTGGTAACGACATCTTTCGTCACACGGCACGCCGTTACGCCATGAATCGATGGTACATCATACATAACATTACGCATGATTGCCTCGATGATTGAACGAAGGCCGCGGGCACCAGTCTTGCGCTTAAGCGCTTCCTTAGCAATCTGGCGAAGAGCATCGTCATCAAATTCCAATTTGACGCCATCCATATCCAGAAGCTTCTGGTACTGTTTCACCAGTGCATTCTTTGGTTTCGTCAAAATGCTGACAAGAGCCTCTTCATCCAAGGATTCCAGCGTGACAACAACCGGAAGACGGCCGATGAACTCTGGAATAAGACCATGCTTTAACAAGTCCTCCGGCAAAAGCTTCCGCAGGCTGTCGCCCACGCTGCGCTTGCGTTTCGACTTGATATCCGCACCAAACCCCATCTGCTTTTGGCCGAGGCGAGCCTCGATGACCTTCTCGATGCCATCAAATGCACCACCGCAGATAAAGAGAATATTTGTCGTATCAATCTGGATTAACTCTTGATGCGGATGTTTGCGGCCACCCTGAGGCGGTACCGAAGCCGTTGTACCCTCAAGAATCTTCAGCAATGCCTGCTGAACACCTTCTCCGGATACATCACGGGTAATCGACGGATTCTCCGACTTGCGGGCAATCTTATCGATTTCATCGATGTAGATGATACCACGCTCGGCCTTTTCCACATCATAATCCGCAGCCTGAATGAGTTTTAAGAGAATATTCTCTACATCTTCACCCACATAGCCAGCTTCCGTAAGTGACGTAGCATCGGCAATGGCAAAAGGTACATTCAGGATACGAGCCAGGGTCTGCGCCAGCAAGGTTTTACCACTGCCAGTCGGCCCCAGCATGAGGATATTGGACTTCTGCAGCTCAACATCCTCGCTTTTGGTGGAACCCATAGTAACTCGTTTGTAATGGTTGTAGACAGCGACAGCCAAACTCTTTTTGGCCTCGTCCTGCCCAATTACATATTGGTCAAGGGTAGCACGGATGTCCTTCGGTTTTGGGACGTCCTTGAGCTCTACCTCTACATCTTCGCTGAATTCCTCTTCAATGATTTCATTGCAGAGTTCGATACACTCATCGCAGATATAGACACCCGGACCAGCAACCAGCTTGCGCACCTGCTCCTGCGTCTTGCCGCAGAACGAGCACTTGAGCTGACCTTTTTCATCCCCAAACTTCAACATGCCACCCCCTTAATCCTTAGATTCCGACTTTTTGCTCTTCTTGGGACGAATAATGACTTCATCAACCAGCCCATAAGCTTTAGCTTCTTCCGCTGTCATGAAATTATCGCGTTCCGTATCTTCATTAACTTCTTCAACCGTTTTGCCAGTAGCGTTCACGATGATATCGTTGATAACATCACGAATGCGCTGAATCTCGCGAGCCTGAATCTGGATATCCGTCGACTGGCCCTGCGCACCGCCAAGTGGCTGATGAATCATAATACGCGAGTTCGGCAGGGCAAAACGTTTGCCCTTGGCACCTGCCGTCAAAAGCAGCGAGCCCATGCTGGCTGCCTGACCAATACAGATGGTCGATACATCCGGTTTAATATACTGCATGGTATCGTAGATAGCCAAGCCAGCGGTGACAACACCACCGGGGCTGTTGATGTAGAGGTAGATATCCTTATCCGGGTCCTCAGACTCTAGGAACAGGAGCTGTGCCACAACTACATTGGCTACATTGTCGTCAATCGGACCGCCCAAAAAAATGATGCGGTCTTTGAGAAGGCGCGAATAAATATCATACGCGCGCTCCCCACGACTGGACTGTTCTACGACCATAGGTACATAACTCATTAAAATACCCCCATTATCAGGGCTGCTTATTCAGCAATGTTGTCGATAATGAACTGTGCCGTTTTCTTGCGGAGAACGGAAGCAGCCAGATCACCGATGCGGCCCTGCTCCTTGATGATTTTCTGGACCTGCTGCGGCGTAGCACCATAAGCGGCTGCCATAGCAGCGACCTCAGCATCCAAATCTTTTGCCTCGACTTTGATATCCTCAGCCTTGGCAACTTCTTCCAGCATGAGATCCGTCTTAACGTTCTTCTCAGCCGTTTCGCGATAATCCTCACGAATCTTTGCAATATCCGTGCCAGCATACTGCAGGTACTGTTCGAGCTTCATGCCCTGCTGCTCAAGACGCATAGCCATTTCCTGGATCATGGACGTTACGCGGTTATCAATCATGACAGCCGGGATGTCAACCGTGATGTTGTTCGTAGCCTGCTCGATAGCAGCACTCTTCTGATCGTTCTCGGCTTTGCGCTCAGCGTTTTCCTGCAGGTTCTTGCGAATGTCAGCCTTGAGCTCGTCGAGCGTCTCGAACGTGCTTACTTTCTTAGCGAGCTCGTCATCGATAGCCGGCAGTTCTTTCTGTTTGATGCTGCGAACCGTGCATTTGAACGTAGCATCTTTGCCAGCGAGTTCTTTTGCATGGTATTCTTCCGGGAACTTGACGTTTACTTCTTTTTCTTCGCCGATCTTTGCGCCAATCAGCTGCTCCTCAAAGCCCGGGATGAAGCTGCCGGAACCAATCTGCAGCGGATAATCCGTGCCTTTGCCCCCCTCGAAAGCTTCGCCATCGACAAAGCCCTCGAAATCAAGCGTCGTGAAGTCGCCATCAGCAACAGCAGCGCCTTCCGGAGCATCAACCATTTTGCCCTGACGATCCTGGAAGTTCTTGAGCTGTTTCTCGACATCTTCGTCTTTAATCTCTACGGCAGCCTTCTCAACTTTAAGGCCCTTATACTCGCCCAGTTTTACTTCCGGACGCGGCGTAACCGTAGCTTTGAATACGAGGTCTTTGCCCTCTTCGAGGGTAACGATATCAATGTTCGGACGGGTAACCGGATCGATTTTCTGCTCTTCCAGAGCATCGCCGAATGCTTTCGGAGCTACGAGATCGAAAGCTTCCTGCATTACTGCATCTTTACCAACGTGGCGCTCAACGATCATGCGCGGAGCCTTGCCTTTACGGAAACCCGGGATATTTACACGGTTAGCCAGGCGTTTGCATGCACGCTCAACTGCCTTGGAAACCTCTGCTGCTTCAACCTCAATCGTCAGAGTAACCTGCTGGTTCTCACCATTCTCAACCGTAACTTTCATTGTCTGAAATGACCTCCTGTAATATCTGTTTCTTAAGTAGTGACACCTCCAAGCCACTCTAGGCTCTAGTATGCCATACTCTTGTCATCTTAACATAAAACGCGCAGAAAGACAAGGTTTTCTGCGCGTACCAATCGAAAAAGTCAAAATATCAAGTTTTATTTTAAAAGACCTGCCATGCGGCCAATCGGACTAGAAAGATCCATATGACCGGCCAAAGTTTCGATTTCTTTTCCCTCTACAAGAATCTGAACCTTTTTGATTTCTGGAAACTCCGTAAGGGTATTGACCACCGAACCCACCAGCATCTCTTCTCCAGTAGATCCTCCCGTAAACTTTTTCACCAAGTCCTGGCTGAAATCGACATAGGCGATATCCCCCTTCACCTTTACTCCCTTGAGTTTTGTCTGTTTCGGAATAACGGCAATCTGACCTTTATCCTTTGGCCCCTGAAGCAGGGACTTTACGGCTTCGGTGTATTTTGCCGAATCATCGGCCTTGATGGTACGTTTGACCGCAATAAGTTTCATGCCCTGATCATCCGGATAATAGACTTTGATATTCATTTTTTTCGTTGCTTTTTCCGTTCCCGAGGAAGATGGGGTACTCCCCGCTGAAGTGCCGCTGTTTCCACTGATTGCAGCCGACGAACCACCAGGCGTACCTTTCTCATTATTTGGGTCACAGCCTGCTGTCACCAAAAGTGCCATTGCCAAAACAGCCAGCAGGACAACTCTCAATCGTTTCATTTTATCACCTCATACTCCATCATCTTTTAGTTAAAAAATCGTGCAATTGCCCGTGCCACTGCACCAGCAAGTTTTTGCTGATAGCTGTCGGTATTGAGCATCCGTTCTTCCCGGCAATTCGAAATAAAACCAAGCTCAATCAGCGATGCCGGCACATTAGTGTGCTTCAACACATAGAAATTGGCCGTCTTGACGCCTCGGTTCAACAGCCCGCCGGCCTTCTCCAGCTCTTCATTCAAAAGAGTTGCCAGCCGCTTGCCACGGGAGGACGAAGCATAATAATACGTTTCCATCCCCTTGGCATCCTGACTCGAAAACGAATTGCAATGAATGGACACGAAAATATCCGATGACGGGTCAAAGTTGGCCACATTGCAGCGTGCCTGCAGTTCCTGGCTGGCCGTATCATTCGGCCCGTAAACATCAACATCGCGGGTGCGCGTCATAACCACTCTTGCACCAGAATTTTTAAGAATCGACTCAACCTTCTTGGTTACCGCCAGGGTTACAGTTTTTTCCATGACGCCGGTCGGACCGACAGCACCACTATCCGTACCGCCATGACCGGCATCTAAGACTATAGTACGGCCAGCTATCCCTGTTACTTTGCCACCTGCAGCTCCATTATCCAATACATCGATAACGAGACGATACGGTTTTTTCGCCTTGCGATCGCGTTCCAGCGTATAAATCCGATAGTTGTCCGCTATTGCCAAATTTGCCAAATCGATCCGGATCTGTGTATGGTTGCGCTGAAGCTCGGCAATACGGACCTTGGAGGCCAGCTTACTCTTGAGTGTAATCGTCTTGCGAAGGTCGCCAGGCTTCGTATTCTGTAAATCAAGGATAAGCTGTTTATCGGCATAAGGTTTTACACTGGTTTCGTACTCCAGCTTATCATTGTCCATGCCAATTTCAATACGCAACGCGTCTCTTCCATCCACTTTGACATTTGACGTTTGAAAATAATTAAGCTCATGGTTCCGTACATGCCGGGCTGCTTCTGAGAATCCTGGCAACAGCACCATAGCCGCCAGAATGACTGCTCCCGCCAAACTTGCCCAGCGGAATAGCATCTTCATGAAAATGTTCCTCCTCATTGTCCTTACTCTTTCAATAAATCCAAGGCTTCCTGTTCTGCCTGCTCCGTTGCTTCTTTATCATAGGAAATGTCCAGTTTCAGATAATCTCCCTCGCCGACCTCATCAGGCAAAAAACACACAGGAAAATTGACTTTTCTCATTTCATCGCCCAGCAGAAGAACGGCCAAATCCCCCTCCAAACGATCGATGTATGCAGAAATCATTGTTCGCCCCCCTGTTCCGGCGTAACGGTATAGGTTTTACCATCCGTTGAAACGGTTATGGTTCCATTCTTATCCGTTTCGAAAATCTTAAGATGAAGTGCCTTATACTTCTTCATGGTCTCCTTATGAGGATGCCCATAGTCATTGCCCGCGCCACAAGAAATCAAGGCCGTTTCCGGCTGAACCGCCCGCAAGAATTCTTTTGAAGAAGACGTCTTGCTGCCATGGTGTCCGGCCTTTAATACCTGTGCCTTCAAATCGGTACCGAACCCGCCCACAATAGGTTCTTCTTCTTTTTTCTCCGCATCTCCCGTAAACATCATGGCAAACTCACCAAATACGAGCTTACCAACCACAGACTCGTTATTCGGGTCATGCTTATAGCCCTTCTGGCGGCCTTCCTGCTGATGCGCTTCCGTCGGAGCATAGACATGGAAGCTTGCTCCACCGCCAAAATCCACTACGTCGCCAGCTTTTAGTGCCTTATGGTTAATCCCCTTCGCCTTGAGCTTTTTCATATAGTTTAAGTAAATCTTCGACGTTGACGGCATGCCATTGTCATAAACTTCTTTTACTTCAAACTCATCAAGCACCACTTCCATGCCGCCAATGTGGTCAGCATGAGGATGCGTCAAAATCACCTTATCGATTTTCTTGACGCCAGCCTTCGTTAACTCGCGCCGCAGCTTATCTCGTTCATCGATGTCACTGGTATCGATCAGGACCGTCTGTTCTGACGTCTGTATGAGGATTGCATCCCCCTGCCCCACATTTAACATCTTGACCACAAGATTCCCCGCAGTCGTAGATGATTCGACTGCTGATCCATTACCGGCTGCCGAATCTTCCGGAGTTTTCCCGCATCCTGACAGCACTGCGATGAGGAGCAAGGCAACTCCCAATATCAGTCCTATTTTCTTTCGCATAAAAAACACCTCATATTGTCTTTAAAATGTAGCGGTATATCCCATCCGCTACTCCATCTTCATCGACACTCGGCAGCACATGATCTGCCTTCGCCTTGAGTTCATTGCCCGCATTTCCCATGACAAGGCTCGTGCCAACCGTATCCATCATTTCCAAATCATTCAATCCATCGCCAAAGGCATAGCTCGCCTCGACAGGAATCTCCATATATTTAAGTGCTTCAAGGATTCCGGTCCCCTTGGATATATCTGCCGAATAAAGCTCCATGTATTTCAAAAGCGTCGGATCGATCAGGCCTGTAAGTCCCGGCCAGGCCAAAAGCTCATGAAAAAGACCGCCAGCATTGGGCGTTTCTGACAGAAATTCAATCTTGCCGATCTGCAGCCCTTCCAGACTCGCATCATAATCGCGCACAAAATCATCCAAGCGAATATCAATGGACGTATACACCTCTTCGAGCGCCTTGTATTCCGGCTTCAAATAAACCGAAGGATTGCTTTCGAGGATATACTCGACACCGCACTCCTCTGCTCTCTTAACAATAGCGCGAACTACATCCAAAGGCAAGTCTTTCCGGAATATTACCTGCCCATCCAGCATAACCACTGCACCATTGAGCAGCACAAAACCATCAAACAGTCCAGACTCCGTAAGTTCCTTCCCAAGATATGCCCACGGCCGCCCCGATGCGATAAACGTATGATGTCCAGCTTGCCGCAAAGCGCGAATCGCTTTTTTCACAGGCTCCGTCAAACTAGTCTGCCCGCGATGAATATTGATGAGCGTCCCATCGATATCAAAAAATACAGCTTTTGTCATTTCGAACCTTTCCAACAGATATAGCAACGAACCACAAACAGTACTCCCCAAATTCCAAAAGAGACAGCATATGCTGTGTCAACGATTGACATATCGCTGTAATTAATTTCAAACAAAAAAACATACAAACCAACTGCCGCTATGAGAACGTCCATGGGTTTTATCGCTTTATGCAACCAATCCATCAAAAAAGACTCCAATCTTTAGAAATATAGAAGTACACATACCTCTATACTACTAAAAATCAGAGTCTCCTTCAAGGTTTATTTATGCCCCCTTGGGCATGGTCACTTCACGTTAACCTGCACATCCTGAGCCGCATCACAGATTTTCTGTTCCACCATGAGCAGCTCTTTCGCTGCCTTAAGCTGCTGCTCAACCTGCTGATACGATGTACCGCCAAAGGAATTACGATTTTTCACACAAGTCTCGGGATTAATTGCCTCCTGGATATCTTCCTCAAAGAGTGGCGATAGTTTCTGGAACTCTTGAATCGTCATATCCTTCAGGTATTTGCCCTGGGCAATACAGTTATGCACAGCCTTTCCGGCAACCGCATGCGCCTGACGGAAAGGCATCCCCTTCTTAACCAGATAATCCGCTAAGTCCGTAGCATTGGAGAAATCCTCTGCCACTGCCGTCATCATGACATCTTTGCGTACCTTCATACCACGAATCAACTGCGCATAGACAGCCAAGCTGAACTTGACCGTATCAATGGCGTCGAAGATACCCTCTTTGTCTTCCTGAAGGTCTTTGTTATAAGCCAGTGGCAGTCCTTTTACCGTCGTTAACATGGCCATCAAATGACCAATAACGCGTCCGGTCTTACCGCGCACCAATTCCGATACATCAGGATTTTTCTTCTGCGGCATCATCGAGGAACCCGTGCAATGTGCATCATCTAGCTCCACAAACGAGAACTCACGGCTGCACCAAAGGATTGTCTCCTCCGACAAGCGTGACAAATGAACCATCAAGATGGAGGCCGCACTCAAAAATTCCATGATGTAATCCCGATCGCTAACCGCATCGAGGCTATTATTATAAATCGCCTCGAAATTGAGCTGTTTGGCCACAAACTCGCGGTCAATCGGGAATGTAGTCCCTGCCAAAGCCCCTGCACCGAGCGGCATGATATCCGACCGCTTATAAACGCCTTCAAACCTAGCAAAGTCACGCGAAAGCATTCCGAAATAAGCCATCAAATGATGGGCCAACAAGATTGGCTGTGCCCGCTGTAGATGCGTATAACCTGGCATGATGACATCATCATACTTTTCAGCCGTCTCAACCAGTGCCTGCTGCAGGTTTTGAATTTCCTTCTGTACCTCCACTACCTGACGACGCACATACATGTGCGTATCCAAGGCCACTTGGTCATTGCGGCTGCGGGCCGTATGAAGACGGCCGCCAGCCTCCCCGATTGCATCGGTCAGACGCTTTTCGATATTCATATGGATATCTTCAAGATCAACCGAAAAGTCAAACTCCCCGTTTTCAATCTGTTTTAAGATATCCTTAAGTCCGGCGATAATCTTGTCTTTATCCTCAGCGGAAATGATACCAACCTTCGCCAGCATCGTTGCATGGGCGATGCTGCCCGCGATATCCTCGTGGTACATTCTTTTATCGAAGCCTATGGACGCCTGGAACTCGTTGATCATCTCATCGGTGGTCTTCGTGAACCGGCCTCCCCACATTGCCTCACTCATTTTCCTGCTTTCTCCTGCATCAACGCACGAACCTTCAGCGGCAGGCCAAAGAGGTTGATGAATCCCGTAGCATCTGCCTGGTCGTAAACGTCATCATGCTCGAAGGTTACAAATTCCTGGCTATACAACGAATATGGGCTCTTGCTGCCTGCAGACATGATATTTCCCTTATAGAGTTTCAGTTTGACAGAACCCGTTACCGTCTGCTGCGTGCTATTGACAAAAGCATCAAGCGCCTCGCGCAGCTGGCAGAACCACATACCATCATAGACGAGTTCTGCATAGCGGATGCCAACCTGCTGTTTGTAATGATAGGTCTGACGATCAAGGCAGAGATATTCGAGCTCGCGGTGCGCATAATAGAGCAATGCTCCGCCCGGATTCTCATAAACGCCACGGGACTTCATGCCTACGAGACGATTCTCGCAGATATCGACTACGCCAACACCATTACGTGCACCAATCTCATTGAGTTTCGTAAGCAACTCAACTGCGCCGAGTTTTTCCCCATTGACGGCGACCGGCTCGCCCTTTTCGAAATCAATGGTAACATATTCAGCCTTATCCGGTGCTTCTTCAACCGGTTTAGAAATCAGCAGCATGCTGCTATCCGGCTCATTTGCTGGATCCTCAAGATCGGAACCCTCATGGGACAGATGCCAGATATTGCGGTCCATGGAATATTTCTTATTGTCCGTTGCAATAGGAATACCATGTTTCTTAGCATACTCAATCTCAGCACTGCGGGAGTCAAGATCCCATTCACGCCACGGCGCAATCAGCGTAATATTCGGAGCCAGTGCTTTAACCGTCAGTTCAAAGCGAACCTGGTCATTGCCTTTACCAGTAGCGCCGTGCGCAATGGCATCAGCACCTTCTTTTTTCGCAATTTCCACCAGTTTTTTAGCAATAATCGGACGAGCGAACGACGTGCCAAGCAGGTATTTATCCTCATATACTGCACCAGCCTTAAGCGTCGGCCACACATATTCCGTCAGGAACTCTTCCGTCAAGTCACAGATATAGACTTTCGATGCGCCCGATGCCAATGCCTTATCATGAACGGCATCAAGCTCATCGCCCTGACCGATATCTGCACAAGCAGCGATAACTTCGCAGCCATCATAATTTTCTTTCAACCAGGGAATGATTACGGAGGTATCAAGACCACCGGAATAAGCAAGTACGACTTTCTTAATCTGTTTCTTAGCCATAAAAATTTACCTCTTTTCCTTTACATTCAATAACATGAAGCTTTTCTAAGAGTATCAGCACATGGTCAATGCCATGACAGCCTTCTGCGTGTGTAATCGGTTCTCCGCTTCGTCAAAAATGACAGCTGCGTTTGCTTCCAGGACTTCCTCCGTTATCTCTTCTCCACGATATGCGGGCAGACAGTGCATGACGATGGCACGCTTATCGGCTAATGCCATCAATTCCTTGTTGACCTGATACGGAGCAAAGATTTTCTTACGAGCCTCATGCTCGTCTTCCTGCCCCATGCTAGCCCAGGTATCGGTGACGACGATATCGGCTCCTTTAACAGCTTCCTGTGGATCCGTGATAACCGAAATGGAAGCCCCCGTTTGTTTGGCATCGTCCATAGCGTTCTTCATGACCGTTTCGTCTGGACGATAATTCTCCGGCGTTGCGGCTACAAATGTCATTCCGGCTTTCGCACAACCATACATATACGAGTTCGTCATGTTGTTGCCATCGCCGACGTATGCCATCTTGAGCCCCTTTAGGTTCTTTCCCTTATGTTCCTGAATCGTCAAGAGATCCGTCAAAACCTGACAAGGATGCAAGAGGTCCGTCAAGGCATTGATAACGGGGATATCCGCCCACTGGGCCAATTCCACTGCGCGCTCATGGCCAAACGTACGAATCATGATGCCATCCAGGTATCGTGAAAGGACACGAGCAGTATCTTTTATCGGTTCACCGCGGCCAAGCTGCAGGTCTCGGTTCGAGAGGAACAACGCCTGTCCCCCCAGCTGATACATTCCCGTCTCGAAGGAAACTCGCGTACGCGTCGAGGATTTTTCAAAAATCATTCCCAAGGTCTTTCCCTTGAGCAAGTGATGCTCAATCCCTGCTTTCTGCTTGGCTTTGAGCTCTTTTGCCAGTGTCAGGATTTCCTGCACTTCATCCACCGACAAATCGTGGATGGATAACATATCTTTTCCTTTCAGCATACTTTAACCTCCGTTACTGTAACTCTTGTCCGCCACTATTGCATATTATAACACTTTGTTTTTTACTTGTGAAGAGGATTTTGTAAATATTTTGTATACATATACAAAAATTATGCATATTGACTCATAACTTCATCGAGGATGTCCATCACTTCGTCCACCTGTTTTTTGGTGATGATAAGCGGCGGGATGAACCGAAGCACCTTACCAGCGGTGCAATTGATAATTGCGCCCTTCTCAAGGCAGCCATTCACGATATCGCGGCCGTGCTCCGGGCCCGAAAGTTCTGCCCCCAAAATCAATCCGGTACCGCGCACCTCTTTGATTAGCGCTGGATATTTTTGCATCAATCCCTCCAGCTTCCCCTTGAAGTAACTGCCGACTTCCTCAACCTGCTGAAGGAAATCCGCTTTCGGCACCGTATCAAGTACCACATTCGCCGCAGCACAAGCCAACGGATTGCCGCCGAAAGTCGTGCCATGATCCCCCGGCTTAAAAGCCTTGGCGACTTCATCCGTAACGATAAAAGCACCAATAGGAACGCCACCAGCTAACCCCTTAGCCAGCGTGACAATATCCGGTTTGACTCCGTATTTCTCATACGCAAAGAACTTACCGGTACGGCCAATGCCCGCCTGAATTTCATCAAAAATCAACAACGCCTGATACTTATCGCAAAGGGCACGGACTTTCTTCAGATAGTCGCCCTCCGGCGTATGGACACCACCCTCACCCTGAATTGTTTCCAGCATGACCGCCGCTGTCTTCTCGCTCATCATGGCTTCCAATTCATCGATATCGTTGTAGTGAACATAATCAAAGCCTTCTGGCAGTGGCCCCACCCCTTCGTGATAATGCGGCTGACCAGTAGCAGTAAGCGTCGCGATCGTACGGCCATGAAAGCTATCCCAAGCCGTTATAATCTGCGACTTCTCCGGGCTTATGTTATGCGCATATTTGCGGGCAATTTTGATAGCCCCCTCATTTGCCTCTGCACCAGAATTGCCAAAAAACGCCTTGCCCAAGCCACTCAATTTGACTAATTTACTAGCAGCATCTGCCTGAGGCTGCGTGTAGTAAAGATTCGAGCAATGAATCAGTTTGCCAGCCTGCTCGGTCACCGCCTGAACCAGCGGTTGATAATTATGCCCTAGAACATTAACGGCAATCCCGCCCAGAAAATCGATATACTTTTTGCCATTGTTATCCCAGGCATAGACCCCATTGCCATGGTCCAGAACAATCTTATAGCGGTTAAAAACCGGAAGATAGTTATCCTTATCTTCCGAAAAAATAAGCTGATCCGTTTCTTTCATGATAGTATTCTCCTTATCTGACAACCTGCGTACCAATGCCCTGTTCCGTAAAAACCTCGAGAATAATGGAATGATCCAGACGCCCGTCGATGATATGCGTTTTTCCAGCCCCCTTTTCCAACGCCGTAAGACATGCCTCTACCTTAGGAATCATGCCACCGGCAATAATTCCCTCCTTGATGTATTGACGTGCCTCTGGCAAATGCAGGGTGGAAATAAAGGTATCCTTATCGTTAAAATCCTTATAAATCCCTTCGATGTCCGTAAGCAGCAATAGCTTTTCCGCCTCAAGCGCTCCGGCAATCTCCGCAGCAACATAATCCGCATTGATGTTGTAGCTTTCTCCATTCTCACCAACACCGATTGGGGCAATAATTGGCACATAATCTTGATCCAAAAGGTCTTCAATGATTCCAGAATTAATCGTCGCAACTTCACCGACATAGCCAATATCTACCTTTTTGGATTCTTCGCCCTCATAGACCGTAGCTAATTTCTTGCGCGCCTGAATAAGGCCAGCGTCTTTGCCACTTAGTCCTACTGCCTTGACACCACGACGATTCAACAAATTAACGATCTCTGAGTTGACCTTGCCGTCGAGAACCATCTCGGCAATCTCGACCGTTTCTTCGTCGGTGACCCGCAGCCCTGCCACAAAAGAGGACTGCTTGCCAACCTTCTTGAGAAAGCCGGTAATCTCCGGCCCACCGCCATGAACAATAACCGGCCGGATACCAACGTATTTCATCAAAGCCACATCCTGCATGACTTTTTCCTTCAAGGTATCGTTAATCATGGCATTTCCGCCGTATTTTATCACAATTGTTTTACCGTAAAACTCCTGAATATACGGGAGTGCCTCCACAAGGATTGCCGCCTTATCTTCTGGTTTAAACAAATCCATTCATCCCCTTCGACCTGTTATCAGGTATGATACTCCCCGTTGATTTTCACGTACTCATAGGAAAAATCACAAGTCCAGACCGTAGCTTCTTCTTCCCCATCGCCCATATCTATATCAATAACGATATCGTGTGCAGCCATAACCTTGCGCAGTGCTTCTTCCTCGAAAGCAGCACCGACGCCATTTGCATAAACCGGAATCCCACCGAATTTCACGATGGTTTTCTGCGGATCCATCGGCACGCCTGCATAACCTACCGCACAGATGACACGTCCCCAGTTCGGATCCTCCCCGAAGAACGCAGTCTTGACCAGAGGACTTTTCGCAACGCTCATCGCAATCGTCTTGGCATCCGCAAAGGACTTCGTCCCCTTGACATTGACCGTCAAGAATTTCGTTGCCCCCTCGCCGTCTGCCGCAATGCGTTTCGCTAATCCCTGGCAAATAGACTGTAAGGCATTCTTGAACGTTTCATAATCATTACCTTCTGCCGTAATTTGCGCATTGCCAGCAGCACCATTTGCCAAAACGATACACATGTCATTGGTGCTCATATCGCCGTCAATCGAAATCATATTGAACGATACTTCCACGATTTCTGACAGAGCCTTCTGCAACAGCTTGCTGTCAATTGCGGCATCTGTCGTAATAAAGCAAAGCATCGTTGCCATATTCGGCTGAATCATCCCCGAACCTTTGGCAATGGCACCAAAGCGGACTTCTTTACCACCGATAGTCACCGTCGTTGCACATGCCTTCGAATAAGTATCCGTCGTAACGATAGCATTACCAGCATTTTCACTACCGTTCTCATCCAACTCTGCCACGGCCTGCTGAAGACCTTTTTCCATCTTATCCATCGGCAGATTCACGCCAATGACGCCCGTCGATGCGACGACAACATCATTTGCTTCGCAACCTAATGCCTCAGCGGTAATTTTTTGCATAGCCAACGCATCTTTCATGCCCTGCTCTCCCGTGCAGGCATTCGCACATCCTGCATTCGCAGCAATGGCATGAGCCATCCCCGTCTTTACCACATCACGGGATACCAATACCGGCGCAGCCGCTACAGCATTCTGGGTAAACGTCCCCGCAATCGCCGCTTCTTTCTCCGTATAAATGACTGCTACATCGAGGTTCCCGCTTTTCTTAATCCCCGCTTTGACCCCAGCAGCCTTAAACCCTTGCGGGAACGTAACGCCAGCTTTTACATTTTTCTCTGAAAACATAGTAACAAGTCCTTTCTATCATGGATACATCGGAACAAAATCAAGTCCCGCATTTTCCTCAAAACCACAAGCGATATTAAAATTCTGCACCGCCTGTCCGGCCGCGCCTTTTACCAGATTATCGATAACCGACAGAACGATTACGCGGTTTGTCCGCTCATCGATATGCCAGGCAATATCACAGAAGTTAGACCCACGGACATTTTTCGTTGCAGGATACGCCCCCCGCCCCAACAAGCGGATGAAATGTTCCTTGCCATACAGCTTTTCAAAAGCTGCATCCACCAGTTCCGGCGAAACACCGTCCTTCAATGTTGCATAGCAAGTAGCCAAAATGCCACGAGACATCGGCACCAAATGCGGCGTAAAATTCAACACAGTCGACTCACCAGAAAGATCTGTGATGGCCTGCTCGATTTCCGGCGTATGGCGATGTTTGGCAACATTATATGCCCGGAAATTATCATAGAGTTCTGGAAAATGATTCGGCTGTTTGGCCGAACGCCCTGCTCCCGATACCCCTGATTTCGCATCCACAATAATCGTATTCACATCAATCAAATGCTGTTTGGCCAACGGAGCCAATGCCAGGATACTCGCTGTCGTGAAGCAGCCTGCATTGCCGATTATCTTTGCATCACGAATATCTTCACGATAAAGCTCGGCTAAACCATAGACGCGAACAGCCTCCGTATGCGTATGCGGCACATGATACCAAGCTTCATAAACCGATGTATCTGCAAATCGGTAGTCCGCACCCAAATCGATGATACGAACCGGTTTATCCGCCAGCGCCTTACCCACTTCCATCGCATGTCCATGCGGCAACCCAATGAAAACAAAATCGCTGTCACTACCAATCGATTCGATATCTTTCATGCTTTCAAGCTTCATGTCGTACAGCCCGCGCAAATGGGGATACAAATCACAGATATTCTCACCCGTATGACTTTCCGAAGTGATGTGTACCACCTCAGCATTCGGATGATTGTAAAGAATGCGTAAAAGCTCGGCACCAGCATAACCGGTAGCACCTAAGACACTGACTCTCATTCTGTTTCCTCCTTTAAACTCTTAGAACTTTGTATTGCTGGAATGGATACTGCAGCTATATTGTACCGCTTTTTGCCGTACTATGTAAATGATGTTTATAATTATACATCTATCCTGCATATTATTGCAAGCGTTTTTTCCAAAAGTATTCCTTTATGCAAAAATTTCCCTATAGCCATTCGGTAACAATCGCGTTATAATAAGGAGCAATCTAGTAAACAAAGGAGACCTCTATGAAGAAAACAAAAAAACGAAGGTTAGCCATAAGCCTCCTTCGCTTCGTCTTTTTACTCATTTTGATATTCTTCCTCGCCTTTTTCCTAGCGGGCGGGACCTCAGTATTTTCCCCCAAAACCTGGCAGCATCTTGGCGACTTTCTCCCCAAGGTCGAAGCTCAGCTTCCCGCCATTCAGCAAACCGATTCGCGCGTTACTATCAGTACCTCGGATCGAATCAGCCGATTCTTCTTCATCAAACGGGCCGTCGACAGCCGTATTGACCATGACCACTACGTCAAGTTGCGCGATATTCCCGAATCGATGCAGCAAGCCATTGTTGCCGTGGAAGATACCCGGTTTTACAGCCATCACGGCTTCGACATTCAGGGAATTATGCGGGCTACGCTCGTCAATATCCAATACGGTCAAATCGAAGAGGGCGCCAGCACCATCACGCAGCAATTGGTCAAAAACCTTTTCCTCTCCAACGAACAGTCCTACGGGCGCAAGGCCGAAGAACTGCTATTAGCCCTTGATCTCGAAGCCAACTACAGCAAAGACGAAATCCTCGAACTGTATCTCAACACCATTTACTACGGTTCCAATTTTTACGGGATAGGGCCGGCCGCAGAAGGTTACTTCGGCAAGAAGCCGGCCGCACTGCAGCTGCCCGAATCAGCAATGCTGGCAGGACTCCCCAATGCGCCCTCGCTCTACTCTCCTTATGTCGATTTTCTCATGGCCAAGAAGCGTCAGTTTATCGTCATCGACGCCATGGAACACAGCGGCTATATCGATGAAAGCACCGCAGCCTCTGCCAAAATCAAACCAATTTACCTCGCCCATTAAAAAAGCGGGGTATAAAATAACACTTCCCTAATAACAAAGGCGGTCCGCCAGCTCAAAATAGCCGACGGACCGCCTTTGTTATGCCGTAGTTTTATCCGTAAATTCATCTAAAAATCCTATGCAGTCAAAAAATACAGGCAGTTCACAGACTAAAAAAGTCAGCAAACCACCTGTATTTTTAAGAATGTGTTATTTCACAACTATTTCTATCATTTCTTTTTCAAGCTGTTCTTATACTGCTCCGTTGCCGCCCGCTCGAAGTGCTTATAGAACTGCTCGCACATGTTGTTATAGGTAGCGACCGTATTGCCTTCATTGCTGTTAGCACGAATCTCATAGGTGAACAGGAGTTCATCGCTGCCTGCTTTATAAACATCAAAGAAGAAGGTCGTGCGGCTGCTGTTAGCTACCGTCAAAACAACATATGCATCCGCATAATTGCCGACATTTTCTTTAAACACCTTGGCTGCTTGACGGCGATCTAAGGACTTGATATCAACATTCGATGCCGTCTTGATCCCATCGGCTACCGTATCATACGAGGCAACATAGCTGTGGGATACGCGGCTAGCATCAAAGATAATCTGCGTCAACATCGTCTTATCCGGCGACTTCGGATCTACCTGCTGATAACGTGGTGAAGCGACCGCCAACCGCTTTATTGTTGTAATATCCGCTCCATCCTGAACAGTCGTCTTATCCGCATTGGCAAAAGCTGCCTGAGTACCAAATACCACCAGGCAAAGAACAACCAACATCTGAATGATTTTCTTCATGGACTTTCCCTCCATAATATAGATTGTTTGCGAATCCCTCTCGCATTACTATTTATTTTACACTATTTTCCTCGAATCTTCCAGCAACTCATAAAACTTTAATCCAATAAAGGATTATGAATCCGGATAAATTCGTCGTTCCACTGCCTTAGCTGTTGGCGTTGTAGCCAGTCCCCCCTCGCTTGTTTCCCGAAGGGATTTCGGCAACGCTTTGCCAATGCGATTCATGGCATCGATTACTTCGTCTACGGGAATCACGGAGCGGATTCCCGAAAGAGTCATATCCGCCGCCAGCATCGCCTCCACTACAGCAAAACCATTGCGCTTGACACAAGGCACTTCTACCAGTCCCGCCACTGGATCACAAACCAGTCCCAAAAGATTCTTGATGGACAGCGCACAAGCATTGCCGACCATCGACGGCGTACCGCCAGCCAGTTCCACCAAAGCCCCAGCAGCCATACCAGCTGCCGTGCCGCACTCAGCCTGGCAGCCGCCCTCCGCACCAGCAATCGAAGCATTCTGATCGACCACCATGCCAATACCAGCTGCCGTAAAGAGCGCTTTGATAACCACCTCATCGGAAAGGTTCCGTTCCTCCCGCGCGGCATAAAGCGCGGCTGGCACGATTCCACAGGACCCCGCCGTCGGGCAAGCAACAATACGGCCCATGACCGCATTGACTTCACTGATTCCCACCGCATAAGCTGCAGCCGCTAAAGCCTGGGGCCCCAGATAACCATTTTCTCTGCTCGCAAACAGCTGCTTCGAATCCCCTCCCGTAAGCCCGCTTACGGAATGCTCGGTATTCTTGATCCCGCGTTCAATCGAAGCCTGCATAACCGTCCAATTCTGCTTCATCCCATCGAGAATTGCCTCCCGGGACCGTTGGCTGACATGCATCTCCCGGGCAATGACGATTTCATGAATCGGCAATTGCTTCTCTTCCGCCATCGCGATGAGCTCTCCCATCGTATTGAAATTAATCATCGTAATCTTCCATCCTCACATCAGATTGCCGGAATCGTAAAGGCATTTTCAACCTCGTAAACCTCACGGCATTCCTCCACCACATCATCAGCCGGCTGGTCATCCAGCTCCATAATCATCATAGCTGTCTCCCCACGATTCTGTCTGGATACGCGCATAAAAGCAATATTCACCTCGTAACGGGACAAAATCTGCGTGACCTGGGTAATAACCCCGGGACGATCGCGATGAATCGTAATCAAGGCAGGATATTGACCAGTAAGCTCCACCGAATAGCCATCGATATTCGTAATGAGGATATTGCCGCCCCCCACCGATGCTCCGCGAACTCTAGCTACCCGGCCGGTAACCCCCACCAGGTAGATTACCGCTGTATTGGGATGCGCATCATCAAGATTTACCGTCTGAAAACTATAATCGATGCCTTGCTCTTGCGCCAAGGTCAGCGCATCACGAATGCGCTCATCCTCCGGAGAAAAACCAAGAATCCCCGCAATCAGGGCTTTATCCGTACCATGTCCCCGATACGTTTGCGCAAAAGACCCATGCAGATTAATCTCTGCCTTTACCACCGTCTCCCCCAAGATCTTGCGAGCCATCAGTCCCAACCGCACGGCACCGGCGGTATGGGAACTTGACGGGCCAATCATTACCGGCCCGACAATATCAAACACTCCATGCATGAATTTATCACCTCGAATGACAAAGCCTTCCCCCGCAGGGGAAGGCTTTGCAATTTATGTTTTTGCTTCTTATTTCAAAAGGCCGTGATTCTTGAGAGCAGCCTCAAGTTTTGCTTCATTCTCCGGCTCCATTTCACAAAGCGGCATGCGCAGCGGGCCAGCATCATAGCCGAGCTTCCGCATCGCAACTTTGACCGGAATCGGATTGACTTCGCAGAACAGCGCATCGATGAGGTCGGCATATTCAATCTGCATCTTGGCAGCTTTTTCCGTATCCCCATCAAAGAATGCCTGACACATATCGTGCGTTTCTTTCGGTGCCACATTGGAAAGGACCGAAATAACGCCCTGGCCACCGAGGGAAAGAATCGGCACAATCTGATCATCGTTACCCGAATACAGCACCAAATCGTCTCCCACCGCAGCTTTGAGACGAAGAATCTTCGACAAATCGCCATTCGCCTCTTTGACCGCCACAATGTTTGGATGTTTCGAGAGCTTAACATAAGACTCCGTGGAAATCGCCACCCCCGTACGGGACGGCACATCATATAGAACGATTGGAATGTTTACCGCATCAGCAATAGCCGTATAATGAGCCACCAAGCCCTTCTGCGTGCATTTGTTATAATACGGCGTAACTACGAGCAGAGCATCCGCACCAACTTCTTCTGCATACTTCGACAACGCAATCGCATACGACGTCTCGTTCGACCCCGTACCAGCAATGACCGGAATACGGCCCTTAACCTGTTCGACCGCGAACTTAATGGCCGCCCGATGTTCAGCATCCGACATCGTAGCCGATTCGCCCGTCGTGCCTGTGATTACGATTGCATCCGTACCACCTTTTATCTGGTCCTCGATAATGCGGCCCAGTTCCGGAAAGTTAATACCGTCTTCCGTGTACGGCGTGATAATTGCGACAGCAGCACCTTTGAAAATTGGTTTCTTCATGAAAAAGCCTCCCACATATGAGTCTCTATTTAGCTTTCAATCGTTCTTATCATTATCCCATGTTATTTATGCAAAGTCAACGCATAGAAGCCGTTAAAGTGCAGAATGAACGCTGCCGAACACCTGCTTATTCGCATCGATTTTTTCCTGCCCGCCAAATACACAGAGAACATTCTGTTTCATGCAAGCATCGACCAAATCGGCTAAATCACGGACATCCTGTTGACGCGTAGCCAAGATTTGGTCACGATTCTTCTGGCGGTCTTCCTTCGTAATGCCACGCATCCAGCAGGTAACAGCAGCACTGCCCTTCATCTGCGGGGTCAGCGGTGTGTCTATCCCACTCATGGTACCGATGATGAATTTATCCATCTCGCGCTCCGATGCCTCGAAATTGCGGATATAATCTGCCGTACCATCAAAGACCTCAAGAGTCTCCGAAAGATTCGGGTCGCGATAGGAACTAAAATACATCATGCCATTGCGATTAAAGCTTGTGAACGCACCATAAGCACCGCCTTGGACACGAATCTTCGTCCAAAAATAATCGTAGCGAAGCAGCGTCTCCAAAACATGCATCGTCCCCGTGAACGCATAGCCAAGCTTCAAGAAGTTTGCCCCCTTGCCCACGTACTGGACACGGCTCGAAGACGTAAGTCCCTCATTGAGCGGCGTAAGCTCCCAACTGTAATCCTGGGCTGGATAAGCCGTATGGCAAAGATCATCTTGGAAAGCTGCCACTTCTTTCGCCGTCGCCGGATAATCAGCTGACCGTTCCGTCAAAGCAACGATCAATCCATTGGTATTGAAGAGTTTCGGCAGCATATCGGCAAAAACCATCTGCATTTTTTCGAGTTCTTCGTCGAAATTCGCCAGAATCCCCTTCACAAACTGATAAAACGGCAGCCCGCCTTCTTCGGCAAAACGGCCAGCCTTGGAAAGATAGGATGCCAGCCGCGACGCTACTACCTGATGTGCCGAACGCTGGAGATTGAGCTCCATTGCCGCCTGTTCTTGATCCAACAACTCACGGATACGTTTTTTATCGGTGTATTGACTCTTCGTCAGAATTTCCTGCAACAACGAAAGCAGCTCCGGCATTTTCTCCTTGAGCACTTTCGCCTTGATACGGAAAGTCGGCTGGCAGGAGTCCGGTTCCCCGTTCTTCGTATAAGTCACGATATCGTAAGTGATGCCGCCCGTGTGCAAATTCTTGAGATTCGCCAATTCTGCATACGTGTGATCCTGCGTATCCACACTGCCAATAAGTTCACTGAGCAGGAATGCATACGGAAGCTGTTCCTTGGTAATGGTTGACGCGTCAAAGATCAAGGTCAAATAGACAATTCCATGGGTCTCTACATCACTAAAGAGCACCTTTGTACCGCCAAGATCCAATTCTTCCAGTGGCAAATCATACGCCTCTTTGCGGATGTCTGAGAGCTTCAGCACCGGAATAGTCGCCAGTGCTTCCTCCGTCTCCGGACTCTGCTGGCGTTCCTTAAGAGCTTTGGTCGTTTCAATGATTTGCTGGATTTCCGCTGCCGACATCGCGGCTTTTTTCGCTGCCAGCTCTTTTTCCTGCTTTGCCTCGCGTTCAGCAGCCATCGTCGTGCTCGGGCTGAGCGTCAGCAAAACGGCATGAGAATTCTTCAAGAAATACTTGCGAATGAGTTCCTCAAAGTAGCCATGATCCAAGCCTTTTTTCAGCTGTGCCAACACCTTTTCATAGTACAGGCTCTCCTCTGGGCTGCCCCCATAAAGCCAGGTTTTCATTGCCCGGATGCCATAGATGAGGCCCTTCGGTGCCGAACCGAAATCCGACTCGCGCAGACGGAACTCCAAAAGGTTCATCGACGCTTCCATTAGCGTGCGGTCAAGCCCTTCATCGGCCAGCTTCTTGAGCGTATCCATGACGATCGCATAAAAACGCTCTGCCCGTTCCGCCTCAGAATTGCTGACCATGATGCTAAAGAACGGCTGAAGCATATCCTCTTCAAAATCCGAATCCACATCTTTCCCCAATTTCGCATCAACCAGTGCTTTGCGCAAAGGGGCCGCCGGCGTACGCAGCAAAGCATGCTCAAGAATCTCCAGCCCCATCATATCCGTAGTATTGAGGCTTTCTCCCACCACCCAGCTAAGGGACAGGAACGATTTTTCCGCCGTCTCTTCCTCAGCACTAATCGGATAGAAAAGCTGCTCGTGTTTGACCTGGGCAAACGCCGTCTGCCGGTCAATGCGCGACGGCACCGGAATGCGGTCAAACTTTCCAAGATATTCCGCATCAAGATACGCCAGTTTTTCTTCAATGTCCATATCCCCATAGAGGTAAATATAACTATTGGAAGGATGATAATACTTGCTGTGGAACCCCGTAAACATCTCCTGGGTCAGCTGGGGAATTGCCTCAGGGTCACCACCGGATTCAAACCCATACGTTGTATCGGGGTAAAGAGCTGCCATAATACGACTCTGCAGCAAATCATCCGGTGCCGAAAGTGCCCCCTTCATCTCATTATAGACTACACCACTATACTGTAGCGGCTCCTCCGGATTTTCAATCTCATAATGCCAGCCCTCCTGCATGAGGACCTGCGGATTTTCTCGCATATTCGGATAGAATACCGCATCGAGATAGACATCCATGAGATTCTGGAAGTCCTTATCGTTGCGGCTCGCCACAGGATACATCGTTTTATCCGGATACGTCATCGCATTGAGAAAGGTATTAAGTGAGCCCTTCACCAGCTCGACAAAGGGTTCCTTTAGCGGATATTTGCGGCTGCCACAAAGCGTCGAATGCTCTACAATATGCGCCACACCCGTATCATCGACTGGCGGCGTGCGAAAAGAAATCGAAAAAACTTTATTGTCATCGTCATTCTGCAAGAAAAACAACTGGGCACCGCTCTTCTCATGCTCGAAGAACCAAGCCGTAGAATCCGTCTCGGGAATGACACTCTTACGTAACACTTTAAATCCGTGAATTATGTCTTTTACGTCCAACAAAAGGCCTCCTCTATTAATACTATTTATTTATTATACCATAGAACTTTCCTGCAGTAACCCCTGCAGCTCTTCTCGAGTCACCGCATAGGTACCAAGTTTTGCCACAACGCGGCTAGCTGCCAGATTTGCCAGATACGCCCCTTCCTCAGGGCTTAATCCGCCAGCTAACGTCAAGGCAAAAACAGCGGTAATCGTATCGGTAGCACCCAATACATCAAAAAGTTCCTGCGCTTTCGTCGGAATATGTTTTACGATGGTATCCCCCACCAGTGAGAGCCCTTTTTCCGAACGCGTCATGATTACATTGCGCACTTTATACTTGCGCATGAGATAATGCGCTGCCTTCTCCACCTTGACATCCTCATTATCGATTGGCTGCAGCAGTGCTTGATTTACACGCTTCATATTCGCCACGATATAGTCCGCGTGCGCATAATTCACCCAATTGTGACCACTCATATCTACCACCACTGGCACCCCGTGATTATGACAAAGCTCAATGATTTTGGCACAAGTTTTTTCCGTACAAGCCCCATTGTCGTGGTCAGAAATCACGACACAGTCCAGACTCTCGTTGAGTCTTTCTGCAATATAGCGGCGGAAGGATTCCGCATCTTCATCCGCCATCGCTCCCACCTGTTCAAAATCCAGACGAAACATCTGCTGATTGCCACTCATGATACGTACTTTTGTGGTAGTCGGACGTTCCGTTCGAATAAGGCCTGCACTATCAATCCCATGATCGGCCAATTTCTCCACCATACTCACACAATGTGCATCATCCCCAACAAATCCCGAAAGTCCTGTCTGACAGCCTAAGACCGACAAGTTGTAGGCGATATTAGCACCACCACCAAGTTTTTCCGCTGAGGAATTCACTCGGGTGATTGGCACCGGTGCCTCACCAGAAATACGCGTTACTTCGCCATAGTAATATTTATCCAACATGATATCGCCGACAACCAACACCTTGCACAATGCGGTCTTTCTCTCCAAGAAATCACAAAGCAACTGACTGTTCATAAAAATCCCCCCACGATAAAATCATGCCTAATTTATTCGCCTCCCCAAAGACAAAATCCTGCCTTAGTCCCCACTACGTTCTCTAGGAACTCCGTTTTTCTCTTCTCTTATGTGCCAGCCAAAAGCACACGACTGATAGCTGCCACCGCTTCTTCGAGCTTTGCATCACTGACGCCCGAATAGTTCAGGACAAAGGTATGCCGACAGGAAAGCGGCTCCCCTTCGTAATAATCCGCCAAAGGCTTCATGTGTATTTGCGCTGCCATAAATTTTTTTTGCAATACGTCATCCGAAATTGACTTGTCAAACTGCAGCAAAAAATGCAACCCCGAGCCGTGCTCAATGACCTTCATTTTTCCAGCTGCTGGCGACGCTTTGAGCAAAGCCAGCAACCGCTCCCGCTTCCGCCGGTAATACGCGCGCATGCGATTGATGTGCTTTTCAAAATATCCTTCGCCGATAAACTTCGCCAAGGTGTATTGCTCAAAGTTCGATACGGTACAACTGTAAAATCCCAATTTTTCCCTAAAGGGTTCCACCAACTCTTGGGGCAGGACCATGTAACTGATGCGAATCGTCGGCGTAAGGCTCTTCGAAAAGGTGTTCATATAAATAACACGATCACTGACATCGATTCCCATCACTGTGGGAATTGGCCGCCCAGTCAGCCGAAACTCGCTATCGTAATCGTCTTCAATGATATAACGTTCCGGCCGTTTCGCCGCCCATCCCAAAAGCTCATAGCGTCGGCTGACCGGCATGATGATACCTGTGGGAAAGTGATGCGATGGACTGATATGTAAGATTTGGGCCTGTAGCCGCTCGATTTCTTCGAGACAAATTCCTTTCGCATCCATATCTGCTGAAACAAACTCTGCCCCGCAGGCATCATAAATCTTCCGCACCCGTTCATACCCAGGATTTTCCACACAGAACCGCTTGTCACGGCCCAAAAACTGCACCAAAAGATTGTAAAGATATTCTGTGCCTGCACCAATGACAATCTGTTCTGCCGAAATACTTAGGCCGCGGAAATTTCGTAGATGCTCGGCAATAGCCTGTCGCAACGGCAATATCCCAAAGCTCGGCGATCGCGCCAATAACGCTTCAGCATCCTCTGCTACCACCCGCCGCAGCAGCCGTGTCCACGTCGCAAAGGGGAAAAGTTCCGGCGAAATGCTGTTGGTGACAAAATCGGCTAACCATTCCTTTTTTGCTTCTTTCGTCTCTTGCTTTGTCTCAGACAAAAGTTTTGCTTTCTCCAAACTTGGATTCTGGACCGCGGATACAAAAAATCCTCGCCGCGGAGCCGACTGACAATACCCTTCTGCCATCAACTGGCCATATGCCCCTTCCACCGTTATGGTACTGATTCCTAAATGTGCAGCCAGCCCACGCTTTGACGGAAGCTTTTCCCCAGCCTGCAAGCGCCCCGACAAGATATCCTTACGGATGCAGTCATATAAGTATTCATACAAAGGCATAGTCCCTGCCTGCTCCAATGGATAGGTCAGCATTGGTAATCATCCTTTCCCTCTGACCTTAAAAACTATTTAAATTTGAATATTTCTTTATGGTCAGCACAAGTATACAATAAAGTTAATATTTTTACAAGAAAGAAGGATTTATTGTGAACACTAACATTGTTTCCACTCCAAAAGGCTTTTCTCAACAGACAAAATGGACGACGCAAACGATCTGCCTTGCCGCAGTTATGACAGCACTAGTATTCTTGACCACCTTTGTCCCACGGATTCCCATCCCCCTCGGCTATGCGCATCTTGGCGATGCTGCCATCTTTCTGTTGGTGCTGTTTTTGCCAAAGCGCCCAGCATTTCTCGCCGCCTGCCTCGGTTCAGCACTATCCGACTTGCTTGGTGGCTTTCCGCTCTGGATTCTGCCCACACTCCTAATAAAATTTATCATGGCTTGGATTGTCTGGAAATTAAACAACGGCGCTGCCCATCTCTTGCGCACCGCCGTTGCCTTCTTACTTGCTTCCCTATGGATGACCATTGGCTACACGGCTTTTGGCGCTTTGCTCTATAACAGTTTCAGCGCCGGCCTTGCCTCTGCCCCAGGTCTATTTCTCGAAGGAATCATCAATACTCTCGCCGCCCTGCTTTTGCTGCCGGTCCTAAAACGTGCCCACCAGCTCTGACAACGAATCAGCCCTCTACTCCCAAATGCTGAACTTTTACGTAGTCCATAACTACGCCATACTGCAGCCAACAGTCAATCGCCTGAATGATAATATTCATAATCGTATGCGCGGATAGGGCCAGATTACTGATTTCACAGATTTTCACCATTTCATGACGCGATACATGTTCGAATTCCACCCGGATTTCATATTTGGTGATATTTAATAAATAATGATTGCCGGTACTAGCTTCCGTCAGGACCATGTATTCTTTCGTATTCGAGTTGACCGGCACAAAGCCAAATTCCTGAAACCGTTCGATAAGGAGTGGCTTCGTCTCACGATGAAAGCGGCTGTTGATTTCATTTCGTTTGACCTCAAGTTCAGCAAAAGTCGGAAAACTGCGCATAATAAAACCTCCTAAATATAAAAAAACAGACACGCAATGAGCGTTACCGCTCCATTGCGTGTCTTCTTGCGTTACATTATAGTATGACAACGAGCTATTGTCAATTCCCATTATCCGCGGTCTTGCCCCCCTTGGAAAAATCTCCCGTAAGGTTAAAGGCATGATTCATAGGCCCTGAACCAGCGCCCAAATTCAGCATAGCCGAAAGTGCACCAGATAGATAGTCCTTTGACCGACGAACCGAAATCTCAAGGGAAAATCCTTTCGCTAAATTTGCAGCAATCGCACTGGACAGCGTACATCCCGTTCCATGCGTGTTGGGATTATCAATCCGCTCGCCTTTAAACCAGTGGCCTTTGCCTTTCTCATACAAAAAATCATCCGCATCACTTACGCGATGCCCGCCCTTCATCAGAACTTGACAGCCATATCGAGCAGCTATCGTTTCCGCCGCCCGTTCCATATCTGCCTTGCTTTTTATCTCATGCCCCGCCAGCACCTCGGCTTCCGGAATATTCGGCGTCACCAGCTCCGCCAGCGGCAACAGCGTTTCCACCAACACCGAGACCGCCTCCTCCGCCAACAACCGGGCCCCACTGGTGGCAATCATCACAGGGTCCAAAACGACATGCTCGGCTCCATATTGCTGCAGCTTTTCGCCAATGACGCGTATCAGCGTTGCTTCAGAAACCATGCCAATTTTTACCGCATCGGGACGAATATCGGAAAAAACCGCATCGAGTTCCTGCGCCAAAAACACCGGCGTCACATTAAGGATCCCCGTCACCCCCAAAGTGTTCTGTGCGGTCAGCGAAGTAATTGCGCTCATGGCATAAACCCCATTCATCGTCATCGTCTTGATATCTGCCTGTATCCCAGCGCCGCCGCTGGAATCACTGCCTGCAATCGTAAGTGCTGTGTTCATGGTAGTAGCCCCCCTGCTTTGACTAGTCAAAAAATTTACGACAATACATTCTTTATCGTCTGGAACATCTTATGGATATCGATGGGTTTCGCAATGTGACCATCCATGCCCGCATTGATCGCGTCCTGCCGATCTTCTTTAAATGCGTTGGCCGTCATGGCCAGAATCATGATGCTGGCTTTATCGGGGTCATCGAGACGGCGAATCTTCTGCGTGGCTTTGTATCCATTCATATTGGGCATCTGAATGTCCATGAGAATCAAATCATAATAGCCCGCCTTGGCCTTAGTCACCATATTCACACATTCCACCCCATCACAAGCCCGTTCTACCTTGACCCCACATGCCGACAAAAGTTCCTCGGCAATCTCTGCATTGAGGTCATTATCTTCCACCAGTAAGATGCGTTTTCCTGAAAAATTGAACTCCGTTTTCGGGTTTTCGGCGGCAGCCTGCTCCTCTGGTTCCTCGCCGATATGATGTGGCAGACAGATGATGATTTCCGTTCCTTCTCCGAGTTTACTCTTGATGGCTATCGTGCCGTTCATCATCTCGACAATCCGCTTGACAATGGCCATCCCAAGCCCTGTTCCCTGTATACCACTCTGAGAAGAATTCCGCTCCCGGGAGAACTGCTCAAAAATCTGCGCTTGAAATGCCTTGGACATACCGATTCCATTATCCCGAACCGTAGTCTCAATGATACACTCCCCTTCCGTTTTGCCGGGCAGCTCGCGAACCCCAGCAAAAATCTCCCCGTTATTGGCCGTATATTTCACTGCATTGCTAAGGATATTCATCAACAATTCCATCACATGCGTGCGATCAAAATACAGGTACGGATGCTTGATTTCATAACTGGTTTTAAAGAACAGGTTTTTCTTCTTCATCTCTCCCTCAAAGACCGAAATCCATGCCTCATAAAATTCCCTGACGTTATTTAATTCCTCTTCAATGATGATCTGCTTGCTCTCAATTCTGGCCATTTCCAGTACATTATCGAGAATATCGAGCAGCTGACGACTGGCTAGCTTTACCTTCCTGCGGTATTCCCGATTGGCTTCTACCGCTTCCGGATGGCGCTCCTCTAGTTCCGTAAAACCAATAATCGCATTGAGCGGTGTACGAATATCATGACTCATATTGAACAAAAAGGTCGTCTTCGCCTGGTTGGCTGCCTCCGCCTTTTCCTTGGCTTTTTCCAAATGTTCCTGTTGTTCCTTCAACAGACGGTTAAGCTCTCGTATTTTTTGCAGCTGAGCTTCCTGCCGCGTCAGCGATTCTTCGAGTTTGCGATTTTCTTCTTCCAGACCAATGGTAACGGAAACAAAATGGGCCAAGCCACTTACAAGCGTAATGCGATCGTCTTTAAAGATATGTTCACTCTGACTAATCCATTTATCCTCTGGTTCGACCTGCTCCCGTCCGCCTTCCCGAAAGGCTACAATAAGCATTGCACCATTCAACAACTGCGGCTCCACACAATCCTCAAAGCGCTGTATCTCTCCATAAGAGGCAAAACCAACCGTCGGTGCAATAGCGCCGAACGGGGTAAGCTCCAACTGAAAATCGTCTTTCAAATACATCTGCCGCACACAGCAGGGAATCAATAAAATTCCTTCGGGAGCAAATCGCTGCAATTTCACCTGTGCTTGATGGGATTGGTTCAGGATTTCCATGGGATCACCATAAGCCAGGCGTACCGATTCTCCCTTATTGATGCTACTCGTAAACAGCACCGAACCTGCCTCGCCATAACCAATCGGTATCCGAGCAATATCATGTCCCCCACGGTTCAGCATGAGCGGAAACGGCATAATAGAAGTAAAAAAATTGGGGCCAGGTGCAACCCCGATGTATTTTTTATAAAAATCTGCTACCGTTACATCATTGACCTTTAACACACTGATGTCTGATTCCAATTCCGTCACTGTGACTTCGTTCCCCAGCGATCGCCAGCCCAGATAGGAATCGATGTGAATATGCAAATTCTCGCCATAAAACAGAATGACAAGGAACCCACAATCCGTACAGCCCTGTTCAGTAAATACATGCGTTGGCATTATCTTCACATCGTCAATCTTATCGGCATAAGAATCCGCCGCCCCGCCAAACATCGGCACCTGGGGCGGCAGCTGACGCAAAGTGCGGAAGACATCCGCTGCACCATTAAGGGATTTCATCGTAATCATCATGCCAACAGCTGCCGGCTCCTCTGCCTTGGCTCGCTCCACCACTGCCGACGCTGCCAAAGCCAAATCCTCCTTATGCCCATCGTAGAAGCGAAGTTCCACCGAAGAGGATTCAAACACATAAAAGCAAATCTCATGACTGTGGTGATGAACTCGCGCATTGCCAATTTCACAGGAAGTCGTAGTGCCGCATACCTGAATCTCCGGCAACACCTTCTTGATATGCGCCGTCATTGCCGCAATCTCCTGCGGCTGATTCAAACTGGTAATCACCATACAGAGAATGGCCGATGCCTTTTCCGGGCACTCGAAACGAAACTGCTCCAAACAACTATCCAATTTTTTCCGGTCGTCGATATTATACGCTAATAGTTTCATTGTCTCAGATCCCCATCCACCAAAATCCGAACCATACGGCTTCTAAAAAAGTATTCGCTCTTGATCCTGAAAAACCTGCCAGCAAACAAAAACCGTTGCCTCTTTTACGAGCAACGGCTTTTGTCATTCCTGCCAATGACTGCGCAATAACGCAATCTCAGCAGCATAACCATCATGATCATTTGGGGTCTCGAGGATAAAGGGAAGATTCCGCAGCGCTGGATGATTTACCACACGAGTCAAAGCTGCAAGGCCAATCTGTCCCTCGCCAATGCGGGCGTGACGATCCTTATGGGAACCGCAAGCATTGAGGCTGTCATTGAGATGAATTGCCTTTAACCGCTCAAGGCCAATAATCCGATCGAATTCAGCCAATACGCCATCCAAATCCCCCACAATATCATACCCGGCATCCCAGACATGGCAGGTATCCAGACAAACGCCCATTTTCTCTTGAAGCGTTACCTTATCGAGAATCGCCCGAAGCTCCTCGAAGCTCCGGCCCACCTCCGTCCCCTTGCCCGCCATGGTCTCCAACAAAACCGTAGTAGTCTGCGAGGGAACAAGTACCGCATTGAGCTGCGCGGCAATAAGATCAATGCCTATTTCCGCTCCCTGCTTGACATGGCTGCCAGGATGGAAATTATAGTAATTGCCCGGCGTGTACTCCATGCGCTTCAAATCGTCGGCCATCGTCTCGCGGGCAAAGTTCCGCAGTTCTTCTTTGGCCGCACAGGGATTCATCGTATAGGGGGCATGAGCCACTAGCTTCACAAAACCATGGGCCGCAGCCAGGGCCAAAAACGCCTCCACATCCGAACGATCGATAGCTTTCGCCCTGCCGCCACGGGGATTACGCGTAAAAAAGGCAAAGGTATCCGCCTTTAGCTCCAAAGCTTCTTTTCCCATGGCACAATACCCTTTGGAAAACGACAAATGACTGCCAATATGAAGCATCGTTCCCCCTCCTAATCAAAGCTGCTTTTCGAGCGCAATGACAGCATGGCGTACACAATCATCACAGGAACAGAGCATCTTTTTCGTCTCGATCCCCTTGAGCTCCCCACAGATGGTCGCACCAGCATTCTCCTTGAATTCCTGCAGCATGGCCTTCGTCATCGTCTTCGTCGGGGTAGCCGACTTATTCAAAATGCCGGCCGCAATCGCAGCACCACATAGAGCCCCACAAGTTGCTTCCATACCGCCCATACCAGAACCAAATCCAGAACCTAACGCCAGCAGCTCTTCCTCCGATTTTCCCATCTCTTCTTGAAAAGCCAGCAACACCGCCTGGGCGCAATTACATGATTTCTTATATTCCACAGCTTTTTCTGCTCGAACATTCGTCATCGTACAAACCTCCTAAAAAATAAACAACTATAAATATCTTACACTAGACAACGAAAAAGTGCAAAAATCAGTCATAAGAATAGCCCTTGTCCCAACGGACAAGGGCCACTCCGCTCAGGCCTGGATATCCACCAACGCGCCAAGGTTCGGATCAAGGCTCTGCTCCATACCTTCCAGCAGCTCCATCGGTCCCGACTCAGCGGTCTCCATTGCCATCTTGAGAACAGCAATTCCCATATCCTGTCCAGCCTGTGCCTGATGCATGCTTACCGACATAGCGGCAATACTCATATCCATAGAAAGCACCTCCTAATACACATCCTTGTGCTATCTATTCTATCGTCAAAGTCCGGTAAAAACTTAAGCGAACAAACCAATAAATCCCCTTCTCATTGCTCTTAACTGAATAAATCCGTTCACCAAAACCGCCTTCCAGCATCCTAACTAGAAGGCGGCTCTTGTTTCTATGTATCGCCCCTATGCTTCCTTGAGTTTCCGGCGAATTTTATCTTGATTCAATTTCGACAGGCTGCCAGCTGTCCCCAGCACGTACATCCCATCCTTCAGCCGCAACAGTAGTCCCGTACGGCCATTATCGGTCTCAATCACTCCTTTCATCTCGGAATTCTCAGGTAAAGGTCTGTCGCCCCAGAACAACGACTTTGACATGTTTCTAAGCTTGCTGATCCTCATACTGTAACCTCCCGTGATGTTATTTAGTTATCTCGTTACAACATTACCCTTCGACAGTTCGATTCGTTCTCCTGCTGTAACTTGTAATAATTTTATGACAACCATCTGAATACTCGCTGAAATATTCGAACTCCCAAAAGAAAATCCGGCCCCTGCGCACCGAAACGATACGCAAAGACCGGATTCCGTTTTATTTTTTTTCGGGGACAGAATGGCATCCGCAACAGCTGCCACTGCATCCCGACGCACCACAGCAATCGGATTTTCCTTCATGGAAATTGCGATATATATGCCGAAGGGCAAAGAACAGCGCCACAGCTAATACCGCAGCTACGATAAAGGTTGCCATAAAAATCCCTCCTATCGAAAATACTCGGTAACCTGAATTCTACCAATGAAACAATCAGAAGCCCAGGATGCGGCCACCTTGGTAAACCAACAGCGACACCAGCCAAGCGATAACAAACATGTAAACGGCAGAGAAAATCATCCATTTCCAGCCGCCAGCTTCTTTCTTAATAGTACCCAAAGCCGTTACACATGGCGTGTATAACTGCGAGAATACCATGAATGCCAGTGCCGACAGCGCCGTGAAGCTCGAAGCCATGCCCGTCTCCATCATCTGACCAGCAGACTCAACAGCATCTGCTGCTTCCGTGGATACATCAGCCGCACCATAGAGAACACCAATCGTAGCTACGACTGTCTCCTTAGCCATAATACCCGAGAGCAGTGCTGCACCGGATTCCCAAGTAGCAAAGCCATGGAATACGAACAGATTGGACATCCAACCACCCAGAGCAGCCAGAATCGACTCGTCGATCTCACACGGACCGTCAAAGTTATAATTAGACATTACCCACAGGAGAACCGAAGCGGCAAAGATAATCGTACCTGCTTTTACCAGATAACCTTTACCCTTATCCCAGGTCTCAAGCAATACCGACTTCATATCCGGCATGCGATACGGCGGAAGCTCCAACAGGAACGTCGAACCTTTATCTTTAAAGATCGAAGACCCCAGACCTTTTGCTGCAATAATCGCCATAACGACACCAGCAATATACATAGCAAAAACAACATTGGCTGCATTATCCGGGAAGAACATAGCAGCGAACAAGGCCATGATCGGCAGTTTTGCTCCACACGTGAGGAACGGCGTTACGAGGATGGAAACCATACGGTCTTTCTCCGAATCCAAAGCACGAGCGCCCATGATTGCCGGAACGCCGCAGCCAAAGCCCATCATCAGTGGCATAACACCTTTACCCGTGAGGCCACAACGACGCATAATCGGGTCCATGATGAAGGCAATACGTGCCATATAACCCGTACCATCCAGGAAGGACAGGCAGAAGAACAAAACGAAAATAAGCGGCACAAAGGTGAGCACTGCACCAACACCAGCAATGACACCATCACAGACCAGCGATACCATCCACTCGGCAACACCGGCATCCGTGAGAGCATCCGTAGCAAATTCGAGGAAATCTTCGTTAATCAGCGAATCCAAGGCATCGGCAATCGGCTGACCAATCCACTCGAAGGTAATCATGAAAACACCATACATGATAGCCAGGAAAATCGGTAACGCCAGAACGCCATTGGCTAGGAATCTATCGATTTTTTCCGACTTGGTCTGCCCCACGTTAGCCATGGTAACCGACTGCTCGATGACTTTATCGATCAAAGCATAACGAGCCTCGATGATTTCTTCCTGCTTCTGTGACTCCGATTTGCTGCTAGCTTCAATTTCCTGGATCTTGATGATGTGATCTTTTACCAGCTGGCTCGGTTCATAATTCGACATAACCGTGGAAGTAAATACATCCAGCAGCTTTCTCGCACTCTTGCTGCTGCGGCCTACCGTCTGAACGACCGGCATCCCCAGCGCATCCTCGAGCCGGCGGCAGTCAATCTTAATACCACGGCGCTCTGCATCATCGGCCATGTTAAGGTCAATCAAAAGAGGAATGCCTTTTTCCAACAACTGAACCGTCAAAAACAGGTTACGCTCGATATTGGAGCTGTCCACCACATCCATGACAAGATCCAATTTGTTATTCATGAGGTAATCGATGACGATTTTCTCTTCCGGAGAACGGGCATTAATGCTATACGTACCTGGGAGGTCAACGATAGAAATCGCACGGTCCTGGTGGCGCGCATAACCTACCTTTTTATCAACGGTTACGCCAGGCCAGTTACCGATTTTCTGACGTGCGCCTGTAAGTTCATTAAATATCGTGGATTTACCGGTATTCGGATTACCGGTTAATGCTACTGCAATTGTTGCCATTTTTCTAAATCGTCTCCTTTTTAACCAACCTGCTCAACGGTAACCTTCTCTGCATCCGCGCGGCGAAGGGCCAGATTATAGGAACGGACGCTGATTGCGATTGGGTCGCCCAGCGGAGCAGCCCGCAGAACTTTTATCTTCGTTCCCGGCGTAAGGCCCATAGTCATGAGACGCTCTTTCAAGCTGCTATCGTCAATCTGCTTGATTTTTAACGTCATGCCTGTTTTACCCTCTTTAAGAGTCATAGAAAAACCTCCCAAATGAATTGAATAAGTGCACGCATCAACGATGCGGGTGTAAATGATATTGCTTATCTTCAAACATGATAACGTATATCAATAGCAATTGTCAAGGATTATCAATTACATTTAGGAAATTTTCTCAAAAAGAAAGGACTAGCCAACATTTGACTAGTCCTTTCTTTTTTTGCATTTCCCTGGCTCAGAAGAAACATTCCACCCGGGCAAAATACTGCTTGAGGCTCTGGTGCGAATCGATTTCTTCACCATCCCCATACTTAAGGATTACACCGACATTCTTAAGTGGCGCATATTTTGCTCCGATTTCCCAGCCTTTCTGCCCATAGTGAAGGGCATCATCTGTGCCGCCAGCAGCTACGGATTCTCCCAATTGACGATAGGCGCTATAAAGCTGCCATGAGCCCTGTTTTTCCGGCTGATACGTCCCATAATCCAATACGGTTTGCCAAGCGATATCTTGTCGATTCGTTTTGGTATTTTCGGCATAAGCACCACTTAACCGAATGCGATGAGTAAACCGATAAGACCCGTGCACCGACCAAATCGCAGCAGTATTTCCCGCAGTAAAGTAAGCCGAATTCCAATTATCCCCCTTGAGCCAATAGGCGCCTGCCCCGCTCGTAAATTTATTTTTCGTACCATCAAAATTAAATCCATACAAATCGGCAGGATCTTTGCCGATAATGCCAATTGCTGGCGATAATTCCTGGGAATTCAGTCGCCCCCCCAGCAGCGTAAGCACAGCCCCCGTCTGTCGCTTCAAACCGCCACCCCAAGAGGCTTCCGCGCCGGAATACTGCCCATCCCAGAGCATCCCTTCCTCATTGGTATAAAGCGGCAGCTTGCCAAACTTCACGCGCCAGGCATCATACGCCCCCTGTGCGTATACGCGCTTTAAGCGCACGGCAGCAGTCTCATCCCGCGAAATTTCCGGTTTCGCCTCAAGACGTGCCGCTACCAGCCAATTCGTCGAAATTTCCGCCACGGGTTCAAGCCGCAACAACATCGCATTACTGCTACGCTTCTCCGCCTCCGAATGGACTCTTTCCTGCTTATTGGTATACTCCACCTTGCCCTTCCATTTGACCGCATCTGCCTGTTGCTCCAAATGGGCAGCACGAACTCCTAACGCATTGAGTTCATCGCTGAATTCTGCTGCGAGTTGAGCGATTGCCTGTCTATCCTGACTATTTATTTCCTCACTGTTTTCTGCTGCCATCGCCCGAGCGACCATCATAGCCATCTCATAACGAGAGATTTCCCTTGGCCCTTTGAAGGTCATATCTTCATATCCAGCCAACACCCCATCCGATACCAAATGGGTTACCGCCTCATAGGACCAGTGATCCGCAGGAACATCGGCAAAAGGATTGCCCGCCGCCATAACAGAACTTGTAAAAAACACGGTAATTGCCATGGCAATCATACCGATTCTCTTGAGCTTCATTAAAAATTCTCCTTTATCTTCTGCAAGCGATTCGATAAATTTCGTCGCCGTTCCTATTATAACGCTATTATTCTGATTTTGCCAAAGAGAAAATTTCCTATTCCTTTCCCAATAAAAAAGCCTTTCCGATTGGCATCCAACAATGTTCCAATCAAGAAAGGCTTTTCGATTACAATAAAATTCCGAACGCCTGCAGGCAGAGAATCAACATAATCACCGGTGCAACATAACGAATGATAAAGCGATAGAGCCATTTTCGCGGCATCACACTACCGTCGCGTTCCATCTCCTGAATCACCCAATCCGGCTTCACAATCCAACCGATAAGGATAGCCGAGCAGAGGGAAATCACCGGCATCATACAGGAATTACTGATGTAATCCATAATATCGAGCAGTTGTCCCGTCGCACCGTTTGGGAGGGCTACTTCGACGTAGAACACACTATACCCCAAGGCAATCACGACACTGATAATCGTATAGACAATCCCCAATACGCGGGTCACCGTCTCACGACGTGCACGGAATATCTCCATGCAATTTGCCGTTATCGCCTCTAACACTGAGATACAGCTGGTAAGTGCGGCGAATCCCGCCATAACAAAAAATCCCATACCGATAAACGGCCCCACTGCTCCCATCGATGCGAAAACCTTGGGCAACGAAACAAACATAAGCTTTGGACCAGCGGCCATTCCCTCCATACCGGAAAAAACAAAAATCGACGGAATAATCATCATACCAGCCAACAAACCAACGAACGTATCAAACAAGCAAATTTGTGAAACCGACTGGTTTAGATTTACATCTTTGCGCACATAGCATCCATAGGTAATCATAATTCCCATCGAGACACTGAGCGAGAAGAATATCTGGCTCATAGCATCGAGCAGGATCTGCAGGAACTTGCCCATCGTAAGATTGGCAAAATCCGGCATCATATAAATTCCTAATCCCTGTATGCCGGTACGAGTTACACCGTCAGCATCCGTATAACTGAGGCTTAGCGAATAGCCAGCAATCAGGAGGATCGCCACCAATAGAATTGGCATCATAACCCGGGAGCATTTTTCAATGCCTTTCTCGACCCCACGATAAACGATTATCGCAGTCAACAGCATAAAGAGCACTGCATAAAACCCAGCATCCCAAGGATTCGTAATAAACGACACGAAGTACGCATCAGCCGCAGCTGCTCCGCCCTGGCCAGTCAAAAAGGCTACCGCATACTTTAAAATCCAGCCACCGATAACGGCATAATACGTCATAATCAGTACGGGCACCAAGAACGTAAGAATCCCCAGGAACCAGCAACGAGAATCCATCGACTGATACGCCCGGATTGAATTCTTTTGCGTCCGGCGGCCAATAGCCAAATCCGAGGACAATAGCACATAACCAAAGGTCATGACCAAAATCAAATAAATCAACAAAAACAAACCGCCGCCATCTTTCGCAGTCAAGTAAGGAAAACGCCAAAGATTCCCAACACCAACGGCAGAACCAGCAGCAGCCAAAACAAATCCCATCTGTCCCGAAAAGCTGCTCGAATTCTCATGCATAGAAGTCACCTCAATTTTTCTTTGTTGCTACATCATAACAGTTTACAGTAATAATGTAAAGAGAAATCTTATACCAATATACAAATAAATACTTTTTTCTATTCCACATGTACTTTTATCATATTTTGCGACCTTTATTCGTTCTAGTAAATCATTTTGGTTTTAATGTATACCGAGCAAAGATGGTACTATCCTTCTATGAATCGGACAAATTACAGATTATCGGTTAGCGGAGCCTCATTCGAAGCAGCTCTTCGCCGCCGCTAGGGGCAGTGCCAACACTGCGCGGGAGATATTTTCCTAAACGAAATTTTTATCTTTAATTAAGCATCGAAAAAGTTGCAAAACGCGCTTCGCTTGAACGGTAGCAATTTTTCGACGAGAAGTGAGGATAAAAATTTCGTTCTTCACGGAAAACATCAAACGCTTCGTTTATGGCACTGCCCCTAGCGGCGGCTGAGGATG